>NZ_BKAJ01000245.1 GCF_007992495.1 Reyranella soli
CTCCGGAAGACCATGACGCGCCACTGGAGTGGCGCGCCCCCAGCGATCACTTCGGGCCGACCCAGGTCTCGATCACGTCCCACTTGGCCTTGCGCTGCTCGGCGACCGGCTTCTTGAAGTCGTGGCCGTAGGTCGCGCTGTCGAACGAACCGTAGGTCGGGTTGGGCAGCATCAACCACTGCTTGCCCCAGTAGGCCATGTCTTCCTGGTAGGCCTTCAGCCGGTCGGCCTCGCCGGTGCGATAGCGGTCGTCGAAGTCGCCGAAATTGTCGCCGAGGTTCAGCAGCACGCGGTAGTCCTTGGTCACCACGGCGCGGCGTGAGCTCTTGGCGCTGCCCCATTCCTTCTGCTCGCCCTGCATCAGGAAGGTGTCGACATTGCCGCCCATGGGGAAGCCGAGCTTCGCCATGTTCTCGCGCGTGTCCTTCTCGGTCGAGGCATCGCGGTTGGTGATGTAGAACACCTTCACGCCCTTGGAATCGGCGTACTTGGTGAACTCGACGGCACCCGGGATGGCACGCGACACCTGGTCGGCGCAGAACTGGTTCCAGGTCTTGGTGCTGAAGGTCGCGTTGGTCCTCATCATCCACGCCTGATAGAGCGAGTTGTCGAGGACCGTCTCGTCGACGTCGAGGATGACGGCGGGCGGAAGGCTCGCGAAGTCGCCCTTCTGCTCGCCGGGTGCCGCCGTCCAGCTCTTGTCGGCCAGTGCCTGGTCGAGCCGGATCTGCGCCAGCGCGAACACGGTGAGCGCGTTGGCCTTGTACTCGACCGAACGCTGCGTCCACAGCGTCGCCAGCAGCAGGTCGTTGGGCGCCACCTCCTGGGCCTGCGCCACGTTCGACGACAGCATGGCGAGCGCGGCCCCCGCCGCCAGAATCTTCCTTGCGATCATGGTCCGATCTCCCTCAACAGCCTCTGTTTGGTCGCCTCGTCGGCGAACGACGCCTCGATCGCCGTCCGCGTTATGCCCCGCAGTTCGGCGTCCCCCAGTCCCGCCTTGTCGTACTCCGTGCCCAACGTGGTGTGGAAGAAGGGTGGGTCGTCCGAGCTGAGGGTGACGCGAACGCCAGCGGCGATCAACCGGTGCAGGGGATGGGCGGCACGGCTGGGGTACAGGCCGAGCGCAACGTTGCTGCCGGGGCAGACCTCCAGCACGGTGCCGCGCCGCGCCAGCTCCTCCATCAGCCGGGGATCGTCGGCCGAGCGCACGCCGTGGCCGATGCGCGTCACCGGCAGGTCGCGGATGGCTGCCCACACGCTTTCCGGTCCCATCACCTCGCCGGCATGGACGGTGCAGCCATAACCCTTGTCGTGGGCCAGCCGGAAGGCGGGCGCGAAGTCGACCGGCATGTACTTCGACTCGTCGCCACCCATGCCGAAGCCCACGACGTAGCGATGCGGCTCAGCCACCATGGTGCGCACCATGCTGAGCGCCCTGTCGGCCCCGTAATGGCGGATGCAGATCACGACGATGCGGCCCTCGATGCCGAAGTCGCGCCGTGCGCGGTCGATGCCCTGCTCCAGGGAGTCGAGCCAAGCGCCGTAGGAGATGCCGAGCGCCGCCGGCCGCTCGGGCGAGCAGAACATCTCCACGTACTTCGCGCCCTCGCGCGCCGCCCCGGCCAAGTAGGCATAGATCACGTCGCCGAAGTCGCGCGGCTGGCGCATCGTCGTGCACACGAGATCATAGGCGTCGAGGAAGCTCAGAAAGTCGTTCCAGACATAGAAGCCGTCGGCGCCCATCAGGCCGGGCGGCAGCTCCAGGCCGTTGCGCGCCGCCAGTTCGCGCGCCAGCGCAGGCGGAATCGAGCCTTCGAGATGACAGTGCAGCTCCGCCTTGGGAATCAAGAAAACCCTCGCAATGGCAAATCCGGCCTCTGCAGCCAGTTGTCGGACACATACTCGGCACAGCCGTCGATCAGGTGCAAGGCATAGGCATGGCGCGGCCGGCCCGACCGGTTGGGCGCGCTGGCATGCGGCAGCAGGCCGTGCAGCACCACCAGCGTGCCGCGCGATGCCTCGAGCGCCGCCGGCCGTGTGTCGGGCCAGGGCGTGGCATCGAGCGTGTCGGTCACCATGGCTTCGCCGGCGCGATAGAAGCGCCGGCGCAACGGCCCGCGATGGCCGCCCGGCAGCGCCATCAGGCAGCCATTGTCGCGGTCGGCGTCGTCGAGAGCGATCCAGAAGCCCGTCACGGTCGAGGGCCGGGTATGGAGATACGTCGCATCCTGGTGCCAGCCGACCTCGCCACCGATATGCGGCTGCTTGAAGAGGTACATCGACTGCAGCAGCAGCGGCTGCCGGAAGCCCAACTCCCGAGCGAGCTCGGCCAGGCGCGGCTGGCGCGAGATGCGATCGAAGACGGGATCGAGATCGTGCAGCGCG
The DNA here is from genome assembly GCF_007992495.1 of Reyranella soli. Taxonomy (GTDB): domain Bacteria; phylum Pseudomonadota; class Alphaproteobacteria; order Reyranellales; family Reyranellaceae; genus Reyranella; species Reyranella soli. Next base: position 2,389 of record NZ_BKAJ01000245.1, read on the forward strand.
TGGCCGATCTTGTTCAGGGCGAGCGCCACCGGCTGGTCGGTCGCCTCCTCCTCGAAGAAGAAGCGGATGGCGCCGCCCGATTCGCGGAAGTAGCGGTCGCGCGCGTGGCCCTGGTCGCGCGTGGAGAACACCGTGCGGACGGGTCCCGGGTCGAAGGCCGCCACGAGCGCGGCCGCGCGCGCCTGCAGGGCGTCGCAATCGGCCGCCGGCAGGAAGTCCCTCAGCACCAAGAAGCCGTCGCGATCGTAGGCGGCGAGGTCGAGGCTCATCGGCCGATCCGATGCATGATCGTCGGCCGCGCCGGTGGCTCCTTGTCCTCGATGCGGATCGCCCGCTGCAGGATCTCGATCGCCTGGTCGGCGTCGGCGTCGCTCGCGGCATGGACGGCACACAACAGGCTGCCGGCGCGAACGGCGGTGCCGACGTCGATGACATCGGTGAGGCCGACCGAGGGATCGATGGCGTCGTCGGCGTGGGAGCGGCCCCCTCCCAGCGCCACCACGGCGATGCCGACCTGGCGCGCATCCATGCCGGCGACGTATCCCGACCGCTCGGCGTTGCAGGGCTTGATCACCGGCGCATGCGCGAGATAACGCGGCGTATGCTCCAGCAGATCGTCCGGACCGCCCAGCGCCGCAACCATCCTGGCAAACACCTCGGCGGCACGGCCGTCGGCCAGCGCCGCCTCGGCCCTCGCCCGGCCCGCGGCGGCATCGCGCGCCAGGCCGCCCAGCGCCACCATCTCGCCGGCCAGCGCCATCGTCACCTCATGCAGGCGCGGCTCACGCGTGCCTTCGCCCTTCAGGTACTTCACGGCCTCGACGACCTCGAGGGCGTTGCCAACATTGCGGCCGAGCACGCGATCCATGTCGGTGATCAGCGCGATGGTCGGCAGGCCGGCCTGGTTGGCGACGGTGACGAGGCTCTGGGCCAGATCGCGCGCCATCGCCTCGGTATCGCAGAACGCGCCCGAGCCGCACTTCACGTCCATCACCAGCCCGTCGAGCCCTTCCGCCACCTTCTTCGACAGGATCGAGCTCACGATCAGCGGAATGGACTCGACCGTCCCCGTCACATCGCGCGTGGCGTAGAGCCGCCGGTCGGCCGGCGCCAGGTCGTCGGTCTGGCCGATCACCGCACAGCCGGCCTCGCGCACGACCTTGCGGAAAGTCGCGAGGTCGGGCTGGGTCTCGTAGCCGGAGATGGCCGAGAGCTTGTCGAGCGTGCCGCCGGTATGTCCGAGCCCGCGGCCCGAGATCATGGGCACGAAGGCGCCGCAGGCCGCGACGATGGGCGCCAGCATGAGGCTCACCTTGTCGCCGACGCCGCCGCTGGAATGCTTGTCGATCACCGGGCCTGGTAGGGACAGGCTCTGCCATTCCAGCGTCGTGCCCGAGTTCGTCATGCCCACGGTCAGCGCCACCTGCTCGGCCGTCGTCATGCCGCGGAAGAACACCGCCATGGCGAAGGCCGCGACCTGGCCCTCGCTCAGGCTGCCGTCATGGATGCCGCGGGCGATGAAGGCGATCTCGTCGGCTGACAGCTCATGGCCGTCACGCTTCTTGCGAATGATTTCCTGCGGCAACATCGATACGAACTCTGACTACAGGCGACAGCCCTTTTTCCTCGCCCCCTCGGCGATGTCGACGCGGATCTCGGCCTCGACCTCGCGCTCGGCCGCCGCGTAATTGCGGTACTCGCGCCGGATCTCCTCGCAGCTCGCCTCGTCGATGAGCTTCTGGTCTTCCGGATCGAGGGCCGCCCAGGCGGCGTGACCGGGCAGCATCAGCGTCGCCAGGAGCGACAGGCAGCAAAGCAAGCGCATCATCCGTAGGTCTCCAGGAATACGCGCAACAGGCGTCGCACATCGCCTGACGCCGCACTCGCAACGGCGAGTGTCTGCTCGTGGCCGAGGGCGCCGGGCACCAGGCCGGCAGCGTAGTTGGTCATCAGCGACAGCGCCACGACCTTGAGCCCGGCATGGCGGGCCAGGATGGTCTCGGGCGCCGTCGACATGCCGACGGCATCGGCGCCCAGCACGCGGGCGGCGCGGATCTCGGCCGGGGTCTCGAAGCTCGGCCCGCTGAAGAAGATATAGACGCCGTCGTGGCAGCGGACATTGGCTGTGTGCGCCGCCGCCAGAAGCTTTTTCAAGAGCGCCGGGTCATAGGCATCGACCATGTCGACGAAGCGGCTGTTCTCGCCCGGACCGATGCCGAACAGGGGATTGACGCCGGCGAAGTTGATGTGGTCGCTGATCGCCATCACCGAGCCCGGCGGCATGTCGAGCCGGAGGCTGCCGGCGGCGTTGGTCTGCAGCAGGGTCTCGCAGCCGAGATCGGCCACCGCGCGGATGGCGCCGCGCATCTCGTCGGCCTTACCGCGCTCATAGTAGTGGGCGCGGCCCTGCAGGACGGCGACAGGTGTGGGCCCGACATGGCCCAGCACCAGGCGGCCGGCATGGCTGCCCACCGTGGTCACCGGAAAGCCCGGCAGTTCGCCGTAAGGGATGGTCGCGACCTCGTTCACCTCCTCGGCGAAGCCGCCCAGGCCCGAGCCCAGGATCACCGCGACCTTCGGCTTGAAGCCCGGCGCCCTCGCTTCGATGGCGTCAGTCATCGCTTTTCCAGATGGTGCGGACCGAAGGACATCGGGAGCAGGTGGCCCAGGGTCACGGTGCGATGGAGTCCATCGGGGCCGCAGAGATGCACCGGTAGATCATCGCTGGCGAACTCGCGCAGCTTCTGGCGGCAGCCCCCGCACGGCGTAATGACTCCCGGCCCTGGTCCGATGACCACGCATTCCAGGATGCGCTTGCCGCCGGCCGCGACCATGGCGGCGATTGCGCCCGCCTCGGCACAGGTGCCCTGCGGATAGGCCGCGTTCTCGACGTTGCAGCCGCCATGGATCGAACCATCCTCGGCGCGTACCGCCGCGCCGACATGGAACTTCGAATAGGGCGCATGGGCGCGCAGCATCATGCGGCGCGCGAGGTGGAGCAGATCGTCCATCAATGTTCCTTTTGGTAAGGTACGCCGGCGGCGCGCGGCGCAACAGCGCGTCCGATGAAGCCGGCCAGCAGGAATACCGTGAGAAGATAGGGCAAGGCCTGGATCAATTGCACGGGAACTTCGCCGACGCCCGGCACCCTCACGCCCTGCAGGCGGATGGCGATGGCGTCGAGCAGGCCGAAGATCAGGCAGGCGCCGAAGGCCGGGAACGGCCGCCACTTGCCGAAGATGATGGCGGCGAGCGCGATGAAACCCTGGCCCGCGGTCATGTCGCGGCTGAAGCCGGCATTCTGCGCGATCGAGAGGTAGGCGCCGGCCAGCCCGGCGAACAGCCCGCACAGCAGCACCGCGCGATAGCGCAGCCACGGCACCGAGATGCCGGCCGTGTCGACGGCAAGCGGCATCTCGCCGACGGCGCGCAGCCTGAGGCCAAAGCGCGTGCGCTCGATGATCCACCAGGTCAGCGGCACTGACAGCAGCGCGGCATAGACCAGGATGTTGTCGCCGGCATTGGGCAGCAGCAGCGGCAGCAGGCGCTGGTCCTCGACCAGCGGCGGCGTCTGGCCGCCGCGGTTGAACCAGGCCGTGCCCCACACGACGGTGAGGCCCGCGGCGATGATGTTGATGGCGACACCGCTCACCACCTGGTTGCCGCGATGGGTGATGCAGGCAAAGCCGTGCAGCAGCGCCATCACCTCGGCTGCGACGATGGCGGCGGCGACTCCGGCCCACGCCGAGCCGGTGACCGCGGAGGTGGCAGCGGCGAAGAACGCCGCCATCAGCATCTTGCCTTCGAGGCCGACGTCGATGATGCCGCTCTTCTCCGAGAACAGCCCGCCCATGGCGCACAGCACCAGCGGCGTGGCGACGCGCAGGGTCGCGGCCAGCGTCAGGAAGACCAGGGAAACGAGATCGTCCATCTAACGCTTCTCTGTCGTCCTGAGCGCAGCGAAGGACCTCATCGCCGCTTGCCAGGGCATGAGATCCTTCGCTGCGCTCAGGATGACGATGGGGTTCATCACGAGCCTCGAAGCGTGAACAACCGCTGCAGCCAGGGCCGCGGCATGTTCACCAGCGCGCCGGAGAACAGGATGATCAGGCCCTGGATCACCACCACCATCTCGCGCGTGATGGTCGGGATCTCGAAGGCGAGCTCGGCGCCGCCCTGCTGCAGGGCACCGAACAGCAGGGCCGCCAGCACGATGCCCACAGGATGGCTGCGGCCCATCAGGGCGACGGCAATGCCGGCAAAGCCGTAGCCCGCCGGGAAGTCCAGCACGATACGCTGGTGCACGCCCATCAGCTCGTTGACGCCGACGAAGCCCGCCAGGCCGCCCGAGATGCACATGGCAAGCATGGTCATGTGCCGGAGGTTGGTGCCGCCATAGACCGCCGCCTCGGGATTGTGGCCCATGGTGCGCAGCGCGTAGCCCCAGGGCGTGTGCCACAGGAACACCCAGACTCCAATGCAGCACAGCACGGCCAGCACGATCGACAGGTTGAGCGCCGAGGGCGCCACCTGGATGCCGATGGCAGCCAGCGTATCGTGCATCGACGGCAGCTTGCCCGAGGCCGCGAAATTGCGGCTCTGCGGCGTCATCGAGCCGGGCGCGATCAGCACGTTCACCATCAGATAGACCATCAGCGCGGCCGCCAGGAAGTTGAACATGATCGTGGTGATGACGATGTGGCTGCCGCGCCAGGCTTGCAGCCAGGCCGGCACCGCCGCCCATGCCGCGCCGAACAGGGCGGCGGCCAGGATCGCCAAGGGGATCATCAACGGCGCCGGCAGGTAGCGGTCGAAGGCCAGGATCGCCAGCCCGCAACCCAGCCCGCCGATATAGGCCTGTCCCTCGCCGCCGATATTGAACAGGCCGGCATGAAAGGCGACGGCCACGGCAAGCCCGGTGAAGATGAAATTGGTCGTGTAGTAGAGCGTGTAGCCGATCGATTCCGACGAGCCGATCGCGCCCACCACCAGGAACTGAAGTGCATGCAACGGATCGACGCCGATGATGCGGACGATGATGCCGACGGTGATGAAGGCGAGCGCGATGTTGACCAGCGGCAATACCGCGATCTCGGCCCACGCAGGCAGAGGCCGCCGGCCGTTCACGCGTGCGCCCCGGCCATCATCAGGCCGAGCGTGCGTTCGTCGGCGCGACCGGCCGGCACCTCGCCGGTAATGCGGCCGGCGAACATCACGACGATGCGGTCGGCCAGCGACAGGATCTCGTCGAGCTCGACGGACACCACCAGCACCGCGCAGCCCTGGTCCCGGCTCTTCACCAGCTCGCGATGGATGAATTCTATGGCGCCGATATCGACGCCGCGCGTCGGCTGGCCGACCAGCAGCACCTTGGGTTCTTGCGCCATCTCGCGCGCCAGCACCAGCTTCTGCTGGTTGCCGCCGGAGAAGTTCGACGAGCGCAGCGCCGGCGCGCGCGGCCGCACGTCGAAGCGGTCCATCAACGTGGCGCAGTGGCGGCCGACGGCCGGGCCATCGAGCAGGTAGTTGCGGCAGAACGGCGGCTGGGCCTGGTAACCCAGGATCGACGTCTCCCAGGCGTGGAAGGCCGCGACCATGCCCTGGCGCAGGCGATCCTCAGGCACGTGCGCCAAACCGAGCGTGCGCATCTCGGCGGGATCGCTGGGATGGTGGGCATCGATCACCCGGCCGCGCACAGTGAGCTTGCCACCCGTCGGCCGCCGGATGCCCGACAGGACCTGCAAAAGCTCGGTCTGGCCGTTACCCGAGACGCCGGCGATGCCGACGATCTCGCCGGCGCGCAGTTCCAGATCGATATTGTCGAGCAGACGCACGCCACGATGATCGACCAGCGACAGTTTCTCGGCCGACAACAGCACCTCACCCGACTTCGGCGCGGCCTTGTCGAGCTGAAGCCGCACCTTGCGGCCAACCATCAGCTCGGCCAGCTCCTCGGGATTGGTCTCCGCCGTTCGGCGGTCAGCGACGATCTGGCCCTGGCGCATGACGTAGACGTGGTCGGTCGCCGCCATGATCTCGCGCAGCTTGTGAGTGATCAGCACGATGGTGACGCCGCGCTCCTTCAGCGTCGCCAGGATGCGGAAGAGCTGGTCGGTCTCCTGCGGCGTCAGCACGGCGCTGGGCTCGTCCAGGATCAGGATCTTGGCGCCGCGGAACAGCACCTTCAGGATTTCCACGCGCTGCTGCTCGCCGACCGACAGGTCGGCGATCTTCGCATCGGGATTGACGGAGAGCCCATACTCGCGGGCCAACCGCTCGAGCTCGGCGCGCGCCGCGGCGAGGCCGCCCGCCAGCAAAGGCCCGCCCTCCGCTCCCAGCACCAGGTTCTCGAGCACCGTGAAGGTGTCGACCAGCATGAAGTGCTGGTGGACCATGCCGATGCCGTGGGCGATCGCGTCGTGCGGATTGTCCATGCGCATGGGCTGGCCGTCGATGCGGACCTCGCCGGCATCGGCACGATAGAGCCCGTAGAGGATGCTCATCAAGGTCGACTTGCCGGCGCCGTTCTCGCCGACGATGCCGGTGATGGCGCCCTTGGCGATGGCGAGCGACACGCCGCGCACGGCATGCACGCTGCCGAACGACTTCTGGATGCCGGAGAGCTCGATCGCCGGGACCGCCATCATGCAACCGACGGTAGGAGTTTCCGGTATTTCCGGCGTTTCCGACAGAGACCCTGGTGTTGCGAGTCAGTGCCGACCCCCAACCGATTGTAGGCCCTCCCGTCATCCCGAGCGGAGCCGCCCGAAGGGCGGCGTAGTCGAGGGACCTGTTTTTGCCGATGCAGCAACAAAACAGGTCCCTCCACTGCGCCTCGCTGCGCGAGGCTCCGGTCAGGATGACGAGTGTTTGCCATGGCTATAACAGCATTATAACCATAGTTTTCGACGGGGCAAGCGCAATCGGCCGCCTGCATCACTTGCAGGCGTTGTTGCTCATGTAGTCGTGGACCGTGATCTTGCCCGAGATGATGTCGGCCTTGGCCGCGTCGACCTTGGCCTTCATCTCCGGCGTCACCAGCTTCTCGTTGTCCTTGTCGAGGGCCCAGTCGACGCCGCCCTCCTTCAGGCCGAGCGCCGCGATGCCGCCCTTCCAGCTCTTGTCGTTGGCCGCCTTGAAGCTGTTGTAGGCGGCGAGATCGACCCGCTTGATCATCGAGGTCAACATGGTGCCGGGATGCAGGTGGTTCTGGTTGGAATCGACGCCGATCGCAAGCTTGCCGCGGTCCTTGGCGGCCTGCAGGACGCCGATGCCGGTCGAGCCGGCCGCGGCATAGACGACGTCGACGCCGCGATCGAACTGGCCCTTGGCGAGCTCGGCGCCGCGGCCCGGATCGTTCCAGGCGGCTGGTGTGGTGCCGGTCATGTTGGCGATCAGCTCGGCCTTGGGATTGGCGTACTTGATGCCCTGCTCGAAGCCGCACTGGAACCGGCGGATCAGCGGGATGTCCATGCCGCCGACGAAACCGACCTTGCCGCTCTTCGACGCCAGCGCTGCCAGCACGCCGACCAGGAAGGAGCCTTCATGCTCCTTGAAGGTCACGGACTGCACGTTGGGCAGCGGCACCACCATGTCGATGATGGTGAAGTGCACGTTGGGGAATTCCTTGGCGACCTTCTCGAGCGCCACGGCCTGCGAGAAGCCGACGGCGACGATCGGGTCCTGCCCCCTCTGGGCAAAACGCCGATGGGCCTGCTCGAATTGCGTTTCGTTGTTGGGCTCGAACTCGGCGATGGCGATGCCGGTTTCCTTGTTGAAGCGCTGCGCCCCCTGACTCACGCCCTCGTTGAAGGATTTGTCGAACTTGCCGCCGGTCGAATAGACGATGGCGGGCTTGGCGGCGTTCTGGGCTACGGCGGGAGCGGCCAGCGCCCCGGCGGCAAGCAACGAGACGAACAGTCCAGTCCAGAGTTTCATGACGGCTCCCTTATCATTGCTTTGAGTTTGGACCCGCCCGTGCGCCGGGTCTAGGGCGGACAGATTTCATGCGTCCTCCCCCGTCTTCGGGGGAGGATACAGGAGGG
>NZ_BKAJ01000246.1 GCF_007992495.1 Reyranella soli
GCCGTGCCGGCAGCCGCCACTTCGCGCGCCAGTGCCTGGACTGGAGCGAGCGGCGGCCGCACATCTCCGGCGCGCTGGGGGCCGCCATCGCCGACACCTTTTTTCGCCGCGGCTGGGCCGAGAAGCTTCGCCGCAGTCGCACCGTACGGCTGACCGATTCAGGACGTCGGGCGATGGGCAGCCATTTCGGTGCGGCGCTTCCCTGAGGTAGGATCGGGGTCATGTTCGACCTCGACCAGTTCATCGTCGACCTTCGCGCCACGCTTCCCGAGCGGTCCCGGCAGCCCATGAAGGACGTCGTGGCCCGCGCCGTCTCCGATCCCGCCGCGCTGATGCGCGCGATCGGCCAGCCCGAGAACGCCGGGGTGCAGGTGCTGCACAAGTCGCCCGAGCTCACGGTGCTGAACCTGCTATGGGCGCCCCGGCAGATCGCCCTGCCACATGACCATCGCATGCCAGCGGTGATCGGCATGTACACGGGACGCGAGGACAACATCTTCTGGCGCCGCGTCGCCAACCCTGTGAAATTCCAGATCGAGGCGGCCGGCGGCGAGGCGCTGGGTACAGGCGACGTCACGCTGCTGGGCCACGACATCGTCCATTCTGTCGTCAATCCGCTCGGCAAGATCAGTGCGGCGATCCACGTCTATCTCGGAAACTTCCTCGAGATCGAGCGCAGCATGTGGGACGCCGAGACCCTGGTCGAAGAGCCTTACGACATGAAGAAAGTTGTGCAGGGCATGGCGCTGCAGAAACGCGATCCGGCAAAGGCAGCGACGGGCTGATACCTCCCAATTGCCTTTGTAGCGCGTGGCTCGGGCGTGGCTGGTCCTCGCCGCCGAAACCAGGATCGCAGTCATGACGGCCGCGCAGGTACGCTTAAAGCATGGGCATATCTCCCCGTGTTTGCGTCCCGTAACGGCAATGTGGTGCTTGGGCGATGTCAAATGTCGAGGCGTGGCGAGACGGCGTGACGCTTCTCCTCAGGGTGAGATCCCCGAAATCGTGGCCGATGGCGCGCGGGCCGACGACTGCCGGACCCTTGGGCGTCAGGAACAGCTTCGGCGTCGGCGCGGCTGACCGATTCAGAACGTCGGGCGATGGGAAGTCATTTTGGCGCAACGTTTGCTTGATAACTTCCCAATCATGTTCGACCTGGACCAATTCATCGTCGATCTCAGAGCAACGCTACCCGAGCGGTCGCGGCAGCCTATGAAGGATGTCGTGGCTCGTGCCGTCTCCGATCCTGCCGCTTTGATGCGCGTGATCGGCGAGCCGGAGAAGGCCGGCGTCCAGGTGCTGCACAAATCTCCCGACCTGACGGTGGTGAATCTCCTATGGGCGCCGCGGCAGATCACCCTGCCGCACGATCATGCCATGCCGGCGCTGATCGGTATGTACACCGGACGTGAGGACAATTTTTTCTGGCGCCGTGTCGCCAACCCCACGAAGTTCCAGATCGAGACAGCCGGTGGCGAGGCGCTGGGCGTGGGCGACGTAACGATCCTGGGTCACGACGTTGTCCACTCCGTCGTCAATCCCCTCTGCAAGATCAGCGCGGCCATCCACGTCTATCTCGGCAACTTTTTCGAAGCCGAACGCAGCATGTGGAGCGCCGAGACCCTGGTCGAAGAGCCTTACGACATGACGAAGGCCATTCAAGGCATGCCGCTGCAGAAGCGCGACTAATCTAGCCGGTGAAAGCCGGCCTGTAGTCAAAGTCGTAGCCAAATGCGCGCGGGCCCACCGTCGCGAGGCCTCTCGGCGTCAGGAACAGTTCCGGCGCCGGCAAGGCAATGACGCTGATGCGCTGGCCGTAGCGCAGCATCTCGGTGCCGACGGCCTCGCCCGATTCACTGTCCATGGTGCAGATGATGTCGGGCGTGGTGGCCACGACCTCGCCATCGCGCCAGGCCGCGGCGTATTCGTTCTGGAAGTCGAGCTCGAGCATCGCGCCGCGATCGCCGTCGAGGCCGGCCAGGCGGGCGGTGCCGCGCAAGAAGCCTTCCGTCGTGCGTCGCTCGACATCCTGCACCTTGCCCTTGAACAGCAGGATGCCCCGCTCGGCCTCGATGAGGGCGGCAACGGCGTCCTCGCGACGGCGGCGCGCCTCGCCGACGACGCGGCCGATGCGGATCGCCTTGCTGGTGCTGTAGAGGATGCCGTGATCCTTGACTTCGCGGCCGGTGCGCGGCGCGCGGCAGGCCGAGGCGACCGACCCCATCTCGGCGCAGGCCTTGCGGCTCAGCCGCTCCATCCATTTGGCATCGGCGGCGCGCTTGATGATCACCTCGATGCCGCGCACGTCGGACAGCACGGTGGTGAGCATGGGTAGGCCGGCGATGGCGAAGCTCGTCATCTGGCCTTCGGGAAAGGCGCGACCCATCGAATCGGCATCGACCGCCGGCAGGCCGGTCACGGCGCCGGCAATGAGCGCGCGCAGTCCGTTGGCGCCGCCGATCTCGCCCGACATGACGGCGCGGAACGGACGCTTGAGATGATCCTGCAGCGCGAGCAGCGGCCGGGCGACGACCTTGGGATCGGGCAAGCGCTCCTGTCCCACCAGGGGCGCGCCGATGCCGGCAACCATGGCGACGAGATCGTCGTCGGCAAGGTCCTTGGGATCCATCAGCGAGACGCGTGCGCCGCCGTCGTACAGGGCGAGGAGATTGACGTAGGAGAGGTAGGGGTTGCCGCCGCCGCCGGCGCCCAGGATCCAGGCGCCGGTCGCCAGCGGTTCGAGCTCGTCGCGTTGGATGTCGCGCATCATCGTTGGACCAGTGCCGATACTGAGAGGTTCGTTCCCCTGAAGGGTTGATCGACGGGACCGCGCGCAGCATGGCCGACGGACCAGCGCTCCGGCCAGTCGAGGCGCTCCGCGCCCCAGGCCGACGCGCCGGTGAGCGATGACCAGCTCGCCTCGCCCTCGCCGCGGTAGAGGAAGCCGCCGGGGCCCATGCCCGTGTGAACGACCAGCTGAAGGTCGAATGGCGAACCCGCCGCGACGGCCGGCCCGTACCAGTAATGCGGGCTGCGACGCGCCTGAAAACCGACGATCACCGTCAACCGCTGGTCGATGCCGCGCAGGCCAATCCAGAGCGGCATCTGCAGATCCGGCCGAAAAGCCGACAGCAGCGTCTGCGCCGAGCCATCGCCGGCCGCCGCCGCTCGGCCCGTGAAGCTGAGGCCGACAAGGCGATCATCGTAGGGGCCGCCCGCGAGGGCCGCCTCGCTGACGCCGGCCGGCAGCGCGCGCCACTGGGAGACATCGGCCAACCGCAACGGCCACGACAGGCGCTCGCGGACCCGGCAGTCGGTATCCAGCACCTGATAGCGCAGGCCCTCGCCGTCGAGCGCGCCCTGGACACAATGCAGATACTCCACGCCTTCGGGCATGCGATGCGCCGTTCCGGCGCCGGCGGTGCAGACCTGCAGCACGCCGCGATGGACCTGCACGTCGAAGGCGAGGATGTGGCTGCAGAGATAGGCCAGCACGCCGGCCTCGACGAGCACGTCCCAGAACGCGCCCGCATGCTCGGGGCCGATCTCGCGCTGGTAGGCGCCCGAGAAGCCGTTGATCGGGAACACCGGGTGATGGCCAAGCACCAGCTTGTGGCGCGCGTCGGCGTGACGCTGCAGGACCTCGCTGAGCCACGTCGTCTCGACATGGCCTTCGCCGCCCAGGCCCGTCCACATCGTATGGACGAAGACCATCAGCAGGTCGCCGCGCCGCACGAAGTAGGACAGGCCCTCCTGTCCAGGCGGCCCATTGCGCGGCAGATGGGCGAGCATCGTGCTGAACGTCGCCTCGCTCATCTCGTCGTAGGTCGTGTGGTTGCTGGTCGTGTTCCAGAGCGGGATCGCCTGGCGATCGAGCCAGGCCATCTCGTGCTGCAGCCAATGGCGCCACTGCGCCTCGAGCTCGCTGCGGTCGACCGCATAGCCCGCGACCTCGTCGCCCAGGAAGGCGATGAACTCCGGCGGCGGCTCGAGGCGCTGCACGACGGCGTTGACCGACGCGAAGGTCTTTTCATGCAGGGCACCGGCGATGCCCGAGCAGGAATCGCCGTAAACCACGAATTGATGGCCCGGCCCGCGCGGCAGCAGGGCGGGCAGCCGGGCAGCGCCTTCGGCCGACATCGATGCTAGCGCGATGGCGCCGCGGCGCCAGCGGCGCTGCGATCGAGGCGAGCCTTGCCGAAGGACAGGCCCTCGCCCGACGGGATCTTGGCGATCTGCGAGGCGCGCAGAAACTTCTCGTCGCCCACCGTCAGGTAGATGTTGGTGAAGAGGAGCGAGCGCGTCTGGCGCACGACCTCGGCGCGGCCCTCGACCCAGTCGCCGACCCTGGCCGGCGCCACGAAGTCGAAGGTCATGCTGACCGTGGGCAGGAACTTGCGCAGACCGACCAGCGTGCCGCCGCCCATCGTGCCCACCAGGTCGGCCACCGTCATCATCATGCCGCCATGCAGGCCGCCCGCCGGATTGCACATGTGCTGGTGCACGCGGAAACCCAGCACGAACTCATCGCGCGTGCCCTTGGCGCCGCGCTTGGCGTAGAGCGTGCCGATATGGCTGTTGAAGGTGGTCTCGGGCCGGTCGCGGTCGAAATCGATGCGCAAAAAACCGTCGGGCGGATCATCCTGAAGCAAGTCTAACCCCTGCGCGTAAGCTTGCGGTGGCGGCTGAGCAGCGAGAACACGCCCAGCCCCGCCAGCACCTCGTGGCGCGGACCATAGAGACGGCCCCTCACCTGCGCCATATGCTCGTCGTGGCCGACGACCTCGCCCTCGGCCTGCAGCCAGTCGCCGACACGGCCGGGCCCGAGATAGTCGAGCGACATGCGCACCGTCACCGCTCTGCGGTTCAGCGTGTGCAGCACCGCCGTACCCATCGCCGAATCGATGAAGGCCGCCAGCATGCCGCCATGCACGATGCCGAGCGCATTGGCGTGCTGGGGGCCGGGCAGGAAGCCGCGGATGACGCGGTCGCCGTCGATCTTCTCGAACCACGGGCCGTTGGCCGCGGCGAAACCGGACGCTTCGGTGAGCTCGCGAAAGCCCAGAGGAACCTTGGACGGAATGGCCACGGGCCATTGTAGAGCATGAAAGCCGAAGGGGTCACGAGCACCCGCAACGATGGCTCGTGACCCCTCCACTCGCCTCCCCGGGTGGATGCGTGGGGAGGAAGAGACCGTTCAGGCGAGGCGCGCCATCAGGACCAGGCTGTAGCCGACATAGTAGGTCGCGATGGTGGTGATGATGCGGTTCGACCAGACGCGGAACTGCTTGTCGCTGAGCTTCTCGAGCAGGAGTTTGCCAAGGGAGGTGCCGATCATCGACGAGGCGACGGCGATGGCGAGGAACCACGGCTCGACCGAGCCCGCCTGGTCGATCAGCGCGCCAAAGTAGACGAGCTTCAGGCTGTGGCTGAAGAGCTGGCAGGCGGCCTTGGTGGCGATGATCTGCTTACGCTCCAGGGTCGTGCGCAGGAAGAGCGTGTCGAGCAGCGGGCCGGTGACGCCCGCGACCAGCATCAGCATCATGCAGATGGCGCTGCCGCCCAGCATCTGGCCGGGGCCGAGGTTGCGCGGCAGCACGCTGTCAGGGATCGCCCGCACGATGAAAGGCGAGATGCCGAGCAGCAGCAGCGCCACCGCCCGGTCGGGCACGTAGAGCCAGAGCGACCACAGGCCGACCGCGAGAAGGCTGCCGACGATGCTGGCGGCGGCGATCCTCCACTCGATGTGGCGCCACCACAGGATGGCGCGCCAGCCGTTGGAGGCCATCTGGGTCACCGCATGCAGCACCATGGCCTGGGGCAAGGGCATGATGAACAGCAGCACGCCGATCAGGATCAGGCCGCCCGCCATGCCGAACACGCCGGACAGCAGGGCGGTGAAGATCATCAGGACTGAGAGGCTGGCGGCGAGCAGGGCGGTCATGGCGGCGTCTCCGGTAGCGAAGCGCTGCCAGCATGAGCGTGCGATGTGCACACTTCAAATATATGATAAGTGGGATTTACATACTTTTTTCCTCTGTCATCCTGAGCGCAGCGAAGGATCTCATGGCGTGGCAACCGGCGATGAGGTCCTTCGCTACGCTCAGGACGACAGAAAATGGAACTGCGCCATCTCCGTTACTTCGTCACCGTCGCGCGCGAGGGCCACATCACGCGGGCGGCGGAGAAGCTTCACATGCAGCAGCCGCCACTCAGCCAGCAGATCAAGGCGCTGGAAAGCGAGATCGATGCCGCCCTGTTCGTACGCCATCCGCGCGGCGTCAGCCTGACCGATGCCGGCCGCTCCTTCCTGGCCGATGCCGAGGCGGTGCTGGCCCAGGTCGATCGCGCCGCGGCGCGGGCGCGCCGTACCGCGCGCGGCGAGGTCGGCCGCATCGCCGTGGGCTTCACCACCTCGGCCCCGTTCCATCCCCTGGTGGCACGCGCCATTCGCGAGTTCCGCGCCAGCCGGCCCGACGTCTCCTTCGTCCTGGAGGAGACCGGCTCGGTCGACCTTCTGGCCGGCCTGCGCGAGGAGCGGCTGGACATCGCCTTCATCCGCTCGGGCCTCGCCGATCCACAAGGGCTCGCCGTCCATGCGCTGCTGCAGGAGGACATGGTGGCCGCCCTTCCCGCGCGCCATCGCCTGGTGCGCCGGCCGCGCCTCACCCTGAAGGACCTCGCGCACGAGACCTTCATCCTCTACCGCCGGCCCGACGGGCGCGGGCTCTACGACGTCATCATCAGCGCCTGCACCGAGGCGGGCTTCAGCCCGCATGTCGGCCAGGAGGCACCGCGTATCGTCTCGACCTTGAACCTGGTGGCGGCGGGGCTCGGCATCACCATCGTGCCGGCGTCGCTGAGCCGCCTGCCGCTCGAGGGCGTCACCTACCGCACGCTGAGCGGCCGGCCGGCGATCAGCGTGCCGCTCAACCTCGCCTGCCGCGGCGACGAGCGCTCGGCCGCGACGCTGGGCTTCATCGATCTGGTGCGCCGGCTGGCATGATCGGCGTGCATAGGGTTCAATTCGAAACATTCATTTTTCGCATTTGACCGCGCCACGATAGGCTTCGCGCCATGGTCGACGCCACTCCCCCACCCGGCTTCGAGCCGCTGTTTCGAACCAGCCCGTTCCTCGACCACCTCGGCCCGTTCTTCATGCGCAAGCAGGCGGACGGAACGTTCGTGGTCGGCGTCCGCGTCCAGCCGCATCACGCAAACGGCCGCGGCGTCGCGCATGGCGGCCTCCTGATGACGTTGTGCGACATCTCGCTGGGCTACCGCACGACATCGAGTGTCGAGCCGCGGCCGATGCTGACCACGGCCAGCATCACGACCGACTTCGCCGGCTCGGCCCGGATCGGCGACTGGATCGAAGTCCATGTCGACGTCCACAAGGTCGGTGGCCGGCTCGCCTTCGCCAACTGCTACGTCGTGCGCGACGGCGAGCGCATCGTGCATGCCAGCGGCGTATTCGCCCGCAGCGGCGATCGTCCTCAGTCTGTTTGATCAAGCGACATCGCACCGTCACGCCGGCGACGGATACTGCACGCGTTCACAGGAGGACCACCATGGCCCGTATCATCGTGATCTCCGATCCGCATCTGTCGCCGACGCACGGCTTCTTCTGGGACAACTGGTGCCGCGCGTGCGAGATGGTGAACCGGCTGGCGCCCGACGCCGTGATCGTGACCGGCGATCTCTGCATCAACGGCCCCGACAGCGATGCCGAAGTGGCCTTCGCCCGCCAGGCGCTCGGCCGGTTGAAGCCGCCGGTCCATGCCTTGCCCGGCAACCACGATGTCGGCGACGAGCCGCCCGGCCAGGCGGCCGACCAGATCGTCGACGCAGACCGGCTGCGGCGGTGGCAGTCGGTATTCGGCAGCGATCGCTTCGCCTTCGACGCCGATGGCTGGCGCGTGCTCGGCATCAATGCGCAGCTTCTCGGATCGGGCCTGCCGCAGGAGGACGAGCAGGATGCCTGGCTCGATGGCGAGCTCGGCGCGGCCGCACGGCCGGTTTTGCTCGCCCTGCACAAGCCCTTGTTCCTGCAATCAGCCGACGAGAGAGAGGTCACGGCAAGGTCGATCAATCCCGAACCGCGCGCCCGGCTGTTGCGCCGGCTGCAGGGTGCACCGGTGCGGGCCGTCATCAGCGGCCATTTGCATTGCCATCGCGACGTCGTCCGCGACGGCCTGCGCCATGTCTGGGCACCGTCGACGGCCTTCCTGGTTCAGGAGCCGGTCGACGCCACCGCCGACAACGTCCTCGGCATCCTGTCCGTCGAGGTCGGCAACGACGGCGTGCGTGTCGAGCTGGTCGATGTCCCAGGCCTCGTCCCCCACGACCTGGCGGAACTCAAAGGGCACGGACGGTACAAGTACCTACGCGACATGCCGGTTTGCCCGCCGGCCTGATCGATTTGACACCGAGCGCGGACGATCTCTTGATAGGCGCATGATCAAGACGATCGGTCATTCCAACCATCCGATCGAGCGCTTCGTCGACCTGCTGAAAGCCGGGGGAGTCGAAGCCGTGGTCGATGTGCGCTCCATGCCCTACTCGCGGCGCTTCCCACAGTTCGGTCGCGAGCGCCTGGCGCAGAGCCTGTCGGCCGCTGGCATCCTCTATCGCTACGAGGGCGCGGCGCTGGGCGGCAAGCCCAAGGATGGCGCCGGCTACGACGCGTTGGCCGGGCGGCCAGAGTTCAAGGCCGCGCTCGATCGGCTGATCGCCGGGTCGGCCGATGCCACGCTCTGCCTGATGTGCGCCGAGAAGGAACCGCTCGACTGCCATCGCACCGTGCTGGTGTCGCGCCGCCTCGCCGAGCGCGGTGTCGAGATCGAGCACCTGCTGGCCGACGGCAAGCGCAAGCCACATGCGGTGCTCGAGGAGGAACTGCTGGCGGCAAGCGGCGAAGGCGTGCCGGATCTCTTCACCACGACGGAAGACCGCGCCCAACGACTTGCCCGCACCTGGCAACAGCGCGAACGCAAGATGAAGCGCGCGTAGGTCATTCTCTTTCTGGACCGAGCGCGTCTTGCGTTCTTGCGCCTCAGCTGGCATTTTTCTTGCTGCGTGAACGTTCGTACAGGAACGAGGGGCGCATATGATCTTGAATCGTCGCAGGCTTCTCAAGGCTACGGCCATCGGCACTGCAGCGACAGTGACCAGTCCGTTCATCATTCGCGATCTTCATGCCCAAGATATCATCAAGGTCGCCGGCATCCACGACACCTCGGGCGGGCTCGACATCTACGGCAAGCAGATGGTCGCCACCCTCGACCTGGCGGTCAACGAGATCAACGCCTCGGGCGGCGTGCTCGGCAAGAAGATCGCGCTGACCAACTACGACCCGCAGTCCAACATCCAGCTCTACACCCAGTACGCGACCGAGGCGGCGACCAAGGAGAAGGTCGCGGTGGTCCATGGCGGCATCACCTCGGCCTCGCGAGAAGCCATTCGGCCGTTGCTCAAGCGCTTCAATACGCTCTACTTCTACAACACGCTGTACGAAGGCGGTGTCTGCGACCGCAACATCTTCTGCACCGGCTCGACGCCGGCGCAGACCGTCGAGAAGCTGGTGCCCTATGTGCAGAAGAAGTGGGGCAAGAAGATCTACACCATCGCGGCCGACTACAATTACGGCCAGATCACCGCGAAGTGGGTGAAGAAATACGCCCAGGACAATGGCGGCGAGGTCGTCCAGACCGACTTCTTCCCGCTCGACGTCACCGACTTCGGGCCGACGATCAAGAAGATCCAGGCGGCCAAGCCCGACCTCGTGATGTCGGCGCTGGTCGGCGCGGCGCACATCTCGTTCTATCGCCAGTGGGCGGCGGCGGGCATGAACAAGCAGATCCCGCTCGCCTCGACGACCTTCGGCAACGAGATCGTCATCACCTCGCCCGAGGAGCACAACGGCTATATCGTGGCCTTTGCCTATCTCGAAGGCATCGACACGCCGGCCAACAAGAAGTTCGTCGAGACCGTGCACGGCAAGTACGGCATTCCGCACATGACCGAGCTCGCAACCATGACCTATCACGGCATGTATCTGTGGGCGAACGCCGTCAAGAAGGCGGGCTCGATCGACCGCATGAAGGTGATCGAGGCGCTGGAGGGCAATGCCTCGTTCGACGGGCCGGCCGGCAAGACCACGATCGACCCGCAGACGCATCACACCGTGCTCGACGTCTATATCGGCGAAGCCAAGGACAAGAAGTTCACGGTGGTCGAGAAGTTCTCGCAGCAGAAGCCTTCCGACACGTCGGCGGTGTGCGACCTCAAGAAGAACCCCAACGAGAACAAGCAGTACGTGATCGACGTCAAGACCTGATCACGGAG
>NZ_BKAJ01000247.1 GCF_007992495.1 Reyranella soli
CGATCCGAAGCCTCAGACTTCAGGGACGGCCGGGCTCAGCCCGGCCGTTTCTTTTTGAGAAGACATGCTAGCCTCCTGTCCAAGACAACATCGGGAGGAAACATGAAAGTGATCACACGGCGCCACGCCGTGGCGCTGGGTTTGGCCTCGCCCTTCATCGCAACAGGCGCGCGAGCGCAGGCGCCGTGGCCGTCGAAGCCTGTGCGCTTCATCGTGCCGTTCCCGCCCGGCCAGGCGGCGGACATCTTCGCTCGCCTGATGGCCGAGAAATTGACCGACGTCTGGAAGCAGCAGGTCGTGGTCGACAACAAGGGTGGCGGCGGCGGCATTCCCGGCGTCGAGGCCGGCAAGACGGCGGCGCCCGACGGCTACACCTTCCTGATCGCCACCTCGGGCACGTTCGGCGTCAATCCCAGCCTCTATCCCGACCTGCCGTACAAGCCGCTGGTCGACTTCAAGCCGGTCACCAACATCATCCGCGGACCATTGGTGATCGTGGCCCATCCCAGCTTCCCCGCCAGCACGGTGGCCGAGCTGATCGAGCTCGCGCGTAAGGAGCCGGGCAAGCATTCCTATGCCTCGGCCGGTCCCGGCACGGCGCAGCATCTCAGCATGGAGCTGTTCAAGCTGCAGGCGAAGCTCGACATCGTGCACATCCCCTACAAGGGCTCCGGCCCGGCGATGGCCGATCTGCTGGGCGGTCACGTCAAGCTGATGATGGACAGCACTGCCTCGTCGCTCGGCGCCATCCGCGACGGCCGCATCAAGGCGCTGGGTGTCACGACGGCGCGTCGCGCGCCGTTGCTCGACAACGTGCCGCCGATCGGCGACACCGTGCCCGGCTACGATTCGGCCGGCTGGTCCGGCCTGGTGGCGCCGGCCAGGACGCCGGACGAGATCGTCAACAAGGTGAATGCCGATCTCGTGGCCTTGATGCGCGATCCCGCGGTGCTGCGCCAGTTCGAGGAGCGCGCGACCTTGGCGGCGCCGATGACTCCGGCCGAATTCGCCGACTTCATGGCCAAGGACATGGCGACCTGGGCCGAGGTGGTGAAGGCCACGGGAACGAAGCCGGGCACCTGATCTAGAGGAAGCCGACCCAGCGGCCGGCGACCAGCACCGAGAGCCAGAGGATTGCCGAGCAGCCGGCGACGAGGCGGACGCTCGGATGGACCGTCCCGCCGTCGAGGGCGAGGCGAAAATGCCGGTTGCGGTGCTGCACGGCGATGTTGAGGAGGGCTAGGGCGAGCAGCGCCATCTTCCACAGGAACGCGGTGTTCGCGAGATACTCGCGCGGCTTCACCGAGAACAGCCACAGCCCGGTGACGATCGCGAGGCCAAGTCCGATCGCCGCGCTGCGCGCCAGGAAGGGCGCGATCACCGCCAGCGGCACGCCGCGAATGAGCCCAGCCAATCGCAGGTCGAGCGGCAGGATGCCGCCGATCAGCAGTCCGATGCTCGCGATGTGCGCGGCATTGACGAACAGATAGATCGTGCCCGAGCGCTGCAGCAGGACGGCGCCCGGCCAGGCGCCGATCCAGTCGACGAGCGTCATCTGGCGCGCGCTCAGTTCGTCTTGATGCGCTCGGGATAGAGATCGTAGGTCTTGCCGGCGACGGTGATGCGCACCGCCTTCATCCAGAGCTGGCTCTTGTCCTTCGAGCGGTTGCCCAGCACGACGACGGCGTCGCCTGGCTTGGCCGATGCGGCGGTGAAGCCCGCCCGCTCGGTCTGGTTGGGATTGGCGAGATCGATCAGCCACTGCTTGCCGTCGGTCGCCGTCACCTGCAGCGACGGATGCGGCGGCGCCATCGACACCGACTTGACGATGCCCGAAAGCTCGCTCTGCTGGTCCTCGGCCCAGTTCCAGCCGTGATGGGCGAGCGCCGGCAGGCTGGTTGCCGCAGCGGCACCGGCGGTACCGAACAGAAGCGCGCGACGACGGCTCAATCGGATGTGCATCAGGTCCTCCCTGGCGGAAGCAGCTGCAATGATCGTCATGTCCTAGCGCCTTGTCGAGGCGATCGATGCGGTCAGCAGGTAGTCGTGCATCTCCGGCGAGAGTTCCAGGCCGTCACGCTCGGCGATGCGTCGGCGCTCGTAGCGCAGGTCGCCGGGCAGGCGTCCGGTCCCGGCCTCGCGCAACTGCTCGATCAGTTGCTCGATGCGGTCGAGGAAGCTGTCGCCGAAGCGCCGCGGGTCGATCAGCAGCAGGAACTGCCCCGCGTTCGAGGTCACCGCACCCGGGATCGTTGCCGACCGGTCCTCGAAGCCGAAGCGCGCGCCGCCCAGGGTCGCCAGCACCTCGATCATGAAGGCGAGCGATCCGCCCTTGACGCCGCCGAACGGCACCAGGGCGCCGTCTCGCAGCACGGCGTCGGGATCGGTGGTGGCCTGGCCGTCGCCATCGACGCCCACGCCTTCCGGCAGCGGGCGCCTGGCCGCCGAGGCCAGCAACACGTCGCCTTGCGACATCACGCTCGATGCCTGGTCCCAGACGACCGGCGGCCGCGATCTGCGCGGGCAGGCGAAGGCCATCGGGTTGGTGCCCAATACCTTGTGCGTGCCCTGCCACACGACCATGCTGGCGCGGGTATTGACCATGGTGAGGGCGATGTAGCCGTCCACCGCCAGCGGCTCGATGTCGGGCCAGAGCGCCGCGAAGTGATGCCCGTCGGCCGTCGTCATGATCGCCGAGCCCTGGCGGTCCGCCATGGCGCGCAGTCGCGGCGCCGCCTCGGCCAGCGCTACCTGGGCGAAACCGTTGCGCGCGTCGACCTTCAGGAGGCCCGGTCCGGCTTCATGCACCACGGGCTCGGCCGCGCCGTCGACCCAGCCGCTCGAGAGACTGCTGACGTATCCGGCCAGCCGCTGCAGGCCGTGGCTGCGGCTGCCGTCACGCTCCGCTGCGACGATGGTGGCCGCGAGCAGCGGTGCCCGCGCCGACGCCACGCCGTGACGCGCCAGCACCTGTTCGACCAGCGACTGCAGATCCGCGACGGCGATCTTCATGCCGCGCAGTGTATCAGTACGTCGCGAAGATGCGGGCAACCTCCACGGGGTCCGATGTGCGGGTGAGCGCGAGAGCCAGCAGCAGCCGCGCCTTCTGCGGGTTGAGGTTGTCGGCCGCCAGCACGCCGGCGTCCGCAAGCTTCTTGCTGCGATAGATGCGGCCCGAGCCGGCGCGCGAGCTTTGCACCACGACGATGCCCTGGCGCACGGCCTCGGCCATCGCCGCGAGATCGGCGGCGGGCGCCATGCCCGGCGCGAAGCCGGCCGACACCAGGCCCTTGGCGCCGGCGGCGATGAAGGCACGCATCGCGCTGCCGTCCGACCCGGCATAGGCATAGGCGATATCGACGCGCGGCAGAGCGTCGAAGTCGGCGACGTCGAACTCGGTATCGGGCATGTGGCGCCGCTCGGGCTTGCGGTAGTAGGCGATGCGGTCGGCGTCGGCGTGCCCCAGCACGCCGAAGTCGGGTGTCCGGAAGGTCTGCATGCGCCAGTTCGAGGTCTTGGTGACCTCACGCGCCGCCTGGATCTCGTCGTTCAGCAGCACCAGCACGCCGCGGCCGCGGCTCGCCGGATCGGCCGCCGTGCGCACGCCGTTCACCAGGTTGATCGCCGCATCGGTCGACAGGCCGGAGGCCGGGCGCTGCGCGCCGATCACGACCACCGGAATGTCGACCTTGAGGACCAGGTTCAGGAACCACGCGGTTTCTTCCAGTGTCGCCGTGCCATGGCCGATGACGATGCCGGCGAGGTCGGCATGCTCGGCCGCCAAGCGATGGCAGAGGACGGCGAGGTCGCGCCATTCGGGGAAGTAGATTTCGGGGCTGATCACGTTGCGGAAATCGACCGGGATCACCTCGGCGATCTCGTTCACCACCGGGAAGCGGTCGACGATGGCGCTCGCATGCATGCGGTTGTTGTGGATGACGTAATCCTGCAGCTCGAGCGGATGGACGCCCAGCGAGGAGATGGTGCCGCCGGTACCGATGAAGGCCACTTTGGGCCGGCTTGCGTTGCTCAGAGGAGGCTCCTGTGAAAGAGCTTCACCGACGCAAGAACAATGCCGTGAAGCAACGATTGAGCGCGCTCTACTGGCCGTTTCGGTCGCGCGGCTGCGCGCGTTTCTCCGACGGCGGAATGCAGCGATGGCCGTGCACGCCCGCTTTGCGGACCGCCGCCTCGAGTTCTTCAGGGGCGTATCGATCGCGATACGGCCCGACCGCCCACGCCCAGCCTGCCGAGACCATCATCGCCTGCAGGTCGTCGTCGCCGGCAAAGCACTGCGCCATCGGACGGCTGTTGCGGCTGTCGACATCGACCTGCTTGCAGGTCACCGGGCGGCCCGCGATGAACTCCTCGAGCGCCTTCTTGGCGAGCGGTGCTGGGTGCCACTGGCCATCGTCGCATGTCTGTCCCTTAGCGGGCGCTTCGATCGCGAAGAGGCGCACGAACTGGGATGCGAACCGCACCGTATTGCCATCGACGACCTGAAACCTCGGCTTCGCAGCCGGCCTGACGGTCGTGTCGTCGTCAGTCTGCGCGACCGCGGCAAACGACCACAAACAGGTAAGCAAAATGAGGCGCCACATGAATGCGCTATTTTGCACGCCCCGGCTTGTTGCGGAAGGACTTGCCGCGGAGAGATTTCAACACGATGTCGTTGAGCATTGGCACGCTGAGGGTTAGAGGATGCAAGAATGGCTGACGCAATTTCCTGCGATTCCGATGCACCGCCGCGACCGCCAACCTTCGTGCAGATTCGGCCGCCGGCGGCTCCCGGCAGCGCGGGTCGCAAGCTCGGCATCCTGGGCGTCGGTCTCGCGCTTGTCGCGGCTGCCGGCTGGGCAGCCTACCAGTGGACTGACAAGCCACCGGCTGCACCTGTGGTGTCCCAGGCCGCACCACCCGTGACTGCCGCGCCGGCTCCGCAGCCGGTGCCCGTGGATCTGTATGGCGAATTGGCCCGGCGCGCGGTCGATGCTGCCGTTGCCGAGCCGCCCTGGAGTCGGGAATCGCTGATAGAGCGGGTATCGCCGTTCGATCCGTCCGGTGGCGCTCGCATGCCTTCCAGTGCGCCGCCCGCCGACACAGCCAGTGCGGCGAATGACGGTTCATTCGAGATGGCGGTACAGCTCGGCAAGGGAGAGACGATCGGAAGCGCGTTGAAGAAGCGTGGCTTCGCGGCGGACACCATCGCCGAAGTCATCTCAGCCCTGGCGCCGCATATCAGCCTCAAGCGTCTGCCGGCCGGTCTGGACATGACGGTGGAGGTCCGATCGTCGGGCGAGGAGGGCGCCAAGCCGATCCTGCAGGCGCTCACCCTCCACCCCGAGGGGCGTCGGGAGATCAAGGTCGAGCGAAATGGCGACGGCAACTACGCCGTGGAACGGCAGCGCCGATAGAAGTCACAACTCCTTCTCGGCGAGCTCGCGGAACTCGTCGGGAACGGAGCGGAAAGGCCCGAAAGCCACCGAACCGTAGGCGATCGACGCCCAGCCGAAGCGATCGCGGATGCGGTCGACGGCGCGGTCAGCCGAATGACGCGCCAGGCCCCGCCGCGTGCCGGCACGGCGCTCCTCGTGCCTCGCACCGAGTGAGAATTCCAGCTGCAGCCTGGGATGCTTCTCCAGATGCGACACCGAGATCGCGACCAGAGAGATGTGCTTCTCCTGCGGGTGATCCGCCAGCGCGGCGCGCACCAGCTCCTCGGCGATCTCCGTCAGGCTGGCCGTCGCCGCGATCGGCGCATCGAGCGTGAGCGAACGCGTGACACTGCGCAGGTCGGCGAAGCGCACGCGCACCGTCACGGTGCGCCCGGCCAGCGACTTGGCGCGCAGCCGCGTGCCGATGCGGTCGGCAAGATGGGCGAGCGCCGGCCGATAGACGTGGGCGGTGGCGGGCTTGCGGCCCAGCGCCGACTGGGCGCCGGCTGACTGCGCGCGATGGTGCGTGCGGATCTCGCGCGGATCGCGGTTCCACGCCAGCGCCAAAAGCTTCTCGCCTGCCGCCGGGCCCAGCAGGCGGTCGAGCGCGTGCGGCGAGGTGTTGGCGAGCTCGCCGATGGTCGTGACGCCGCGCTCGGCCAGCCGTTGGCGCGTGACCGGACCCACGCCCCACATCAGGTCGACCGGCAGGCCGTGCAGGAACGCCAGTTCCTTGTCGGGATCGACCACGACCAGCCCGTCGGGCTTGGCGACCTGCGAGGCGATCTTGGCCAGGTGCTTGGTGCGCGCCACGCCGACCGAGATCGGCAGCCCGAGCTCGCTCTTCACGCGCTGGCGGATCTTCCGGGCGATCTCCGCCGGCGAGCCGAAGAGATGCGTGCAGCCCACGACGTCGGCGAAGGCCTCGTCGATCGAGATGCGCTCGACCAGGGGGGTGAAGTCGTCCAGGACTTTCATCGCGGCGTCGCCGAGCCGCGAATACTCCTTGAAGTGACCGCCGACGAAGATGAGCTGAGGGCAGAGCTCGCGTGCGCGCCGTCCCGGCATGCCGCCCTTCACGCCGAACGCCTTGGCCTCATAGGACGCCGCCAGCACCACGCCACCGCCGACCGCGATCGGCTTGCCGCGCAGCGACGGATCGAGCAGCTGCTCGACCGAGGCGTAGAAAGCGTCCAGGTCGGCGTGAAGGATGGTAGCGGCGGTTTCCATTCCACTCTCGTGGCAACGGAAGAACAAAAAGAGAACAATTTGCACAGTCTGTCAAGTATCAGGTGGTGGCCTCGACCCGCCGCTTCAGCGCAGCGTTGAGCTCGGCAAAAGAGCGTGCCGTGTCGCCGAGCATGGCGCCGAAGGCGGGCACCAGCAGGCCGCTGAACGTCTCCTCATGGCGCAGATGGCAGCCGCCCGATCGCGGCTCGATGATGAAGGCATGCTCGCCGTCGAAGATACCGGGCAGCAGGACGCGACCGAGCCAACGCAATTCATGATCGGGCTCGGCGACGCGCACCGTCGGTCGGAACGTCATTGGCTTGCGGTTGACCGGTTGCACGGCCACCTCGAGCCTGGCGCCGACCTTCGCCTCGCCGGCGATGCGGCGGATGAACGGATTCCATTCGGGATAGGACGGGAAGTCCACGAGCACGCGCCAGACCATCGCGGCCGGCGCGTCGATATCGATCGCGGTCGCAATGCGCCGCGTCATTTCCGGACCGTCAGGCGGCCTTTTCCTTCACGCCGGGTCCGATCGAGAGCTTGGCCTTGGTCTTGGCCTTGGCCTCGTCGACCGTGACGCCGTCGGCGAGCTCGACCAGCGTCACGCCGCCGTCGCCCGTCTTGTCGATGGCGAAGACGCCGAGTTCGGAGATCACCATGTCGACGACGCGCTTGCCGGTGAGCGGCAGGCTGCATTCCTTGAGGAGCTTCGAGGCGCCGTCCTTGGAGACGTGCTCCATGGTGACGATCACCTTGCGCACGCCGGCCACGAGGTCCATGGCGCCGCCCATGCCCTTCACCATCTTGCCCGGGATCATCCAGTTGGCGAGGTCGCCGTTCTCGGCCACTTCCATGGCGCCCAGGATGGAAAGATCGATGTGGCCGCCGCGGATCATGCCGAAGCTGTCGGCTGACGAGAAGTACGACGTGCCCTTGAGCTCGGTCACGGTCTGCTTGCCGGCGTTGATGATGTCGGGATCGACCTCATTGTCGAGCGGGAAGGGGCCGACGCCCATCATGCCGTTCTCGCTCTGCAGCGTGATGTCGACATCCTCCGGCACATAGTTGGAGACCAGCGTCGGGATGCCGATGCCGAGATTGACGTAGAAGCCGTCCTTCAGTTCCTTGGCGGCGCGCGCCGCCATCTGTTCGCGGGTCCAGGCCATGGTCGTCGTCTCCTAAGCCTTGCGGATGGTGCGTTGCTCGATCTTCTTCTCGTAGGGCGCACCGCAGATGATGCGCTTCACGAAGATGCCGGGCGTGTGGACATGGTCGGGATCGATGGCGCCGACCGGCACCAGCTCCTCGACCTCGGCGACGCAGAGTTTCGCCGCCGTCGCCATCATCGGATTGAAGTTACGCGCGGCCTTGCGATAGACGAGGTTGCCCGCCGCGTCGCCCTTCCACGCCTTCACCAGCGCGAGATCACCGAACAGGCCGCGCTCCATGACGTATTCATGGCCGTCGAACACCTTGGTCTCCTTGCCCTTGGCGACCTCGGTGCCGACGCCGGTCTTGGTGTAGAAGGCCGGGATGCCCGCGCCGCCGGCGCGGCAGCGTTCGGCCAAGGTGCCCTGCGGGTTGAACTCGATCTCGAGCTTTCCTTCCAGGTACAGCTTGGCGAAGGTCTTGTTCTCGCCGACGTAGGAGCTGATCATCTTCTTGACCTGCCCGGTCTCGAGCAGCAGGCCCAGCCCCTCGCCGTCGATGCCGGCATTGTTGCTGACACAAGTCAGATTCTTGACGCCCGAATCGCGCACGGCGTGGATCAGCTTGTCGGGAATGCCGACCAGGCCGAAGCCGCCGCACATCACCATCATGCCGTCGTGCAGCACGCCCTCGAGCGCCGACTTGGCATCCTTGTAGACCTTGTTCGCCATACCACCATCCTTCGTACCCCGCCGTCATACGGCGGCAGAGGGGCCATGGGCAACCTCTCTTGCCGGAGCGCGGACTTCCAGGTCCGCTCATGACTCATGAAGCGGATCTGGAGGTCCGCGCTCCGTCAGGCCGCCTTCTTGGCGTGATGGCTGTGCAGCTTGGCGCCCAGCACGCGTCGGATGGCGTTGAATTCGGGGCTGGCGACGTCCCTCGGCCGCGGCAGGTCGAGCTGGTTGTCGCTTTCGATGCGGCCCGGCCCGGGTGTCATCACCACCACGCGGTCCGCGAGGAAGATCGCCTCCTCGATCGAGTGCGTCACGAACACGACGGTGAGCTTCGTGCGCTGCCAGATGTCCAGAAGCTCGTCCTGCAGGCGCTCGCGGGTCATGGCGTCGAGCGCGCCGAACGGCTCGTCCATCAGCACCAGCTCGGCGTCGTTGGCCAGCACGCGGGCGATCGCCACGCGCTGCTTCATGCCGCCCGAGAGCTGATGCGGATAGGCGGTGGCGAACTTCTGCAGGCCGACCAGCTCGATGAACTTGTCGACGGTGTCCTTGACCTCGCCGCGGCCGAGCCCGCGCGAACTCGGGCCGAAGCCGATATTGTCGCGCACCGACAGCCAGGGGAACAACGCGTAGTCCTGGAACACCATGCCGCGCGAGGGGTCAGGTCCCTCGATCGACTTGTCCCACATCAATGCGTGGCCGGCCGACGGCTGCTCGAAGCCCGCCATGATCCTGAGCAACGTCGACTTGCCGCAGCCCGAGGCGCCGATCAGGCAGACGAACTCGCCCTTGGCGATGGCGAGCGAGGCGTCGGACAGCGCATGGATCGTCTGCTCCTGCAGCCGGAACTGCTTGAAGACGCGGTTGATCTGGATGATCGGGATCGAGGCTTCAGCCATTGTTGTGGCTCGGGCTCCAGCGCAGCAGGCGATTGCCGATGCTGACGACGATGCGGTCGGAGATGTAGCCCGCCAGCCCGATCACGATCATGCCGCAGATCACGAGGTCGGTGCGCGACAGCGTGCGGGCATCCATGATGACAGCGCCCAGGCCCTGCGGCACGCCGGTCATCTCGCCGACTACGATCACGAACCAGGCGAGCCCCAGCCCGAGGCGGAGTCCGGTGAAGATCGAGGGCGCGGCGGCCGGCAGCACCACCTTGTAGAACTGGGCGTTGCCGCGGCAGCCCAGCATCGAGGCGGCCTCGAACAGCTTAGGATCGACGGATCGCACGCCGAAGATGGTGTTGAGCAGGATGGGATAGAAAGCGCCGAGACAGACCAAGGCGAAAGCCGACTTGGCGCCCAGCCCGAACAGGATCATCGACAAGGGCAGCCAGGCAGTGACGGGGATCGGCCGCATCACCTGCAGGAAGGGATCGAGCAGCATGCGCGCCGTCGGCATGCGGCCCACCATCATGCCGATCGGCAGGGCGAACAGGGCGGCCAGCGCGAAGCCGCCATAGACGCGGCTCATCGACGCCAGCAGGTGGGTGGTGAGCGTGGCCGAATAGGCGTCGTCGTAGATGCCGCCCACGGCGAAGTCGACCATGTACTCGGCGACTTCGTAGGGCGTGGGGATCAGCTTGGTCCATTGCTGTGTCGTCGCGACCTGCCAGAAGGCAAGCAGCAGCAGCGGCACGATCAGCGCCAGCACGACCGGCTTGGCGCGCCGCC
>NZ_BKAJ01000248.1 GCF_007992495.1 Reyranella soli
GACCATGTCCGGCGGATTGGCATGCGGGTCGGCTATGAAGACAGCGACCAGCACCCTGCCCCGTTCCAACCCCACCGCCGCTACAGGTACGGGTCATGGCGACACTGTAGGGCAGCGCACCCGAGCGCCGCATCACGGCCATGGCCTGGCGTGCGATCAGATCAGATCGCATTCGGCCGCAGCCTTGATTCGCCGTCGCACGGCCGACGTGTCGCCTGGCCGTGCAGCCGTGAGCCGGTCCCGGCGCACCATAAGTCCATCGGCCGCATCGAGGATGCGCCATGCGGCGTGATTGGCCTGCACGATGCGCCCGTCCGGTTCGACAACGATGACCGGCCTCGCAGCAGCATCGAGCAGCGCGTCGCTCAGCTGACGTTTCCCCTCCAAAGCGCCCAGGTGTCGACTGAGGCCGACTGCTCGGACCAGATGAGGCGACAAGGCCTGCAGCAAGTCGACCTCGTCCTGCGCGAAATCACCTCGCTGTCGGCCGCGGCAGAGCATGAAGGCGCGCCAACCGCCTGCGGCCCCGCCGACGTCACCAGTCCGAAATAGGTGTGCCGGTCCTGCGGCAAGCTCCACTCATTGTAGAACGGCGAACGCATCAGGTTCTGCTTGGGCAAGAGCATCCAGTCGGCGGCCGCAACACCGGGACGCAGCCGCCGGAAAGCTGGAAAGAGCGGATTGACTTAGGGTTTGTGGAATTCTTGATAGTAGCGCGCCTGCCATTCCCCGAACTCGCTGGAAAAGCTGAGCTGGTTGCTGCCGTCTACCGTCGTCGCTAGGATCCCGCCATTGGCGCCGAAACGCTGGCCGAGGCGCAGTAATGTGTCGTCCCACAGTCTAGGTTCGACGCCGGCCTCGTAAATTTGTCCGAACAGGTCGATCACATCATCGGCGAGCGACATTTTACAGCCCTCCGCAGCAGCAACCTCGGCTTGCAAAGATGGTGGTGCGCCAGGGCTGAAAGACGCAGCGTTGCGGAAGTATCCGCAATCGGTTCGGACGTGATGTGGAGTTTCTTACAATCGTTCGTCCTTCAACCCTTCCGCCCAGCTAACACAACAAAAGGTGCATTGAGGGCACCCAATGGCCAATCCCTATGGATTGACTCGAGCTTCAATTGTTCTCATTTTGTTCTCATCGTCGCGGACGCTTCGCCTGTTCTTGTGAGGGTGCCGATGCTGATCCTTGTCCTCCCTGTTACGACCATCCTGGTTGCCTTGATCGGCTTCTACGTCTGGCACCGTCAGCTCGTCCGAAAGCGCCATTTCGAGGTCGCGGACGCCGCATTGTCCGCGTTCTGTCAGGCCGCGGCCGCAATATCTCGAGCACGCGAGCCGACAGTAAACGCCGGCGAAGGAACAACACGGAAGCGTGGCGACTACGAGCTACCTGCTTACGGCGGTCTCCTCGATCGCCTGTACATCCCGGTTGAGCGTCTGAAAGTCCATCGTGGCGCTTTCGAAGAGCTAGAGCGCGCCGCTGTTCACGTTGAAGTTCATTTCGGCAGCGAATTGGCTCAGCAACTTCGCGAGCCGCTCCGGGCCTACCGTCGGATAGCCGTAGCCACTGCTTGCCGCATGGGCAACGTGGGCCTCTCCGAAGAGGCGAAGGTCAGTCGTGCACTGGTCCGCCAATGGGAGGCCGTAGTGTACGCCGGCACGACTACATCTGACGAGACCGACCAACTCTCTGCCGAGATGGACCAGGCGAAGTGGGCCCTCGAAGCAGCCCTGCGGCCGCTCGTAGAAGCTCCGACGTTTGGTGAGTTCCTGCTCGTGAAGAAGCTGCTTCAGTCGGCAGCACATCGGGCCACAAAGCTTGTGACGCGGCTATCACGGCCAGGATACGGCAAGATCGCCGTCTACTCGGCGGCTCCCGTATCAGAGCCTACCACGGGCGACGCCTAGTGGTGCCCCCGCGTAGAGGAAATCCCTTTGCCAACGCGCAAAAGCGTCTGCCGCACAGGGCGCTTATCGACGTGCCGTTCCACCAGTCCGGCGGTGACGACGTCGGCGACAACTTGGTCGAGCTGGTCGCCCTTGACGCCAGTGCGCGCACCGATGCGCACTGACACGCCGCCACGCCGGATTGCGCCGGCCTGCGGGCAGCGATGGACGAGGGCAAGACCGATCAGCTTGTCTTCTACGCCTTTGATCTGCTGGCGTACATGGCGTGAGCATCGCATCCTTTCCCTTGGTCGAGCGCAAGGCCAGGCTCAAGCGCCTGTTCCGGCGCGAGGTTGCCGGCTTGCTCTATAGCGATCACGTCGTCGGCAACGGCCCTCAGTTCCGCGCCAGACCTGCAAGCTCGGGCTCGAGGGTGCCAGCCCCAAGCGCGCCGATCGACCGTACTCCCCCGGCGACCGCGGGATCTGGGTGAAGTCCAAGTGCCTCAACCGCGAGGAGTTCGTGGTCGTCGGCGGCAGTCGCCCGGACGACGATGGATCGCTAGCCCGCCGTCCTGTGACCTAGCCGCAGCTTCCTCCATCTGCAAAACTTGTACCGGGTGTTGGGAAGCCGTGCGGAGCTATGTTTGACGTCGAAATCTGTGAAGCCCGCCAAGTGGTGCTCATCTGCTTTCGCGGCCAGCTCACCGAGGATGACTTTGCTGGGCTCGACAAACTGGCTTCCGACACACGTGGCAAGGCTGCGTTCGACTGCATTTTCGACATGACCGCCGTCGAAAAGGTCGAGTTGACTACTGATTTTGTCGCCAAGCGAGGTGACCTGCCTCAGGCGCATAAGAACCGGGAACGAATCTACGTAGTGCCGCAGGATGACTTGAAGCTACTGGTCCGCTTCTTTGCGGCCTCTCAAACGGCGAAGGGCTGGAAGGTTCCCTTTGTCGTGGCGACACTCGACGATGCGCTCCGAATGTTGGACGTCAAGAAATCAGAGTTCAGTCCGCTGCCTCCAGCGGCCTTCTAATAGCGCGAGGACAAGCCGGCGCCGCTGGTGGTACGGCCCGTTCCGCGCACGCCACGACGGCCATAGCCCAGAAAAGTTCAAAGGTGGAACTTATGCGAGCCGCCGACCTTGATACGCCGGGTGCGTGACGTGAGCTGTCCCATCCGGTTTCCTGCGGGCCCGTGGGGGAGGTAAATGTGGACGAAACGCCAGATACGCTGGTGGCTGCCTGCCAAGTGGCTGGTCTCGTTGCGGCCGCGTTACTGCTGCCCTCGGTCCTTGTCGATCAAGTCTTTGGCACCCACGTTCTCAGTGTCATGTTACCGACCTCGCTGGCAGCTTTTGCGGTCGGCCTGATCGTCAAGGTCTGGAAGGCTCAGGAGCCCAGGTAGGCGCTAGCGGAGCCTTCGCGCCAAATCAGTGCGCCATCTGCGGCCGCTCTACCTTTGCTTCAGCGTCGCTACCAGCGAGTCTACAGTGTGACACAGCCCTCGGATCTCATCGTCTATCGACGGGTCGGAGAGGCTGTCGCTTTCCAATATGCGGGCGCTTAGTGCGTCGGCTCGATCGCGGGATATCTGGACCAGGTGAAAGGCGGCGACGGGTAAGCTGGCGAGAGAGGATGACCTGTAATGGGCCAGCGCGTCGAGCAGAAGCGCACAGGACAGCCTGTCCTGAGGATCATGTGTAAGGCGGTTGCACGCCGTCTCCAGGGCTTGGACTGCATTCATCGCGTTCACCTGTTCTCCGCGGCCAACGCGCTCTTTCTCGATTCGTTTCCTGTAGGAACCGATTCTGCTTTGCCACGTTCTGGACACAGAAATCCGGGAACGGCAATGGAAGGTCGCCCGCTCCGAAGGGACATAACGCTTTACGCGCCAGGGCGCGGCGGCGGCACCCACGCGAAGAGCAGCCGGCCATCCCACTCGACCAAGCCTTTGTCAGGATCGAAGTTGAGTTTGGCGTACTGTTCAAAGTGCTGCTGGTAGAATTCGGGCTTCCAATCGACCGTCTCATCGTTGAGCTGATCGTGCACCAGCGCAGGCTTCAATGGATCGGAGCGGGCCATCGGTCGCCAGATAAATGCTGACCAACCGTCGGCGTCCAGCTTCTTTCTCGAATATGGCTCCCGGCTCTGCCAAGCGTTGAACAGGAACTCGTTTAGAACCGTGACTTCCTCTTCGCCCCTGACGCCAAGGGGTCCCAGATCGTTGTTCTCAGCGCCGACCTGGGAATATAGTCCGTGAACAGGTTAGCTACGGGAGTGGCCGCTGACGTCATCTGTACTTCCCCCCTTGAACTCTTGGACGGACGTCCCACGCTTGAACAAAGCGCGCGATGACCGACCCGGGCGCAGATAGCATGAGCTGCCGGCGTGGCGCACCTTGGCCAGCGCGCCGTGTTGATCGCGCACGCTTTCAGATTTTTTTCGGGCGAGCCACCCTCTCGCGACCGAAGCCGCCCTCGAGGTGAGTCTCCAGGGGTGATCACTACGTTGCCATCCCCGTCAGGTCAGTACGTCGAGGCGTGTTGCCCAAGCGACGTAGGGTTGCGACTGCTTGCGTTGGTGCTGCTTCGACGTGGACGTGAACGCAGCATGCGTAGCGCTAACCTGCCGCCGTCGTCATCTCCGCCTTGATCCGTTGGCCCGTGCCGGGCCCGACGCCAAACTCCGCGATGATGAAGGAGGGTCCTCCTTCGCTCCCTGCGGGAGCTTCGGAGAACAAGTCAGCTCCTCGTTCCGGTTGGTGAGAAGCAGTAGATGTGGAACGGGAACATCGGCTGCGGCTTCCAATTGCAGAGGTGGCTGCGGCCGTCGCCGAAGCGGTCGGGATCGCCCACGGCGTTGGACGGCACCCGCCGGCGCGCCGCGTCACGTCG
Organism: Reyranella soli; assembly: GCF_007992495.1. GTDB lineage: Bacteria > Pseudomonadota > Alphaproteobacteria > Reyranellales > Reyranellaceae > Reyranella > Reyranella soli. The sequence continues at coordinate 4,791 of NZ_BKAJ01000248.1, forward strand.
TTGCTGTCGACAACGGTATCGATGTCTCCCTCGTTGTCCCTCAGGGCGGCGCCGAGACCTGCTCCCGGACCTGAGGTCGTATCCGTGGTTGGCCGGCCGAAGAGAAGGTCTAACCCCAAATAACTAGAGCAGCGTGCGAAATTGCACATCGCCCTCAACCGTCCTTGATGTATCCGTGCGCGATGATTCCAGAAGGCACCCGTGGCAAGTGGTCGATTTGGGCGACTCACCCCAAGCGACTGGGCGGCATTGCGGAATTGTACGCCACCGAAGCCTCTGCCGTCGCAAGGGCTGCTGACCTCAGGCAAACCTGCTACTTGGTCGACATCTTCCTTTCGCGACCGCCCCGTCCGCCGGGCGGCTCTTCGGGAAGGCTCTCCGCCCTCGGCGCGATGGACGATTGCCAATGAGGAAGATCGTTGATGTCTTCGTGACGGACCGGATTGTTGCTTCATATCCCGTTGTAGCCGAGCGGCTCGCGGGTCCGACACTGAGTGACGAACACTTCGTCGAACTTGTGAAGGCCCAGATGCAGAACTCCGGCTTCTACAGCACGGATGAGCGCGCCGCCGCCAAGTTCATGGTCCGTGGGCTGTAGGACTAATCTTCTTCGCTGCCCCGCCTCCGCTAGCAACCGCGAGATCGACGCTAGGGTGGGTTTTTGACTCGTACAGCGGTTTTGGGCTGGCAGGACCAAGGGGACTCATCAAACGGGCAAAACGCTTCAGTGAGTCAGATTTTGAACCCGGCAGGTGGCTAACCCAACCGTATCTCCGGCCCCCAGTCTTATGGATCTCTCGCGGCCATCACGACAATCAGCACAACTAACGGGACGATGGCCCACAGGGATAGTGCCGACAGTATTGCGGCCCAAGCTGCAGCCAAGGCAGCTGCAATACCGAGACACCCCGTCAGTGCGAGCGCGAACTTCACGAACCGCCTCCCATGCGCAAGTTCGTCCTCTCAGCGGGGATGCCCGCCAGTGGTCACATAGTGTTAGCCACCGTCTGCAAGGGAGCGACTGAGATTTCGGGGTAAAGCTATAGGGGTAGCTTTCAGTAGGTGAGCCCGGCCTGGAAGCACAGGATCTTGGCCCTTTTCTCGGCCTTGTAATGCGCGGCGCCGCCAGCTACGCCTCCAGATCCATGAGCCACTCAGGAATTGGCCTGGGCGGCCGAGGGGGCGACCACGAGACCGCTTCATCTCCGCGTAGCGGGTCAACCTAAAGCCATCAGGGGAGAGCGTGTAGGCGTTCCCCAGACGGGTCACTACCCAACCGCCCTCGCCCTCACGCGACCCGCCGTCCGGCAGGTCAGTAACGTCAATGTCAGCAACTTCGCCGTCCCAGGGCTTGAACCAGAACTCCTCGTCATTCCGATAGATGATGACCAGTTCTACGTAGGCCCCATCAAGGGCCCTTGGACCGGCCTCAATGCGCACCCAACCCGACGGCAGTGGCACGGTTGTGCCATCGTTCATAGCGATCGTTATCTTGCCGTTCTCAATCTTGAGGGTCGCCATCTCGCGTCCGTATCGTCATCTGGAGCCACGTCGCTCTCGTGAGTCGGGCACGTCGCGCCCTTGCCCGCCATAAGAGACCGGTGACCTTCGAGAAGGCGATGGTGGGCGCCGCACGGATCGAACGTGCGACCTCACCCGTGTAGAGGGTGTGCTCTACCGCTGAGCTAAACGCCCGGAGCCAATATAAGCGAATCGCCGATTGCGTGGCCCGAACCCTTCGGGAGTAGCTTGCGTGGGCACTGCGGCCGCGATCCAACAGATCGACAGCGCGCCGATTCGGGGCCTAGACGGACAGCGCCCAAGCAATCAGCAGCAATATACCCAGCCCAGCGACTGCCGGCCCAAATGCGGCCTGCCAGCGCGGCGGCCTCGAATACGACGGCTCACGTCCAAGCCCTGCCATCGCCCCTCCTGCCCCCGCGAGCTTAGGTTACCGGTGTGGCGCGCCGCCAGTGGCGAAGCCCAGCCCTTGCGGGGTAGTCACCTGCCTCAGCCGGCCTGCCGATCGGCCTTGACCATGGTCTGGTACGGTGGAGACGGAACTCCCTTTACGCCCGGCTACCGCAGGAGCAACGAACAGAGCGACGATGGCGTTGCCCGGCCATGATCAAAGGGAGGCGCAGCGTGCCGACGTTCGGTAGGGTGCAATGGACTGGTGACGACAAGGCGTGGGAAGCGCGGACGGGTTCTACGTCGACACAAGAGGCCAAAACAGGTGGTCGAATGAACCCGGTAGACGCAGTGCAGGCGGTGGCGTTTGCATGCCACCAAGCCCTGGAATTCCCCCAAGAGGATATGGCTCGAGCGATGTTGCTTGAAGCAGTGGCCAGCTTCAAAGCGACCCAGCTTGCTGATTTCCCTGCCAGCGTTCTTGAGTTGGTTAAGCTGTCGCACGATCGGGCCGATGCCCTAAGTGATCGCGTATTGGCCAGCGACGATCTGGCCGATCCGTGGATCCACCATGACACGCAGTCGTTGTGCCTCCTTATAGGCGCTCTGGCAGAGGCGATGCGCCCGTCCAGCGCCGTCAACGCCGGTGAGGGTGAGGAGTAGCCCTCACGACCTGCCGCGCCGGTTTATCTTCCCGCTGCGCCTGGTAGGAGTCTTGCCGCAGGAGGTTGTCCTCGGTCCAGGTGAGATACGTCAGCTCGACGACAAGTTCAGGCTTCACCCAGTGCACCTTGGACAGTTTCAGTGGCGAGCCGAACCGGCTGTCCCGCGGTGGCGCTACGGCAAGCGGTATCTTCGCCACCTTCAGCGGCGCCAGTACTCCAGCCAGCCGCTTCAGCTCCTTCTTCTGTCATACCGGTGCCAACGCGGCCGGCGTAGTGGAGGCGGCCATCGTCGGTGTAATAGACCAACAGGAGGGCGCCGATGTGTGATCGACTGCCCTCGGGGTCGGTCCAGCCGACGACCACGAACTCTTCGCGGCTCAAGCACTTCGACTTCACCCAGATCCCGCTGTCGCTCGGCGCATAAGGCCGATCGGCCCGCATGGAGATGGCGCCATTGAGCCCGAGCTTGCAGGCCTGCGCGCGGTAGCGCGGGCAGTTGCCGGCGACGTGATCGGTGTAAAGAAGCCCGTCGGTCTCTTCTGCCAGAACAGGCGCTTCAGCCGGGCCTTGGCGCCACTGATGCCTGCATCGCTGTAGGTGGCCACGACCTCCCATCCACGACGTTGGACTATCGCGGTCAGCTCGCGTTGCCTGGTTCTCAACAGCTTCCTTGTCTGTTGAAACCCGGACGTAGAGTGTCGCACGCTTGGTGGTCGCCACTGGGATCTCCCTGGACGCCGATACCTAAGCGAGACCGAAAGTCGAAACTGTCGGTATGGCTGGAACGACGTAGCGCAGACGGCGCCATTTCAAGCAATTAGCGAAGGTGCCTTGCGAAGGGTTTTCTGAATAGGGGATCTGTTGCTGCCGCTGCGGCTACCCCGCAAGGGGTAGGCTTCTCCTATGGCTCGCCGCCCACCCGCCTTGCTAGGCTTTTGGGGGGACTGAGAGGGACAATGGCAAAGATCCGGAGTGAAGGGCGTACGGTTGGCCGCCACGCTGGCAAGTCCTGTTTGGGCAACCAATCGCTGGTCTGGTCATGCCGCTCCTGATCGCATTGGCGCTGTCTTTCCAAAGCATCGTCAATCGAAGCCGGGCACACGGCCAGCGATTGGCACTTCAAGGGTGGCAAGGATTATGACCATCATGAAGCACATTCTACTGCAAGGGCGCCTGGATGAAGATCAGGCGGCTCGCGTCGTAGCTGCGATGCGCGCCGCAGACGATAAGCTCATCAACCTTCGCATTGACAGCCCAGGCGGCTCGTTCGCCGCGGCGATCCAAATCTGCCTGGAGATCGAGGAGCACCCTCACGCGGTCTTCACGACCATCACCCGGGCACTATCTACTGCCGCCATCATAGGTCTCGCCGGCGACGCTCGGCGGATCGATCGAAGCGGCCTGATAATGGTTCATTGCCCCAGGCGGCCGCCGCCAGAAGATGCGGCTAATGTGTGCGACCTCGTTTGCGAATACACGAAGCGACCTCCGCAAGAGGTCATGACCTGGATGGTAGCCGAAAGGCGTTTTACCTCCGAGGACGCAAAGCAATTCGGCTTCGTTGATTCAGTTATCGATGCGAGCGCGCCGGTGCCCGTGTGGTTGCCACCCCGGACCAAACGCACGCCGACGGCTTCGTTGCGGCCCTGGCGCCAATTCTTTGAGCGGCTTGATCTCCGATGACCAGCGCCGGCGAGCTTCGGCAGGCAGCATTGAGTATTGCCTGCAAAGGCCAAGTTTCAGAGAGTTCGACAACTAGTTCGTAGGCACCTTATGGGCTGGAATCTCGATCATGATCGATCACGATCACCAGTTGCAGACGCTTCGGCATCAGGGCTGAGAGCGAATAGAGACCGGCACGTCCGGTGGCGTTGAGGGCACAAAGCTCGCCATCGATATCGGCCGCCTTGACCGGCAGCGACCGCAGCGCCTCGACCCTGCGCCGGTAGCGATGGGACCAATCGAGGCCGGTGCGGGTGAGCAGCTTGGCTTTGCCGCCGTCGATCCGGGCGTGCATGCGCTAGCCGTCGTACTTGATCTCATGCCGCCAGCCGTCGCCTCATTAACCACACTGTTGAGCTGTGGCGTGATCCATTTGGGCGGTCGAAGTGTGATTGCGACAGCGGCCAAATCGGTGCAGTCAGGCGCTTAAGCTAGGAAAAACTGACGCGTTTTGCCTGGTGTTCCTAGTAGGCAATGCGGCGTATCCATAAGCGGCCCAGTTAGCTGCCGGGCCAGATCTTCCAATTCTGACTTAGTAAATCGGAGATGGCGGAGCCAAGGAACTGCCATCGAATCAGTCCGGTCTAAGACACCGACTTCTCGCAAACGGGCAATGATGGCAGCAGCAACAGCCCCCTTGAGGCAGGCCTCGGCGCTCAGATCCATTGACACCAGCGGGTCGTCCAATTTCATGTGCAAACAATGCCGTGCCACAAGGCCTGTTTACGCGTGATCAGTGTATGGCTCGGTATCAGATATTTCATTGGGCTAGCATCGGGGCAGGCTTGGGGACGACATCGGCGAGGTTGAGAGTG
>NZ_BKAJ01000249.1 GCF_007992495.1 Reyranella soli
TCAGATGAGCTTCCCCATCGAAGCGGCCGATGCACGCGTCGGATTCGCCGGAAAGATGAATAAACTCAAGGGTTTCGTCGAGCGTGTCCAGGCGCGGCCGGCCTACAAGCGTGCGCTGGAACGCGGCGGGCCACAGACCTTTTTGAAGTAAACCTGTCCGAGTGCGCGGGGCGTAAACCGAACGGCGCTAGCGATGCATTAGCGCTCAGTTCTCCCGGCCCGAAACCCTCGCGATCTCCATCGGCCCGCTGCTTGATTCGCGGCCTCCAGTCGTCAAATTTTGATTAAGCGCTGGCGAGATCCAGAGCACAGAATCGACGCTCCGTACCCGCTTCAGTACCCGCTATTGCATCGACTTCTTTCAACTATGCCCGGCCCGAAGGTCTTGCGCAGCGCGCCGAAGCTGTAGGGAATGCCTTTAATGGGTCGACCATCGCCACAGCCTACGCCGCGGGGGACGTCGGCGTTGCTGCGGCGTGGCGGCGCGATCGGGTAGGCAATGTCGGCATGGTGCATGGTCGGCCGGACCCTGCTCCGGCGACCTACCCTCGTGCTCGTTGGGCTAAGTCAACGAGCAGCTGCAGAAAACCGAACCGATGTGCGCCAGTTCTCCGAAACCTCGTAGAGGGCATTTGATGGGCTGACGCCCTGGTCGTAGGCGTCGCGGCCCTTGCCTAGGGCTGCCACTGCGATACCGGTAATCAGAGCCACCAAGAATAGAAACGAAACGTTGCTGTCCATGCTGGTACTCTACTTTTGAAAGAACTCCTTACCGGGCGTCGTTGCGGCGCCGATACCAGCTCCAACCGCTGCGCCCACCAGAACAGGAGCCAGCAACCAGCCGGCAACCGCTCCAATGGCCAGGCCTGTTCCCGCGCCCATGCCGCCGCCTGTTACAGCTCTTTCGCCCCAGGTGTCGCCGCAAGCGGACAGAAGGAAGGCAAGCGGAATTGCGATCGATGCGCGGCGCCAATTCATTCGAGACGGCGTCCTTAACGGCTCTCATTAGCGCCGCCTTGAGGCATCATGTCAAGAATGCCTCGTAAAGCATTGTTAATATTAATTTTTATCGATCCCTTTGGGGAGAGGCTAGCCACGTTGATCGCGTTGCGCGGACACTGTGCTGGCGCTCCTACCTGTTGAGCTTGCAGTGCTGGCAATCGAGCGTGCCGCTCGTGCTACAACGCCGCCTTGTCGACGCCGATCGTTTACCGCTCGCCGGAATCTCGTGCAGCGCATCTCGAACCTGCTGCGCAAGGCCGCGGCTGGCGAGATCGACCATCGGCACTTGGTCGACCAGCTCGCCGCCGCGATTGCCGCCGCATAGCGACCGGTAGGACGTCACGATGGCAGCTGATGAGTTGGAAGCATCACCGAGGCGAGACAACCAGGCCCACTAGCGTTCGGCCAGCCGTTTGGCGAGCCGGCGTGTACCCAGGGACGGCAGGCCGATCGCGCCGCACTGGGCGCACCGGTAGCGCCGGCCGGCGATCCGCTGGTTGCGCAGCTTCGGTGCCTTGTCGTCGATCACAGCCCAATGGCCGCATTTCTGGCAGGTGACCGCCATCTCCAGGCCGGCGGGCTCAAGGTCGGCAAAGGTGCGCGGCGGTGCCGTCTGAGTCATTGGCGCTGGTGCGGATCCTCGGCGGGCGGACCGTCGGGCTCGATCCGGTCGACTGCGTGGCCACGGCGCTCGACGTGGCTGAGTTGGTGCCGGAGCACGGTCATGGGCATGTGGGCACCTCGACGCCGCAGGCCGAGCATTTCCAAGTCTATTGCTTGTGCATATGCATAACTTGGCGCTGGCAAGTCCCGCTTTCCACAGGCTGTCGATAATTCCGATTCGCCCGTAATAGCAGGCGCTTGAAGCACGGAATTCAAGTAGTGAGGCAGCGCACCCTCGAGCAGGCCGGCCGTTGTGCCGCTACTCTCGGTAATCCGGATGTAATCAGCGCAATCCTAGACTGAGTATTGCCGAACCGTCTGACCGATCTTAGCGGGGGCTGATTTCGGCGACGGCCCCGTCGCTGGGGGAGTGTGGGCCTAGCGCGGGGCCGTCTCGTTCGTGGCTGCCGTGGACAAGTTGTGGTCGTCTGGAAACACGGGTCGTGCCTAGGCAAAAATCAGCGATTGCCGTCGAGAGAGCGGAAGATGGTCTCGTCGCGCGGCGGGCCGATGATCCAGATCTAGTCACGCTCACGGCGGCGGGGCTGCAGCGGCTCGCGGCAAGCCACCCTCGATGACCTGTGATCAGCGGTCGTCCCATACCACCGCACTTGCCTTAGCCCTCTCGCTCGTCACCTCGGAAATCCCACTGACAATTGCCAGTGCGGCGATCACCGTCAGAGCTAGCATGTACCAGCGGTTTTGCACCGAGTCGCCCTCCGGTTGACACCCGCTAAACGCGCGACAACTTTCGCGGTTCCTCTTACGGCTTCCGACCTGACCCGGTTGCCTGGCGCCTCATCTTGACGGCGAGAAAGGCGGCCGAAGCCACCTTTCCCTCTCAATGCTTCCACGCTTCAGGCCTTGAGGTTTACAGCCGCCTCTCTGCCGCGCTCGCTTTGGACTTCGTAGCTGATCTTCTGCCCTTCGTTTAGGCCGTGCAGACCCGCTCGCTCGACAGCGCTGATATGGACGAAGACGTCCTTGCCGCCGCTATCCGGCTGAATGAAACCGAAGCCCTTTTGAGCGTTGAACCATTTGACCGTGCCTGAAGCCATATTAGGTATCCTAGTGTAAGCGCGGGAGTGCGCGCCGACACGATAGCGCAATAGCAAGCGGCTCGCCTCGGCCACCGGTGGCGAGCTCAGGCCACCCGACTGTTCACATTTGCACAGCCTTGCGCTGCCAGGCTGAAGGTGACCTTGCTTGCCTCCACACGATGGAGGCGACGTCATGGAACGTGGCTTGCTCGTCGAACCCAGTCCCAACGAAGAAAGTGCACTTCAGCGAATCGCCTTTGGGTTCGATCAAACGGATTTGCGCCTCGACTACCTCACGAGATTGAAGTTCTTGGGGATGTAAACGGCCCGTTTATGCGGTGGTGGCGATTTGAAGTGCAATTGAAAGCAGGTCGTACCGTTTCGTTCCTTCCTTGGGGGGACCCACCCTGGGAGGCACAGTTCGGTCCGGCGTGCGCTGGGGCGTTCACACACAGCGTCGACTTGCGCACGCCGTTTCCGCTGCAAGCAAGTTTGAAACGCATCGACGTCGAGGCAGGCGCCGCGCGTCTACGGGTTAAATCAATAAAATGTTGTCGCAGGTTAATGCGATCCGGAATGAGGTGACTCAATCTGGGGCTAGCCATTCGCAACGCCCCCACACGGCAGCAATGGTGAGGCCCCGCACGGCCCGCTCCCAAATGCTGTGCGGGGCCGCCTATTTCCGACATCCCGCAGCAAAACGACCCGCCGAAGCCGACCGAGGTGATCCTACCCGATCAGCGCGTTCCTGGGTCAGCCGCTCACCAGAAACACCGCCATCGCTGTCAGCGCAATCGAGCCAACCAGGACTGTGGCCAACATGGCCGCCCCCGCTAAGGCAAGCATTCGAACCATAGCTTTCCCTCGATCGAAGGCTAGCCCCCGACGAGAAATGCCAAGGCAACAGCGTCCAAAGCTGCGATAGCAATGAGCCCAATACCTGCTAGTGCGAACACTTGAGGCATATCTCCCCTCCTTACACAGACTGAGCCACGCATACTCAACTGTCTTCTTTTGGAGGGGGACTGATCCAAGGAGGCTATGATACGAGGCGCGCCAGAGTCAAAATCCGGCTCACTGGAGCGTTTTGTGGGGCCGGTGAGTCCCTTTGAGCCCACCAGAGGCCAAACCTTTGTAAGAGTCGAAAACCGGCCTTTGCGTCGATGCTACGTTTCAGGGCCCCCGTCTGACGTTCGCATGGGGCAAAGCATTGCCGACGAAAGTCATGAAAGGCAGTACGGTCCATTACCCTAAGAACTTCACTGCGCTGTCGTAGACGTGGCGCCGCGGCTCCAGAGGCGAAATCTTGAGGAGTTAAGGAAGCGAGGCCGCGGCGCAGCATTTTTCCCCACCGCGAGCGCAGCTTTCCCGTAGCCACCCCAGCAAGCGCGGAAAGGCGTATTGACTAATTAATTGATTGTGTAAATACTCAATACGTTCGTTTCGAGTTTTTACACGTGGCCAAATTCGTCTCCTATCTCCGCGTTTCGACCGCGCGCCAAGGTCGGTCAGGCCTCGGCTTGGAAGCGCAACGCGAGGCAGTCCGGGCTTTCGTCGAGGGCCGCGCTGGCAAGATCATTGCCCCCGAGTTTGTCGAAACGGAAAGCGGCAAGCGGAACGACCGCCCCCAACTGCAAGCGGCCCTGAGCCGCTGCAAAGCGACGGGAGCCACTCTGGTCGTTGCCAAGCTAGACCGCCTTTCGCGGAACGCTGCATTCTTGCTGACCCTGCGGGATAGCGGCGTGCCCTTTGTTGCGGCGGACATGCCGGAAGCCAATACGCTTACGATCGATATCCTCGCCGTGGTCGCCCAAGCCGAACGGGAGGCCATCAGCGCCCGCACCAAGGCTGCGCTGGCTGCTGCTAAGGCCCGGGGCGTGAAGCTAGGCAATCCCCGAGGCAGCGCCAACCTGAAGCCAGGTTTTGGCAGTGCAGCGGCATCGGAAGCCGCACAATCGTTTGCTCAAGGCTTGCTGCCCATGGTCAGCGAGTTGGAGGCCGAAGGCCTGTCCCTGAATGCCATCGCCCGCCGCTTCAATGACGACGGCATCCGCTCGCGCCGGGGTGGCGTCTGGACCGCTAAGGCGATTTCTAATCTCAAGGCCGCAGTGATCTGAATACTGCCTTCGAAAGTCGTACCTAAGTGCGGGTTACAGTTTAACCCGCACTCTCGCCTGTTTGTCCGTGCGGCTCTGCGCGGCCCGGCTTCCGGGGCTGACTGTAATCGGATTACAGTGAGATCCGTGGTTGCCTCTCGCTGTCGACAAGCGCCGAGCTCCCGCAGGCGTCACTGTAACCAATTACAGTGAGGCGGCCATCGTCGGCTCACTTGAGTGCGGGTTAGATTTCAACCCGCACCTTCCTGCCCCGCCAAAGCACGAGATACCCGCAAGCGGTGCTAGGACCTGATTGCCCCTTGTTCTCAGGGGAAATACCTCACTGGTAATCCTCATAGGCGCTTGGCTTGCCTTCAGGATGGTCTACGGGCTAGAGCTCCTTGAGGTCAGTGAGGGGTCTACAACGCAACCGACGGCTCCCTCTCGCGTTCACACGTCCGGCCACCTAGGGCGGCGAGAGAGCTTTTGCCGCCGCTCACGCTCTCTCCGTTGAAGCGCCCAGCGTAGTCAGGGAGACCGGCACGCGCTCCACAGTTAGGGAACCAGCGACGTTCCGGTCTCCCCTCCTTCACATCCCTGGCTCTGAGGCGACGTGTGACGTACCGCGCGTGGCCTCATTGAGCCCGCCCGGCCGCCTCGATCCATCTCCCTGACGGGTCAGAAGCGGTCGGGCGTTGGCTCGAGTCCCGGACCCTGTCTCGGGCAGCGTTACGCGGCCATCCAACTGACAAGCGGCGGCGCGACTTCGTCCTCCTCTTCTACTTCAGCTACCGGGTAGGCGAAGGTAAGCGCTAGTGCGTCGCCGTCGTCGGGGGATGCCAGGCCCCGCTTGCGCATGTCGTCCTTGCGCTCGAGCAGGATGGCGTCGTGACGGTCATAGCCGTATTCGACACCCGTCAGGTCGGCTTGCAGATCTCTGTCATTTGGCAACGCGCCGAACCTCAGCCAGTCGCGCATGAACCCAGATCTCGGCGCGCTTGTTGGCGTACTTGGCGGTGGCGTCGGTGCCGTCCACACGGTCTGACTTGGCGCCGAAGTCCACGGCCACAAGGCCTGGGCAGCGAAGCTGGCTTAGCCGGTCATATACGCCCCAGCCGATACCGGTGGCGTCCACAAAGACGGCAGTGGGCTGGTGCTGGTTCACCAGCCTCATCACATGGGCAGCTAATGCATCGTGTCCAGGATGCGGACCTTCACAGCCGGGATTGAGCGGGCGTCCAGGCCACGGCGGAAGCGAATAACCGTTTGGTCGGCGCCATGCCGGGCGATGTCCACCCCCATCACGAGCGGCGACGTCTTATCCGGCTCAAGCACGCGCATGGCATCATCTGCTAGCGACCGCATGCCATCGCGCAACGCCGCCGGCATCTTAGGACGCCCACCAGGGTTTCCGGAGTGCCCCAGCCGGAACTGGCCGTTGCGAGCCCTCGGGCCTGAATCAGCTGCGGGCGGGCTTTGTTCAGTCGAGTCTGACATGCCCAGAGTTTACCTGTTATCAGGGCACGCCACCAGAACAAACAATTAAACAGCTGTTCAATTGTTCTATCGATGCCACCACGCGCGGCGCCCTCATGGGCGCGATCTTCTAATGGCCTCGACGACATCCCCTAGGCCAGCGACCGTCAGACCCCTGACGCTAAGTTAATGAAGGGTTCTGGTCTGCACCGACGAGAATTGCATTCACTCTTGGGCGTTCGCTAAACTCCACCTGATAACGCATGGCGGGGGAAAAGCATGAATGCGGAGCAGATTCTTGCCTGGCAAGCCGCCAAGAGCGGTCTTGTTCTGCCGATTGTCTACCTACGTGGCTTTGCCATGACGCAAAGCGAAATCGACGATACTACGGCGGACCCATTCAATGGTTTCAACGTTGGCTCTGTTCTAGTCCGCACCGGGTGGACTGGCGACTCGGCGCGCCACATCTTCGAGTCGCCGGTGCTACGACTGACCCAGCCTCCTTTCAACTACCGCGTGACGTTCAGTGACGGAATTCGGGGCCTAAACTCCGAAACCAAGAAGGAGTTGGAGAGCTGGTCGCAATTGCCATCGGGCGTAGGCGGAGCAGCAGGGTCACCGTCCAAAGCGATCATCGCGATCTACCGCTACTACGATATCGACTCGCGCCTTTTTGGCGGGGAGTCCTCCGCGTGTATGGAGACATATGGGTGGGGACTCGGTCGGCTTATAACCGACCTGTTGAGTGTGACCGGAGCAAAAGGGGTCTACTTGGTGGCCCACTCCATGGGAGGCCTCGTTGCACGGACGTTTCTCCAAAACGATAAGGTCCTGGATGGATCCCATACGAATCGAGACAAACGTAAACTGCAGGCCGTTGAAGATCTGAACACGAAGTACCCGGCAACGCGGTTGACACAGGTTGAATGGGACCGAGCTCGAGCATCCGTTCAGAAATTCTTTACGTATGGCACTCCCCACAATGGGATTACCGGCCAAGGCGGATATGGCAACTCGCTCGTCGGAGCGGTCGGCGCTCTCATGGGCTTTCAGATCGACAACTTTGATCGAACAGAAATCAAGAAGTACCTGGGCGATCCGCTGCAGGCCAACTCGTTGGACGGCAAGTTTGATGTTGAAAAGGCGTTTTGCCTCGAGGGAACTGGCGCCGCCGACTATCCCGTCGCCGGGGGGATGTCGCGCCGTCTTGTTGGGCAGCTCAGTGATGGCCTGGTTGAGGTAGATAACGCCGTTATTTGTGGCCCGAGACCAGGTGGCGCTCGTGAAGATACTTTCTTGGCGGCCCGCGCGTATGTCCGCCGAGCCCACTCTGGTCCGTATGGCATGGTCAATTCTGAGGAAGGATTTGGGAATCTCTCCAGGTTTCTCTTTGGCGACTTCCGTGTCGATGGTCACTTGGAAGTAGAAGCAATCGACCTGCCGCCCGAGATCGAGAAAGCACGAAAGGACGGGAAGCAGGTTCGGGCGTCGTACAGCTTTGAGAGCTATCTACGTGTCCGCGGCGAGAAGTGGGCAATGACTGAGCGCCTGGCTCGAGATGGCGCCGCCGCGTTTCGCCGCTATGACGAACTGTTCGGCCAAGATACCAAGGGATTAACTCTTACCAAAGAGGATGAACGAAAGAGGATCCTGCACCGAAGGATCGATCTGTTTGCCGCGTTTCTCGACTCGTATCGGCGGAACGATCCTAAGCGGCAGGAGGTCTTGGCTGGTGGTGTCACGGTCGTAGGCACGATGGGGTTTGCTCTTCGTACCCGAATCTCCGTTCCAGACTATGAAGTGGACGGAATCCTATGGAGGAAGGACCACTACGAAGGAAGTTCGCTTCTAGATCGTGACCTGGTTTTCCTTGCCTACAAGGATGCGGATGGTTGGCAATTGGCGTGGGGAAACAACACGGGAGATTCAGCTCACCTCGAAGTCGTAAGGCCGTCGACCGACGAAGCGAAGTCATTGGCCGACCACGTTGCCTTTCGCCGACAAGCGGACGGGGTGATAGAGTTTATGCTGCCGCTCCAAGAAGTAGGACCGCCCAAAGTTGCGGTCTGGCTTAGGTTGGTAGCTCGACTAAGTACTCCAACACTTTAGATTGCCCCGGGTCGTGATTTGGCAGAGGGTCTTGCGTCGCATGCTACAAGAATTGTAGCACCACCTGAGGCTGCCAGTAAGAGCCCATGACGTGCGCACGCGCGCCTTGGGGCCTATTAATTCAGCGGCCAGGAGCAACGCGACGCGGAGCGGCCCCGCACGGGTGGGCACCAATGCGAGGCCTAACCCTCCCTCCCTTGGTTTGGGATGCCGGGAGCGAGGGCTAAAGAAGAATAGCTCGCACGCGAGCAGGCTACGGTTAGGCCAAAAGAGCTACCAACAATGCGCCTGAGCTCACATATGCTGAGCACGCAGCCGATGATCGGCCCTAAGGCTTACGACTTTCGCACAGGGACACGGTGGATGTGCCAAACGGCGCGCGGATGATGAAGGTCACAACCTCGCCGGCTTGGAACATCGGCGTATAAAGCCCAGCATTCGCAGCAAGCAGGCGTACGCTGTCTGGCGCCTGGCCGGTATGCCGGCCCGTGACCTGCAGGCGTGCCCATGCCCTGCGATTGGCATCGACCCCGGTTTCGGCGACACGGCCCGTGACGATGGCGCCGCCTTGGGCAATGACCTCATCGTCCCTTGGCGGCGGACACATCGCTGCGGCGCTTCCCGACCAGGCGAGCGCCAGAAACAACAGGACTGTCGGTCGGAACATCGCAATCTCCCGTGCTTGTCGTCAAAGCCCGCGCTCGTGCACGACGCGCTCAATGACCAGATCATCGAGTGGAAGCCGGGCTGGCGGTGCTGGAAGAACCAGGCGGCCGACTTAGCGGGCCGATCCGTTACCGTTCAAGAATACCCAAGTCTCAAAGCGCGTGACAGTCCGCAAGGTCGATCGCGGTGCCTTCGGGGAAAAGCTGCCGGAAACAAGCTTCCCATTGATCCCTGACGCTCTTTCCGGCGACGTCGGCGCAAAATCCGGACCTTTGAGCCTCATTCACCAAGCCCGTGCACCAATAGGCCTTTCCGGTCGGTTTTCCGCAAGCGGCGCTGCATGAGTTTACGGCATCCACGCAGACCGCCTCTGCACTTTCATGCGCAGGTCGACAGAGATTTAGCGCGGTGCTCAGACACTTAAACTTCTGCGAGTACTCCACTTTTTCGCATCCCGCTCGCGCAGCCTTCTGGCAAGCGATTTGGGCATCGTAGGCGGCTGCCATACACGCTTGCGCATTGTTCTGGCAGTTCGTTTGAAAGCAGTTCGCAAAATCTTGCGCGAAGGCCGGACCAAACGACAGAGCAAGGCCCATTGTAATGATCAGACGCAGCCGGATCATAATCGGATACATCCGCGCGCCCCTGCTACCGGCCGGGTGTCGAGAGGACAGCGTTTCCGAATACGTACGCGTCGCCTCCTCTAGCGCGGGTTCCACTTCTGAAGCCGCCAGGCCAGCTAGTGCGCGATCAGTCTCTTCCAGGCGATCTGGGTCGATTGGAAAAG
>NZ_BKAJ01000250.1 GCF_007992495.1 Reyranella soli
CTCCGAAGACCATGAGCGGGCCTGGAGGCCCGCGGTCCGGCAAGACTCTCATACCCGCCAACCCGCGTGCAATGCCACGACGCCCAGCGTCATGTCGCGCCACGTCACGTTGGCGAAGCCCTGCTCGCGCATGCGGCGGGCGAGCTCGCGCTGGGGCGGGAAGCGGCGGATGCTTTCGTGCAGGTAGCGATAGGAGTCGGCGTCCCTGGCGACGATGCGACCGAAGAACGGCAGGGCGCGGCTGGAATAGGCGTCGTAGACGCGGCCGATCGGAGCCGACGTAACCTTGCTGAACTCCAGGCAGTAGAAGCGACCGCCGGGCTTCAATACGCGATGCGCCTCGCCGAGCGCCTTGTCGATGTCGGTGACGTTGCGCAGGCCGAAGGCGATCGTGTAGCCGTCGAACGAGCGATCGGGGAACGGCAGGCTCTCGGCATCGCCCGTCGTCCAGGTCAGTCCCTTCAACATTCCGCGATCGACGGCGCGGTCGCGGCCGACCGCCAGCATGGCGGGATTGATGTCGCAGACAGTGATGTCGGGCCGGTCGCCTTGCCGACGGTAGATGCGGAAGGCGACGTCGCCCGTGCCGCCCGCCACGTCCAGAAACTTCTCGCCCGGCCGCGGGTGCAGCACGTCGACCAGGGTGTTCTTCCAGAGCCGATGCACGCCGCCCGACATCAGGTCGTTCATCAGGTCGTAGCGCGGCGCCACGCTTTCGAAGACCTGGCGGACCAGGCTCGCCTTTTCGGCCGCCGGCACATCGCGATAGCCAAAGGACGCCTGTTCTGGCGCGGCCGGGGCGCTAGGATCGGTCGGGTCCACCATGGGCGGCAACCTAGAGGAATCGCCATGATGCTGAAAGACCGGGTGCTGCTGATCACCAACGTCGAAAAATTCGCAGGCCATGGCACGACCCGGGTGGCCTTGGCCGAAGGCGCCACGGTTTTGGCGCACGATCCCTCGTTCGAAGGGCCAACCGCGCGGCGCAAATACGAATCGCAGTTCCCGGGCGCGCATGCCCTGTCGGCCGTCGAGCCCGCGACCCTGGTCGAGCTCGCTCTCAAGCGTCATGGACATATCGACGCGCTGGTCAACAACGATGCCTATCCCGCCCTGCGCGCGCCGCTCGGCGAGGCGCGGCTGGAAGATTATCGCGACGCGCTCGAGGCGATGGCGGTGACGCCGTTCCGGTTGACGCAGCTCGTGGCACCATCGATGCGCAAGCGCAAGTCGGGACGCATCGTGTTCGTGTCGTCGGCGGCACCGTTGCGCGGCATCGCCAACTACGCGCCCTACGTCTCCGCGCGCGCAGCCGCCAACGGACTCGTCTCCTCGCTCGCCAAGGAGCTGGGGCGCGACGGCATCACGGTGAACGCGGTCGGTTCGAACTACGTCGAGAACCCCGACTACTTCCCGCCGGCACTGCTCGCCAACCAGGAAGCGATGGCCAAGATGACCGCGCAAATTCCGCTGGGCAGGCTGGGCAAGTCGGACGAGCTCGGCGCGACGGTGTGCTTCCTCTGCTCCGACGCCGCGGGCTTCATCACCGGACACGTTCTTCCTCACGCCGGCGGTTGGGCGTGACGACAGAATGAGTGCATGCCACGCGTGTGCGACGAGCCGGTCTCGGCGCTCGACGTCTCGATCCAGGCGCAGATCGTCAACCTGCTGCAGAACCTGCAGCGCCAGTTCGGCCTCTCGCGACGTGCCCAGCCCTTTCGCTCCGCCGCCCGGCTGCCGCTTCCACACGCGCTGCCCCTTCGCGCAGGACCGTTGCCGCAAGGAGGAGCCATTGCTGCGCGACGCCGGCAACGGCCATCGCGTCGCCTGCCATTTCCACGAAACGATCCCGGCTCCAGTGATCGCCGCGGCGGACGGCCCGGCCGCCGCCAAGTTCACGGAGCGTCTGGCCGCCTTCGAAGCTGCCAAGCAGGCACGCGCCACTCCGTCATCCTGAGCGAAGCGCCTGTCCTGAGCGAAGCCGAAGGAAAGGATCTCATTCCAGTTGCAATCAGCATGAGGTCCTTCGCTTCGCTCAGGACGACAGGGTCGTGCAGCCGTACACTACCTGCATGACCATCCGAGTGAGCGGCACCGAGGGCTACGGCGAGACAGCGGCCGAGCGCGTCAAGCAATACGAGAGCATCCCCTTTGCCCACGTGCATCGGCACATGATGCATCTCTTTCCGACGACGCCGAGCCGCGTCATCGATATCGGCGCAGGTACTGGTCGCGACGCCGCGGGCTTCGCCGGCCTCGGCCACACCGTCACGGCCGTCGAGCCGACACCCGAGCTGCGCGCCGAAGCGCAGCGCCTGCACCCGCACCCGGCAATCACCTGGATCGACGATTCCCTGCCCGACCTCGACCGCGTCCATGCACTGGGTGAACGCTACGACCTTGTCATGCTGACGGCGGTCTGGATGCATCTCGACCAGGCTCAGCGCGAACGGGCCATGGCTCGCGTCGCGCCGCTGGTGCGGCCCGGCGGGATGATGGCGCTGTCGCTGCGCCACGGGCCCGTGCCGGCTGGCCGGCGGATGTTCGAGATCTCCGCCCAGGAGACCTGCGAATTGGCGGGCCGGCACGGCCTCTCCGTCATCCACGAAAGCAAAGGGGCCGCCGTCCTGAGTGGGCCCGACGTGTGGTGGGACCGGCTCGCTTTCAGGACTCAGAGATAGCTGGTGACCTTGGGCGGGTTGAACCAGTTGTCGTGCCGGCCGTCCATGTACTGCACCGGCACCTTGGCCAGCTCCTCGGGCGTGATGTCGTCGAGGCAGGCGACGTTGATCGACACGAAGGCGCCGCCGATCTGCTCGACATAGCCCTCGCCGAAGGCCGCGATGCCGCAGGTCTTGCAGAAGCGATGGTGTCCCTGCTTGGAGCCGAACTGGTAGTCGGAGAGATTGTCCGCGCCCGAGATCAGGCGGAAATCCTGCGGCTTGATGACCGCATTCCAGGCACGCTGCTTGGCGCACATCGAACAGTTGCAGCGGCCGGTGCCCGCCTCCAGGTCGATGTCGGCCTCGAAGCGCAGCCAGCCGCAGTGGCAGCTTCCGTGATAGGTCTTCTTCATCACTGGTCCTCCTCTGATGAAGGGAGGTTACCAGCAAGAGGAGAAGATGCCTGGACGAGTCGTTGTCATTGGAAATGCAGGATTGGACTTGCGACTCACCGTGCCGCGCCTGCCGCTGCCGGGCGAGACCCTGATCGGCAGCAGCGGCGCTTGGGCGCCCGGCGGCAAGGGACTGAACCAGGCCGTCGTGGCGGCGCGCTGCGGCGCGCCCGTATGCTTCTGCGCTCCATTGGGCCATGACGATGGCCAGGCCGATGACATCGAGCGACATCTGAAAGCGGCAGGCATTGCCGAGCTGATCCTGCCGCGGCTAGCGCATGCCACGGACTTCTCGCTGCTGATGGTGCTGCCCAACGGCGAGAACAGCATCGTCAGCACCAGCGCCTGCTCGCTGGCGATGAGGCCTGCCCACGTCAAGGCTGCGCTGCGAGACCTGCTCCCGCGTGACGTCGTATTGCTGCAGGGCAACCTTCCGCTCGACACGACCTCCTACATTCTCGATACCGTGCGACGGCAGGGCGCGACCTCGATCTTCAACCCTGCCCCGTTCTGGCCGGGCGCCGAGAACCTGGTCGCCCACTGCAGCCTGGTGATCGCCAACCGCGTCGAGGCCGAGCAGCTCGGCAACGCGATCCACGACGCCAAGGCCGCCATCGTCACCCTCGGTGCCGAGGGCTGTGTGTTGACCGAGGGCGGACGCCGGCGTTCCTTTCCAGCCCAGGCCGTGCAGGCGATCGACAGCACCGGTTGCGGCGATGCCTTCTGCGGCGTCGTTGTGGCGGCTCTCGTGCAAGGCCTGTCCATGGACGCAGCCATCGCCGCCGCTCAGAAGGCGGCCGCGCTCACCGCGACGCGGCCCGGCGCCTTCGAGGCACTGCCGTCAAACGAGGAGTTGCAGGCGATACTGGCCGCCTGATCACATCTCGACCAGCGCCAGGTCCTGGAACCAGCTCTGAGCCTGCACGTACTTCTTGATCTTGGGCGACAGCGCCCGTGCCGTGGTGTCGTGGTAGACCCAGATCATCACGGCATCGTCGACGGCCTTGGCGTGGATCCTGGCCGTGATCTCGTCCTGCTTGGCGGGATCGAAGGTGCTCTTGAGCTCGACGACGAGCTGATCGACGTCCGGGTTCTTGTAGAAGCTCCAGTTGACCCCGATCGGCGCCACCTGGTCGGAGGCGAAGAAGCGGTTGGCGGCGTAGAACGGATCGGACGTCACGTGCGTGACGTTGGTCGCCGAGACGTCCTTGTTCATGTCGGCCTTGGCGCCGCCGCGCCAGCCCGTCATCAGCGCCTCGAGATCGACCGGCTTGAACTCGATGTCGAAGAAGCACTCCTTCAGCATCTCCTGGATCGCCTCGTTGACCGTCTGGTTGGTGCCACCGGCCTGGATGGAGATGCGGGCCTTCATCGGCTTGGCCTTGGAATAGCCTGCCTCGGTCATCAACTTGCGCGCCTCGTCGGGCGCGTACTTCAGCACGAATGTGGGCTTGCCGAACCACGGGCTGCTGCGATCGACCTCGCCGTAGGCCGGCGTCACCAGCCCGTTCAAAAGCTTCACGATGGCGTCGCGGTCGATTGCGAGGTTCGCCGCCTTGCGCACCCGGACATCCGTCCACGGCGAGCCCTCGACCAGCGAGGGATGATACTGGAAGACATGCGGCGTGATGTTCGTCGAGATGCGCGCCCCGCCCTGCTTCAGGCGATCGATCACGTCGGGTGCCGGCCCGTCGATCATGTCGACAGCGCCCGAGATCAGCGCGGCGCTGCGCGCGGAATCCTCCGGCGCGCAGATGAAGATGATCCGGTCGACCTTGGGGACACGCTTGGGGTTCCAATAGGCATCGTTCTTTGCCAGCTCGGCGCGCTCGCGCGGCACCAGGCGCGTCAGCTTGAACGGGCCGGTACCCGAGGGCTCCATGGCGAACTTGTTCCAGTCCTTGCCGACCTTCTCCCACTGCGCCGGGCTCGACACCAGGAACCACAGGAGCTGATAGGGAAAGAGCGAGTCGACCGTCTTGGTCTTGATCTCGATCTCCATGTCGCCGCTCTTGCGGTAGCTCAAAAGGCCCGGCAGGCGCGGCCGCACCTGCGCCGACTGCCGCGTGTCGAACTGCGGGCAATCCTTGTTGAACACCTTCTCGAGGTTCCAGATCACGGCGTCGGCATCGAACGCCGAGCCGTCGTGGAACTTCACGCCGGACCTGAGCTTGAAGGTCCATAGCGTCTTGTCGGCCTCGTCGACTTTCCACTCGGTCGCCAGCCCCGGGATCATCTTGCCCGGCCGGTCCGAGACATCGAGCTCCCAGGCGATCAGCGGGTCGTAGATCGTGAGGCCGGTGTACTGGTAGGCGTTGGCGCCGCGGTCCGGTTGGCCCGTCGTCAGCGGAATGTCGGTCATCGGAATGCCGTACCGCACGACTTTTTCCTGTGCCCATGCCGCGGTCGGCAGCGCAAGGGCAGCAGGCACAGCGAGCAGCGAACGGCGTGAAAGCCTCATGGTCGTCTCCTGGCGGCGGGATGTCGCCAGGGACATGCGACTCCCGTGCCAAGCCCGGCCGCAGGCCTATGACGTCGGAGATCGCAGAGGAGAGACCGCGAGCAGGACCGTACGCACGAGATCGATCTGCGACGTCGTTTCGGTCTTGGCGCGGGCGCGGGCGAGATGCGTTCGCGCCGTCTCGAAGCCGATGCCGAGCTCCTTCGCAACATCGGGCAGCGAACGGCCGGACACCAGCAGGTTCACCAGCCGCGCTTCGGCCGGGGTGAATCCGAACAGCGCCTTCAAGGCCTGCAGGTCGAGCTGGGGATCAGCGTCGGGATCGGTGACGATCAGCATCGTCACCGCTTGTCGCGGCGAGAGATAGACGCGATCGAGACCAAGCGGCGTCACGATCACGGCATAGGGCTTGGCACCCGAAGGCCGCTGGACCCGCAGATGGCCGCCGGCCTCGCCGCGCTCGACCATGGCCGCCGTGAGCCCGCCGGCCCGCGAGATGGCGCGCTGCAGGCGGGTATCGTCGGCCGCCGACGCGGCGCGCAGCCCGAGACGGCCGAGCACGAGACCGTCGTTGCAGTCGAGGATCCGGCGCGCCGCGGCGTTGGCGGAGATGAACACGCCACGCGCACCGAGCTGGATCACACCGAAGGCAAACCGGTCCAAAACGGCCATCGACGCCCGCTGCTCGGCGCCGGCCAGGCCGAGGCGCGAGCGCACCTGCAGCGCCCGTCCGATATGCGGCAGCAGTCGCTGCAGGCGGCTGGCGGCGGCGGCGTTGAACGGGCTGGCGTTGTGCGGCCGATGGATGCCCAGGGAAAAGAGACCCTGCTCCAGCAGCGTGCCGGTGACCATGACGCCATGGAAAATGTCGGTGTTGGGCCGGCACAGCTCGGTGTAGATGCGGCTGTTGCGCCAGTCGAGGTCGCTGACGAGGTCGGTGTTGAGCACCACCCGGTCGACGATCTGCCGGCCGATGGCGGCGTTGCGCCACAGATCGTCGGCGAGATATTGCGTGGCGTAGAGCTCGATCTCCGCTTGCGTGACACCCTTCATGTCGACGAAGTCGATGCCGGCCGTCGGCGCATACTGGGCGGTGAAGGTGAGGGTCGCGCCATCGACCAGCGAGGCAAGACGGGCGCCGACGTGGGCCCAGTCGGCATGGCCCAACGCGGCGTCGTAGAGAAGCCCCAAGGCCTCCAGATCGTCGTTTCGACTCACGTTGCCCGGCGGCCCCCCACCCTGCGTCGCCCCTTTACGGGCTACGGCGTAGCCTGCTGCAAGCCGGAGGTGCCGCCAAGCTCCGTCATCGAGAAATTCGCGATGCGCTGCTCTTCCTGCTGGTCGAGCGAGATCGTGCCGTGGTCGCAGATCGATGCCAGCGTGGTCGGCCGGATCGCCCATTCGGCCATGCGCAGGTAGAGAACCGTGCCCTTGCGGGCGCCCTCGCTGAGGTCGGCGAAGTGATGGGGTTCGAGATCGCCTTCTTCGATGGCGTTCAGGATCTGATTGCCGTGCGGCAGCACCTCGTGCTGGTGCAGCACCAGGAACTTGGTGTTGTCGCGCGTCAGGAAGGAGCCCTGCAGGGCCTTCTTCACCCACTCCTTCGCCGGACCGTCGGAGATGTTCTCCAGGATGGCGGCCGCGCCCAGCCGCACGAAGGGCCGGTCGACGACGACCTTGCCGAAGTAGTGGTGCCAGAGCTCGACATCGAACGGCATGGGCAGCGGCCGCAGGCCGAGACGAGCCAGGTCGTTGGCCGCCACCAGGTAGTGAAGCTCCTCCTCATTGGCGAAGCTGCACAGGAACTCGCGCAAGCGCCGGCGCCGCGACAGGTCGCCGTGGGCGGCGATGGCCAAGAAGTAGCGCTGCACGTCCTTGGTGAGATGGTATTGGAAGGACAGGTAGCGGATGTACTGGTCGATGGTCGTCGGATGATCGACCAGATACGACTTCAGAAGCCCGGCAAAGCGTTCCTGCGCGTCGTCGATGCAGGCATAGAGGTCCAGAAGGCCGTGGGCTTCGCGCATATCGCAGTCAGGCATCGCTTTCCTCTTGAGTCGGTCGCATGTTGGTGTCGAGGACGAGGACCTGGAGACGGCCGGCTGCCGGATCGTCGGCCCAGATCCCGGTTTCGGTGAACCCGAACTTGCGGAAGAACGGCACGAGCTTCTCGGCCGTCTGCATGATGCAGTAGCGCCAGCCGGCATGGACCGTCTGCCAGCGCACGAAGCGGATGAGATGGACCGCATGTCGCCCGCTGTGGCGCGGCGCGCGCACCAGGCGCGTGCAGGTGAGCGTGGTCTCGACCGACAGCCCGAAGCGGCGGGCGGCCTTCTCGAACAGCGGCGAGTAAGGATTGCGATCGCCCAGCACCTCGCCGACGCGCATGGCGCAGGTAATCCCCCGAGCATCGCGGGCATAGATATTGACCGACGTGAAGTCGCTCGGTTCGATCAGGCACTGTCGGTCGAGGACCATCGAGCCGTAGGCCTTGCCCTGCCGCTCGACATACTGTCGGTGGCGGATCTCGCCGATCCGCCGCAATACCGGATAGTCGCGCACGACGCCAACAAGCGGGAAACGGTCGGCATGCTCCACGAGCGCGTCGCGCAGCGGCAAGGGCGTCCCGTCGCCGGCTCGATGGCCCTTCCAGCGGCCTGCAAGACCCGGTCGACCGGGATCGTGTCGTTCGGTCGTCGATGACCCGAACGCACCATCAACCGGTCGACCGCTCCCCCGAGCGCCTGGCGTACCACCCACACAACCATCCATGCCGGCTCCCGCCTTCCGCCGGCTCCCCAATCGCCGGCGTCCCGCATTAGGCAGCAGACGGCACCGCCGGTGCATCACCCAATTGGGGGATAGACTACCGGTGCGTGCATTTATTTTTCCGTATTCATCCCAGCGTGTAGCCTTGCCGCTACGTGTCTTTTCTCACATTCGCCCTTTTGTTGCCGTGCCATAGCAGCGTGATGGCGGCCCTCAACCAACTTGGGCCAAGAGCGGGACATGGACCGACTGAAGGAAAACGGCCTGATCGAGTCTCTCTATGACGCGGCCCTCGGGCATCACGCCTGGGAGCAGGCCGGGCACCAGATCCGGGAGTACATGGGCAGCAAGACGCTGATGCTGTCGACGCACGATCCGCTGCACAAGAGGGCCGATGTCGTCCTGACGCTGGGCATGACGGCCCGCCAGGTCCAGGAGTACGGCCACTTCGCTCAACATGACGTCTGGGCGCTGGGAGCCCTCGACCGTCGTATCTTCGGCAAGGCGCTGGTCGGCGAGGAGGTCGTCGAGGATGACGCGTTCAAGCGAAGCTACATCTACAACGAGTATCTGAAGCCCAGCATCGACGCGCGATACATGGTGGGCTCGCTGGTACGGCTGCAGGGCGGGAATCACGCTGCGATCGGCGTCCATCGTCCGCACGGCGCCAGAAGCTTCACGCCCGAGGACGCCGAGCGCCTGAATCGCCTGCTCCCTCACGTGCAGCGCGCCCTGGAAGTCCGGCAGCGCGTCCAGGGCATCGAGCACAAGGCCGATGCGACCAATTTCGTGCTCGATCGGCTCAGCCTCGGCGTCTTCCTGATTTCGGCGACCGGACGCCTGCTGCACGTCAATGCCGCCGGCGAAGAGATCCTGAAGAACGGTGACGGACTGCAGCGCACCCCCGACGGGATACGGGCCTGCAACAGGGATGACGACAAGCGCCTGCAACACCTGATCGGCGACTTGCGGCAGGCCTCGCCGGACGTGCGCCCGGCCGGCGGCCATCTGCGCATCAGCAGACCATCGGGACGGGCGGCTTACGCCGTGATGCTGACGCCGGTCGGACCGGGCCTGGCCGGGCCAGGCGCCGCTCCGGCCGTCCTCGTCTTCGTGTCCGATCCGGCCGCGAAGATGGCGGCTGACCTCTCCGTGCTGGCCGGCCTGTTCGGCTTTCCTCCAGCGGAGGCGCGCCTGGTGCTGGCCTTGATGGCGGGCAAGCAGCTGCCGGAGATCGCCATCGACACGGGCGTCACCTACAACACCATCCGCACGCAGCTCGCCCGTGCCATGGCGCGGACCGAGACGCGCTCCCAGCTCGAGCTCGTGCTGCTTGTCACCCGGGCACTGGGCGGCGTGGCGCCGAGCGTGATCGACGGATGAGGTTGCCAGTGACGCTGGGCGGGACAGTTGCCGTCCCGCCT
>NZ_BKAJ01000251.1 GCF_007992495.1 Reyranella soli
TCATGAGCGCGCGGGGACGCGCGCGGTCCGGAAGAGCATGAGCGGGCCTGGAGGCCCGCGGTCCGGCAAGATCCTAGAGGTGCTCGCGCAGCAGCCTTAGCGCCGCGTGCAGGTCGGGCATGACCTGCAGGCAGCGGGCGCGGCTTTCTGGCAAAGGCTGCACCAAGTCGGGCACCATGAAGGCCATGGTGCCGGCGGCGTGCGCCGCCTCCAGCCCGACATTGGAATCCTCGAAGGCGATGCAACGCTCGGGCGCCACACCCAGGCGCCGCGCCGCCTCGAGATAGACGTCGGGATGCGGCTTGGTCCGCTCGACGTCGTCGCGTGTCGCCACCGCCTTGAAGCGGTCGAGCAGGCCGGCCTTGCCAAGATGGTTCTCCGCCGTCGGGCGCCGGGCCGAGGTCGCCACGGCGAGCGGCAGGCCGCGGCCGCCCAGAAAGTCGAGCAACTCGACGACGCCCGGCTTCAGCGGAATGCCGGCCTCCGTCCGACGACGCACATGCACCGAGAAGTGCTCACGGAACGCGTCGATGCTGAAGCCCTCGCCGTAGTGGGTTTCGATCATGCGGTTGCGTACCGGCCCGGTCACGCCGGCCGTCGAATGGCAGAGCTCGATTGGCATGTCGGGATAGCCCAGCCCGCGCGCCGCCACCTGTATGGCCTCGACGTAGATCGCCTCGGTGTCGAGCAGCAGACCGTCCATGTCGAAAAGGGCGGCCTCGACGGGTTTCTTCAGCATGGCGTGGTTCTAGAGCGCTTTGCGCGGCGCGGCATCCTTAAACACAGCGCGGCCGCCGTGAACAACGCGCAAGCGAGGGCCACGAACAGCGGCAGCCCGTGTCTGGTGGTCTGCATGGCAAGGCCGGCCAGCGGCGGGCCGATCAGTGCGCCGGCGCCCCATATCAGGCCCATGCCGGCATAGATACCGACGAGGGTGCTGCCGGAGAAGCGGCTGCCGACGATGGCCAGCATGATCGTGTAGATGCCGACGAAAGCGCCGCCCCAGATGAAGAGCAGCGCGAAGATGATCCAGGGCCCGGCTTCCAGCGCCCATGGCCAGACCAGCGCGCCCGCCGCCGACAGCGCCGCCAGGGCGATGATGAGACGGCGCCGGTCGATCCTGTCGCCCAGCCAGCCGATCGGCAATTGCAGGACGATGGCGCCGACCATCATGCAGGACATCAGCTGCGTCGCCTGCGCTTCGGCCCAGCCCGTCGCCATGGCGTAGAGCGCAAGGAAGCTCAGCCCCGCGGTCTCGATCGCCGCGTTCAGCGCCGTCGCCGCCATGGCAATGGGCGCGAGGCGCATGGCGGCCAGCAGATTGCCGCTCGCCGACCGTTCGAAGGCCGGCGCCTCGATCCTCGGCGAGACGATGAAGCCTGCTGCCGCGACCGCCAGCGCAGCGCCGACCGCATAGGGCAGGAAACCGTCGGTTCCCACCGCCGCGAGGATCAGCGGCCCCAGCGCAAAGCCCAGCGAGAGCGCGGTCGTGTAGGCCGCCATCGTGCGGGCGCGGCTCTCCTCGGCGCTGAGCGCGTTCAGCCAGGTCTCGGACAGCACGAACAGGACCTCCGACGCTGCACCCAGCAGCAGGCGCAGCACGAACCACAGCCACAGGAAGGGCAGCGCGGGAAAGGCGAGCATCAGCAGCGCAGCCGACAGCAGCGAGCCGACGACGGCGCGCCGGAGGCCGAGGAACGTCGCCAGGCGCGGCAGCAGGAAGGCCATGGCCAGCACGCCGAGAGCGTGCATCGCCGCGTTGGCGCCGATCATGGCTTCGTCCAGGCCTTTCTCGGCGAGATCCAGTGCGATCAGGGTGGCAGAGAGGCTGTAGGTCAGCCCGAACACCATGGCGGTGGCGACGATCGCGCCGCGCGCGACCAGGCGGGCGTTGGCCATCAGCGCCGCCCGGCGCGCAGCCGCGCGGGCAAGGTGATGATGTGGCGCAGCGCGCGGGCGTAATCCAGCACGATGCCCGGCGTCCAGGCCATCGCGGCGGCGCGGCGGCGCATCACGCCGGCGACCCAGAGCTCGGGCAGGAAGAGCAGCCTCATGAGGAAGTAGGGCGAGCGCGCCTCGGCTTCGAACATCCCTTCGAGCCCGGCATCGAGGGCCTTGGCGACGCCGCTCGAGCAGTTGCGGTTGGTGAGGTTGTAGGTCGTGTCGCGGCGATAGGCCTTCCAGAAGGCGCCGATTCCCTGGATATCGAGTCCGGCCAGCCGCACGCGCCGGGTCGATTCGCACCAGTCGGCACTCTCCTCCGCGTAGCTCGGCTGGAACAGTCCGGCGACGTCATTGTCCGGCGTGGCGCGCAAGACCCCTGTGTACTTTTGGGTACGGCTGATCTCGGTGGCGGGATAGTGGGAAATGTAGATGTCCGGTGGCGCATCGAGCGCGGCATGGCCGGTCGACACGCGGCCGTTCTCGTCGAAGGCCGCGACGTAGCGCCGAATGCCGACGGGAGCCAGCGCGCCGGTCGGAGTCCAGACATGGACGGTCACCGTTCCGGGCTCGCGTCCGGGTGGAAGGCCCGCCTCGAGTTCTGACGGCCAGCCGCGCGTCAGCATGACCGATATCGGCAGACCGTTGGGCAGCCGGCGCAGCCGCAGCGCCAGCCCGCAGAGGCCGACCGCGGACACCATCAACAGCAGGCCGACATCCGCGCCGGCCTCGCCTGCCCAGTTCGTCGGAAAGGGCAAGTAGGACGTGATGGCCAGCAGGAACTCGAAAGCCGCACCCCAGAGGGAAAGACGCCAGCCCGCGTAACGCACGATCAAGGCGCTGGCGGCGCGCCAACTCGCATCGGCAAGCAGGAAGGTGCCCGCCAGCATGCCGACGATCATGTCGACATGCCATGGCGCCTCGATGAGCACCAAGGCGATGGCCGTGAACAGAACAGCCTTGGCGATGCGCAGCTTGCGCTCCGCCCCTGCGGCACTGACGGCCGCGACCAGCGAGATCGCCGCGTCCAGCAGGAGCGGGAAGGCGAAATAGGTCGCTGGAATGCGGGTGTCGGTAAAGGCGTCGGCAAAGAAGAAGGCGCCGAGCGCCATCCAGGCGGCGCCGAGCAGGAAGAGGATCCACCATTTGCGGCGAACGACGCGGGCGCCGATCAGGAGGAGGAAAAGCTCGATCATGCCGTCCTGGGGGGACCTATGTCGAAAAGGACGGTCTCGTCGGGTTTCCTCCGCATGGTTTCGTTCTAAGCTCAGCCACGCAAACGACAAGCCGGAGAAATCGCATGCGCATCCACAACATCTACGTCGACGACAAGGGCGAGACGCATTTCCGCGACATCGAGGTCGAATGGAAACAAGAGGGTCGCGGCGGCAAGACCTCGGCGACCTTCCCGGCGACCGGCATCATCTTCCGCGAAACGCCGGGGACCTACGACTACGAATGGCATCCCGCGCCGCGCCGGCAATACATCATCAACCTCGACGGCGGCGTCAGCATCCAGGCGAGCGACGGCGAGACGCGCATCATCGGCGCGGGCGAGGTGCTGCTGGTCGAGGACACGAGCGGCAAGGGCCATTTCTCCAAGGCCGTCGAAGGCAAGATGCGTCATTCAATCTTCGTGCCCATCGAGTGACGGGCGGCGGCCGGTTAGAAAATTTTGAGCCGGGGCCAACGCGGCTCTGGCTCGCCTCATGCATGATCGAGCGCAAGCCGTGGCCATTTAGGAATTGAACAATGAGCGTCCAGACCGTCCTCGATCCGACCCGCGATCTCGTCGAACAAGCCAAGCGCGTGCTGCCCGGCGGCAGCTTCGGCAACATGCCGGCCGAGGTGGTGCTGAAGGAGGGGAAAGGCGGCCGCATCTGGGACGAGGCCGGCCGCGAGTATGTCGACTTCCTGCTGGGCTCGGGACCGATGTTCGTCGGCCACGCCCATCCCGAGGTGACGGCGGCGGTGCAGGAGCAGGTGCCGCTCGGCACGACGTTCTTCGGCAACAACCGCCACGGCATCGCGCTCGCCGAGGCGATCTGCGATGCCGTGCCTTGCGCGGACCAGGTGCGCTTCGTCTGCTCGGGCACCGAGGCCGACCTCTACGCCATGCGTGCGGTCCGTGCCTTCAAGAAACGCGACAAGATCCTGAAGTTCGAGGGCGGCTATCACGGCATGAGCGACTATGCCCTGATGTCGCTGGCGCCCAAGCGGCCCGGCAACTTCCCGCGGCCGACGCCGGACTCTGCCGGCATCCCGAAGTCGGTGCAGGACGAGATGCTGGTCGCGGCCTTCAACGACATCGACATGGTGGAGAGCCTGATCGAGGAGCAGAAGAATGACCTCGCCGGCGTGATCGTCGAGCCGTTCCAGCGCCTGATCCCGCCCAAGCCCGGCTTCCTGCAGGCGCTGCGCGACATAACGAAAAAGCACGACATCCCGCTGATCTTCGACGAGGTCGTGACCGGCTTCCGTTTCGCCTATGGCGGCGCGCAGGAGTATTACGGCGTCACGCCTGATCTCTGCAGCCTGGGCAAGATCGTAGGCGGCGGCTTCGCGCTCGCCGCCATCGCCGGCCGCGCCGACATCATGAAGCACTTCGATCGGCTGGCCATGACCGACGAGGATTTCATCTTCCAGGTCGGCACGCTGTCGGGCAATCCGGTGGCGGCCGTCGCCGGCCTCGCCACATTGGAGATCCTGAAGCGGCCGGGCGCCTACGAGCAGGTGTTCGCGACGGGCCGCGAGCTGATGCAAGCGCTCGACGCGCTCCTGAAGAAGGCCGGCATCCCGGCCCAGGTGATCGGCGAGCCGCCCTTGTTCGACGTCGTCTTCACTGACCAGCCGATCAAGGACTATCGCGATACGCTGAAGGGTGACAAGGCGCTGGCCACGCGCTTCAACCAGCTTCTGCGCGCCCGCGGCATCATGAAGGGCGAGTCGAAGTACTACGTCAGCCTCGCCCACACCCGCGCCGATATCGACCACACGATCGCTGCCTGGGCCGAGTCCATCGCCGAGCTCACGCGCTAGCATGGCGTCAACGTCGCCGTGGACCGGGATCGTCCTCGGCGCGCTGTGGGTCTTCGGTCTCCGTTATGCCTGGTTGAGCTGCGGCCTGATCGGTGACGGCTCGTACTACCTGTTCGATGCCGTCGCCGTCGGACCGTACAAGGACGTCAGCCACGAGCGTGCCGTGCCCAATCTGCTCGCCCAGCTGCCGCTTGCGGCCGCCATTGTCGCCGGGGTGACGGACCTGCATTGGCTGGCGCGATGGCAATCCCTGGGATGGTTCGCGCTGCCCGCCGTCCTTTATTCACTCGCCGTCCTGCGGACGCGCCACGATCCGTTGCAGCAGGCCAGCATCGTCATCGCAATCGCCATCGTCTTCATGACGAGCTCGTTCCTGATCGTGGCCGAGCATGTCACGGCGTATGCCATCGCCACGATGGCGGCGGCCTGGATCGTGACGACCAGGCAACCGCAGGCGGGCGACGGCCTCGTCCTGCTCGTGCTGGCCCTGCTGTCGATGTTCTGCCACGAGGTGTTCGTCTTTCTCGGTCCTCTGCTGGCGGCGATGACGGTCTCAGCCGTCCGCCATGCGCCGGTTCGCCCGTCCTTCGCGATGGCGACGTATCTCGCGGCTGCGCTGCTCTTCCTGGTCTCGGCGGTGCTGGCCTGGCGCACCATCTCGACATTCGAGGACAGGGCCTACTTCGCGTCGGCGTCGGCAGAAGCCTGGGATTTCTGGAAGAATCCGGTCTTCGATATCGCCTCTATCGCCGCCCTCGTCGTTGCCGGCGTGGCCCTGGTTCGGCCGGCCACGCTCGCGACCAGATGGCCTTGGCTTATGATCGCTCCGGCCTTGCTGGCGATGCTGCTGCTGCCGCTGCTGGTCCTGACCCGCGGCTACTTCGGCCCGCCTTTCGCCTACGGCCAGAATATCACGCGGTTCGCCGCCGGCCCTGTCCTGGTGGCGATCATCCTCTTCATGTGGGCGCACGCATCCGGATGGCGCCCCAACCCACCGAAGGCAGGGCGGCTGCTTGCCTTTGCTGGTCTGCTGTTCCTGGCGACGCTGCCGTGGAGCGCGACACTGGCGGTGGTTTTCGTCTCCTACCTGGATGAGATGAAGGTCGCGATCCGCGACCGACCCGGCATCATCGCCTACGAGGATACGCGGCTCGCGACGAAGCCCTGGCTGCTGCAGGGCGAGACATGGTCCTTGCCGATCACCAGCGCAATCCTGCGCGTCGGCTCTGCCGACGGCGTCATCGCGCCGCCGCGAGGCTATGTGGGTTTCCTGCCTTATGTGGTGTCCGACCTGCCCGATCTCGGCCGCTATCGCTGGCGGGAATGAGCTTTCAGGGCGGGGCGAGAGCAAGTATTACGTCAGCCTTGCCCACACCCGCGCCGACATCGACCGCACCATCACGGCGTGGAGGTCTGAGGCTTCAGGCGGATCGTCGTCAGCGGGGGATCTCGCGGCCGACGGAGTTCAGGTCACGGTTGAGCTGGGCCTGCTCGACGCGCGTGATGTGGCCGCCGTGCAGCTGGGCGTCGGCCCGCTCCTCGGCATGGATGCCACGCTCCTGCAGGCGCATTGCGTGGGCCTGGCCTCTCGTGATCTCGCCTTCACGAAGCTCGCGGGTGATGCGACGTTCCTGATGGGCGATGCGATCGTTGACCTGATCGCGCCGCGGATGATTGTGATCCCACACCGATTCGGCGAAGACCGGCGTCGCGAGGCTCGCGACGAACAAGCCGGCGAGAGTGAGCAACACAGGTTTGTGGAAATTCGACATGACGCTCTCCTCGTACGGTTCAAGTCGGACGCGGTAGGGCTACGTGCCGATCGGAAACGTCATCCCTCCATTCGGTGCGAGGGTAAGCGAGCTGTAAGCCGCATTGCTGCCAAATCGGGGGATGACAGTGCGCGGCGACGGCGTACCGGACGTCGGAGGACGTCATGACTTTCGAAGTTGACCCGAGAACAGCGCTCAACAAACTGGCCTTTGGGCCGGGCGCCGCCGAACGTCACGACATCGCCAAGGCGGGCCTCGAAGGATGGCTGGTGCAGCAGCTCAAGCCGCCGGCCGAGGACGATTGCACGGCCCGCATCGCGGCCGCGCACCTGCGGCTGAAATACACCAGCAAGACTCCCGAGGCCGAAGTCGACGAGGAGCGGCCGCTGGGCGTCATCGCCCAGCCGATCGAGCAGCACTGGAAGACCGTCGAGACGAACCTGCCGGGCCAGGAGCGGACGTTCCTGCGTAGTGCGGTGGCGGCGGCCACCCTGGTACGCGCGGTGCACAGCCGCTGGCAGTTGCGCGAAGTGCTGGTCGACTTCTGGCACAACCATTTCAACGTCAATGCCCTGGGCGACAACCTGGTCGCCGTGGCGTTGCCGGCCTACGACCGCGACGTCATCCGCCGCCATGCACTCGGCAATTTCCGCGAGATGCTGGAGGCTGTGGCGACCAGTGCGGCCATGCAGATCTACCTCAACAACCGCTCATCGCGGGGCGGGGCGGCCAACGAGAACTACGCGCGCGAGCTCTTCGAGCTGCACACGCTCGGCCGGCCGGCCTATCTCAACGCGCTCTACAACAAGTGGCGCAAGGTGCCGGGCGCGCTGGAGGGCCATCCGCAGGGCTATATCGACCAGGACGTCTACGAGGCGGCGCGCGCCTTCACCGGCTGGTCGATCGAGGACGGCGCGGGCATCGGCGCCGGCCGCCGCCTGCCGATGACGGGCAAGTTCACCTATGTCGAGACCTGGCACGACAACTACCAGAAGCGCGTGCTGGCGAGTGAGTTCGATCCCTACCAGTCGCCGCTCGCCGACGGCCGACGCGTGCTCGACCTGGTCGCCGACCATGCGGCGACCGCCCGCTTCGTCTGCGACAAGCTGTGCCGTCGCCTGGTATCCGACACATCCGACCCGGCGCTGGTCGCGGCCGCCACCAAGGTCTGGACCGAAGAACGGCGCAAGCCCGACCAGATCGCCCGCACGGTCGAGGCGATCGTGCGATCCGACTCGTTCGGCCGGTCGGCCGGCGCCAAGGTCAAGCGGCCGATCGAGCTCTATGCGTCGTTCGCCCGCGCTGTCGGCATCGACGTGACGCCCACACCCGGCCTGCTGGGCGAGCTCGATGCCAGCGGCCAGCGATTGTTCGGCTGGGGGCCGCCGACCGGCCATCCCGACGACAACGACTACTGGCTGAGCTCCAACATGATGCGACGGCGCTGGTCGCTGCTGCTGGGGCTGGCGGACGACGCCTGGAAGGCGGGCGCTTCTGGGGTCGCCCCGGCGATCGCCGCAAAGCCCGCTCCGGAGCAGGCGGTGGACGCCGCGTACCGCCAGCTTCTGGGCGTCGAGGCGCCGGCGAAGGTGACGGTCGCCATCGTCGAAGGCCTGGGGTTGAAGCCCGGCCAGCCGTTCGACGCCCGCAAGGACGCCCTGCCGCTCGCCCGGCGCATGCTGGCCTATTGCGCCATGACGCCGGCCTTCCAGACGAGGTGAAGCTATGTTGACGCGTCGCCATCTCTTCGCGACTTCGACGGCGCTGGCCCTGGCGCCGTCGGTGCGGGCGTTCGCTGGACCTGCGCCGGCGGCAGGGCCGGTGCTCGTCTCGGTTTTCCTGCGCGGTGGCATGGATTCACTGGGCATCGTGGCGCCCGTCGATGACCATGACTATGCCGCCTGCCGGCCGCCAGAGCTGCGCCTGCTAGCCGACGGCGACAAGCCGGCGCTACGCCTCGACGGCGGGCCGGCTCGCCTCGACTTCCGCCTGCACCCCGAAATGGGTGCCCTGCGCGAGCTCTACCGGGACGGGCGCGTGGCGCTGGTGCATGCCTCGGGCCTGGCCAACGGCACGCGCAGCCACTTCGGCGCGCAGGAGCTGATCGAGCGCGGCATCGCCAATCCCGACGAGGCCACGCACGTCGCGGGCGGCTGGATGACGCGCTGGCTGGCCGCGACGGGAGCGGCGCACGCGCCGGCTTTCGCGGCCGTAGCGGGCGTTCCCGACGAACTCGCCAACCATGCCGACACGATCTCGGCCGCCGACCTGCGCGGTGGCATGAACGTGCCGGGCGGCAAGCAGGCGGCGGCGGTGCTGCAGCATCTCTATGGTGCGGGCAACAGCGCGTTCGAACAGGCGGCGCGGCGCACCCTGCACGGCATCGCCTTGATCGACGATCGCCTGCGCGAGGCCGATGGCAAGGTGATGCCCTATCGGCCAGGCGGCGGCGCCGCCTACGACGACACCGAGATCGGCCGCGGACTGCAGTCGGTCGCGCGGGTCGTCCGCATGGAGCTGGGCATCCGTGCCTTCGCCGTCGACATGGGCGGCTGGGATACCCACGAGAACCAGCCGCCGCGGCTGGCCAACCTGGCGGGCCAGCTCGCGCGGGCGCTGGGGGCCTTCCATGCCGACCTGCACGACCGGCTCGACCGCATCGTGCTGGTCGTCATGAGCGAGTTCGGCCGACGACTGCGGTCCAACAAGAGCAACGGCACCGATCACGGCCATGCCGGCCTCACCATCGTTTCGGCACCGCATGTCGCGGGCGGGATGATGCACGGAAGCTGGCCCGGCTTGTCGTCCGATCGTCTCGACAACGCCGTCGACCTCGCCCTGACCACCGACATCCGCAGCATCCTGGTCGAGCTGATGATCGGCCCGCTCGGCACCCCGGCTGCGCCGGCGGCTGTCTTCCCGCATTTCGAGGCCAGGAAGGTCGGCCTCGTCTAACGGCCTGGTCGCTGTCATCTTCTCCTAGGCGGCCTGCTTGCTGCTAGTAGCTCTGCACAG
>NZ_BKAJ01000252.1 GCF_007992495.1 Reyranella soli
CATGTTCAGCCTAGGAGGGGCGTCTCGGCGCATCTCTAGGAGCGCGCTGCGATACTTCGCGGCCGATTGTTCAGAAATGTGCTGATTCATCGTAGACTTCCTAACCTCATCCGACTTTCAGTTGCGGGTAATTTGATGGCGCTGGCGCGGGACGGCTCTCGATGTCTGATGCATCGATCCACGCTTGCATGGCGCGGGCCTTCTCCGCCGTGTCGAAGCAGAACACACGGCAATAAAACTCGTTACCGCGTGTGCCGGCATAGGCGAGGTACTCGGCGCCGGCTGCAATCGTCACCATTGCGGTCATGACCTCGTCGTT
Organism: Reyranella soli; assembly: GCF_007992495.1. GTDB lineage: Bacteria > Pseudomonadota > Alphaproteobacteria > Reyranellales > Reyranellaceae > Reyranella > Reyranella soli. The sequence goes on from NZ_BKAJ01000252.1 coordinate 320, forward strand.
ATCCGAGGGGCGCAGTAGCTCGTCGCGCCGCATGAGCGCCTTGTATGGAAGTCGCTTCAGCGTGTTGGCAAAGGGATTTCCTTTACGGCGAACCATGGCTCAGAGATTCCTCATGAAGGCGTGCGCAGCAGAGCGTGTCGTGAAGCGGGTTGCAGTGATGCGGCGATGGTCCACCGTCTCTCACGCTTGTTACGCGCTATGTCGCCGACCTCGAGGCTACCGGTGTCGCATTGCTCAATCCGTGGTTACCTCAAGCGGCCAGCGGCGCGGAGTGAAGCAATCAGACGCATCCGTGGCCGCGCCAGTGATCGCCTTCCAATGTGCGGGCAGAGAGGTTCATGCCTGTGTGTCTTTGCTGACCGCATTCCTGCCGGTGTCGGCGCTGCGCTCTGTCAGAAACAAAAGCGAAGTCAACGTGATTTCCGGTTCGTTGATGATCGAGTGGGTGCGGCAACGGCGAGGGGCAGACTCGAGACGACGCGATGCGATTCGCACGTTGAAATCGGTATCCCTCTCGCTGACCCTGATACGACACCTGCCGCAGCAAATTGTCATCCGTCCTAGTCAGATAGGTGACTTCAACGACCACCTGGGGGCCGCACAGTGGACCCGCGAGAGCTTCAGGGGGAGCCGAAGCGGCTATCGCTCGGCGGCGGTTCAGCAGGCGGCATCTTCGCTGCTCGCTGCTGTGCCAGCCCCCCCGGCCACAGCCGGGCGTCCGGCTGCCAGGCATTAGCGCCGTAGTTGTCCTAGAGCCTTGTCTAGGTGAGGAGCTAGGATCTCCGCCGCAACGGCATGGCCCTTGGCCGTCCAGTGCGCGTCCTGCAGGAAATAGAGAGCCGCTCCGCCTCGTTCGCTCATCGCCGTCGCTAGAGGAACGACGTTCGCGCCGTTCCTCGTGAATATGGCAGCGAGTCGGGTCGCTGGAAGGCTCGGCTCGATGATGCCTGTGGGCGGCGTGGCCGCCTCCCAGTTGACGTGCCTCCACTGCGTGCTTCCCACCTCCACGCTCGTCGGGATCAGGAATGGCACATAGGCGATGCCGGCAGTTCGCAGGCTCCTGATCGTTTCGCCGACGAGCTCGTCGGTCAGGTTCCACAGAGCCTCGTCTTTGGTCGATCCCGGACGCATGTAGTCGACGGTTTCGCCCACCCGCTCGTGCAGATCACGGTTGAGGAGCCAGCGCGCAATCAGCACCACGAGCTGCGAATTGAGCGGTGGACGTTCCAGCCAGTCGGACCGGAACTTCAGGACGCCGCGATCACTCACCTTGATCTTTGAATCCTCGACCGCCTGCAGGGTGCCATTGGGCGCGCGGACCAGCCGGTGGTTGAACAGGGTGCAGACGTGCATCCAGTAAAAGCCCTGTACGACGACGGCGGGCTGGTAGCGCTCGATCATCTCCTTCATCATGACGAGCTGCTGGTCGAACGTATACATCCAGTGTCCGGCATTCACGATCCGGAGCTGTGTTCCCGGCCGTCGCTCAGCCATTAGGCGCGCGAGCACCTCGGAATAGCGCTGCTCCTTGGCCACGCCCCAGCCGAAGGTGAAGGAATCACCGATGAAGAGCACGGTGGTAGCGCCTTCCGCTTCCGTCGCGATCGGCCCTTCGCGCAGGCCGACGTCGTTGGTTCGGATCTGCGTCTCGAACTCGGGGGTGCGATAGGTGAGGCGGAGATCGGGCTGGTAGCGCCAGATGGTGAGCGGGTCGGGGCGGCACATCGGCAGCTGCTCGTCCTGGTAGGTAGAAGCCGAGTCGGCAATCCAGCGGGCCGCCAACTCGCCCACGCCCAGGATTGCGATGATGGCCACGATGTTGAAAGCCATCACGAATGCCCAGTCCAATGCTTTTCGCGTCTTCATTTGTCCCGGTGATTATCGACAAATGTGCACTTCATATAAGCCGCGCATTCGTCGCTGGCGACTACGTTGAGTTAGCGGATCGTCGCATACAGGCGGGTGTGCACCATGTCACCGTCGTGCATGCGGCAGTCGTAGTACTTGATCTCGTGCAGCCAGCTGTCAGCAGTCGGCGCCTCGTCAACCAGGCGCGTGAACTACGGCTTGATCCACTCGCCGGGTTAGCAGTCATTCCAACGGCACGCATTGGAGAATTGGCTTAGTTGTTGTCTCGAAGTCCCCGTAAGTCTTCGCCTCTGGCGGAACCTGCCTCGCTGGCTGCCACCATCTTGCGAGTTGCGAACGAGAAAATGGCATAACATCCGCAAGGGGCCCCGATAATTGTCGGGCCAGCTCTTGCAATTCTGCTCCATTAAGATCTGAAATAATGGGGCCAAGCACTTCCGGCACATCAATCCCACCTGAGAAACCGACTTCTTGCAAACGGGCAACGATGGCGGCGGCAATAGCCCACCCGCGGAGGTGAGTTCGGGCGCTAGGCTCGAACGAGACCAGCGGATCGGAAAGGATTTCCATGCGCTAAGGATGCCGTGCCACAAGGCTCGACCGCGCGTGATCAGCGTGTGGCTTTGTATCAACTATTTCCGGTTGAGTAGAAGGGGTCCCGGATTCACCGGACCGTCCCACACCCACCTAGCGGCGCGAAGCGGCTTGCCCGACCGCTCTCCCACAAGCACGCAAAGTGTCGCCGCGGCAGCCCTGGCAGTCTGGGCGACACTTTGGTGGTACCGAAAGATTGATTAGGCGCCGGAAGGGAAAGAGTCCCGCCGGCGCCCTGATTACGAGGTTTACAACAGAATCAGCCTAGGGTGTCTAGACCGATAGTCTCGGGCCGCTGTATTACTTCCCTCCATTGCTTTTCCGCCGCCTCGGCAACATCCTTGTCGGGAAAGCCCCTCAGCTTGCCTAGTCGCTCCAATGCCATCGGGCAGCCGCCAGAGGGCCAACTCGCTGCCGAGCCAAATTACCGGCGCTTCAAGCCGGCCTCAATTCAACGGCGAACCGCCTCGCTGCGACTTACGCCACGTTGTTCAGCGTGAGCGTCCAGTAGTTCAACGAGTCTTGGAGAAAGGCGAGCAGGAACTGATAGACCAGGGCCTCAGGCATTGGGAGGGCGTCCTCGGTCGAGGTCAGATATGTGACCTCGACCAAAAGCGCGGGCTTCACTTAGTGCACCCTAGTCTAGTCAGCTCATGAGCTGGGGCTTGATCCATCTAGACGACCGAGTCTCGTTCCCGCGCCCTGGACTGGAGTACATCCGGCTTTTTTTCCTACGCAGGCGCATTGTCATTAGCTCATTTGGGCCCAGCCGTGATTGCTTGCGTATGGCTACTCTACGGTAGCCCTCGCTCCCTGCACGGCAAATCAGGAGAGGATGGTCAGGCCTCGCATAGGTATACGTTGCCCTATGCGGGGCCGCTCCGCGCCGCTGATTTCTAGAGGGATAGGGGGAGAGGGGTCGTCGACCCTGTGCAGTGGGAAGCTGCTCGAGGCCTCTGACAGCATCTAGATCTTCAGCCTCAACCTTGGACGGCCTCTTCACTGGGCGGCGGCTGACAGTAGTCGCCCGATTGAAACGGTCCAAAGTTCGCGAGCCGCTTCAATTGAGAGGCCGTGGTCTTCACGTATCCGGCCCCAGCTCTCGAAACCAGTCAGAAGGTCCAAGCTAATCAGAACCTGAGCGCGCTCAGGCTCCGGCAACATCGACAATTCTGGCCCGTACACCAGTGCGAGCCGCGCCATCATCGCCGCGCGAATGCGCACGATCCGAACTGCCAGCTTTTCCGATTGGCTTTTGTAGCGCAGCAGTGTGCGCCACAACGGCAGCCACTGCTCGCAAATGGCGGCCCGCCCTTCAACTTGGGCCTTGAGCCGAGTATCGAAGTCGGCATCGACATTTGGCACCGGCGCCTGCGCCAGGGCTTGCTCAAAAGCGTAATCGGCAACCGCAAGGCTGAGAGTGAGCAAGTCCGTGAAGCGCTCAAACACCGATCGCGTGGAAATGCCTGCACGCTTCGCAATCTCCTGAGCTGTAGGCGGCTCTTGATTCGCTCGTACGAGGTCGAGGTACGCCTCAATGATGGCCTGTCTGGTCTGCTCACTCCGCCGACGGCGACCATCAATGGATGGTGGTTTGGGATCTGAGTCGTCCATTTTTGCTTCCAGCGGGATCTAGGGTTGGCCGCTGGCGCGTAGCGGACCGCCGGTGCCCTGGCGGTTGCGAAGGCTTTGCTCATTGCCCCAGTGCGTACAGCGCGCCATGTGCGTAAAACGCTGGGCGTTTGAACTTTACTAAGGGGCGGTGCAGCCTAGCCGCACCGTCCCACACCCCAAGAGACCATAAGAAGCGGTCTTACGACCGGCCCATGCCTCAACCCACACTTTGCGACCTTGACCTATTTGCTGCGGCGCGGAAAGACATTTCTTCGCTGATGCAGTAATTGAATCTTGCAGTTGGTGGCCTGTTTAGGCGCCTTGCGCAGTAGCTGCCAAGTTGGCGCCTGCGGGCGAGCAAACTAGCCAAGGGCAAGCGGCGATGTCGCGGAATCGATCAGAGCCGCACGGCAGCTAGGGCGGGGCCTTCGCGCACACCAGCCTCCGTCGCGATGGCGGCAATCGGAGAAGGCGGGTCGGCTAGCAATCATTCGGGCTAGCGGCCAATCCTATCCCGCGTTCTGTCCAGTGGCCATCCGTCAGCCTGTAGGTGCCGGCCGCGCCATTAAGGTTTTCGCGCAAATCGAAGAAGGCGATACGGCACTTTGGAAAAGCAGCCGTTGCCGCTGTCGTCGCCTGTATGGGACGGCGTCGACATCACCTCGGCCAATGCCGCTGTACTGCAGGCACATTTCCGCCGAGAGATTGCGCCGTTGATCGAGGCGACGTGCACCGCCGATCCCGCCCGCTATTTCGAGATCCTCGAGAGCATACGCCCGCATCTGTTTCCTGGGCGTTAGGAGACAAGCAATGGACGTGTATGCCAGCAACTGGAACGAAGTTGACAACAACAACAATACGCCGTCACCGGAAGGCTGCGTGCCTTCAGGCGTGAAAAACGGGGCGCGCGCGATCATGGGCGCCCATCAAGCGAGTCGATAGTCAGCAGAACCCCATGACCCTGGGGTACGACCCTAGCGTATACCCGACCTACGATACCGCGCCGGGTGCCTACATTGATGGCATGACACTCTGCGTGCGGTTAACGGCGCCAATCCGACCTTGAACGTGAACAGCTTGGGAGACATTCCGCTGTCTCGACCTGGCGCCGATCTTGCGGCAGGCCGGTAAGGGGTGTGTTGGTGGTCGACTTCACCAACCTGCCGACGAACGTCAACAACCTGCGAATTGAATGGGAGGTGAAGTCCGCGACGAACGGCTCCAACATTGGCCTGCAGACCTATGGCGCCGATGGCAACCGCGGCAGTGGTGCTAACGACTATTCGTGGTGGTCCGAGACGGTGAACACATCACCCGCGGTTGGCATATCGTCCGACATCACCTCGGACGCAATCGCGCTCGCTGCCCGTGTCAGTAGCGGGGCCGCTGGTTGCGGTGGCTGAATCGACCTTCAGAACATTCAGGCGGCCACCTACACCAAGGCCATCCTCGTGACCAACTACCTTGAAAGCACCGGGACCAATGGTATCGGCATTGTCGGCTGGGGCAAGCGCTTGAGGCTGATCGCATCGGCGGCTTTCGCCTCTTCTCCAGCGGCGGCAACATTCCCGGCCTGGTGACCGTATACTATCCTGGCGCCGAGCACGGACTAGGATGCCCTCAAGATCCGATGTTTCCTCACGGGCTGATCGTGATTCCACGTCGTCGGTCGCCGACATAAGCCTGCCGGCTTCCCGCGGCTAGAGGCGAGCTCCACTTGGGCCGCGCGCGCGGCTGCGTACCAAATGGTCTCGAGACTTCGCGCACGCATTCGATGAAGATCGTGGCCGCTGGACTCAGCGTGCGGTCCCTCAAAGTTACGATGGCCGCGGAAACATTGACGTGCGTGGCAGTTCGATCGGAAGTGTCTTCAGATCAAGATCACGGCCGCCGAATTTCACGATCGAGCTTGGCAGCAAGGCGATGAACTTTCCGGAAGCGGACAGCCGGCAACAGAGGTGAATCGACAGCGTCGTGAGCGGGGTGGGGGGCATGTCCACTCCGCCCGCACGAAACAGCTCGGCGACAGCGGCGCCCGGGAAAGTGTCGGGCGGCGGTAGGATCCAGGGCTCGTCTGCAAGATACGCCAAATCCAACCTGGAAAACCGCACCCATCTGCTTTGCTTTCCCGCGACCACGACCCGCGGGTCGTTGAGGAGGGACTCCACCACGAGGTCTTCCGCGGCGAAGTTTGCCGGCGTCCATCCCAGCCACAAATCGATCTTCCGCTCGCGCAGTTCGCGATAGTCGAAGGTGCCAAGTACAGTCTGCGCGACATCCAGGCGAATTCCCGATGCCGCCGGGTGAATCGGTCGATCACGGCCGGAAGCAGACCGGCTGCCACGCTTTCCGAACTGCCGATGCGAAGCTGCCCGACAGCCGGTGGCCAAAGGGGTGGGCTCTATGCCGTGGTGGCCGCGGTCGAGAAGCCGGACACCGAGCGTCCGTTCGATGTCTGCAATTGCCCTCGATACAGCCGGTTGGGCGATCGCGAGCTCGGCGGCGGCCTTAGCCATAGTTCGCCGCGACGCTCGTCGGTCGCTTTCGCCTCGCTGTCATTCAAGGGATTGGGATGCTGGCGGCACTCAAAGTCAGTCGCCGCTTTTGAGTACCCTCTCCATCCTCTGGTAAGTGGCGTCGTCCATCCGCGCGAAGGTCTTCGAGGCCCATTCTGAATCACGCGTGGTCTGCTCGGGTCTGAACACATTCGCGAATCGCTCGGCATCGGCTTCTTCCTCAAACGCGGCATAGACAACTCTGGCTTCCACCTTGAAGGCATAGTTGCCGACTGCACCCAAGCTCGACGCAAGGCGTTCCAGCTTCGCCCTCGCTCCAAAAAGCTTAGGTAACAGCGCCCCTTCCAGCTTCATCTCTAGAAGATGCGGGCGGTGATGGTCGCGCAGAAATTCCTGCCAACGCATTTGGGGCATTCAATCACCTCCCGTCTTACTGGGGCAAAGTGATATTATCGAAGTCGAATGCCGCTTATCCAGTTCTGTTGGACCATCGGCCGATCTACGCGGTTGACCTTAAATGGTTGCCGACGGCCGCAGGACGGGATCGCCGCTAGTGCCGGTTTTGACTCGGACAGCGGTTTTGGCGTCTGGCTGGACGCGGGACTCACCGAGCCGACAAGACGCTCCGGTGAGTCAAATTTTGACTCTCGAGGACCGTTGGCTTGCTACCCTATCGCCCCATTGTCGAGAGACCGCGGCAGTGTCTCCGGGGAGACGCATGGAGTGATGTGATGGGGTGGACGGCCCGTGCACCGGCGCAGCTGTGTGATGATGTGGCCGTAGAGCCACGTCTAGAGGAGCCGTCCCATGCAGCAAGGTGTTGTGACCGTCGGGTTGGACCTGGCGAAGAACGTATTTCAAGTCCACGCGATCGACGCGGAAGGCAAGGTACTCATCCGCCGGCAACTACGGCGATCTGAGGTGTTGAAGTTCTTTGCTGTGTTGGCGCCGTGCCTGGTCGGCATAGAGGCATGCGCATCTGCCCACCACTGGGGGCGTGAGCTGATGCGCCTCGGCCACAAGGTGCGATTGATGCCGCCGTCGTATGTAAAGCCATATGTAAAGCGGGGTAAGACCGATGCTGCCGATGCAGAAGCAATCTGTGAGGCGGTTACCCGTCCGACGATGCGCTTTGTCGCGGTGAAGACACCCGAGCAGCAAGCCGTGCTGATGCTTCACAAGACCCGCGATTTGCTGGTCCGGCAGCGAACTGGGCTCATCAACGCGCTATGAGCACATCTGGCCGAGTACGGCATCATCAGCAGTAAGGGGCCAGGTGGCGTCACGGCGTTGATGACAGTGCTGCACGAAGCACAGGAGCAGCTGCCGGCGCATGCACGCTCGGCGCTCTACACAATTGGGGCACAGCTTCGGGCTTTGGCAAGCGAGATCAATCGGCTCGAAGCGCAGATTCTCGCCTGGCACCGTACCGACGCTGCTAGCCGCCGACTGGCGACCATCCCGGGCATCGGACCGATCACTGCCTCTGCGATTGCCGCGGCGGTGCCGGACGACGCGATGTTCCGATCCGGGCGGCAGTTCGCGGCTTGCTTGGTCTCACGCCGCGCCCGCAAAGCTCCGGCGGCAAGGAACGGCTTGGTGGCATTAGCAAGCAAGGTGACGGCTATTTGCGACGGCTGCTCGTCGTGGGCGCGACGGCAGTGATGCGCATGGTGCGGAAGAATGCTAGCCGACGCCCTTGGGCGGCGCAGGTTCTTACCGTAAGCCGGTGAAGATCGCGACGGTCGCCTTGGCCAACAAGACAGCGTGCATTGCCTGGGCGGTGATGTCGCGCAACGAGGTCTATGTGGCGCCTGCCGCATGACCGCTGTTCTCGCCGTCGGCTGAGCTGACGGCAGGATGGTGCAGGAGTAGCTCAGTGGTGATGACAGACCGGTCAGACCGGGGATCGCCGAAACCCAGGGGAGCAGAGCGCCTCGAGCGCGATGACGTGATTTGGGAAACGATCCGCGGAATTCATCAGGGCCAGCAGCCATGAGGTGCTGCGCGAACAGGCCGTACACATGGATGCACCCGACCGGGTGCTCATCGCCAGCAAAAGCCACTTGCACCGCACGGGCCGTCCACACATGGCTCTACGGCCACATCATCACACAGCTGCGCCGGTGCACGGGCCGTCCCCCCATCACGTCAGCTGGTCTCCAGGACTCACCGATCCGACAAAACGCGCCAGTGTGTCAGATTTTGACTCTGGGGCTGTCATCATGCCTTGCTGAAAGTAAACTTGCAGGCCCGGCTGCCTACGCGCTCGCCAGTACCCGTCGCGCCGGTAAACTCCGCCGTTACTTGGAATGCAATGGGCGATGCGGAGGTAGCGAATTTCTGATTGTAATCGGCTGACCCGAAATACCCCGAGCGGACAAAGAAGCGGTGCCATCAGACTTGATCTGTCCCTCCGGCGTCATCGACGGACTCTGCCCCGTGTTGCGGTACTGTCCGACAAAATGACCGTTCTTCACGGTTGCGCCATAGCGCCACGTGTAACCTCGCGCGCCTTCCTGGGTCGTCTGACAGGTTTGGAGGACGGACCACTCACCGTCGAACGACTGGGCGTTGGATGACACCCAGGGTAAGCTTGCACAGATCATGGCAAGCAAGACGGTGTGACGCATGGCTGGCTCCTTCTCCGTCATCGCGCCGTCACGCGCGCCCGTCCGGGAGATGGAAGCGCTTAACGAACGGGCGGACCCCGGCAAAAGCTGCCCCCGCAGTCAGACTGAAAGT
>NZ_BKAJ01000253.1 GCF_007992495.1 Reyranella soli
GAAAGAATCTGTGCTCTTGAGCCACGCGACGACGAAATCCTGATGACGACGCTGCGCACGCACGAAGAGGTCCGGGACCTGAGCGAGATCGGTCCTGTGGACCTTCCAAAAGCAGATCCACGCATGCTTGAAATTGCGGAAAAGATTATTGAGCAGCAAAGCGGCCACTTCGACCCAACCCGTTTTGTCGACCGCTACGAGGAAGCGTTGCGCGAGGTTATCGAGCGCAAAATGAAGGGGCGCCCCATCAAGGTCGCTCCGGCCGAAGCCGGCGAAACGAACGTGGTCAATCTCATGGACGCCCTGAAGCGCAGCTTGGGCGATGCCGGAAAGGCTCCCTTACAAAAGCGGCCAAGAGCGGCAAACAAAGCCTCACCCAAGCCGGCCTCGGGCCGTCGCAAAAAGGTTGCGTGATGGGAATCCAGCTCCGTCTACCGCACCTCTACCGCTGGGTCAGGACAATGCGTGACCCTGCTTTGCAGCTCGCGGAATTGCGCGCTGACGTAAGCGACGCCAAGGCCGAGATCCGACAGGTATTGGACAAGCTGGCCCAGAAGCACGCGATCCGGCCCAAAGACGTCGAATACGCCATGGACTACGCAGACGACATGCTCAGCGACACCGTTTACAGCGTAGAGACCGCCCTCGAACGAGAGATGGAAGAGCGAGATCCGGTATAAGCGATCCTGCAAAGCGAACAATCCCCCGTAGCGTATCCGCCCGAGTTGAAATGCACACGATTTGGCCGAACGGAAAGATAAGGAAGGAAGAGCTGACTCAGCGATTGGACCGAGTCGAAAGGCTGTTGCAAAAACACAGGGAGGCGGCGACGCCCCTTCGCTATCGGTGCGCCAACCACTTAGCCGACGCTCTTGGATGCCTGACCAAATGTCTTCTAGACGCGGCTGATCAAGCACTCGATGCGGCCGAGAACTCGGCAGCGGAGACCACGCCCGAGCCTGCAAAACGGCCTAAGACGTTCACTCTCCTGGACCTAGAAGCGATTGTACGTCATCAGCGCGCATCGTTACCGGCCGGCAACGGACATCCGAAGGATGGATGGCCGCAATAGGACCGCTGAGTCACACAAACATAGGCCTCGCGTCGATCTAGCCGCCAGCCGCGCCCTGTCTCAGCAACCGCTTGAGGCCTACAGCGTAGCTGAGTTACCGACCATCGAAAGGGCCGCCCGTTTTACCTTTCGGCGCCACGGTCGTTGCTCAGCCCCGATAACCCAGCACTTGGAGGCACCATGGAAACGATTGAAATCACGGTCCGCGTCAACAAGGTGAACGCGGAAAAGGTTAAAGAGGTCGGAGCAGCCCACAACGGCACTCTCGAAGACGACAAAACGGCGCATGCGCTCGCAGAGACAGAGAAGCCCGCCGTACCGCTCGCAGAGAAGGTCATCGACCATGAAATACTGAGCTTCGCGTTTGAAACAGAAGAGAACGCTGCGGCCTTCGTTGATGCCGCTTCAGAGGCTATCGGCGTCGCTCCTGGTATCTTCAAAGGAACGATGTCCGCGCGGCGCAATGGCCAGAAGTTCGACTTGCCCGTCCCAGATAAGGATCAAGCCGGAATCAAGCAGGGATAATACCTTGGGCAGAGCCGCAAAGACCTTCTCGCGGATGGACGACGCCACTTACCGGAGGATGGAGAGGCTACTCAAAAGCGGCGACTGACTTGCGACGCGCAGTCAATCGGTCGGCACGAATCCGGTCGCCTGCACGATCGTCTTCCAACGATCAGACTCGGATGCGATCAGGCGGGCAAAGTCTCCCTTGGAGATGGCGTCGATCTCGACCGACAATTTCGCCATACCGGATTTGACTTCGTCGGCACGCAGAGCCTCCTGGATGCCGCCGTCTAGACTTTCGACGATATCGGTGGGCGTCTTGGCCGGAAGAAAAAAGCCGAACCATGTAACGTCCTGGAGCTCCGGATAGCCAGCTTCGGCCATCGTCGGCACATCGGCAAGAAACAAGCTTCGGTGCGGGCCGGTGGTCGCCAGGGCACGAAGCGCCCCGGCCTCGACAAGTCCCAGGGTGCTTCCGATCGGCAGGATGGCCGATGCGATAGTGCCCTTTTGGACGTCGTGAGCGGCCGCCCTGCCCTGGTACGGCACGTGGACGAACTCGAAGCCCGCCATGCGGCCCAGCATAGCGCCGATGAAATGCAGTGAGGTTCCAACGCCAGCCGTCCCGTATGTGGCGTCCCTCGGATTGGCCCGGCACCATGCAACGAAGTCACCAAGGGTCCTGACGTCGCCCGGCACCTTCGGGCCAACCGTTAGCACATTCGCGGATGAGGCGACGGTCGACACTGGAATGAAGTCCTGCGGTTGGTAGCTCAGCGTCTTGTAGACATGTGGAAACAGCGTGATGAAACCGAGCGGCGCAAACAGAATGACCGATCCATCGACGCTGGCGTACTTCACGGCCTCCACCGCCACGCGGCCACTCGCACCCGGCCGAGTCTCGACCACCATCGACGATGCGTACTCCCTCATCTGGCCGGCGACGAGCCTCGCCGCGGCATCGGGCAGCCCCGGCATGTAGCCCGTTAGGATACGCGCGACCTTCACGCGTGGTTGTGCCAGGCCCTGCGGCACAAAGCCGGCGGCGGCAATGGCGGCGCTGCCGGCTGATACTGCCATCCAGTATCGACGCGTCATCATGGGCTGACTCGAGGTGGCGACTGACATTTCCGAACAATGCTCAAGATGGACATAACCGTCCAATGCTATCCTAGTAGATTGACATAACCATTTTGATAGGTTGGGCATGCAGTCTATCGACCAGGCACGACGCCGCCTCAAACTGCGAGATCTACAAATTCTGCTCGTCGTCGCGCGACGGGGAAGTATGGCCAAGGCCGCCGCCGATCTCGCGATCTCCCAACCTGCTGTATCTAGGGCAATTGCGGACATGGAACGGACGCTCGGCGTCCGGCTTCTCGACCGCGGCCGCCACGGCATAGAGCCCACCCACTTTGGCAGCGCGCTGCTCAAGCGCGGCACGACGATCTTCGACGAGCTGACACAGGGTCTTCAGGAACTCGAGTTCCTTGCCAATCCGACCGTCGGGCAGCTTCGCATCGGCAGTTCGGAAAGCATGGCGGCCGGTCTGCTTCCGGCCGTGATCGACCGCTTCACGCGGCGACATCCGGGAATTCGCCTGGATGTCGCGCAGACTGTACTTGGCACGTTCGACTATCGCGAACTGCGCGAACGGAAGATCGATTTGTTGCTGGGATGGACGCCGGCAAACTTCTCCGCGGAAGACCTGGTGGTGGAGCCCCTCCTCAGCGACCCGCGGGTCGTGGTCGCGGGAAAGCAAAGCAAATGGGTGCGGTTTTCCAGGTTGGATTTGGCCGATCTTGCAGACGAGCTCTGGATCCTGCCGCCGCCCGACACTTTCCCGGGCGCCGCTGTCGCCGAATTGTTTCGTGCGGGCGGATTGGACATGCCCTGCACCCCGCTTACGACACTGTCGATTCACCTCTGTTGCCGGCTGGCCGCTACCGGACGGTTCATCACTTTGCTGCCAGGCTCGATCGTGCAGTTCGGCGGCCGTGATCTCTATCTGAAGACGCTTCCGATCAAACTGCCGCGAACGTCGATGGTTTCCACGGCCATCGTGACTCTGAGGGACCGCACGCTGAGTCCCGCAGCCACGATCTTCATCGAATGCGTGCGCGAAGTCTCGAGAAGCATTGTGGCGCGCAGCCGCGCGCGGCCCAAGTGAAACTCACCTCCGAAGGTGAAGGCGGTGAGTTAGTGGCAAATCTCTCGCCCGCGGCTAGAAACGACTTACGCTAGTGGGCCCTTTGCGAAAGTGGCAAACCGCCGCTGGCCTTCGGCCGTCGCGGTCGAATGGCAAGGCCCGCCTGAGTCAAAATCTGACTCACAGGCGCGTTTTGTCGGCCCGGCGAGTCCTGGGATCCAGCCAGAGGCCAAAAACGCTGTACGACTCAAAAATCCGGCCCTAGCCGCGATTCTGCAGCTGATCAGGCCCCTCTCACGACTGGTACGGCGTGTGTCGAAATGAAGGCGCACCGCCGCGTTGCTGGTGGACCGCCTTTCCCACCAAGGGTGGCGCCGAGTGTGCTTTTAATCACATTCGGCACGTCTCGCGGTGCGCACAGTTTCGACCCACTGGGGGCAAGAACGGAGACCGCGGATTTGCGTGTGGGCGACTCCTAGTCTGCGTCAGCACTGCCCCTGCTACAGGGCAACGACTTGCCATCAAGCAGGGACGGCCCGAGCGACGACGCAAGGAGACCGGCATGAGTCAGTTTCAGTTGCTCGATGGGACGAGACTTTGGGCTGAGGGATTCGACAATGAGAAGATCGCGATCCACATTGGCAAGGAGATCGTACTCGAGCAGTGGGGTTCGACGGGTGCCGACGGCAAAACCGCTGACATCCAGCTGGACAAGCAAGGAGCCGTCGAGGTTAGGATTGTCGATCGGCCCAGCACCGACAAGCCGTTCACTATCAGCAAGCGACGCTTCGCCGTAAAAGCGGTGGGCGAAGGCGCAGCCACAATCAGTGGGAAGGGCGAGGACAAAGCCATCAGCAGTCCCCTCAAGGTGCTGGCGGGGGAGTTCAGGTATCACAAGGGGATGGTGAAGGATCTTTTAGCCGATGTCGGCCGCGGTTCCGATCCATCCCTGCTTTACCAGCTCCAACGCTTGCTTCACAGCAATACCAACAACCTTTTCAACCAGCTCAACGATGCGAATGTCGCAAAAATGCAGTCGTCGCTCGCCTGCGGGAAGGTGGCCAAGGCCAGCGGCGAAGTCTTGATTGGAAAGGTAATCAGTCACAGTTTTGAAAAAGACTCCTCGTACCACAAGCCCATAAGTAAGATTACGAGCCGCGACGACATAGAGTATGATTCCAATGTAATGTTTAAGGCGAGGCAGGCCATCTCCAAGCATGTGAAGGGTGGGCATCCTGTCATGGTCGGCTGTGCCACCGATCCCAATTCCAGGATGTTGAAGGACGGGCATCTGCAGGCGACCCGAATGGGCGGTCACACGGTGCTAATCGTCGGCTGCAATGAAGCAGCCACGGAATTTCTGTACGTTGATCCTTACCCTGGCGGATCTACTTTGGTGTACCAAGGCGGTGTCGCTGCTGACTCGTACCCAGGAAAATGCTTCTTCCTAGGGCTGTTCAAGGTCGATTCTTGGGAAGATGTTCTCGGACGCGGCCCAGTGCTGTCGTACAAAAACAATGACGGGGAATGGAGCGGCTCCAAATATCTCGAAGTGATCTCGGGGCCGAAGTTCTAAGACATCGCCACCGGCTGATGCGATCGGCCTCACGGCGTTGGCCCCAGCCGCAGGTAGACCACTCACGAGATCGGATACACGATGCATCCCTGGATGGTAGCGGTGCTCCATGCCGAGTTGATCGACGGGCCAGAGGATGTGTTGATGATCTGGAAGGTGGCTGTATTCTTGACCGCTCGGAACGTGTAGCCCGTCGAGACGGTGTTCGCGCCCACGGGCGAGTCGATCACAGCATAGTTCTGGTTCGGCACGGTGACCGGCAAGCCGCTGATAATAACGTTCGCTCCGTTGGAGGTGCTCGGGAACGTCAGCGTGAAGTAGGCGAACACCATGTTTCCGATGACTTGATAGAATGCGGAAACGCTGGTGAACGTGAGTCCCGCCCCGCTGCCGTCGGCCGGGGTCCATGTGTTCGCCCCCCTCAGGTCCAGCACACGATAGGTGCAGCTGCTGCTGTGGTAGGCGACGCGAGAGATTGCATTGGCCGGGAGCGCTCCCGCAGGGGCCGCCGCCCAGCCAACGGTAGGAGTGTAAGTGTAGAGCGGAGTCGCTCCGAGACTGTTCACATTGAGAGTCGCGGCTGCTCCGTTGGTCGCGTTGAACTGCACCAAGTGGGTCATCCCGTCGACCAGGGCGCCGGGCGCGACGCCATAGGTGAGCGTGTAGGCCGTGCTGGTGCCGGCCGTGGTTTTCGGGATCGACCAGTTGAACCATCTCTTGATGGCGCCCATGGTCGCGCGCGCCCAATTGTTCACGCCTGAAGGTGCGCAGCCTTCGGGCAAACCGTCCGGTGACGGGGTGCTGTTGCTGTTGTCATCTTCTTGCCAATTACTTGCGCCGATGTCCATTTGGGCGGCCTCCTCTAGATCTCGGGGAAAAGATGCGGGCGTATGCTCGCAAGGATCTCGAAATAGCGAGCCGGGTCGGCGGTGCACATCGCCTCGATCAACGGCGCAATCTCTCGGCGGAAATGTGCCTGCAGAGCAGCGGCGTCGGACGTGGTGATCTCGGCGCCGTCCCATACAGGCGACGACGGCGGCAACGGCTGGACGGCAAGCGGGCCGTAGCGGTCGAGTTCTTTCACGGTGTGCGGCTTGATGTTCATAGACGCCATGATATTCCTTCCTCTTTAGCTGACCGCGCCGACAGCGCGCGCGGTCGCGCGTTCATTCATCTGGCGGTGCATCATCCCGCCGCGCATCGGTGTAGAGGCTGCCGCTATCATGTGGGCCAATGCGCGAGCCGGCTCGCCCTGATCGTCCACCGCGAACATATGGCCATCGATCACAAGACAGGCCGAGCGCGTGCCTCGCGCATCGCCTCCGGCAGCCTCGGCCGCCTCGAGCGCGTGCAAGAGCCGCGAAAGCAATGGCGCATTGGGTGTGCTGGCTACGTCGGTCATCGCGCGCAATACATCGACGCTCGCCAACGTGTTCCCGGCAGCGGCGAAGTCATCTCCCATGATGTCACGCGCTGTCGGCCCGCAACTCTCGCCCGTAAAGCCTGCGAAACGGCCATCACTGCCCAGCACCAGCAATTGCCGAACGTCGCCCGAAGGATCTGGCGGCACGAGCGTTCGCACGATGGACTCGGCACTGGCACCGCCGCTGAGCATCATCGCGCCATAGGGCCGCCAGAACGGATTTGGCTGGCCCTGTACGCAAAGGGCGCCGCGGCCCGGCATGACGACAGGCACCTGTCGCGCTCCCCCAGGAACGGCAGTAGCGACACCAACGCCAATTCGGTCGCCCTCTCGGATGATAAGCGAGTAGGTCATGCGGACCGCCGCGCCATTGAAAGCCGCTGGAGTTCCGTATGCAGTCGATCGACCGCGGGCGCGATGTCCTCGGCGTGCGCTCGCAAATGCGCCCTGTAGTCTGCGGCAAGGCCGGGAGGATACCGCCCCAGATAGTCGCCCCTGCCTTCATCCTAGCTCGCCGGGCAGCGGGCACATTCGGGACTGTGCATCTGCCGAGCGCCGCCGCGCGCGTAGTGCGCCGAGACAGGGAGCCCGTGTGCCTTGATATAGGCCCACACGTCCGTGTCCGACCAGACCGACAGCGGTTGCCAGATTTCCATGCCCTGCCGCTCGGAACCGTCAGGCGCCAACGGATGCGCCGTGTCTTCGTCACGCTGGCCCATGATGGACAGGGTAATACCGTCCGCCCTTTGCCGATCGGCCCATGGCTGCCAACGGTTGGCATTGCAACACTCGGCCATGGTGACGACGTTGCGCCTGCCGCCATCCTTCATCCGGCCCAGCGGCGTCATGCTCGCCGGCACGAGGTCGCTAGGCGTCGCATTCTCGCGGATCCAGCTCGGCGCGTCCGTCTCGATGCGGACAACGTGCGGGATCGTTTCCGCTACTTGGGCGACGTGCTCTGAAACTTCCGGCAGGAGGTCTCCAGGGTCGCCGTGATAGACCGTGATGCCCTCGAGGAACGGGCGAAACTAGCAAGACGTCGCTTCCCTTGCCGCCGCTATACATGAGCCCAACGCGGTTGTGCCGCAGAAGACGTGAGTAATCTGGAAGCGTGGCCGTCACAGCAAACCGCCCGGAGGGATATACTGGTTAATCAAGCGAAGCAGGTTTTCGGAACCGCCCGGCACGTCCGCGCTTGGCTTCCACTGCGGCTGATGAGGCATGCCGGGACGCGCAATGTTGTCGATCACCTGCACGATCGGGTCCGCCTGACCCATATCGCCCGGTATCCCTTTGGCGCCGAGAAGGCGCGCCCCGCCCGCTATCAAATCCACGGGCATACCCATCAAAGCGGACAGCGCTTCACGATTGGGCGCCATGCTGTTCGCGTAGACCCCTAGCCTTTCGGGCGTCATCCACCCCATCGGGGTGGGGATCTTGAAGCCCTGATCAGACGGCGGGGCGATGCTGAAGCCAAGCGTGGCATTCGCGTCGCTCGACCCCATCCAGAATGGCGACGATGCGATCGGCCGAGGCTTTCTCGGACCAGGGGCGTCGATGTCGTAATTCAGCGGCGGCATAGTCGGCGCACATTGGGATTTGCTCGGCAGCGACATGCTGCGAGCCCACCTGTGCGGCCGGTTGGATGCGAAGCGCCCGTTACTGCCCGGCGACGGCGATGCCTCTGCGGAAGGCCAAGTCGCGCGCGAGTCGCGACTGAGCGTGCACTATAGGATGCTGATTACTTCGTCGCTACAGAATCTGTAGCTCTAATCGATAGGAGTCGGCAAGAATGGCGCGCTCCTGTACGCCAGCAACCGCCCACACAACTAGGACAGCGCCCCCTGCCCCTCTACTGAATTCAAGAGGCAATCTGGCCGTGTAACCCCATTGCCTGCTATGGTTGTAGTCGCTGATGAGAAGGGAGGGTGAGTGGAAACGATATCCCAGTGGATCGCGGCGCTTCAGAAGCAGGACTACTTCATCGTCGGTGCCGCCGTCCTCGCAGTGTTAGCTGCCCTCGCTGGGTTAGTAAGGAATGTGGCTACGCTTCGCGAGTTCTCGGTCGCGATCTGGCATCGCTTTTGGCCGCCTTCACCGCTACCACCTAAAGAGGCCGCCGAAGCGGTCCTAAGCTTGCGCAAAATGGGCGGCTACAAGGAGGCGATGCTAGAAAGTCTGCAGAATTATATGCGGTCGAAGGATGAGGCAGGTAGAGCTGGAGCATGGAAGGCTTCTCAAAAAGCCATGCGAAGCACCGCGAATGCCCTGCTGAAAGCGAAGTCTGCCCTAATCGACTACAAGGCTGCCCTGGGGCAGGACGCGGCTCCATCGAGCAAACAATTGCTCAGTCTGATGGAGAAACGTCACGCGCTTCTTTTGCAGAGCCTTGAGCCACCCCTGCCGCCGCCCAGCGATGCTGACGTGAGCACTCTTTTCAGCGATCATATGGCGCTGGTAGGCACCATCAGCAGCGCGCTGGACAAGTTCGCCACGGAAGTCGGACAGAGAACACCGGACGCAGGCGGCTTGCAAAAACCAAAGGTCGGGCCATAGCACGCCTCCCCCACCCGTCTTGGCCACGATGCTTGTGTCCCGATGGCTCATTGCTCCGGATGCTCACCGAGGGGCGAGCCGCCGGGCGCCAGACCGTGATCCGCGCGGCTTTCCAGTTCTCGGCCTGCAGTCGCGCCCACAAATTCACTGTCCCTCTCTTCGTTCACTGGGACGCCGTTGCAGTGCCGAGATCAGGCGCGCATTCTCGGCCGTCAATCCGTGATTCTCCGCCTCCAGTATGGCGACTTTGGCCTGGAGCCGTCGCCGGTCGGCTCTCAGCCGCGAAACCTCGGCCAAGGGGACTTGTTTGTCGCTCATTGCAGGCCATCCATTGGTCCCGCGCTGGGCTTGTCGTCGTACTCAGGCCAG
>NZ_BKAJ01000254.1 GCF_007992495.1 Reyranella soli
GCTGATCGCCTGCGCCGGCACGCCGTTACGCACCAGGGCGTCCTTCACGGCGTTCGCACGACGCAGCGACAGCGCCATGTTGTAGGCTTCCGGGCCCGACGTATCGGTGTGGCCGGTCGCCGTGATGCGGGCGTTGCCCTTGGTCTTGAAGGCGTCGGACGCCTGCTTGATCGTGTTCAGCGCCTGCTGGCTCAGGTTCGAGCGATCCCAGTCGAAGAATACCATGAACGACGGCGGCGCCACGACCGGCGGCGGCGGCGGGGGCGGCGGCGGCGCGGCGCCGAAGCGCATCTGCAGGCTCGCCATCACCGAGATGTTGTTGATCGACGGATTGCTGCTGACCGAGAAGCCCGGGCCCGAATGCACGAAGTTCGGCGTGGTCGTGCCCATGTAGCGGCCTTCCAGATTGATACGGAAGGTCTCATCGATGTTGTAGCCCGCGCCGACCATCGCCTGGTAGGCGAACTGCGTGCTGGTCACCGTCGTGCCGAGAGCGCCCACGTTCAGGAAGCCGACACCGGCGCCGGCGCCGACATAGGGAACGAACCGACCTCCAGCCATGAAGTCGTAGTAGATGTTGCCCATCACGTTGATCTGCTGGAGATTGAAGCCGTAGCTGCCGACGAAGGCACCGGCCTGGACATTGCCGCTGTTTGCGCGATAGGCGCCTTCCAACTCGACGCGAGGGCCGACGAAGTCGTAGCCGACGGTGCCGCCGAGAACGTAGCCGGTGTTGAACGAAGCGTTCGAGGTGAACGAGCCGGAGCCGCCCCCCGTGAAGATCGTGCTGTTGTACGAGCTGTTGAAAAGCCAGTTCAAACCGCCTTCGAGGCCGACGTAGACACCGCCGGGCTGAAGCGACTGCGCCTGGGCAGCGAACGGCGCCGCCGCGAGCAGCGCAACACCAATGACCATCCTCTTCATCTGAAATCTCCCCGACTGTGTTGCCTATTGGGCGGCTTAACGACAAACGTACGTTGTATTTTATACTATTTCGCGGCAACCCCGACAATCGCGCATAGACTGCAAGCCAACCATAGTGGTTTTTCTGCAACACCTTACCGGAAGACCCTGTTTTATTGCATTTGCAGGACCATGAGCGTCCCTCATGGCGGAGTTACTTCCCCTTGATGGCACGACATGGGCTGCAAGCATTAAGGTCGCAGCCCACAGTTAGAGGGACCCCCCGCCATGAGCAGCACATCCGACTACACCCCGCCCCCGGTCTGGACCTGGAACAAGGCCAACGGCGGCCGCTTCGCCAACATCAACCGGCCGATCGCAGGGTCGACCCACGACAAGGACCTGCCGGTGGGGCGCCATCCCTTCCAGCTCTACTCGTTGGGCACGCCCAACGGGCAGAAGGTCACCATCATGTTCGAGGAGCTGCTGGCGGCCGGCCACAAGGGCGCCGAGTACGACGCCTGGCTGATCAAGATCGGCGAGGGCGAGCAGTTCGGCTCGGGCTTCGTCGCAGCCAATCCCAATTCCAAGATCCCCGCCCTGGTCGACCGCAGCGGGCCCAAGCCGATCCGCGTGTTCGAGTCGGGCGCGATCCTGCTGCACCTTGCCGAGAAGTTCGACGCGTTCGTGCCCAAGCTCGGCGATCCCGTGCGTGCCGAATGCCTGTCGTGGCTGTTCTGGCAGATGGGCAGCGCGCCTTACCTCGGCGGTGGCTTCGGCCACTTCTATGCCTATGCGCCGAGCAAGATCGAATACGCCATCGACCGCTTCGCCATGGAAACCAAGCGGCAGCTCGACGTGCTCGACCGTCGGCTCGCCGAATCGACGTTCCTGGCGGGCGACGACTACACCATCGCCGACATCGCGGTGTGGCCGTGGTACGGCGGCCTGGCCAAGGGCCTGCTCTACGGCGCCGGCGAGTTCCTGGCGGTGACGGAATACAAGAACGTCCAGCGCTGGGCCGACACGATCGCCGCGCGGCCGGCGGTCAAGCGCGGCCGCATCGTCAACCGCCTGCAGGGCGATCCGGCGGCCCAGCTGCGCGAGCGGCACGATGCCAGCGACTTCGAGCTCAGGACCGAGGACAAGCTGGCGGCTGATTAAGCCTTCCATCGGCCCCCTCACCTAACCTCTCCCCCTAGCGGGGGAGAGGAATTTGAAAGTGGGCGGCCATTGCGCATCAACTTCAACCACGGCGCGGCGTGGAAGACGCTCATCAGCAGATACATCGGGGCCATGCCGGTGTGTGCTGAAAGGGGCGGTGAGGTGCCGCAGAACCCGTCGATTGGGCCGCCGCCGATCGCCGTCACCAACGCCATGACGGCGAAGGTGGGGGCGGCCATCAGCGACAGGGCGTTCATCGCCCGCAGCACGACTTGGTCGCCGCCGCCTTCGGCGCCGGCTCGTAGCGGTCGTGGTGGCGCACCCAGGCCATGGTGAAGTCGAGGCCGTCCTCGTCGCGGCCCTTGGGCGTGAGGTCGAGCAGGTTGTAGGTGTGCATCATCACCTCCACGCCGCGGCCGTAGGTCGAGTAGGTGTGGAAGACCTCGCCGTCATCGTCCTTCCAGAAGACGCTGATGCCCGGCATCTCCTGCCCCGGCGGCTTGCTGCCGAAATTGTAGTCAGCCGTGCCGTTCTCCTTCTCTTCGGCCGTGAAGGTGACGTGGAAGTCGCGGTTGAAGTCGGTGCCGTGCGAGGACACCCAGGGGAACTTCCAGCCCATGCGCTGGCGGAAGCGCTCGATCTCGCTGAGCGGCGCCAGCGAGACGGCGACGAAGGCCGTGTCGCGCTGTGCCAGATGCACCAGCGTCGGATCGGTGTGGTCGGCCATGTAGGAGCAGCTCTTGCAGCCCTGCTCCCAGCCCGGCTGCAGCATGAAGTGCTGCATCACGAGTTGGCGACGGCCGTCGAACAGGTCGGCGAGCCGGCGCGGGCCCTCGCTCGAGGCGAAGACGTAGTCCTTGTCCATGCGCACCCACGGCAGGGCGCGGCGCTCGCGCGCGATCTGGTCGCCGAGATGCGTCAGCTCCTTCTCGCGGCCCAGCAGCGCCTTGCGCGCGGCGAGCCACTGCTGGCGGGAAACGACGGAATGGTTCGTGTCGGTGGTGGTCATGATGTCCTCCAATGCTTGTCGGGGATGAATGTGAGCCCGACGTTGAAACGGTGGGAGTTACAAGTGTGGCGGGATTCGGCGGGCTACCCCGGCGGCATCCTGTCGAACTTCGGGACCGCCGGATCGAGGTGGTCCCAGGCGTGGCCGCGCACGCCGTAGGTCACCGCCTGCGGCTTGAAGCGGCCGGGATCGTCGAGGCTCGCGGCGGTCACGATGAACACATCCGGCGCGATCGCGACGGTGAGATAGACCGGCGAACCGCAGGTCGGGCAGAAGGCGTGCGTCTTGGTCTTTCCGCTGTCGCCCACGAGGTCCCAGTGCTTCGCCTCGCCCTGAAGCTTCACGTCCTTCCGGCCCGTGAAGGCCAGGTAGGAGCCGTGGCCGGTGCCGCTTCGCTGCTGGCAATGACGGCACTGGCAATCGTTCATGAATACCGGATCGCTGGATATTTCGTAGCGGATCGCGCCGCAGGCGCATCCGCCCGTGTAAGGCTTGCTCATGTCGTTGCTCCTCTCAGGCGACAGATTTGCGCCTGAGGTCGGAGCGGCGGGAGTTACAAGTGTGGCGGGATTCACTCCCGGGAGGATTTATCGGTATTTCCGGTATTTCCGACAGCGACCGTGGTAGCGAGTCGCGGATTGATACACCACCTGTTGGGCGGCCGCCCACGCGAGGGATGCTCGTAGTGGATCTGGCTCGCGATGCCAGCGTCCCGCAGGCGGTAGAGGACCTGCTCAGCGTCGGCAGCGTTGACGGTGCGATGCAGGGCCTCCACCCGCACCTGCTCGCGCGACACTTCGTTGAGACCGCTCTGGCGCAGCCAGCGCACGACGCGGCGCACCTGGCGCTCCCTTTCATTCGGCACCATGCGATGGAAGAGCCCAAAGGCATGCGGGCGGAAGTATTCCGACCACAGACGCACGCCGCGCTCGATCTGCTCGGCGCCGAGCGCACCGGGCGGACCGCCCGGCCCCAGCTCCGACCACGCCAGCAGCTCGAGCACGCCGGCCAGCCGGGCCACCGTGCCGCGGCCCTTGCCGAGCCAGGCCATTTCCAGGCCGTCGGTCTCCTCGCGCAGCTCGCGCGCGAGGCCGGACAAGAATCCGTCGAAGGCTTTCAGGCCGCGCGAATCGACCACCAGCTCCAGGGGACTCTCCGGCCGACGCACCTTGTCCGCGATGCGGCGCAGCGCGGCGAGCGCCTCGGCGTCGCGTGCCGGCTTGGCGGCACCGAGCGGACGATGCTCGGGCAGCGCCGGCCAGGCAAAGAGGAAACGGCCCGCAAGCTCGTCGCTGCTCAAGAGGCCGGTCAGCCGCTCGGCCGACAGCGCGAGCAGCAGGCTCACCGCGAAGCGCTCGATACGGCGATTGCCGAGCGACAGCGGACCGGCCGACCACGCCTGCAGCCATTGCCTGCGCGCGGTCTCGGGTGCACCGCCGAGCCACTCCGCGCCGTCGTCGCGCCACAGCACGACGCCGCGCCGGCTGGCGGCAACAGCGTCGGCGACGGCACCGAGCGCAGTCTCCTCGACCAGGACGCGCGGGCTCCGGTCGTCCGCCTCGTCGTCCGCCTGTTCCACGTCGAGCGTCGCCAGAAGCTCGCGCACCGACGCCATTGCCGGCGACTTGCCGCTGGATGGGGCGCCGACCGGGGCCTGCCACAGCACCAGCGGCTCGGACCAGCGCGGCCCGATGCGCACGCTCGCGCCGGCGCCGCAGAGGCCGCTCACCGCCGCCAGCACCGACTGCGCAACATAATCGACGGGCACGTTGAGTGCGCCGGCCGTCTCGTTGACCCAGTCGCGCCAGAACGCGGGCAGCAGATCGAGGGGGAACGCCGGCACCGGCGGCCGCGCTTCGTCGAGGAAGGCCATGTCGATCTCGCCCCACCCACCCACCGGCGCCGACGAGATCGGCCGCGCATAGCGCGGATCGTAGTATTTCGAGCGGGCATCCGCGCGCACCATGGCGACCAGCGGATCGACGATCTCATCGGATTCGTCTTCGGGGGCGGGGTCGAGATCGGGATCCGGGCGGCGGCGCATGGGCGGCTCCTTGCTAGCACTGCTGTCAGGCAATAATAACTATAGTAAATTACCAATAACAGAAGTGCAAGCCCGAAATGCCGCTTCTCGCTCGTCTTTGCCGCTCAGGGCTACTGCATACGACCTGAGATGCGAGACGGCCGGCGCAACGAATGGCCACGGCCGGCGTTGCGACCCAATGCCTTCCCGGATCGAGGACTACGCATTGATCGGCGATTGCGAGACGGCGGCCCTGGTGGCGCGCGACGGCTCGATCGACTGGCTGTGCTGGCCGCGTTTCGATTCGGATGCCTGCTTCGCCGCGCTGCTCGGCACGCCGGAGCACGGGCGCTGGCGGCTGGCGCCGTTCGGCCACTGCCGCGGCATAACGCGGCGCTATCTCGGCGACACGCTGATCCTCGAAACGCGCTTCGAGACCGACCAGGGGGCCGTGAAGCTGATCGACTTCATGCCGCCGCGCGGCGGTCCCACCGACGTCGTGCGCATGGTCGTGGGCGAGAGCGGCAGCGTCGCCATGCACATGCAGCTCACCGTCCGCTTCGGCTACGGCTCGCGCGTGCCTTGGATCGACCGCCAGGAAGACGGCACCCTGCGCATCATCGCCGGCGCCGACCAGGTCGTGCTGCGCAGCGCCGCGGCGGTGAGCGTGGCAGGCAATTGCATCGAGAGCGACTTCGTCGTGGCCGCCGGCGAGTCGGTGGCCTTCACGCTGACCTATGCGCCATCGCATCTCGCGCCGCCCGACCCGATCGACCCCGAGGCGGCATTCGCGGCGACGAAACGGTTTTGGGACGACTGGGTGGCCAAGGCACGCGTCGCGCCCGGTGAGCGCCACCACGCCATCATGCGCTCGCTGATCACGCTCAAGGCGCTGACCTATGCGCCGAGCGGCGGCATCGTCGCGGCGGCAACCACCAGCCTGCCCGAGACACTGGGCGGCATCCGCAACTGGGACTACCGGTTCTGCTGGCTGCGCGATGCCACGCTATCGCTGCTCGCCTTGATGAACGGCGGCTATTACGAAGAAGCAGCGGCGTGGCGCGACTGGTTGCTGCGCGCCGTCGCCGGCGTGCCGCCGCAGGCGCAGATCATGTACAGCATCACCGGCGAGAACCGCCTCCCCGAATGGGAGGTCGGCTGGCTGCCGGGCTACGAGGGCGCGCGGCCGGTGCGCATCGGCAATGGCGCGCACGGCCAGCTCCAGCTCGACGTCTACGGCGAGGTCATGGATGCGCTCTACCAGGCACGCCGCGGCGGCATCGCCGGCAGCGAGGATGCGTGGAACCTGATGCAGGCCTTCCTGTCGCACCTGACGACGATCTGGCGCGAGCCCGATCGCGGCATCTGGGAAAGCCGGGCTGCGCCGCGCCATTTCACCTTCAGCAAGATCATGGCCTGGGTCGCCTTCGACCGCGGCGCCAAGTTCGCCCGCGAGTTCGGCATGAAGGGGCCGGTCGAGCGCTGGAGCGCCGTGGCGCGGGAGATCCATGACGACGTCTGCCGCAAGGGCTTCGACGCCGAGCTGGGAAGCTTCGTGCAGTCCTATGGCTCGAAATGGCTCGACGGCAGCCTGCTGCTGATCCCCACCACCGGCTTCCTGCCGCCCGACGACCCGCGCATGGTGGGCACCATCCGCGCCGTCGAAAGGCGCCTGCTGCAGGACGGCTTCGTGATGCGCCACGATCCGGCGGAAGTCGAGACCGGGCTGGCGCATGGCGAAGGCGCCTTCCTCGCCTGCTCCTTCTGGCTGGTCGACGCGATGGTGATGACAGGGCGGAAAGAGGAAGGGCAGCGGCTGTTCGACCGCCTGCTCGCGCTGCGCAATGACGTCGGGCTGCTGTCGGAAGAATTCGACGTCGGCGCCCAACGCCTGGTCGGCAACTTCCCGCAGGCCTTCTCGCATGTCGCGCTGATCAACTCCGCCCACAACCTTGCGCGCCTCAGCAAGCCCGCCGAGCAGCGGTCCGGCGAAGCTGCGGTCGCCGGCTGAGCGTTCACCAGCTGAGGCGCAGGCCGACGTTCAGCGCGTGGTTATCAGTGCCGGAGCCGATGTCGCCGTCGTAGCGAAAGTAGATCTGTGTCCCGGCAGCGATAGCGGTGGCGGCCTGGAAGCCGATCGCCGCCGCGTCGCGCTGCGGCGTGGCGCCATAGACCGTGAAGGCGTTGGCGGGAGCGCCGGCGAAGGCCGCCGTGATCGGCCGGCCGATGTAGGCATATTCGTGCAGCCAGCCCAGGCGGAGCGCGATGTCGAGGGTCCGCGTGTCGCCGAGGCCGATCGCGCCGTTGAGCTGTGCGCCGAGCGTCGACCGTACCGAGTTGGTCGTCTGCTGCTGCACGTTCAGGCTCAAGGAGTTCGCACCCCACTCATTGAACGCCGACTGGTTCGCGCTCATCACCTGCAGCCGGGCGAACGGCGTGACACTCGCGGCTGCTGGCGCATAGACCGGCACCTGGTAGCCGAGCTCCACTTGGCCCAGGAACTGGTTGGCGCCCGTCGAGCCGTTGGCCGTGCGCGGCTGCAAGCCGGGGATCGAAATCTGCCGCTGCAGCTGGTTGTTGGAGTAGGCGTAACCCGCCAGCAGGTCGGCATAGAAGCCGGACTGCGTGAACGAGGCGTAGGCCGCGACGCTGACCGCGTTGGTCCAGCCCTTGCCCTGGAACGTATCGGCCCATTGCGTGCCGCTGGTGTAGCCCGCACCGATGCCGAGCAGCAGGTTCGGCATCACGCGGTAGTCGATGCCGGCTGCCGCGCCACCGAGATTGTAGGTGAAGGTATTCGAGTTGCCGTCGCCCTGCACCGAGCCGAAGCCGCCGAGCGCACTGCCCCACACGCTGAACGGGCTCGCGGCATCGCACGCCTCGACCTCGCAGGCCTGGGCCAGCGCCTGGCGCTGGCCGCTGCCCGAGGCGCCGCGCGCCAGCGCCATCTGCTGGCCGAGCGCATTCATGAACAGCGTGTTGGAGGCGAGGTTGGCCGTGCCGAAGTCGGCATAGGGCTGACCGCTGATCTGATTCAGCGCCCACGGTCCTTGCTGGGTGCTGAGGCTCGCCAAGGCGTTCAGCACGGTGTTGAAGTCACCGGTGGCACCGGCATTGGCCTGGTCGAGCGCGGTGCCCACGGCGTACTGGTTGGCGGTCCGAGCGCCGGAGGCGAAGGCGCTCTGGCCCATCGCCAGCAGCAGGTACACGTTGTTGGCATCGTACGACAGGCTCGGCGTCAGGAAGGCGAGGTTGCTGGTCACGCCCGAGTAGGTGCCGCTCAGCCCGCCGGTGGCGTTGAGGATGGTGTAGGTCGTGTTGCGCTGGTAGGTCCCGGCGGCTGCGAGCACCGAGACGGTGGCGCCCCCGCCGATGGTCGCCGTGCCGGTGGCGTTGATACGGTCTGCTTGGCCCGCCGCATTGGCCTCGACGACGTAGGTGCCGCCGCTCTGGCTGAAGTTGCCGTTGATGTTCAGCGTGCCGATCGAGTTGCCGGGCGCCACCATGCCGCCGTTGACCGCCAGTGTGCCGATGTTGCCGGTGCCGCCCAGGGTCGCGCCGTTGTTCAGCGTCACCGTGCTGGCAAGCGAGCCGTTCACGATCAGCATGCCGCTGTTGACCGTGGTTGGCCCGGTGTAGGTGTTGGCGCCCGTCACCGTCAGCGTGCCCTGCTGCAGCGTGAAGCCGCCCGTCCCCGACATCACCCCGCTGTAGGTCGCCGTCACCGGCTGGTTGAACACCAACAGGCCGTTGTTGGCGATGTTGCCCTGGAGGCTGCCCCCCGCTGCCGCGCCGTTGCCGAGCTGCAGAGTGCTGCCCGCCGCGATCGACGTGCCGCCACTATAGGTGTTGGTGCTGGTGTAGATCACCGTGCCGCCGCCACCGATGCTCACCGCGCCCGTGCCGCTGATGCTGCCGGCATAGGCGCCGCTGCCCGTCTGGTTGAAGGCGAGCGTGGCGTTGTTGACGATGGTGCCCTGCAGGCTCGACGTCGTGCCCTGCAGCGTGCCGCCGGTCACCATCGTGCCGCCAGAATAGCTGTTGCTGCCGCTCAGGATCACCGTGCCGGTGCCGTTCACCAGCAGGCCGCCGGCACCGCTCATGTTGCCGGCGTAGGTGCCATTGGTCGCCTGATTGATCGTGACCTGCGCGTTGTTCAGGATGTTGCCCTGCAAGCTGGTGGTCGTGCCCTGCAGGATGCCACCCGACACCGTCGTGCCGCCGGTATAGGTGTTGTTGCCGGT
>NZ_BKAJ01000255.1 GCF_007992495.1 Reyranella soli
TTTGAGGGGGAATTTTAGCGGAATCGGACGGATTCCCGACCCCTTGCGCCCTCGGGGACCGGAGGCCACATTGCGGGGCAACGCAAATTTCCCCCGTTCGAGGATCCATGGAACCGATGCTGAAGGGCGCCGCGCCGCAGGCTGCCCCCGCCGACCTCATCAAGGACAGCGACCAGACCAAATTCGCCAAGGACGTGCTGGAAACCTCGCGCACCGTCCCGGTGATCGTCGACTTCTGGGCGCCGTGGTGCGGGCCGTGCAAGCAGTTGCAGCCGGCGATTGAAAAGGTCGTCAAAGCGGCCAACGGCGCGGTCAAGCTGGTCAAGATCAACATCGACCAGAACCAGATGCTGGCCCAGCAGCTCAGGATCCAGTCGATCCCGGCGGTCTATGCCTTCTTCGGCGGCCGCCCGGTCGACGGCTTCATGGGCGCGGTGCCGGAAAGCCAGGTCAAGGCGTTCGTCGACCGCCTGGTGCAGGCGACCGGCGGACCAGTGGGCGAAGGCGGCGGCGACGAGATCGCCGAGTTGCTGGAGCACGCGAAGGCCGCCGTCGCGCAGAACGACCAGGATCTGGCAGCGCGCATCTACAGCGAAATCCTGGGCGCCGATCCCAAGCACGTCACCGCGCTGGCAGGCCTGGCGCGCTACAACCTGCAGACCGGCGACGTCGAGCAGGCCAAGGAGCTGCTGGCTCAGGTCGAGACCAAGGACAAGACCAACGCCGACGTCGTGGCCGTGCAGGCCTCGATCGACCTTGCCGAGAAGGCCAAGGAGGCGGGGCCGGTCGACGACCTCAAAGCCAAGGCCGCCGCCGACCCCAAGGACATGCAGGCGCGGCTCGACCTCGCCATGGCCTACTGGGCAGGCAACGAGCGCCAGGAGGCGATCAACGAGCTGCTCGCCATGATCAAGGCCGACCGCAAGTGGAACGAGGAAGCCGCCCGCCAGCAGCTCCTGAAGTTCTTCGAGGCGCTGGGCTTCGCCGATCCGCTCGCCGTCGACGGCCGCAAGCGGCTGTCGACCATCCTGTTCTCCTGATCGACGCGCCGGCATGACCGAGCGGGTGCCCGGGCGCAATCCGTTCGAACCGAGCTTCGAGCAGCTCCCCGAGACGCTGCCGATCTTCCCGTTGTCGGGCGTACTGCTGCTGCCTGGCGGCAAGTTGCCGCTCAACGTCTTCGAGCCGCGTTACCTTTCGATGATCTTCGATGCGCTGGCCGGCCATCGCATGATCGGCATGGTGCAGCCAATGCAGCCCGGCGGCTACGCCGGCGACGGACTGCCGACCGAGGACGGCCGGCCCAAGGTGCACAAGGTGGGCTGCGCCGGCCGCATCGTGAGCTTCAACGAGACCGAGGATGGCCGCCTGCTGCTGGCGCTGTCTGGCGTCTGCCGCTTCGAGATCGTGCGCGAGCTCGACCTCGCCCATGGCGGCTATCGCCGCGTTTCTTCAGTGTTCTCGCCCTATCGCGCCGACCTCGACCATGCCGACGAAGAGGTCGAGCTCGACCGCGACCGGCTGATGGCAGCGCTGGCTGCGTTCTTCCGCGGCCGTAATCTCTCGACCGACTGGGACGCCGTGAAGAAGGCGGCCGACGCCAATCTCGTGACCTCGCTGTCGATGGTCCTGCCCTTCGGCCCGGCCGAGAAGCAGGCCCTGCTGGAAGCCGCCGATTCGACGGCCCGCGCCAAGCTCTTGGTCGCCTTCCTGGAAATGAACGCCTTCGGCCAGGCATCTGAAACGCCGCCGAAACGGGCGAATTGATTCTTCTGGACCGCGCGCTCCCAGCGCGCTCATGAGGCGCGCTGGAAGCGCGCGGTCCGGAAGACCATGATATAAGGACGTCACCATGACCCCGCCCTCGGACGAACCTGCATCGCGCCGCTCAGGCGTCGATCCCAAGCTGCTGGAGATCCTGGTGTGTCCGGCGAGCCACGGGCCGCTGGAATACGACGCGGCGGCGGGCGAGCTGATCAGCCGCAAGGCCGGGCTTGCCTATCCTATCCGCGACGGCATCCCGATCATGCTGGTGAGCGAGGCGCGCGTGATCAGGGACGTGCCGTGAGCGCTGCAGATCAGTTCCCCAAGTCGGCGCCTGACGAAGGCAGCTACGAGA
The DNA here is from genome assembly GCF_007992495.1 of Reyranella soli. Taxonomy (GTDB): domain Bacteria; phylum Pseudomonadota; class Alphaproteobacteria; order Reyranellales; family Reyranellaceae; genus Reyranella; species Reyranella soli. Next base: position 2,120 of record NZ_BKAJ01000255.1, read on the forward strand.
CCACCGCGCCGTGGCCGACCGAGCTGCGTGTCTTCAAGGAAGAAGGTCGAATGGAGATCGAGTTCTCGGACGGCGTCACCCACTCGCTGCCGGCCGAGTACCTGCGCGTCGAAAGCCCGTCGGCCGAGGTCCAGGGTCATGGACCCAGCCAGAAGAAGATCGTGTCCGGCCGCCGTCACGTGAAGATCGCCGCTGTCGAGCCTGTCGGTCACTATGCCATCCGCATCGTGTTCGACGACCGTCACGACAGCGGCATCTACAGCTGGTCCTACCTGCGTGAGCTGGGCGACAGCTACGCCGAGAAATGGGCCGCCTACCAGGCCGCCCTGCTCTATCGCGGCCTGAGCCGCGACGCGTAAGCCTATCATGAAGATCGCCATCGCCGGCGCCGGCATCGGCGGCTTGACCGCCGCGATGTGCCTCCATCGCGCGGGCTTCGACGCCGAAGTGTTCGAGGCCGTGAGCGAGCTCCGACCGCTGGGCGTCGGCATCAACATCCAGGCGGGCGCCGTGCGCATCCTCTCGAGCCTCGGCCTGCAGCCGGCGTTGGCCGCCACCGCCATCGAGACGCGCGAACTGCGCTACGCCAACCGCCACGGCCAGACCATCTGGGCCGATCCGCGCGGCCGCCATGCCGGCCTGCCCTGGCCGCAATTCTCCATCCATCGCGGCGAGCTGCAGATGATCCTGTACCGCGCCGCCGAGCAGATGCTGGGCGCCGGTCGCATCAAGTTCGGCCGGCGCATCGCGGGCTTCGAGCAGAAAGGCAATACGGTCACGGCGCGCTTCGCCGACCGTGACGGCGCGATCGTCGAGACGACGGAGGCCGATATCCTGATCGGCGCCGATGGCATCCACTCCGCCGTGCGCGCCCATTTCCATCCCAACGAAGGCCCGCCCAAGTGGCAGGGCATCCTGATGTGGCGCGGCGTCACCGTGGGCAAGCCCTACCTCGGCGGCAACACCATGGTGCAGGCCGGCCATCACAATCAGAAATTCGTCTGCTATCCCATCAGCCGCGCCCACGCCGAGCGCGGCGAGGCGCTGATCAACTGGATCTGCGACCTGCATATGGGCGACGGGGCCATGCTGCCACGCGAGGACTGGAACCGCCCGGGCAACCTTTCAGACTTCCTGCCGCGCTTCGAGCACTGGAACTTCGGCTGGCTCGACGTGCCGGGCGTCATCCGCTCGGCCCATGCGATCTTCGAGTTCCCCATGGTCGATCGCGATCCGCTGCCGGGCTGGAGCCACGGCCGCATCACGCTCCTGGGCGATGCCGCACATCCGATGTACCCGATCGGCTCCAACGGCGCCTCGCAGGCGATCCTCGACGGTGAGGCGATCACCCAGGAACTTCTGGCCGGCAGCGATCCCGAAGCGGCGTTGAAGCGTTACGAACGGCGCCGCCTGCCGCCGACCGCGGCCATCGTCGAGAGCAATCGCCGCAAGGGCATCGACGTCATGCTCGACCTCGTCGAGCAGCGCGCGCCGCAGGGTTTCACCGATCTGGAAAGCGTGCTGCCGGCCGACGAACTGGAAAGGATCGTCGGCGACTACAAGAAGCTCGCGACCCAGGACCGCGAGACGCTGTTGAAGCTGGCGGCCGCACAATAAAAAACCGGCCCTGTTAGGGACCGGCCGTGGTAGCGGTTTATACCGGTCATCACATCACCGGCCGCCACCGAGAGAGAATATGGCATCTGACGATGACAGGATTATGGCGGTCGCTGCGCCTTTTTCTTCTCCTCCCCCGCCATACGGGGGAGGATACAGGAGGGGGAAAGCAACAAGCGAGATCCCTCCACGAATGAGATCATTCCGATCTGAAACTGGCTCGCATCAAGTGCGTGGCCTGCCCCTTCCCTACCCTCCCCCGTATGACGGGGGAGGAAAAGAGTGGCCATGAGCCTCGGCCGCGCCGTCGCCACTGTCGGCGGCTTCACGCTGCTGAGCCGGCTCGTGGGCTTCGCCCGCGACGTCGTGCTGTCGGCGGTGCTGGGATCGGGCGCGATGGCCGACGCCTTCGTCGTCGCCTTCAAGCTGCCGAACCTGTTCCGCCGCCTGTTCGCCGAGGGCGCCTTCTCGGCGGCCTTCGTGCCGCTGTTCTCGCGCGAGCTGCAGGACAACGGCCGCGCCGAGGCGCTGGCCTTCGCCCGCCAGGCGCATGCCGCCCTGCTGCTGGTGCTGGTGCCGTTCTCGATCGTGCTGATGGTTGCCATGCCGTGGGTCGTGGCGGTGCTGGCGCCCGGCATGCGCGCGCCGACCTTCGCCATGGCCGTCGAGTTTGGCCGCATCACCTTCCCCTACCTGCTGTTCATCTCGCTGGCCTCGCTCTACGGCGGCGTGCTGAACAGCATCGACCGCTTCGCCCATGTCGCGGCCACGCCCATCCTGCTCAACCTGGCGATGATCGGCACCGTACTCGGTCTCACGCCGCTCCTGCCCAACAGCGGCTATGCCGCCTCGATCGGCGTGGCGATCGGGGGCCTGTTGCAATGGCTGTGGTTGCTGATCGCCTGCGCCCGCGACGACGTCGGCATGACGCTGGTGCGCCCGCGCTGGACGGCGCGCGTCGCGCGGCTGGTCAAGCTCGCGACGCCGGTGGCGATTGGCGGCGGCGCGCAGCAGATCAGCACCATGCTCGACGTGGTGTGGGCCTCGCTGCTGCCGGTCGGCACGATCTCGGCCCTCTTCTACGCCGATCGCATCGCCCAATTGCCGCTCGGCGTCGTCGGCATCGCCATCGGCACGGCCCTGCTGCCGCTGCTGGCGCGCCAGCTCCGCGCCGGCCAGCTGGAATCGGCGATGGCCAACCAGAACCGCGCTATCGAGTTCGGCCTGCTGCTCAGCCTCCCCGCGGCGGTGGCACTATGGCTGCTGAGCGACCCCATCATCCGCGTGCTGTTCGAGCGCGGCCGCTTCGGGCCCGACGACACCCTGCGCACGGCAAGCGCGCTGGCCGCCTATGTCGTCGGCCTGCCGGCCTTCGTGCTGATCAAGGCATTGACCCCGGGCTTCTTCGCCCGCGAGGACACGCGCACGCCGCTCTATATCGCGATCGTCGCCATCGTCGTGAACGTGGCCCTCAATGTCTTCTTCCTTTACGGCACCAGCCTTGCCCAGGTCGGCGTCGCGCTCGCCACGTCGCTGTCGGGCTGGCTGAACGCGGCGATGCTGGCCATCGTGCTCTGGCGACGCGACCACTGGATCGCCGACCAGCGCCTGGTGTCGCGGGCGTGGCGCATGCTGGCGGCAACCGCGGGCATGGGCATCGCCCTTTGGGGCGCGCTCGTTGTGCTGGATCCCATCCTGGCCCACGCCAACACGAAGGGCGTGGTGGCTCTGTTCGGCGTCTGTGCGCTGGGAATGGCCGTCTACGCCGCTCTCGGCACGCTGTTGGGGGTCGTGCGTCTCGCCGAGCTGCGCTTCGTGATGCGCCGTCAGGCCGGTCTCAGATCAGGCGACCCAGACGAACAACCGTGACGCCGGCGCGCAACGGCCGGTTCACTGCCGGCATCACCAGCACGCAGTCGTCGTAGGGCGTCGTCACCGGCTCACCGTCGTCATGGCCCAGCACGGTGCCGGCCTTGGTGATCACCTCCTGGCCCTCGAAACGCCGAGCCGGCGTGAAGTTGCCGCGCTTGGTGGCAATGGCGTGGGTGACCTGCACGATGCGCTGGCTGGGCGGCGCGGGCTGCTTCCAGTCGGCCGGCAGGTCCGAGGCCTCGACGATCCCGGTCTCGGTGAGGAAGCGATGCGCCACGTCCTTGGCCACAACGACCGACGAGGCGCGCCAGTGCTGGCCGGTCTCGATCAGCAACGCGGTCTTGTCACTCTGCGGATCGCCGAAGCCGCCGTAGTCGCGCATGCGCATGCCGGCAGCATGGCCGCGGTCGCGCACGATGTCGGCCGGCGCGCCTAGCCGCCTGGCGAGCTCGGCGCCGCGGTCGAGCGGCCCGCACAGCATCAGCGGCACGCAGTCGTCGTGCATGGAATGGAGGTCGAGCAGGAAATCGGCGCGCTCGACATAGGGCCGCACGACCTGGGCGCGCCTGGTCTCGCGCGTCGTCGCCGGCTGGTCGAGCCGCCCCCAGGTGCGATTGAAATCCTCGTCGATCATGCGCGACTTGAACGGATTGTTGGGATCGAAACGCTGATAGGCCTCGAAATTGTTGAACGAGAAGATCAGCGTGCCCTGGCGCGGCGCGAGCCCGCGGCCGAGCAGCTCGTCGACCACGATCGCGCCCGACACCTCGTTGCCGTGCGTCAGCGCCGCCAGCATGACTGTCGGCCCAGGCATGCCGCTTTCTTTGACGTGGATGTAGGGCGCGTCGCCCTGCTCCCAGCGTCTGATGTCGGGAAAGTCGTATTCGATCGGGGGATTGTCAGACATCCGTCGGGGTCCGCCAGGCTGGAAAGGCTCTTCGAGCCTCAGGGGTAACCCGCACCGGGCATTTCGACAACCACGCTTTCGATCGCCTTCGGCAAATCATCCATATGGTCGACCACCAGGACGGCACCGGCCAATCGCAGTTCGATGGCAAGCGACGGCGTGGCATGGCTGCCGCCGGTGAATCCGATTGCGCGCATGCCGGCAGCTTTTGCACCGGCAATGCCGTGCGGCGAATCCTCGACGACGATGCAGTCGTTGGCGGCATGGCCGACGGCCTGCGCGGCATGCAGGTAGATATCCGGCGCGGGCTTGCCGCGCGCGACCAGCGCCGTGCTGAAGACGTACGGTGCGAAGTGCCGGGCGAGGCCCGTCGACTCGAGCTTCAACTGCAGCTTGGCCGGGATACTGGACGACGCAACGCATTTGGGTCGCCGCCGCAGGGCCTCAAGCGCCTCTTCGACGCCCGGCACCGTCCTGAGGTCGCTGTGGCAGCGCTGCCAGACGCGCTTTTCGCGCTCGTCCAACAGGCCGCGCGGCATCTCGCGGCCGAGCTCGGCGAAGACGGCCTCGTACATGTCGGTGCGGGCGATGCCGACGAAACGCTGCAGCAGCTCCTGTGGACTGGCGGCATATCCCAGGGGCCCCAGCAGCTCGGCGTCGACGCCATGTTCCAGCAGCTCGCTGTCGACCAGGACGCCGTCGCAATCGAAGATGACCAGAGGTGCCACGAGGCGGGCTTATAGCCCGCCTCGGCGGCCGGGGCGACTCAGGCTTCGCGATACCAGTTCGGCAGGTCCCAGGTGTTGTTGTCCCAGCCGCTCAGCTCGCAGACGAGCTTGCTGTTGGCGGCGGCGACGCCGAGGCGGGCCACCACCGGGATCACGACGACGTTGTTGATCACGAGCTCGTTGCACTTGATCAGCATGGCGGCACGCTTGATCGGATCGAGCTCGACCTGCGCCGTCTTATGGATGTCGTCGTATTCCTTGTTCTGCCAGCGCGTGATGTTGCGGCCCTGCCACTTGTTGTCCTTGGTGGCGGCCTCCCACGAGCAGAACTGGCGCAGGAAGATCTCCGGATCGGGCTGGCTGCCGTTATTGTACATCTGCAGGTCGCAGTAGAACTTGGTGTAGGTGTCCGGATTGGCGACGTCCGAGGAGAAGAACACCGACGCCGTCACCGCCTTCAGCTCGATGTCGATGCCGGCCTTCTGGCAGGCCTGCTTGACGATCGCCTGGTTCTTCTGCCGCGGCTGGTTGATCGAGGTCTGGTACGCGAACTTCAGACGTTTGCCGCCTTTCTCGCGGATGCCGTCGGCGCCCTTCTTCCAGCCGGCCTTCTCCAGGATGTCGATCGCCTTGTCGACGTTGAATTCGTACTTCGTGCTCTTCGAGCGGAAGCGCTCGGGATTGTTGATGTAGTTGGGCGTCGCCACGCCGCCACGGCCGTAGATGTGCTTCTCGACCGAGTCCTTGTCGACCAGCAGCGCCAGCGCGCGGCGGACCTCGACGTCGCTCAGGATCGGATGCTTGGTCTTGAGGCTCGACCGCTCGCCGTCGACCTCGGTCCATGGATCGGTGTTGTTGAGCTGGATGTGCTCGATGCCGCCGCCCTTGCTGTAGATGAGGCGGCCCTTGCCGCCCTTCTCCAGCTTGGTGAGGATCTCGTCCTCGACCTGCAGGTTCCAGGCGAAGTCGAATTCGCCCGACTGCAGCACGGCGCGTGCGGCGGAGACCGCGTCGCCGCCACCCTTCATCTCGATGGCGTCGAAGTGCGGGCGATTCTCGACGTGGTAGTTCGGGTTGATCACGCCCGACACAAGGTCGCCCGGCTTGAAGTCCTTGAACATGTAAGGGCCGGTGCCGACTGGCTTCAGGTTGGTCGGCGCCTCACGCGACTTCGAGCCAACGTAGTCGGCGAACAGATGGCGGGGAATGATCATGCCAAACCAGCCGACGAAGGCGTCGGCCCAGAACGGCGTCGGCTGCTGGAACTTCACGGTGACGGTGTGCTGGTCGACCTTCTCGACCGTAATGTCCTTGTAGGACCCGCTGCTGACCGCACCGGTCTCGGGATCGCGGGCATATTGCCAGGTGAAGACCACGTCGTCGGCGCTGAAGGGCTGACCGTCGTGCCATTTGACGCCCTTCTTCAGCCGCCACGTCACCGACTTGCCGTCGGCCGCCAGTGTGCCGTCCTCGCGACCGGGAACCGATTCGGCCAGGATCGGCCTGAGGTTGCCCTCGGCGTCCCAGCCGGCCAACGGTTCATAGAACAGGCGCGAGCCGTCCTGGTCCTTGGTGCCGACCGCGAAGTGCGGATTGAGCAAGGTTGGCCCTTGCCACCACAGCACCTTCAAGAGACCGCCGCCGCCGCGCTTGGTCGGCTTGTACACCGGCTGTGTCTGCGCCATGGCGACGCCCGACAGAGCGAGAAGCTGATTGGCGAAGGGCGCCGCCAGCCCCACTGCCGCCATGCGCCGCACGAAGGCGCGACGCGACAGTGCGCCCGCTTTCACCTGGCCCAGAAGACCACGCAAATCACGTTCGTCCATGGACGCCTCCCATCCTGATGTCGAAGCCCTGATCCCTGACGTTCCTGCTATCCTGCAAGATACGTGCAAGGCGGATGGGAACAGGCCGAGCTGCTGTCGTCAACGGCCGGCGGCACTCGTGCTCTGATCTCCTCCCCCGTCATA
>NZ_BKAJ01000256.1 GCF_007992495.1 Reyranella soli
GGTCCGGAAGAACATGATGCGGGCCGGAGGCCCGCGCTCCCTTACTCTACCAATTCGCCCAGTCGCTTGATGATGCGAGTCGGCCTCGCCGTTGCGGTTGCCGGCACGCCGGCGTCGAAGGGGTCGTACCAGACGCCGCACATGCCGAGCTTCTGCGGGGCCACGACTTCCCATTCGTAGTTGTCGCCGACCATCCAGGCGTCGCCGGCCTCGCAGCCGAGCCGCTCCAGGGCGTGCCGGTAGACCGCGAGTTCGGGCTTGCCCTGGCCGAACTCACCCTCGATCTGGATGTGCTCGAAGCGGTGGGCGAGGTCGAAGCGTTCGATCTTGGCGCGCTGGGTTGCCGAGGCGCCGTTGGTCACCAAGGCGAGCTTCACGCCGGCCTGGCGCAGGGCGTCGACCGTGGCGTGGGCGTCGGGGTAGAGCCGGTATTCCTGGCGCCGCATCTCGGTGAAGGCGTCGGCGATGCGATCGGCCAGCGCCTCGTCGTCGTAGCCCAGTCGGGCCAGGGCGCGCCGCGTCGACAGGCGCCGTGCGCCCGGGATGTCCAACCGCCACTTGGCGGCGGCGACCTGGTCGATCCAGAGCGTGCGCGCTTCGTCCATCACCGCGACACGCACCCGCTCGATCGCCGCGGCATCGGGCGCGTCGAGCGGCTCGGCAAAGCTCCCGAGCAGGCGCCGCCACGCCTCCTCCGGCTGGGCGTAGGCCCGGATCAGCGTGTCGTCGAGGTCGAACAGGATCGCGCGGGGCAGGGCCATCTAGGTCAGTTCACCGGACGCGCGAAGTTGGTGGGAGCGGGGCTCACCACCGCGCCTGGGCCGGCCTGCACGGCGATCACCGCCAGCGCGCGCTCCGAGCGGCCGTTGGGCAGGAAGCGGAAGATGCCGTCGATGCCCGACCAGCCGTTGGGATTGGTGATGGCCGCCTCCGAGAAATCGCCGCCCTGCTTCAGCCGGGCGAGATGCCCCGCCAGCGACACGCCGTCATAGGCGAGCGTCGCCAGGCGATGCGGCGGCCGGCCATAGGTCGTCAGGAACCGCCGCTCGAAGTCCGCGCGCTTGGCCGGATCGGGCGCAGCATACCAGGCACCGCGCAGCATGACCTCCTGCCCGATGTTCGGCACGTCCCACACGCCCGTGCCGATCAACTGCACGGACTTGTTTTCGATACCCGCCGCCGCCAGCGCGGCCAGCGCGGCCGAGAGCCGCGGCGGCGCCACTGGCACCAGCACGGCAAGCTTGTCCTCGCCCCGCGACGCCTCGGCCAGGCGTCGGGCCGGCGTGTTGAGATCGGCACTGTTGGCGTCGAACAGCTCGACCGCCGCCACCTTGCCGCCGCGCATCGTGACCTGGCTCTCCATGGTCTGGACCATCTGCTGGCCGTAGGAGGTCTGCGGCGCGAAGGCGGCGAAGCGCTTGACGCCCGAATCGACGGCATAGTCGACGACACGGCGGACCTGCGGCGGGGCGGCGATGCCCATGATCCAGACGCCGCGCTGGGCGGCCTGCTCGTCGTTGGAGAAGGAAATGACATTGGCCCCACCCTGCGACACCAGGGGCGCCAGCGCCGTCGCCGAGGTGCCGAACAACGGTCCCAGCACCAGGGCGGCGCCGTCGGTGCGGGCCTTGCGGTAGGCCTCGACGGCGGTATCCGCCGTCTCGCCGCTGTCATAGGCAGCCAGCGCCAGCTCCTTGGCGCCGGTGTCGAACAGGGCCATTTCGGCAGCCTGCTGCAGGGACTGGCCGATCGGCGCGGCCCGGCCGCTGAGCGGCAGCAGCAGCGCGATGCGATACTTGCCCGAGGCCGTGACCGGCGAGCCGACGGATGCCGTCACGGTCGTGGACAGCGGCGCGGGCGTGCTAGTCTTGGACTGCTCGCCGCAGGCCGCCAGCAGGAAGGCCATGGTGGCAAGCGCGAATAGAGACTGGCGCATCGGCGCGATACTCCGGCGAACGGCTGCAAATGGACGTGGACGAACGGTCACAAGCTAGCGATGGGCAGGCGCCGCGTAAACCGCCGCTGGCCGCCGGCCTGCATATTGTTGCCACGCCGATCGGCAATATGCGTGACATCACGCTGCGGGCGCTCGATGTCCTGCATGCGGCCGACCTGATCGCCTGCGAGGACACCCGCGTGTTCGCCAAGCTTGCCAGCCACTACGGCATTTCCGCGCCGACCGTGGCCTACAGCGACGCCACCCAGGACGCCAACGAGCCGAAGATCGTGCGCGCCCTGGAGGCGGGCAAGCGGGTGGCGCTGGTGTCGGATGCCGGCATGCCGCTGATCTCCGATCCCGGTTATCGCCTGGTCCGTGCAGCCCTGGCGCGCGGCCTCGCCGTGACGTCGGCGCCCGGACCCTCGGCCGTGCCCATGGCGTTGGCGTTGTCGGGCCTGCCGACCGATCGCTTTTTCTTCGGCGGCTTCCTGCCGGCCAAGGAGGGTGAGCGGCGGCGCGCCATCGGCGCCGTGGCGTCGCTGCCAGCGACATTGGTGTTCTTCGAAGCGCCGCACCGGCTTGGCGCATCGCTTGCCGACCTCGCAGAGCTCCTGGGTTCGCGCCCGGCCGCGGTGGCGCGCGAGCTCACCAAGCTGTTCGAGGAAGTACGCCGCGCTCCGCTCGACGAGCTTGCCGCGCACTATGCCAAGCATCCCGGCATCAAGGGCGAGATCGCCGTCGTGATCGGCGCGCCCGGCGAGGAGGAGGCTCCGCAGGCTGGCGTGCTCGACGAAGCGCTGCGCACCGCGCTCGCCGGCGCCTCGGTCAAGGACGCGGCGGCCGAGGTCGCGGCGCGCTATGGCTTGAAGCGCCGCGACGTCTATGCCCGCGCGCTCGAGCTCCGACGCGAGGCATCCTCATGACGATCCAGGCGCGCCAGACGGCTCATCGGCTGGGCCATGTCGCGGAATTGCGTGCCGTATGGCGCCTCAGGCTTGCCGGCTACTCGGTGCTGGCGCGGCGCTACAAGACCAAACTCGGCGAGATCGATATCGTGGTGCGGCGCGGCGGCATCCTGGCCTTCGTCGAGGTCAAGGCGCGCGCCGACTTCGCCACCGCCGCCGACGCGCTGGGCAGTCGGCAGTTCGGACGCGTGGCCCGTGCGGCAAGCCTTTACCTGGCGCGGCATCCGCACTATGCCGCCCATTCGGTGCGCTTCGACGCCGTGCTTGTGGGCGGGCTGTGGCCGCGCCATCTGCCCGACGTCTGGCGGCCGCCGGAGTGATGCTTGGTCCAATCTGAAGGCAAGCTGGCGCGACTTGGCGATCTTTGCGCTGGCGATGGACAGCGTCTCGACCTCCTCGAGGCGGCGCTCACCTTGAGCATGCTGCGCCGGGCAGAACCGATCGATCTTGCGCCGTTCCGCCAGCACGTCTCCTCGATGGCGTCCGATCTTGCCGATCTGGTTCGCCGCCGCGGCGCGTCGCCCGAGGCGCTTGCCGAAGTGATCGCCCGCTCCTACGGCTACCGCGGCGACACCGAGTCCTACGACGATCTGCAGAATGCCGACCTCGTGCGCGTCATCGAGCGGCGCAAGGGCCTGCCGGTGGCGCTGTCGATCCTCTATCTCGACGCCGCCCGGCGCCAGGGCTGGGAGGCCGAGGGCCTGGCCTTCCCGGCGCATTTCCTGATCCGGATCGGCATCGACGGCGCGCGCCACGTCGTCGATCCGTTCCATGACGGCATGGTGCGCGACGCCGCCGACTTGCGCGGACTGCTGCGCCGGGTGCTGGGGCCCGAGGCCGAGCTCAGTCCCCAGCATTTCGATCCGGTGTCGGACCGCGACGTGCTGCTGCGGCTCGAGAACAATGTCCGCCTGCGCCTCGCCAACCGCGAGGAGTGGCCGGGCGCCGCGCAGTCGCTGGACCGTATGCTGGCGATCGCGCCGGACCGGCCGGAGCTGCTGTTCGAGGCCGGCCAGCTCAATGCGCGGCTCGACAAGCGGCGTGCCGCCATCGCTGCTTTCGAGCGCTTTCTCAGCCTCGATGGTCCCGCCGGCGATCCGGCCGTGCGCGAGCGCGTGTCGAGCCTGTTGCAGGAACTGCGGCGGGGGCTTAACTGAATCCCGAGCGGAGCGAAGCGCAGGCGAGGGAGCTTTTCTCGTGTCGCGCAAAGACGGCGGATAATTAAGGAATTCACCAACCATGAAGCTGAACGTCGCCATCCAGATGGACCATGTGTCGAGCATCGACATCGATGGCGATTCGACCTTCGTGCTGGGCCTGGAGGCCGAGCGCCGCGGCTATGCGGTCTGGCACTACACGCCGCCCGACCTGATCTTCCGCGACCGCAAGGTGCTGGCCCGCGCCCAGCCGATGAAGCTCAGGCGCGAGAAGGGCAACCATTTCACCCTGGGTGCGGCCGAGATGCTCGACCTGTCGACCTTGGACGTGGTGCTGCTGCGCCAGGATCCGCCGTTCGACATGTCCTACATCACGACCACGCACATCCTGGAGCACATCCATCCCAAGACCTTGGTGGTGAACGACCCGGCGAGCGTGCGCAACGCGCCGGAGAAGCTCTTCGTGACGCACTTCGACAACGTCATGCCGCCGACCCTGATCTCCTCCGACGCGCGCTCCATCCGCGAGTTCCGCGACGAGCACAAGGACATCATCCTGAAGCCGCTGTTCGGCAACGGCGGCGCCGGCGTGTTTCGCGTCCGGCCCGACGACGAGAACTTCAATTCGCTGCTGGAAATGTTCTCCCAGCGCAGCCGCGAGCCGGTGATCGCCCAGCGTTACCTGCCGGCGGTGCGCAAGGGCGACAAACGCATCATCCTGATCGACGGCAAGGCGGTTGGCGTCATCAACCGCGTGCCGGCCGAGGGCGAGGCGCGCTCGAACATGCATGTCGGCGGCGTGGCGGTGAAGGACATCCTGAGCAAACGCGACCAGGAGCTGTGCGACATCATCGGGCCGGAGCTTGCCGAGCGCGGCCTGCTGTTCGTCGGCATCGATGTGATTGGCGATTATCTCACCGAGATCAACGTGACCTCGCCGACCGGCCTGCAGCAGATCAACCGCTTCGACGGCGTCTGCCTCGAGGCGCAGATCTGGGACGCCATCGAGGCCCGCTATCAGGCAACACGGACGAACCGATGAGACGCCGAAGCTTTCTGGCACTGGCTGCGATCCCGTCGGCAATCGTTGCCGGCGCGGGGCCGGCACTGGCGCAGCAGTTCGAGCCGATGACCCTGAAGCCAATCGTCAAGGCGGTGCGCGAGGGCGACGAGGAGAAAGTGCGCAGCGCCCTGATGAAGGGAGAAAGCGCCAACCAGATCGATTCCAACGGCCAGCCGTTGCTGATGGTCGCGGTCCTGGCCGGGCAGATCCCGGTCATCGAGACCCTGCTGAAGGGCGGCGCCTTCCCCGACACCATGGACAAGGAGGGCAACACCTCGCTGATCCGAGCCACCGAGAAGGGCGACGTCGACGTGGTCGAGATCCTGCTGAACAAGAACGCCAGGGTCGACACGCAGACGCGTCAGGGCGCGACGGCGCTCAGCATCGCGTCGCGCCGCGGCTATGCCGAGATCGTGCGCGCGTTGCTCGCCAAGAAGGCCGATCCCAACAAGGCCGATTTCACCGGCCGCACGCCGCTCGCCTATGCCCGCCAGTCCGGCAAGCCCGCCATCGAAGCCATGCTGCGCAAGGCCGGCGCTCGCGACTGATGTCGGGCGCGGCTCACAACAAGGCCGCGCCGATCTGGATATCGGGGGCGCTCGCGATCGATCCGGCCGAGATCGAGGAAAGCTTCGTGCGCGCCGCGGGACCCGGCGGCCAGCACGTCAACAAGACCTCGACGGCCGTACAGCTGCGCTTCGACGTGCGTCATTCGCCGTCGCTGCCCGACGACGTGCGCCAGCGCCTGGAGCGGCTGGCCGGCCGGCGGCTGACGAATGAAGGCGTGCTGGTGCTGGTGGCGCAGAGCGAGCGCAGCCAGAAGCGCAACCGCGAGGAGGCGCTGGCCCGCCTGGTCGAGCTGGTGCGCGCCGCCGCCCAACGGCCGACACCGCGCAAGAAGACCAAGCCCAGCAAGGCGAGCAAGCGGCGACGGCTGGATGACAAGAAGCGGCATGGAGCGGTGAAGTCGCTCAGGGCGCGGCCCGCGCGGGACTGACTCAGGCCCGCGCTCCGAAGCGGCCTTTCATTCTTTGTGCGCGCGTCCTACGTAGGAGGCGCAACACCATAGGAGCACCCCGTGGCAGACGTACGCAAGGAGACGGACAGTCTCGGTGAAGTGAGCGTGCCGGCCGACAAGCTGTGGGGCGCGCAGACCCAGCGCTCGCTGGAGCATTTCAGCATCGGCAAAGATCTCATCCCGCGCGAGATGATCACCGGCTATGCCACCCTGAAGAAGGCGGCCGCCAACGCCAACCATGCCGGCAAGCGGCTCGACGACAAGGTGCACGGCCTGATCGTCCAGGTCTGCGACGAGATACTGGCCGGCCAGCATCACGACATGTTCCCACTGCACGTCTGGATGACCGGCTCGGGCACCCAGTTCAACATGAACGTCAACGAGGTGATCTCCAACCGCTGCTGCCAGATCGCCGGCACGCCGCTGGGATCGAAGAAGCCGGTCCATCCCAACGACCACGTCAACATGTCCCAGTCGTCGAACGACAGCTTCCCGTCGGTGATGTACATCGCCGCCGCCGTGAACACGGTCGAGCGGCTGCTGCCGGCGGTGAAGGCACTGCACGCCTCGATCGACGCCAAGGCCAAGGCGTGGGACGACATCGTCAAGATCGGCCGTACCCATATGCAGGACGCCACGCCGATCACGCTCGGCCAGGAATGGTCGGGCTATGCCGGCATGCTGTCGGACAATATCGAGCGCATCCAGGATGCCCTGAAGGGCGTCTATCATCTCGCGCTCGGCGGCACCGCGGTCGGCACCGGCATCAACGCGGCGCCGGGTTTCGCCGAGGCGGCGGCGGCCGAGATCGCCAGGCTCACCAAGCTGCCGTTCATCACCGCGCCCAACAAGTTCACGGTGCAAGGCGCGCACGATGCCCTGGTGCAGCTCTCGGGCACCTTCCGTACGCTCGCCGCCTCGCTCTACAAGATCGCCAACGACATCCGCCTGATGTCGTGCGGCCCGCGCGCCGGCTTCGCCGAGCTGGAGATCCCCGAGAACGAGCCCGGCTCGTCGATCATGCCGGGCAAGGTCAACCCGACCCAGTGCGAGGCGCTGGCGATGATCGCCGTCCAGGTGATGGCCAACGATGTCGCGGTCGGCTTCGGCGGCGCCGGCGGCTATCTCGAGATGAACGTCTACAAGCCGCTGATGATCTACAACATCGCGCACTCGATCACGATCATGGCCGACGGCTGCACCAACTTCCGCAAGTTCCTGGTCGAGGGCACCAAGCCCAACCTCAAGAAGATCAAGGAGTACGTCGACCGTTCGTTGATGCTGGTGACGGCGCTGGCGCCGGTGATCGGCTACGACAAGGCCTCGAAAATCGCCCACTACGCGATGGACAACGACCTCACGCTGAAGGAGGCGGCCCTGAAGCTCGCCTACGTGACCGAGGCCGAGTTCAACAAGATCGTCGATCCGGCGAAGATGGTGCGGCCCTACGTGGCGACGGAGTGACAAAAGCCGTCATCCCGAGCGAAGCCGCCCGCGGGGCGGCGTAGTCGAGGGACCTCGTCTTATCGACGCATCGACAAAATAGGTCCCTCCGCTACGCCGAGCTACGCGCGGCTTCGGTCGGGATGACGGAGGGCATCACCGCTCGAAGCGCCACTGTCGCTCGGTGACGAACCGGGCGGCGATCAGGCCCATGGCCATGGCGCCGACGGCGAAGCAGCAGACGGCGCCGGCGGCGATGGCGTCGGTCACTTTGCCCTGGTTCAGGAACACGATGGTCTGGAAGGCGTAGAGGCCGGGCGTCATCATGATGATGCTGGGCACGGTGAGCGCAATGCGCGGCACGTGCAGCGGCTCGCGTACCAGCGAGGCACCGAGGCCGACGGCCAGCGCGCCGAAGAACGTGGCGCTCGGCAGGCCGAAGCCCACGTCATGCAAGGCCAGCCGGATCTCGTTGCCCACCAATGTCAGGAGGGCGACGACCAGGATCGTGCGCAGCGGATTGTTGAACAGGATGCCGTAGCCGCAGCCGCCGGCGAAGCAGGCCACGGCGCGCCACAGCAGGGTCGCGGGCTCGATGCCGAGTCCGGCCGGTCCCGCCGGCGCCGGCGTGAGACCGGCAAGGGCGGCGACGATCGACAGGCCGAAGGCCGCAGCCAGGGTCAGCAGCACGCCGTAGAACAATCGGGCGATGCCGGCCGTTGTCTGGTGCTGCACGAGGTCGAGCAGGGCCGCGACCAGCGGGAAGCCCGGCACCAGGAACAGCACCGATGAGATGAAGCCCACCGCATGGGCAAGCGAGAAGCTGCGCACGCCAAAGCCCAGCACGATCAGGCAATAGACGCCCGAGGCGAGCACGGCGCACAGCGCGGTCATGGCGTACTGGTTGAAGCCTTTGCGCGACAGCAGGGTGCGCGCGGTCTGGCCCAGGCCGCCGCCGACCGCGGCAGCTCCCGTCGCCAGCAGGTCGCCGCCGTTCAAGTACGAAAAGCAGGCCGAGGCGATCGCCATCGAGAGCGCGATCGCCAGCAGGGAATGCAGCGGCGGCGTGGCCTCGATGGCGTCGATCTCGCTGGCCAGCGACTCGGGCGTGAGGCCGGGCTTGCTGGTGCGCGCCAGCCGCTCGAGGTTGGCGATACGGGCGGCATCGACGCCGAGCGGCGCCATCTCGCGCGTCAGTGTAACGGTCTCGCCGCCGGCCCGCGCGGTCGCCGTCATGCTGCCGATGGTGATGTGCACGGCCAGCTGTTCGATGCCGAGCGCCTTGGCCAGCAGTCCCATGGCATCGCGCACGCGGAAGGCGGTGTCGCCCGACCGCAGCATCGCCGCGCCGAAGCGCAGGATGACGTCGAGGGATGCGGTGGGCGAACTCATCGTCTTCCGGACCGCGAGCCTCTGGC
>NZ_BKAJ01000257.1 GCF_007992495.1 Reyranella soli
TTTGCCGCAATATTGCGCTTCCTGACCTTCCTTTTGTTGACTTTGAGAAATTCAACGGCGGCACAGACCATCACCTATCGTCTCTGGGGCATCGACGCGCCCGAGCTCTCGCAGGCTTGCCCTGATGGTTGGCCCGCCGGCCGAATAGCAGCGCCAGCCTGCAGGCGCTGACTGGGAGGAATCAGATCCCCTGCCAGGAGAAGGACCACGACCGCTACGGCCGGATCGTCGCCATTTGCGGGGTGTCGGGGAGGGTCTGGGCGCCACTATCGAGAGGCACTGGCTCTGGTTGTTCGTGCGGCATAGCTCGAACCAGTAAACGACGGCGAAGACAGGCGTGACCAACGGTGAACTTGTTGCAAAGATTCCCGCAGGGGCGACACACCGCAGTCCGATTGCTGCCGATGGCAACGTAAACATGCGATATGACAGCGGCCACCGCAGAATCGGCTGGGTAACGATTGCCGGCAATGTAAAGTCACGCGAGCTCACGCTGACGTCCTCGGCTTTTCCCGGTTGCCTCTATGCACTTGCCGAGACTGCGCCTTCAGATCCAATCTCCGCCTTTTCCGCCGAATTGGCACTCACGCGTGCAGCAGAAGGTCGACTGGAGGGGACGATGCGCTATCCTGGAGGCAGCGCGATAATTCGGCTGACGCGACAGTAAGCGCGCGATCTGCGCGTCCTGCACAATCGACACTTACTGGTGCGCGATGGCATCGCTTGGGCATTCGTGTGGACAGCGGCGACTAGGGAGTGGGGGGACATCAGCGTGGGGCTGGGTCAACAGGAAGGGGAGTTAAGTGAATGATCCGGAATAGATCGGCAGCACTCGTCGCCATTGTCCTTACTGTTGCAATAGTTACGGCGGCACGTACGGACGAAGCTAATGATACGGCAGCAATCACTCAGCGCCTGCAGCGATGGACGGCGGATTTTAACGCCAAGGATCCGGTCGGAGTTTGCGACCTTTTCGCGCCCGATCTCATGTCCCGAGACGACGCGGGGCACAAAACAAACAATGTGCGGCAATCTTGCCAAGCTACTGGCAAGGACCGACCTCCCAGTTAGCTACAAGAATCCGGATATCCACGAAATTACGGTCTCGGGCGATGTCGCCGTCGTCCGGTCGACTTGGACCCTGACGACAGAAGCGAATGGCACCCAAGACACCACCAAGGAAGAAGGCATGGACATCTTCCGGCGCCAGCCCGATGGCAGGTGGTCCATCGCCTGGTTCGTGGCATTTACTACCCGTGCGAATACGCTACTTCGCTAGCACTGCAGCCTCGCGATTGATGGAGCACAATCGAGCGTGCTGTCCAAATGAGAGGGTGCTGGATTACTCCCGAAGGGTTCAGGCCACGCAACCGGCGATCGCTTATATCTGCTTTGGGCGTTTAGCTCAGCGGTAGAGCACACCCTTTACATGGGTGAGGTCGCACGTTCGATCCGTGCCGCGCCCACCATTGCCCCGTCTCCCGACTGGGCGGTGGTAGCTGCACAGTCAACGGACACTACGGATTGAAACTCAGCAATGCGTGCGCGAGCTCGTGCGGCTGATCGACTGCCCGAACGCTGGAGCCTGACGGAGCCGCCCAATGTTGGCGGAAATCGCAAATGACCTCCGACGCCGGAATCGCCATGTTCTTCCTGACGGCCCTCATTATCGGCGCCATCATCGCTTCGTTCTATGAACGGGTGTATTATCCGTAAGCTGCGGTGCACTCCGAATTAGGACGAGGATCTCGGGCTAGACGAGAGGGCCAAGTCGTCTCACAGTGGTTCCCATGAGGAACCCTCGCAAACGTCGCCTAAAAGCCAAAGAGCGCCGCCTAAGGGCTCGCGCCGAGAAGGTCGAGAAAGCCAAGAAGGCCGAGAGGTCGAAAGCCGAGGCTGAGGCGGCTCGCAGATACTAACGCGAAGTGCGCGTTTAGGGCCGTCGCCCGAGCTGCGCTGATACCAAGTCTGTCATCCCAGCGCCCGTGTGCCGTGAGGGACGACCTTGTTGGCCTTCTGCGGTGCCGTGAGAAAATTGGCCCATGCCGCCATCATCGCCGCGCGCTTTTGCATCAGCTCGCCACGGCGATAAGCAGCCTCGACCTTGTCACCGATGGTATGGGCCAAGGCCATCTCGCTAACTTCTTTGGGGAAGGTGGTGCGCTCGCTAGCCCAATCCTTGAACGCCGACCTCCAGCCATGAACAGTGCTGTCCCCGCCGCCTGCAGCCCGTAATGCTCTCGTCAAGGTCGTCAAAGCCTTCGGGCGTCCCCTGCGGCGCCCGGGAAAGACCCAATCGTCAACCCGGTAGCTCGCCGCCTTCTTGAGCACCGCCATCGCCTCGTCGGACAGGACGACCCGATGAACACGGGCCGCCTTCATGCGCGACGCGGGTATAGTCCAGATCCGCGCCTTCTCATCGATTTCAGACCACTTGGCTCCCATTACCTCACCGGCACGGGCGGCGGACAGAATGAGGAACCGGAAGGCCAGCGCCGGCATGGAATCCGAGTGCTTGAGACGGGCGTAGACGGTGGCTGCGTCGTCAATGGCGACTGCAGCATGATGCTTGACCGTGCGGACCTTGCTGGTTGCCGGATAGGTTTCCTTGAGGTGAGCGCGCCACCGTGCGGGGTTAATGGTGGATTGGCAAAACCACGCACCCTGGCCCAATCCAGAATACGCTCAATGCGGCCTCGCACTCGGGACGCGGTTGCCGGCTTCTGGTGCCAAATTGCATCCAGCACCTTCGTCACGTGCGGCGTATCGATGGCCGCCACTGACAAGCTCCCAATGACGGGGGAGGCATAGGTCTTGAGCGAGTCGCGCCACTGGCGCCGATGCTTCTCACTTCTCCAGCCCACCTCATTGGTTTCGAGGAAGCGCTCAATAGCCTTGTCGAAGGTGAGACCCCGGGCTTCCTCCAGCCTTTTGCGCGCTTCCTGAGCGTCACGCTCTGCAATCGGGTCTTTTCCCTGCTCAACAAGTGATCGGTGCCTGGTGGCCAGAGTCCGGGCCATAGCGAGGCTCACTCGTGCCTTGTCCTTCGAGTGCTTCTTGAACGTGCCCAGCCCCATCTCACGGCGCCGTCCGCCAAACGTGTAATCGGTAGATCCAGCTCTTGCCGCCGCCCTTGCTGATCTGGAGATACAGGCCACCACCGTCGTGCACGTAGCCGGGCCGCGTAGCGGACTCGATCTTGATCGCGCTGAGGAGGTTTAGCCTGCCGCGCACTGCTACCCACCTTCCTACCCACCGATGACAGGAGCGGACAGCGGTGTACATGACGCTATCGGAAGGCCGCGCATCAAGCGAGAGGTCGAGCAGCTGATCATTCGCATGGCCAGGGAGAAGCGGGACTGGGGCTATGACCGGATTGCAGGGGCGCTGGCCAATCTGGGCTACGAGATTTCCGATCAAACGGTTGGCAATGTCTTGCGGCGCCACGGTCTGCCGCCGGCACCGGAGCGCAAGCGCACAACCCCGTGGACGGACTTCATTCGGACCCACGTGGAGCTATTGGCGGGGACCGACTTCTTCACCGCCGAGGTGCTGACGCTGCGCGGGCTGGTGACCTATTACGTGCTGTTCTTCATTCACCTCGAGAGCCGCCGAGATTGCCGCTATCTCCTGCACGACCGCGACACCAGTCTAACGCGGTCGTTCCGGGCCATCATTGCATCAGGTCGAGTTGACCCGCTCGCGCTGCCTCCGCGCAGCCCGAACCTGAACGCCTACGCGGAGCGCTGGGTCAGGTCGGTTAAGGAAGAGTGCTTGTCCAAGCTAATCCTCTTAGGCGAGCGCTCGTTGCGGCGGGCATTGAACAACTATGTCGACCATTTCCACACCGAGCGGAATCATCAGCGGAAGGGCAACGTCCTGCTGTTTCCTCAGGTGAACGATCGGCAGCGCGATGGCCCTGTGCGGTGCCGCGATCGATTGGGCGGGCTCTTGCGCTATTACCACCGAGAGGCGGCGTGATGTCCCGGCGGGCGGTTCAGTTTTGACCATACGCCATCCTGGGCGGGCTTTATCATCAATATTGTCGGATCTAACTATCCGCGCACCTGATAATCGATCGCGGATGGCGTTTTCGGCAAGGACAGCCCTCTGCGCACCCGAAATTTCGTCTGTTCGGCTTGACGCGCGTGGCGTTCGGACGCGATGGCATCCGGCGCAGATTGACCCGTAGGATGCTAATTCCTGGCGGATGCCTTGGGATCTCGCATCGTGATTCTCGCTCCTTACTCCATGACGTAAAGGCGGCCGTCTTCACTCAACACATGGAGCACAACCATCCCGCGGACGTCGGACTCCGAAACCACAGTCGGGCCACAGCGCTTCCGGCGCTGGTCGTCCTCTCGTCCGGCACCGGTCTCCTGATCGTGGTTGTCCGAGCCGGCTCCCTCCACTCGATCGGGCCGTCGCTCCTTCTCACGATGCTGCGCGTCCCCATCGCAACCGCCGTGCTCACCGTCGTGCTCGTCTCGATCGTCACGGCAGGGACTGCACGAGCCAGCACCCGCCTCGCGAACGAGGATAGTGTAATCGTCCAAGGCATCCCACCGGGCGCGGACGGTGCGGCGCGCGTCGCGCTCGCCGATTGCCACGATCTGCCTCACCCCCAACAATGGGGCTGCTGCATTGCGACCGACGAGCCGCTCGAAAACCATCGTGTTGCGCGGCGCCCGAGCACGTACGGTAGAATTTTGGTCTCGGGCCAGCTTGATTGCCTCCTCGCGCTCGGCTGAGGCGTCGCGATCGTGATGTGCAGCATCGTCATAGACGATGGCGAGCACACTGGCCTCATAGGCGAACGGCGAACAGCGGACTTTGAGATAGAGTGTTGTCGAATTATCGGCGCGGTCCCGTACTTGGTAAGTACGTAGTTCAGCGACGTCAGAGCCGAACGAGGTCCATTCGACGTCGGTTCGGCCTATCGGTGCCACTGGGCTTGTCGCCACTCCAGAGAGGCTGTCCCGCCCCCTCGACGACGAGGTCGTCGACTACGGGGTCAAAGGAGATGACAACCTCGGGAGCCGTCAGGTCAATGCGTACATCTTTCTGCTGTCGGTCCTCGGCGTTCTGGGAGTGGTCGATCGAGCGGTACCCGAGATGATGGACACCCTCGGCCGAGATCGTCACCGGCGCACTGTAAGTTACCGGCCCCAACCCATCGAGATCGTATTCAGTTCGCGCGACCCCAGAGATGTCGTCCGTGGACGTCAGCGTCACAAGGACTGGCCTGCGGTTCCACCCCGACAAATTTGGCGTCGGCCAAACGCTCGCGGTCGTCACCGGCGGAGTACCGTCGGGGGGCTTGATCAGCGCTTGGTCCGCCGGCGTGAGCTCGCGCGGGATGACCGATTGCGCCGGCGGTGCGTATCCGCCTGATCCGACCGCACCACCGCGCAGCTTGAGAATCTGCCAGTCGTTGCAGGGTTGTAGGTCGGTTTGCGTGCCGTCGCCATTGATGTCGAAAGGAACGTTCGCGTTCGTAGCCGCCCCGTCGCCGTTCCAGTCGATCGGGCCGGCAGCGTTGGCGATCTGCACAAACGACCCTGGGGCCCCGCCTGCACCGGGCACCCACCGCGCGGTCGCGTAACCGGTAGAGCCCGGACCGAGACCGACCGTCTCGTTCAAACCCGCCTCCTTCAATACCGCCAGCGCCACCCGTGAGTAGTCGAGTAGGAAGACACCGCCGCGACTGACCCCGGAAAATTGCCACAGGTAGTTCATAACGCTCAGGTAGTTGGGCTTGTTGTTGAAGCCGTCGCTACCGCCGTGGTCGAGGCCTAGGACGTGCCCGAGTTCGTGCATGAAGGTGCCGGCGGTCTGCATGTCAGTTACCGCCGCGAAGGTGCCAAGGCTCACGATGAAATCTGACCCCGGAGCCGTGCGCGCGACGCCGCTGTTGTTCACCGACCCGATCTGGTGAGCGGCCACGGCGTATCGGAAGATTGGCGCACGACCGGACTTGGTAAGTCCGCCAGCTCTGTTTTTCAGCTTGTCGAAGTCGGTCCAGTCATAAGTGACGTTGCCAGCGCCATCCAAGCTCGTGGTGCCGAGTTGGGTGACCTCGCCGACCGCCGCGGCGCGGCTCAGTGGGCCCCAGGTCGCGCCCGTCGTGTAGTTCATCACGCTCGTTGGACCCGCATCGATGTGCAGGTTGATCCCGACGGCGCCGTTGCGCGCTATGTAAGGCGCGTTGCGGAAGGCGTCGACGACCAGTTTGATCGCAGCGTCGCTGGGCCGATGCGAGTGAGTCGCGTCCTCCATCCAGTCCAGGTGTACGAAGATGTCCGGCTTTCCGACGGTCGCCCCCATCGCGGGCAGGTCAACGAACTGGGGACCGACACCGTCGCCTGGGTCGATCGTGGCGCCGCTGGTCTTCCAGGAGTCAGGGATGCCATCGCCGGTGGTGGAGGCGTCGGTGACTACTCAGTGGGCGGTTGCGTCATTGCCCGAGCCATCGCCAAGGCGAACTACGGTGACGACAGGGGGGCCCGACTGGTCGAAGTTGTTACTGCCGACGAATGGGTTGTCCCAGTGCAGCCGCACCAGTCCGGTGCTGCCGGGGATGTCCAGCCGGTACCAGACGGTGCCTTCGGTGCCTGTCGCAACCCCGTCGGACTCGGCGACCCACTGTTTTAGAGTGCCCGGCTCAATGCGTGGCGGTGGATTGGAGCCCCAGATGCCGTGCTGAATGCTGTTGTGGTCAAAGACCAGAGCAACGTCGAACTTGTTGTCGACTTTGATCGTCACGCTGCGAGCGGCCATCTGTCGATCTCCTCGGGAGGCTAGTCGTGGCCCCGGTGAAGTTCATGATGGTGTCGGTCGCCTGCTCCAGCCAACCGTGAGTGCAGCACAAGCAGCCACGCGGCTCGATTGTGAGCGTACGGACCGCGTCGTTCTGTGGCCTTTCCCACCGTAAGGCGACGAACTGCCCGGCCGCATGGTCGACCCGCGACGTCTGAGCCGTCGTTTCGGTCCCGAGTTGGTGTCGAGGTCGCGAAGGGTCGGCGCGAACACGTCCATTCGAGGCTGTAACACTGGCTTGTACTCATCGGGGCAACACCGCACCCCAGATCGTGCAGTGGTTTGAACCGCGAGACATGACTAAAATCTGTTGTTTGGTCAGTACTGTTGGGCGCCCGCTTGCCGCGTGTGCTGTTAGCTAAGATCAAATTCTTTGCTGCGTGCGCAAAGTCACGTTTGCTCAGTAGAGTCGCCTGCTACTATTTGCGTTCGATAGTGGCGCACCCTCTTAAACGCGTCTTCAAGCTGACGTGCTCGACCCGGTCCCTCCTCGATAGCGAGTCCGACATGGCGCTCACTGACGATTTGAAGGACTACATCACTCGCAACAGTACCACGGTCACCAAAATCACCGAGAAGCATCATATCGCCATTGTCGGCGAGACTCATCTGTCCGTGGACATCAAGCAAAGCGCCGAGGAAAGTCGCAAGGACATGCGCGTTAAGGCCGTCGTGCGGCTGCTGCTCGAACTGCTCAAAGACCCGAAGTACAAGTTTCTTGCCAGCGAACACTTTTTCAGAACAGGCGTGATACGGACTGCCGTCGATAGGTATATGCGCGACAAGACAGTCCCACCCGCGGCCGCTCCGAGCGAGACCGATATGGAGAAGATCGCCAGGGGGGTGGAGGTGATCCGGTTTCAGCCCGTATTGGATTTCATCAAAGCCACTCGGCGCGAGATCCTGAGCATCGGGTCGATCATCAGTAAAGATTCTCTGCGTGATATGGCGTTGGTACGAGAGTTCGCTGTCGAATTCAAGGAGCACGGCTTCCATGGGGGCGATGCGGGCATGCTGCATGTCGGTGCCAATCACGCCCAGGGCAAGTCGGATCACTCAGGGGCAACCGTGCGCCAGATACTGGAAAAATGGGGCTTCACGTGCGTATCGATAAGGGTTGTGACGCACGGGGGCGATTTGTTCGCAGAGCAGGGCAGGGCGCTGGATTGGGACAAGCTGCCGACCAGTGACTTCATCGAATTGAAATCGCTTGTCGCCAAGACACCGGTGACAATCCCGACCGACCGCAAGTGGACCGGTGGCAAGGCGAGCCCGTTCAGGAGTCTCGTATTTGCTAGCGACGCAAACAACAAAGTGCCGGGCGGGCTCAAGGGCAAGGTACCGGTGCCAAAGGCGATGGTGCCGGTGGCGGAGCAGTTTGAATACATCGTTTTGCAATAGGCTGCTCTTACCGCGAGGCCAGGCGCGCCGCGAGGTTTGGCGTGTCGCCGACTAGCGTTTGTTCCTGGGACGCGCCTACTCCAAGCAGATCGCCGACAACGACAAGGCCCGAGGCGATGTCGACGCGGACCTGAAGTGCCACATCGGGATGCGGACGCAGCTCCGCAACCTTGGTCACGAGCTTGAGGCCCGTGCGGACGGGAGAGGGGCCGGATTACTCCCGAAGCGTTCGGGCCACGCAATCGCCGACCGCCTATATTTGCTCAGGGCGTTTAGCTCAGCGGTAGAGCACACCCTTTACATGGGTGAGGTCGCACGTTCGATCCGTGCCGCGCCCACCATCACCTTCTCGAAGAGATTTCCCTGTCGCCGGCAGTCAACGTCTTGACCGCTCCGGTCAATGATCGCTGCTTGGGCTTGCGCTACATACGGCGCCCCGTGAGCGGAGAAGCTCAAACAGAAACCGGCCTCGCCTTGGGGCCGGCCGGTGCGCGCTTCAAAACAGCCGCCCTTAGACACCGGCCGGCAGATTGCTCACGCAACGCGCGGACCGAGACACCCGAAATGGCAACAATCGTCACCAGCCGATGGAGCGGCGAAATCTTTACATAAATCGGCATCTGGGTTTCTCGCAGCCCTTCGATAGGGACGAGGGTGCGAGGCTACAAGAAGTATTCGACCCTAATAACTGCATAGCCGAACGCAAAGGCCCAGGCGT
>NZ_BKAJ01000258.1 GCF_007992495.1 Reyranella soli
ATCCTCCCGGCGCAACGCGACGGTTCGACCATAGCAGTAAACATGTTCTCGATGAATAAGCTGGCCGCCTCACGTGACTCCATCAACGTCAGCAAAGTCGCAAATACAAGAGGTGGATCGGATGCATAGGCTTCAAATCAAATAGATCCTGTCCGGTAGTCCGCTGTGCTCCTCCGCTTCGGCCGGAAAGTGCGTCGCCAGCACGCTGCCGCAGCGCTCGATCGCGATAACGAAGCCGTCAGCGATATGACCTTGGCGCATGTGCTCGATCAGCGCGTCGATGGCGCCCTGCCACTCAGCCCGCACGACGCGCGAGGCGATGGCCTCGTCAGCGATGATGCGCGCATAGCGCTCGGCCAGGGAGACGAACACTAGGACGCCGGTGCGACCCTCGGTTCGGCCAATGCCGCGCAGCACGAACTGTTCCATGGCGGCCTGGTGGGCAAGGGCCCGGCGCGTCGCAGCGGGCAGCAACGCTACTCGTACGCGCGGCAAGCTGAGCAGCACGGCGAGCACCACGAACAGCGCGAGCTGCAGGGACAAGATGATCAGCACCGGAAGAGTCGTCAGGAAGACCAGCAGCCACGGCAGCATCAACGCGGCCAGCGCCGCGAGCACAATCGGCAGCGCCGTCGCGTCGACAGAACTGCGCGCTAGCACGCAGACGAGTTCGCCCGAGGTTTGGCGCTCAGCGGCCTGGATGGCGGCGGAGATGCGCCTGCGGTCGTCGAGCGATAATTCCACGAAGTTCGGGGCCGGCATGTCGCTTACCATCGGCCGCTGGCGCCGCCGCCACCTGACGAGCCGCCGCCACCGGAGAAGCCGCCTCCACCTTGGCCGCCGCCCCAGCCGCCACGACCGCCGCCGTACAAACCGCCCCCGGCACGACCGGACAACAGCATCGCGAACACCAGCGCACGGAAGCCCGGCGAGACCACCAGCAGGATGATGAATGCGCCGAAGGCGATCAGGCCAATCCAGTTGGTGGGGTGCTCCGCCTGGGGCCGGTCGAGACGCAGTGACGGTCGCTTCTGCCATTCGGATTCGTCGGTCGTTAGCACGGTGATGATATCGTCGACACCGCGGCTGATGCCGCCTGAAAAGTCGCCGGTTTTGAAGCGCGGAGTTATGGCGTTGGTGATGATCACGGCGGAGAGGGCGTCAGTCAGTGTGCCTTCCAGGCCGTAGCCGACCTCGATGCGTACCCGCCGCTCGTTGGGCGCGACCAACAGTAGCACGCCGTTGTTGATCTTCTTCTCGCCGAGCTTCCAAAAGCGGAACAGCTCGTTGGCATAGGGCTCAATCTCTTGGCCGTCCAGCGACTTCACCGTGGCGACAACAAGCTGGATGCCTGACTTCTGCTCGAGGTCGGCGAGCTTCGGCTCCAGCGCCTCGCGCGCCTGCTGCGAGATTATGTTGGCCTGGTCGATAATGCGACCGGTGAGCGGCGGGAAGGTAAGGGCGGCAGCGACAGTGGCGACGGCCAACGCGACACAAAACGACAGCAACCGCGTTATGGAGACCGCAGGTCTCCAGGCCCACACATGATTCATAAGACGGGTCTGCAGGGCTGCGGTCCCCTGAATCATTTTCCGAACTTGACCTGCGGTGGCCGCTGCGCGTCATCCGTGGCGCTGAACTCCGCCATTGGCTTGCTGCCGCGGATCGAGGCCCACATCAGGCTGGGAAAGGTCCGTATCTCGGTGTTGTAAGCTCGCACCGCCTCGATGTAGTCGCGGCGCGCCACAGCGATGCGGTTTTCGGTCCCTTCGAGCTGCGACTGCAGCGCCAGGAAGTTCTGGTTAGACTTAAGGTCGGGATAGTTTTCACTGATCGCTATCAAGCGGCCGAGCGCGCCACTCAACTGGTTCTGCGCCTCCTGGAACTGTCTGAGCTTCTCCGGGTCGGTGAGCTGCGAGGCATCGACGCGCACCTGCGTTGCCTTGGCGCGCGCCTCAACGACGGAGGTGAGTACGTCCTTCTCCTGCTTCGCATAGCCTTCGACGGTGGCTACCAAGTTGGGGATGAGATCCGCGCGGCGCTGGTAGTTGTTCTGAACGTCTGCCCACCTGGCCTTGGCCGCCTCTTCAAGGGTCGGGATAGTGTTGTAGCCGCACGAAGCCACGGTCATGAGCGTGAACACGAGGGCAAGTAAGGTGGCCGTTCGCGATGGGCGGGACAAGGTCAGGATCATTTCTCTCCTCCAGGGGGAGCGGCCGAAGCATTAGGACGCAACGGGGCTACGAGTGAGTCGTTGCGTGGCCGAACTTTCGCCCGCGCGGTCGAGCACGACGCGCTTGACAGGCCGGTGAGCGGGAGCCTGGAAGCGATCAAGACGATCCCTGGCCGGCAGCTCGGTCAGCCTGCGATCCAGGAGCCTCCGGCGCGCCAAAAGCTGATAGTCACCTTGTTCCCAAATCCTGACGGTCTGCAACCTTCGCCACGAAGCCTCGGCCGCCACCGACGCGCACAACGGATCGCCACCACTTGCCCGACTTGATATGCGTTCCTGCCTCGCGCCGCTGCTGCCGCTCTGCTGTCATTGCATAGCGCCGCGGTGGCGGCACTGAGTGGCCGTGGTCGTATACACCGTCCAACATCAAACGTCAGGGTCGGTCTTCTGCCCGTGGGAATCGATTGGCCGTTGGCTGCTGCCCTAGGGCTATGGAGCTGGAAATGCTGAGGTGAGTGGGCTGTCGCGCGCTTTGCTCATAATCCGCCATAACCTCAGCCTCTTACCAGACAGGCGGGTTCGACAACTTGTCGACGAAAAATGAACCAGCAGAAGTCCGTCGTGCCACCATGGCCACAACCCCGCGCACCCGGTGGCAGCATTCTCAGACGCCCGGCGATCATGAGCTTATGACAATACTCCAGGAGGTCGGCGCGTCCCTTCGCGGCCATCCAGGTCATGCGCAGCAGGACGGCGAGCATGCCATGGTCGGGCAGTAGCTGAAGAGCATGCCGTACGTGATCGTTAGCATCTTTGAACGGCGGATTCATCACGATTGATTGACAGCTGATGTTGCCGAAGGCGAAGCAGATCGCGATTGATAGTGGCGGAGCCGGCCATTCGGCTGGAGGCGATGATGGAAGCGGGGCTAGCGCCATGCTCCGTCCACAGACCTGCAACGGGAACGGGCGCATCCGTGGTCGACTTCACCACAACGTCGTTGCCATCGATGCCAATTTAGACGCCGGAGAGCCCAGTAAGCGCGGCTTTGCGGCATGAGTGGGCTAAGCACCGCCGCATTGCCGCGTGCTTCCCCGCAATTGAAGAGGCAGATAGCCTTTATCGATAAAGCGTTGAACAACTCGGCGGACCCGGCGAGATTCTAACTCACGACCTGCCTTCGGAGGGCTGCGCTTACTCGACTGGTCATTACGTGCTCCCCGGAATGACCTCGTTCAGAGGGAGAGTCTGTTCTGGTTATGCCCCTGGTTGGGGCGTGCTGCAAACTCCGTTGGTGTGAGCCCGCCAAGGCTCGAGTGTGGCCGTGCGGTGTTGTAGTCGACACGCTGCGCCAGATCGCCTATGCGCTGGGTTATGCCGAGCCGGGGCCGCTGGTGCGGGCCTTCAAACGGTGGACTAATGAGACGCCGATGCAATATCGGCACAAGCACCGCTGATAAGTTGGCCTTCGCTTGTTCAAACCTGAACAGCTCGGCGTATCTCTTTGCCCTGGCGAATTCAGTAAATTGGCGCCCGTGCGCATATGACTTAGGACATCAACGCCGATTTCACGATTAAATGCAGCGGCAAATGCGGGAATCTGGCTGAGTTGATCAGCAAGATATCATTTGCCGATGCACGGTGCGCCGATCGAGTGGTGCCTGTTATCGGCGCCTCAATGAACACCTCGTATATACGAAAATTGCGCGGAATACGGGGGCCGTCGTCGTCACTGCCGCCACCGCCTCCACTTCCACCGGATCCACCGCCGCCACCTGCTCCGCCCGCTGCCGCAGCCACTGCTGGCGGCGGCCCTTGCGATCCGCCGCCGCCGCCGGCACCGCCAGCAGCGACAGGCACGGCAATGGGCGGAGCCGGCGAGGCTGTGCCAACACCCGACGGCTCGCGAGCCAAACCCCACGGATCAACCCAGTTGAGCGGGTCGTTGCCGACGTAGGCATAGAGGTTGACGCCGCCGCCGTAGCCCAGCGGATCGGGCTGCAGGAAGCGGCTCCAGGTCGGGGAATAGTGTCGCGTGCGGTAGTGGTAGAGCCCGCTCTCCTGATCGAGGCGCTGGCCGGTGAAGCCGAAGGGCGAGGAGGCGGCGGGGCTGCCGCCGTAGGGCTGGTAGGCGGATTTGGTCAGCGTCCCGGTGCTCGAAGCGACCGAGGCGATGATCGAGTCCAACTGGTCGGGCAGGAGCGTTGTGCGCGTGCCGGCCGGCACGTTCATCTGGCCGAGCACGGCATTGGGGCCGAGCCCGTAGGTGTACCAGCGCAGCACGGCGCCGGTGGCGCCATCGTACTCCAGCACCTCGCGGTCGTCGGCGTCGGTCACCGAGAGGGTGGTGGTGCCGGTGACGGTGCGCGCCGTGCGCCGGCCCTTGGCGTCGTACTGGTAGCTGGCGGTGTTGCCGGCGCCGCTGGCCGAGACCAGGCGGTTCTCGACGTCGTAGCCCAGGGTGTAGGTGCCGTCGAAGGTGAGGTTGCCGTTGGCGTCGTAGGTCGGGGTGGTCCCGCCGACGGCGGTGTACTGGTTCAGCGCGTTGGCCGTGTAGCCGGTGGTGCTGGGCGAAGCCGCGGGATGGGCGAGCCAGCTGTTGTCGCCGACGTCCTGTCGAATGCGCTGGTTCGCCTGGTTGTAGGCGTGGGTGAAAGGTGACCAGCGCTCCCGGTGCGGGAGCCGTCGCTGCGGGAGCGGGTTCCCAGGTCGCGCCGGTCAGGCGGCTGAGCGCATGGTAGGCGTAGCTGGCGGCATAGGTTGTCGTGGTTCCCGGCGCGGCGACTGCGGGGATTGCCGCACTGTTGTCGCTGACGCTCTTCAGCCTTCCGGCGAGGTCGTAGGTGTAGGCGACAGCCGGGCCGGAGGAGGGCGTCTTGCTCGAGAGCCGGTTGAGGTTGTCGTACGCAAAGGCGATGGTGTCGCCCTTGCGCGTCTTGCGGCTGAGTACGTTGCTGTTGGCGTCGTAAGTGAAGGTTTCGGTGCTGCTGTCGGGATAGGTGATCGTCGCCAGGCGGTCGAATCTGTCGTAGGCGAAGCATGTCGGCTTGTTGCTGGCGGCGCATGTGCGTATAGCCGTTGGCATCAGTCAGCGTCGCGGGCAGCCCGTCGGCGGTGTAGGTTTGCGCGACCAGCGGGTTGGCGGAGACGGCGAGGTTGTACAGCTGGAATGGCTGGCGGAGCACCGTCCAGGTGGTGCGCGCGCGACGCGGCCCATGGCGTCGGTGACGCTGATGCGGCGGTCGAGCGGATCGTAGGCGAAGCGCGTGACGTTGTTGTTGGCGTCGGTCGTGGTGGCGACGTTGCCGGTAGGGGTGTAGGTGGCGCTGGCAGTGCGCAGGATGCTGCCGCCGGCCGACTGGCGGACCTCCAGCAGGCGGCCCAGGGGATCCCAGGTGAAGGCCGTGAGCACGCGGGCGGCGCCCGCCGGGGCAGCGGGCAAGGTCGTGGCAATCGGGCGGCGGTTGGCATCGTAGCCGGCGGTCGTGACGGCGCCGCGCGGATCGGTGGCCGAGATCACGTCGCCCTGGGCCAAGCGGCTCGTCGTTCTTGTAGGACAGAAGAAGGCCGTTGCCATCGCCGTGAAAAACGTGTCCGGGCGCCGACGCTGGTCGAAATTGAATGAGTGGCTTACTGCGCCATTCCAGCACGCTCGATAGTGATAGCTTAGAGCGTCTTGGTTTGATTAAGCCTTCGTCAAAAGTTATCGTTGTGGTGGCATGCAACGACGAGGTCTTTCCCACCCGCCTCAACACCAGTTAACTTTAGATGCGGCCCCTTCGAAGGTCTCATATGGGGTGCGGCCGAAGATCCAGCCAAATGCAGAAGTGTGCGAATGGCCACAGATCAAGCGTCTATCGGAATGCAACGCTAAAGTGCCGGCTCGGCTAGCCTCCTTTGGCGGGAAGCGGCATGCGCATCCTTACACTGCCCGGTGGTCACGATTTGTGGCCATGCGCTTGCCTTGGCAGCACACCTTTGGGCGATGCCCTTCGGAAGGGCTTGGTTGGCATGGCAACGACTTACACGGTAAAGCAGGGTGACAATCTTTCATCCATCGCCCGCAAGCACGGCCTGCCGAGCTGGCAGACTATCTACAACGATCCAGCGAACGCTTCATTTCGCGCCAAGCGTCCCAACCCAAACCTGATCTTCCCAGGCGATGTCCTGGTAATACCCGGCGTCGATCCGCCTGGGCCTACTCCTCCAAGTCCGCCCACCCCGCCGATTCCGGCACCCGTTCCCATAACTCCGAGCGCCACGCCCCAGGCAATTCAAGCGTATCTAGCGCGGGAAGCGCGCCGAGATGTAGTCACCGCTTTGATTGGTCATCGGGCCGACCTCACGATTTTTGGCGAAGTCCATTCTACCTTCGATGCGCTCAAAGCATTCTTCCTTGGGGAGATCATACGGCGCGAGTCCTTGCTGAAACCTCTGATTACTCACTTTCACGCCTCCGAGCGTTTCCGCGATGATGAGCCGACGCGATCTCGTATTCATGATTTCCTTCAGGCAGGGCCACTCGAAGCTGGCCGCGCCATGATCAACCTACCCGGAACGGTACTGCCCTTCGCACCGACGCTTGGCCAAGCCAGGCTCTTCTCTAACCGTAGATACGGGGTTTTGGGAATCGATCCGCCCCAAGACCCGGCTAAACCTCACGACGAGGATTTGAGGCACACCGGAATTTTCAACTCCTTTCGAGTCAGTTCACAACGCGGCCCGGACGTGCCCAGCGGCACGATCAATCCTGGGATGAGCCGCGGCAACATGCTGCTTGGCGCGCGTCATGCAGCTCGGCGTCATGTAGCGGGCCGATCAACGGCCACAACATGTTCTCAGCTAATCGGCGCCGGCTGGGCGGTTCACAGCGTGCGATTGACCGTACCTCACCGCAAAAGTGACGCGGCGGTGCCAGAAGAATTGAATTTGCGGCCGCTGGAAAGCTCGGCCAATGAATAGACCATAAATGTATTGGAAATCATAGAACAAGTAGCGGGCGGACGGTCCTTTCTCGCCGATCTGACCAAGGCCGACAGTCCGTTCTCGCGCTTAAGAGAATCGGATCGTGATGCTGCTGCGACTCCATATAACCAACTCTTTGACACCATCGTTCATCTGGAGTCCGACACCGTTCCGTTTCCGCTGTAATATCGATCCCGGATGCGTTGCCCGACGCGAGGGCGACGACCCGCATCGCCCCGGCCGGGTGCACTCGACGATCGGCAGGTTTGATTCATTGGTCAGTCGCGGCCAGTCCTCGCGATCGACGGCCTTTATCTACTCGATGCGAATGTTTGCTGACTTCACCATCGCGGCACGACTCAAATTTTGCCACGGTGTTGGCCTTGGTCAGCGCCTCGAGCTCCACCAAGCGCGCTGCCGTCGCGAGCGCGCGGAAGACTGCCTTCATCTCCTCATTCAGCCTTATGATCAGGGCTGGACCGGTGCCTGCCGGAACGAAAACGCCATTCCACTCCTAAGTCTCAAAGCCTGGCAGGGTCATTGCCATGCCTGGCACGCCGGGCAACACCTCGGCTGGCTGGGCCCGGTATGGACCATGCGAGTCGCTTTCCTTGGCTGAGCGCAAGCCCACCGCGCCTAGCAGGTTTCCAAACTGTGTTGACCCGGCGAGGTGCCTTTGTGTCGAGCCGGATGCGGAGATGCGCGAATTAGGCTTCGCGGTGCAGGGTCATCGGATCGCCGTGGCCGTAGCTTCCGAGAGACAGGAACATATTCTGCAGCTTTCGGGCAGAGCCATGAAAACGCTCGCCTGTTTCCACATCTTCGATTTCAACAATTCTGGCGCTCTGCTTGCCCACAGCCTTTATGGCATGCACGCAGAACCTGCCGTCGGAAATAAACCATGACGTGATGGCTTGAGCCATGCCGAGTCCTCAGTCTTGCTGCTGTATCCGAGTAAATGTGGGTCCCACACTCCTCGCGAAGCAAGGGCCAGAAGTGGCCATCTCGTGACAGCGGTCGGATTGTTCCTGGAACACGCAAGGTCACCTGCTGCTCAGTCGTGACGCGCTGCAAGGGCCGATCGCGGGAAGACTAAACTTCCCAATTTATCGCACTGAGGCGCGTTCGGCGCTCATCCATCAAGAGTACCCACGTAGAGTAGGCGCCATGCGTCAAGGCTACTGCGCTACAAACAAGTCTATACGCCGCAGGATCAAACCGCGCGTCCCTCACGCAGGCCTGTTCTGGTAGCTGGAAACGTCCAGCCCTCATTCGTCGGGACAACAAGGCCGGTGTTATCGACGTATCTGCTCCACCAGTTCCGCGGCGACGACGTCGCAAACAAGCATTTAGTTGGTCGCCCGTGATACCAGTGCGCGCATCTGCGGCGCTTTATGCGCCGCCGCGACGAGAAATGAGTCGGGGCTTTCTAATGCGCGATTGCGCAGGCGACCAGCGCGAACAAAAGTCCCGCGCCGCAGTAGGCCGCAAAGATGCGGCGTGCAAAGGTGTCACTGTCCATCACTCTCACCACTTATGCTTCGGCCTGACCTGCGTCCTTCGTCACAGCATCGCCCGGGGCGGCGACGCCGCACAGGAAGGCTGCACCTGTGCAGGGCCTGACCACTTCTCTGAACATAGCCTTGAGGCAAGAGTGATCGGGCGACACATGGCAAGCGATCGGTTGGCTGGCGTTGAGGCGCTGTCGATCTTGACCTGCCAGTGTGAAAGGAGCTGCGGCATATTGAGATAGTTGCCGTCGAAATTGGCCAGATCGGCGAGCC
>NZ_BKAJ01000259.1 GCF_007992495.1 Reyranella soli
GGCTCTAGCTCTTATGTCCCCGGTCAAGAGCCCAGACAAAAGAGGTTTGTCGGCACCAGTAGGGCATCGGACGATCGAGATGTGATCTGCGCAAGGTTGGGGACGGAGCGTCGACACGACGGGTGATCAGGCTCTTATCCGCGGGTTGGCTACCGCCTTCCGTGCTTTCGTCTCGGGGCTTTCCTCTGTCTAGTTGGCTGTCGGCGTAGGTCTGTCGCCGTCCAGGAATACCCAAGTCTCAAAGCGCGTGGCAGTCCGCAAGGTCGATCCGGGTGCCTTCGGGGAAAAGCTGCCGGAAGCAGGCTTCCCATTGATCCCTGACCCTCTTCCCGGCGACGTCGGCGCAAAATCCGGACCTTTGAACCTCATTCACCAAGCCCGTGCACCAATACGCCTTCCCGGTCGGTTTTCCGCAAGCGGCGCTGCATGACTTTACGGCATCCACGCAGGCCGTTTCCGCACTTTCATGCGCAGGTCGACAGAGATTTAGCGCCGTGCTCAGACACTTAAATTTCTGCGAGAACTCGACCTTTTCGCATCCCGCTCGCGCAGCCTTCTGGCAAGCGATTTGCGCATCGTAGGCGGCCGCCATGCACGCCTGAGCATTGTTCTGGCAGTTAGTTTGGAAGCAGTTCGCAAAATCTTGCGCGAAGGCCGGACCAAACGGCAGAGCAAGACCCATTGTGACGATCAAACTCAGGCTGATCGTGATCGGATATAGTCGCGCGCCCCTGCCACCGCTCCGATTGGAAAGCCTTTCCCCAGTCATTTAGTCCGCCCCGGTTTGAGCCTCGGATTTGTCGCCAATAAGCATGTTGAAGGCCAGGGACCGACCATAATGGACGGTTACGTCCTCGCTCGTGCGCAGTCTCGCGCCTGCATTGCTAGCAGTGTGCGGCACGCGGGCGCGCTGCAGTGCTGGCGGGCAGTGTTGTTGCTGGCCGTTTGCCTCCATCGGCCGGCTGTTGCCGGTATCGCATCTGCCACGACGAAAAATAGGGGAGCGAACCTCCATGGTGGTGCCCCTAAGACTCCACCCACTTCGTAATCAACATTGTCAGGATGATAAGTGCACCCGCCGTACCGACTACCAGGGCCACACGGGGATCGGCCATCCCACTCGGCGTGGCTTTTAGGCGACGGTAGACCACGAGTATTATACTCGCGCCGAGGCAAGCGAAGCCGGCGAATATCAGCCAGGCCGCCACGCCGTGAAAGTGGTAATAGTGCTTGGCGCCGCCATATCTGCGTGAGGCAGGGACCGCCAAATCGTCGCGCAGCACACCATAGGCCCCAAAGCCGACTAGCCATGCTGCGATCACAGTCGCCAATGCGTTCGCAAGCATCGGATTGCGGCTTCGCCAGTTTCCGCGCATTCTCATGGTTCCTCATATCCCCGCGGGCGCGCGGCGAAGGAATGTCAGGCGCTCGTGGATCAGCTATTATTCCGGGATGCTGAGCCAATCGGATATTGATCGCAGATCGCCGGTCTGGCACGGGCTCTCGCAGCTTTTTCTCGACACGGAGCTCCAGCGCCAAGATTACGAGTCGATCGCCGGGCCGCTTCGAGCTTCTGGTTATTCGATGCAAGAGCTTCATCGCATATTGAAGGATGAGGTCGCTCCCGCCTTGGCGCCAAA
Source organism: Reyranella soli (assembly GCF_007992495.1). Taxonomy (GTDB): domain Bacteria; phylum Pseudomonadota; class Alphaproteobacteria; order Reyranellales; family Reyranellaceae; genus Reyranella; species Reyranella soli. Next base: position 1,641 of record NZ_BKAJ01000259.1, read on the forward strand.
CCTCGCGAGTGCCGCTGGCGAGTGGGCGGGCTGGAGTGAGAATACCGTTCGGGATCTCGTCGTGCGGTCACTGCAAAAGCGGGACGTGTTGATCTGGCGGATATTGCCGATGCGGTGGGTCGATCGCCGACACGTCGAAGCGGAATGGAACAAGCTCGCGCCTCTTCTGGTCGGGTAGTGGCTTTGCGGCGTGATGCTTTGGCGAATCATCCAGACGGAGCGCCGATGCCAACACCGGCCGTCTCCGGGCCGCCTGCCCACGGCCGCGACGAGCTCATCCCAGGACGGCGCCCTTCTACGAGCCGCGTTCGGTGCTGAGGTCATAGGCAAGGCCAAGCTTCCGTCCAGAGCAGTCGTGCCGCACGCATGAGTATGGATCGGCAGCGGCCGGCCGACATATCCCAAATGGGACTGGTGCAGCGCCCAGGATCGTCAGCCAGTCCGCGGCGGCTCACCAGCGGATCGAGGCTACAAAGGACAGTATGACGGGTGGCTCCTCTTCCCTGGCTTCCGTGGCCCGACCGTCGACCTTTCGGGCGGCGCCCGGCGGGGCGATGAAGCGCGCCGGAATTGTCGGAGCCTTCGTGACGGTCCGGGCTGACGAGAATGGGATTGAGCTCGAAGGCTCCGAACACGGTCGCTTGCGAATTGAGTATGGCGCGATCGAGCGCATGCGCGTCGAAGTCTACGAAGGCCGATACGGTACCCGGTATTTCCGGACCAACCTCTGGCGAGGCGGCATTCACGAAGAGCTCACTCTGCTGCCAATGTCCAAGGAGAACGGGGCTTATGCCGTGACGATCCGCGCCATCGCGACTGTATTGCTCCGGGAGGGTCGCGGCGGGCGCGTGTGGAGCGGCAGCTCCGCCCGCGAAGCCGCCTTCGTCGCGGCCTTGATGGCGACGGTGGCCGCGGTGTTCAGCGGTCTTGTCTTGCTCGATCGCGACGACTTCGCGGGACCTACGATGGTCGTCCTCGTATGCGGGCTCTGGCTCCTGGGCGGCGCGATTGCCTTTTACCTACTGCGGCGCGATTGGCCGCGCCCCGTTCAGCGGCGGGCCGACCTCGATTCCTACCTTCCACTCTAGCAAGCTCAGGTTGCGGCGCTGCGGGGTTGCGATATCCTGCACCGGCGGGCTTATGAGCTGCAATCGCAACCGACTGTCAGCTCCTGCTGTCGATGAGGGATGCGGATGTTGGCAGACCCGGAGACCCTGCGTTGCCTTGAGCTGATTTCACAGGCCGCACTTGATGCCAGATTGTGGACGCCGGCCCTCACCGCGGTGACCGCGATGTTTCGCAGTGAGCACGCCATCCTCTTCAGCAACAAGGCATCCTGGTCGAGCTGGCCGTTCAAGGCGACGTCTGGTCTCGACGATCGTGACCTGGCGCGATTCTTCGCAGCCGAAACCATGCATCTGTGGGAGCCGTGGCATCGGGCAATGGTGCCCGGCAAGGTCGTTCCCCATCATCAGGTCGTCAGCGACGCTGTGTTCGAGGAGACGGAGCTCTACAACGATATCATTCGCCCCACCGGGACCTTCTATGGAACCTGTTTTCAGCAGGACGGGGACGGCCTGTCATTCCATCTCAACGTCTGCCGTCGTCGACGCGTCGGCGCCTTCTCGCCGCACGAGACGCAGAAGCTGCAGACGTTGACAGCGCACGTCACCCTCGCCCTTAGATTGCAACACAGGTTCGCCGTCCTGGAGGGCCGGGCCGAGCTGCTGAGCAGGACGTTCGACCGGATGGAAGACGGCGTCATCGTCCTGGACGCCAGGGGAAATCCAGTCGTCCTCAATGCCGCGGCTCAGCGACACATCGCCCGACAGAACGGAATTGCGCGCGGCACAGGCGGCATGAGGGGCGGAACTAAGGCGTCCACCGAGAAGCTGCGGCAAGCGATCGCCCGCGCAGCCTTGCCCATGGGTGCCGACGCCACGCGAATGCACCTGCCGCGGCGACCGCCACAGCCACCTCTGCTGGTCGATATTCTCCCCCTTGGCCAGCTTGCCCTTTCGTCTCCGGGATCCACGCCGCCTTCGGTTGTCATTTTTCTGCGCGAGCCCAACGAACCGGTCACGCTGGACCGCGCGGCGGTCACGGACTTTTACCGGCTGACGCGCCGCGAGGGCGATATCGCCGCCTTGCTGATGGACGGCATGACGGTGGAGATGATCGCGAAGAGACTCGAATTGACCCAAGGGACGGTTCGAAATCATCTCAAGCGCATTTTCGAGAAGACTGCCGTGCACAGCCAAGTCGCGTTGTTGGCGGTGCTGCGCAGTTTCGGGCGGCGCTGAGATCCACGGGCGGCGTGAAGACATCCGCTACTCTTCGCCTTTGTCTGCATCGGTCGCTGGGGCGCCAGGCCCGGGTCGCGAACCGCCGCCCTGGGCTTGGGTTGCCATTCGCTGCCTGGTCACTGCCATGGCGGCCTCAGCTCGATGCGTGCGTCGGCCATGATGAACTCCATCACGGCCAAACGTCCGGATGCCGGAAACGCCGGGTTCAGGCTCACTGCGACCACGGCGCTGCTGCGCTCGAGCGCTGCCGGCGGGTCGAGAGCCCGGCCGTTCACGGTTGGTCTCAGGTCGCGGCCGCCGATCAACACTTGATCGCGTGCCGGTGCATGGATGATGCCGAACTGCGGACGGCCGTCCTGGAAAAGCCCGACCGACACCGCCCACTGCTCGCTGCCGCGCACGAAATTGAGGGTTCCATCGATCGGGTCGATGACCCAGATGCGACCGCTCCTGTCCGGCACCGCGGCCCCCTCCTCGCCGAAGACGCCGTCCTGCGGAAAAAATCGTGACAGGCCATCGGTGAGAAACCGCTCGACCTCGCGGTCGGCCGCGGTCACCAGGTCGAGATGGCCCTTCAGGTGGACCGAGTCGCCGGCGAGCCGGCGAAACTGACCGAGGGCGAGGTCGCCGGCCTGCCGCACCAGTTGCTCGAGCGCAGCGCAAGATCGGGAGAAGTCGTCGATCATCCAATATGAGCACCGCTTGCAACGAGGTCGCCTTTTCCGCGCACAGTGTAGCAGCGCGACGACAGGTTGCATCAGTCAGCAGGGGCACCCGGAAATCCGGTACGTGTCGAACCTGACGTGTGTTGAATCTCTCCGACCCTGTGAGGTCGAAATGGAGTACTGACGTCAAGTCATGAAGCGGTGAGCCTACTCAAGTCTCAATCCGGCCGCTTTGGCCAGCTTGTCGTGCTTGACGAGTTCGCTGGCGAAGAACCGTGTCGCTTCCTCGGGAGAACTACCGACGGTTGCGAGGCCCTGGCGGAGGAGCCCGTCGTGGACCTGCGGCGTCGCCAACGCCGCCTTCAGTGCCTTGTAGAGACGCGCCACCACATCGGCCGGCAGGCCTGCCGGACCGATTCCTTCGCAAGCCGCTCCGCCTCAGCGGCGAGGACTGCCTGATTTTTTTTGGGCCTCTTGCAACAACCGCTTTGCAGCAGCACGCGGATCGGCTTCCTTTAGGAGGAACAAGATTGGCGTTGTCACTCTATGTACTTAGTTTCGACGGTTAGGTCGGCGTTTTGCGATAATATGTCGGCCATCGGCAGGTGAGACCGCTCAATCCACCGACGTGTCGTCACGAGACGCCGGCTGCCCGAATCTCGCACATGTTGGCGCGGTAGGATGCCGTGCGGCTGACCGGGTCCGCGACCGTCGGGTCGATCAGCAGATTGTAGTTGGCTCCCATCGGGCCGAACGGGTCATAGCCCGGTGCATCAAGCTCGGCGCAACCCTGCCACCAGCCATGCTGGCCAACCACGACGCGAGGATCGAGAGTCTCGTTGAAGCGGGCGCAGGCGCGAACGCTTCCATCCGCCGTCGTGATCGACACCCAATCGCCCTGGGATATCTGGCGTTCCCGTGCCGCCTCGGGATGCATCTCCACCTCGGGAAACATCGAGCGCTTGCGCAGGCTCGCCAGCGCCCTGTTCTGGCTTTGCAGGAACAAGGTGGGCTTGGCGCAGGTCAGCAGCAGCGGAAACCGGGCCTTGGGATCCCGCAGCGACCCGGGCGCTCCGGTTGGGTCGACGAAATCGGGCAGCGGTGCGTAGCCATGCTCGAGCAGGGTCTCCGAGTAGAGTTCGACCCGCCTCGATGGCGTGGCGAAGCCGCGTGTAAAACCTGCAGCGTCTGCCTGCGCATGCTTGGCATGCTGGGTCTTCAATGGCACGCGCACCCCTTCCGGATGGGCGCGCAACTGCTCCAGCGTGACGCCCGAGGGTTCCAGTTGCTGGCGATAGGCTGCGTCGATGTCGCCGTTCCAGAACTCGGCAGCGAAGCCGAGGCGGCCGGCGAGATCGAAGATGATGCTAGCATCCGGCCGCGCCTGCCCTGGAGGCGGCACGACGGCTGGCCGCAGTTGGACAAGGGACTGGGCCTCGGCGCTGATTTCGAACCCGACCCGCAATGCTTCGCGTTCGAAGGCCGATGCCACCGGCAACACCACGTCGGCAAGAGCGGCAGTGGGCGTCATGAACATGTCGAGATGAGCGTAGAAGTCGAGCGACGCCAGGGCCTTTCGCCCGTAGATGCCGTCGGCTTGCGACATCAGCATGTTGGCGCCGAACCCGATCAGCCCGCGGACCGGATAGGGCTTGCTTTCCAGCATCGCCTCATAGAGCTCGCGTCCGCCGACGAAATTCCAGCGCGCCAGTCCCAGCGGACGGTCCGACATGCCAAGCGCAGGCGCCATGCCCTTCGCCCCTGGCAGGTCGTTGCCCACGATCGGCCTGGTCGGCACGCCGGGAAGAAGCACATTGCCGCCGGGGCCGTCGAAACTGCCGGTCAGCGCATAGAGCAGCGACATAGCGCGCGCCGTCTGGGTCGTGTTGGCGTGCTGCTCGTGTCCGCTCCAGGCGTAGTAGGAGACCGGACGTGCGTGCCAGATCAGCCGAGCGGCCGCTTCGAGCTGATCTGGTGGAATCCAGCACGTCGCCTCGACAGCTTCCGGCGGATAGGTGCGGCAGAGGGCGGCGTAGAGCTCGAACGCGGGACGGCAGATCACCTCGCCTTGCGGCGTCGCGATCCGGTACTCGCCTTCCAGCGCCAGGCTCGATGCGTCGGCTTCATGGTGTCCGGCAGCCGCGTCGTACGCGACCAGGCGCGCTTCCGTCTCGTGCCAGGCGAAGTAGCGACGTGCGCCCTCATCGCCCGAGTCCTGGCCCAGGTCGTGCGCGCTCAGCAACCGCCCGGTATCGTTGCGCACCAGGAGGGGCCCATTGCTCCACGCCTGGATGAATTTCCGATCATACCAGCCGTTCCGGATCATCAGGTTGGCGAGCCCCAATGCCAGAGCGCCGTCGCTGCCCGGGCGGACGCGCAGCCAGACATCCGCCTTGGCGCCGAGCCCGACCTTGCGCGGATCGATCACAATCAACTTCATGCCCCGCTGCAGCGCATCGGCGATTGCGGTGGCGTGCGTCAGGCGCGAGAAGGAGGGGTTGTATCCCCACAGGATCAGGCATCCGGCGTTGGCGATGTCCGCCATTGCGCCCTGGCCTCCTCCGATCGCGACGATGCCGACGCCGAACGTGTATTGAGTGGCAAAGGCGCGCCCCCAACCGCACACGTCGATGCTGCCGTAGAGGTTCGGCGTGCCGAACGCATTCCTCAGCCGTTGCACGAAGACCGCCGAATCGCCGATCGCCGTGGTCGAAGCCGACGCCATACTGAAGGCGACTGCCCTTGCCCCATACTGCGCCTTGATCCGCTGCATAGCGGTGGCGGTGAGGTCGAGCGCTTCGTCCCACGAGATCGGAACCCACCCGGGATCGCTGTCGCCTTTGGGACGCGTGCGGCGCAGCGGACGGGTCAGCCGATCGGGGTGATAAACCAGTTCGGGTGCGGCGCGTCCCTTGGCACAGATTGCCTGCCCGGTCGGATGCGAGGGATCGGGATCGAGCCGTGTGAAGCGTCCGCCCTCCACCGTGGCGATGGTGCCGCAACGTGCGATACACAGGGCGCAATGGCCGTGGATTTTCTGCGTGGACGCATGGTCAGTCATGGCGATCGCGCTCCCTTCCAAACGTTCTCATTTGGCACCAGCCAGCCCACCGCTTTCGCTGAAACTGTGCGGGTATTGTTGCTGGTGGGACGACGGTGAAAACTGGCTACGCCAAGCTGAGCACTCATCCAAGTGAGCCCAGCAGGCGACCGACTGCAAGGAAAAGCGTAGCGACTGGGACGGCGAGACTACGCAGCATCGAGCCAAAGCAGAAGCACTAAGCGTTGCTCAGCATCAGCGCTGCCGCCTGCGATTATCGGCAGCTAACCGATATGTAGCATCCATCTCAGTCCCCCATTAGGCCTTCATTCCGCTGATGCTACGCCCGCAGTATCGTTCGATCCATCCAGAGCGCCACGTGAAACAACCGGCGGCGTCTGTACAAGGGTGACGACGGATCGGGGCCGAGCCTGTTTACCATCAGGTCCGTCGCTCGCGCCCAACGTGGATCCAGCAACATGGCCGTGATCGCGCGGACGCACCCTGCGTTTGGCGTGAGCGCTACCTGTGGTGACTGGAGCGCACGCCAAGCTGTAGTCACATTTGCGCCCGCGCCTGAGTTGGCAAAACCTAATGCGACGCAAACGTCGCCCTACGCTTCCGCTGGTCGAGGTTGGCTTTAAAGCACGAAGCCGCCGCGATAACTGACCGTTTCGGGACAGCCCAGTTCGTTTGTCTACTTCCACTCCCAGCCCGTGAGGAGCGCTTTGCCGTTTTCGTCAACATCCCATTCATACACGACGGCAAGTCCATTCAGCGCTGCAAGTGCAGCCGATTGCGACGTGTAGTAAATGGCCCCTCTAAAGGACGCAGCGCCCGCCGCATTGGTGAACTTACCGGCCCCAGCAGCCCGGAAAGTAGCGGTGTCGCCTGACTGCGTCATCACCACCCCTTGATTGGGGCATTCACCGTAGAGCGTTCCATTGGGCAATATCGTCGACCAATAGGTGACCATCGCCTTGGCTGGATAATTGAGAAGGGTTCCCGAAATCTCGAACGTTGCTTCGAGTTTGGGCGAGCCTTGAGCCACGGGAAGCACCCGCTGGGTCGTCATCTTGCCCTGCATCTCAGAGATTTTTTGCCCAAGCATGTCTGATCCTCCCGTACTGAGTTGTGTTGATCCCGGTGGCGCCGTTACTGACGCCGGAAGTGATGCCGTCGATGCCCCTAGATCAGCCCGAACAGGTCGGCTTGGTGAAGCCGCTCGCCAAGCTGGCCGCCCGG
>NZ_BKAJ01000260.1 GCF_007992495.1 Reyranella soli
CTTTGGTCTCACCTGAAAGCTGATCGATCGATCAAGACGTAGTCGACCACTTGAGACGTTACATGTCGGTTTGTCACACGTTACCCCCTAAGAGGTAGTCGCGAAGTATCGCCAGCCAAGGGATGGACCGCCACTGCTACAGCCGCATCGTCACTATCTGCCGAGCTTCAGGCGAGGATCTCGGACGCGGCCGTCGTCGAGGAACAGGCACAGGCCCTGCCAGCGCGACAGCGTGTAGCGGATCGCCTCGGCAAGCTTGGTCTTCTGGCTGATGAGCTGGAGCTTGGTGCGCAGCCACGGCTCAAGAGCTTCGACCAGAGGCTGCGCTCCTGGCGGACCATGCGGCGCTCCTCGGCCGAGCGACCGCGGATCTCGCCCTCGATGCGATAGAGCTCGCCGATGCGCGTCAGCGCCTCGCTGGCGATCGGAGCCGGACCAGGCGTGGCGAGCTCGTAGAACTTGCGGCGCACGTGGCTCCAGCAGAAGGCGAGCTGCACGTTGCTTTGTCTGGCCAGCACCTTGTAGCCGCCATAGCCGTCGACCTGCAGGATGCCCGTGAAGCCCTTCAGATGGGCGATCGGTCGCTCGGCCTTGCGATCGGCGGCGTAGACGTAAGCCACGCCCGGTGGATCGCTGCTGCCCCACGGCCGATCGTCCCGGGCGTAGGCGAAGAGCTGGCCGGTCTTGGTCTGTCCGCGCCCCGGATCGAGCACCGGCGCCGTCGTCTCGTCGGCGAACAGCCTGGGCGAGGCCTTCAGCCTGTCGAGCAGCCGTTCCTGCACGGGCCACGGCAGGAAGGCGGCGCGCCCCACCCAGTCGGCCAAGGTCGAGCGATCCAGGGCAACGCCCTGGCGCACGTAGATCTGAGCCTGGCGGTAGAGCGGCAGGTGATCGGCGAACTTCGAGACCAGCACATGGGCCACGGTCGCCTCGGTGGGCAGTCCGCCCTCGATCAGTCGGGCCGGCGCCGGCGCCTGCATGACCACGTCCGTGCAAGCCCGGCAGGCGTACTTCGGACGGCGCGTGACCAGCACCCGGAACTGGGCCGGCACGACGTCCAGGCGTTCCGACACGTCCTCGCCGATCCGATGCAGTGTGCCCGCACAGCACCGGCAGATGGTGCTCTCCACATCGACCACCGTCTCGATGCGCGGCAGATGCGTCGGCAGCTTGCCGCGGTTGGTCCGCCGCGGGCGGCTCGCACCTTGCGCTCGGCCAGGTTCTTCTGCTCAGCCTCGGCCTTGTCCGCTGCCGCTGCCTGCTCGGCATCCTCCAGCGCAAGCTGAAGCTGGTCTTGCGGCAAGCTCTCCGCCCGCCGGCCGAAGCGATGACGCTGGAACTCGCGGATGATCTGGCGCAGCCGCTCGCTCTCAAGCTGCTCGGCGATCAGCATCGCCTTGAGCAGGCCGGGGTCATCGGGCAGGGCATCGACTTGCGCGCTCACAAGCGCAGTGGATCACAGGCATTCGCAGCTTGCGACCGTTTTGCGCCAGCCGAGTCAACTCGCCGCTGTCGGCACTGCTATCCGTCGCGGCTCATGCACACGCCGCCAGTCGAGCCCCTCCAGCAAGGCCTGTAGCTCGGCCGCGCTCAACCGCATGATCGCATCCGCTACACCGGGCCAGCGGAACTTGCCGTCCTCCAACCGCTTGCTCACCAGCACCATGCCCGTGCCGTCCCAGAAGATCAGCTTCACCCGGTCGGCCCGCTTGGCCCGGAACACATAGACCGCTCCACAGAACGGGTCCGATCCCATGGCCTCACGCACCAGCGCCGCCAGTCCCTCCATGCCTTTGCGGAAGTCGACCGGCTTGGTCGCCACCAACACCCGAACCCCACCCGATGGAACAATCACGAGCTGGCCTTCAACGCCCGGATCACCGCCGATACGGTCGAGGCCTTCGCACCTTCGCCGATCCGCACCCGGACACCGGCTATCTCAAGCTCAATCGGTGCCAGGGCCGGCTCTGGCGTCGCTTCCGCTGCTTCCTTGGTGGCGGGGCAATCACCGCCGGCACGAACTTCGGGGTCGATTCCTCGCTCAGCTTCCGGGCCGCGCGGCGCCAGCCGAACAGCTGCTGTGGCGTCAGACCGTGACGCCGTGCGACCACAGACACGACCGCTCCAGGCTCCAGTGTCTCCGCCAAGATCCGGGCCTTGTCGTCTGTCGTCCAATGACGCCGACCACCGGCCCCGGTGATGACCTCGATCCGTTGGATCTGACGCTCAGGCTCAAGCGTAGGTTCAAGTCTAGACACAAGCCGATCCCAAATCTCGACACGGGATCATTACCCTTACAGATCACACCGCACCCTCGAAAGGTGACCTCAAGACAGCGCTTACGGCGTACACCGGTTGAGCGTCAACCATGTCGACCAGGAGGAAGAAGCCCGCATCGCCAACCGTGGCGTCCATGAGCACGATTGGGTACCGGCGTGGGAGTGGTGGGCGCAACAACGCGCGGGGAATGGCCATCAACAGCCCGTGCCATGATGCCCAAGAACTTACCTTACCAAGCGCGAGCGAGCCGGATGGAAGGATGTCATGATCTCCCGCAACGGCTCTGACCAAAACCGACTTCTGGAAGTCAGCTATGGCTAGGACTAACGTTACCATTATCGAGCGTAAAAGAGAGCTGTGCAGTGCTCGACCGAGACTGCTAATCGGCCCCGCCCGAACATCGACAGCGCCCCGGCTGGCGAGCCTTTCTCTGGCGCTGTCCCATTGCCGCGACGGCGATGCTGCGGAGTCGCTCCGGCCACCAGCTGACAAGGCAGGGCCTTGGCGGACGTACCTTATTGCACGCAAGGTCGCCGCCGGCTCGGTGCCGTGCGAACAAGGCCTCCATGGTCGCACTTATCCGCTCATTCATGAAGGCGGCGGAAATAGCAGACGCCCGGGTCGCCGTTGATGGTCTGCTGGCCCGCAGATGTGTGTCGCGTGTATTGTCCGCTGCGTCCTTGAGGGATGTCGCGAATGGTCGTGGGGGTCACCTATTTGACCTGGACCGATGACAATCTGCAGCGGCAGGTCTCATACCAAGCGCAGCGGAAAGATAAGCCGGCACGCCAGGTTGTGCGACGGATGTCGCATTCGCCGGACCCCTGAGCCATCACGGAAGTCCGTCGAGGGAGGGACCGCCCGTGACTCCGAGCGGCGGGAACGCGCGCCGAGAACTTCGCGACGTTGATGTCTCTTTTGCGTCGTGGACTAAATCCTCATTCCAAACTGAATGCTGCTCGATGCCAAAGGCGGTTGGGCCGGAAGGGCCGCTACATCCCATGGCTTCTCCATGGCGCTGTCCTGAAATCGGCGGACCGCCCTTATGCCCGCAAAAGTCAACTTCACCGAGTTGCCGTCGTGTACGACGAGCCAGCCTGCGGCCTCCGCGACCTCGAAAGTCCGCTTGAACTGGTCGTCGCGCTGAATCCCTGCGTGTTTTGCGATGTCGCCGAGCCACTTCCAGGGCATCGGTTCGTGCTGGGTGTACTCGTAGAGAGCGGAGGTGAACCGCATGGCCATGCTGTGGTCCACCTTTTCCGGTGAGGATTGGCCGCATACGCGGCTAGGTTGCTTCATCTGTGCTTTGGGACCCTTGAGAGGGCGCGGCTTGGGCAAAGGCAAAATTGGAGCCGGGAGCAAACAAGTCCTGCCCTTCGCATCCCTTCCCAGCTTTGGCGCGTCGCCCAAGAAGGCTTGCAAGGCTTCGTTGGACGGCGGTACCCACTTCTGATCAGGATACTGCTGTTCCACGTATACGGCCGAGATCTGGCCGTCCGAACTGATTTCAACGAACATATTGCCCCCCGCGCAATCGGTCCACACAGGCCAGCCCAATCCGAGCCGTCCTAGTGGGTCGTGAGGGATTCTTACAGAGGTCTAAAGAACTACCTCAGACGTCGCGAGGGAGAGAAAGCGCAGCGCGTCGCGCTCAATGGCCTTGACGGGCAGTGCGTCGTGTCGCCCGGCTTCGGTGGCGCCTCCAATTGTCGGCATGCAGGGCGTAGATCTCCTCCCATGCCTTGTCGTCGTCAATCCGTTGCACCCTGCCGAATGATGGCATACTGCGGCCTGAACCGATTGAACCTGCGACGCGAATAGGTGCCGGATCATGACCGCTCCGTAGCTGCTACCTCCGGTCTTGCCTCTTGAATGCAATTCGGACTGCGTGGCAACGAAAGCAAGGGGAACTCCATTGACGCCTCCGCCCACAAAGTCGAAGAGGGCAACCACCACGAATGAAACGAGAGAGGCTACGAACCAGCCGGCAAAGGCTGCAGGATGACGATAGACGATATCGCGCGGATGGCGGTCTCCTGCCGTGGTGCCATGCTGCTGGACTTTGTGCTAAGTGGCGCTTCTCTTGGAGCAAAGGGATCCCCCAGATTCCCTAGCAACAATCCCAAGGGGGCCGGTGGACGCCTGCATTTACTCCGGGGTGTCTGCCGGTCTTCTCGCTTCTTAGTCCTTCGACCCTGAGATCGATGACGCTGGGAATGAGCGAGCCGCCAAGTCTTCCATGACGGCGACCTCGTCCGCGAGGATATTCGATCCTGGTCCCTCCGACGGCCTGACGGCGTTGGCCAGTCGGCGCCACACGGCCGCAGCGGCTAACATCCCGGCTTTTTTATTGGGAAGGTCGGTGACGCCCGCTTTGCGCTCGCACGCTTCCGCGAGGTGTAAATAGAGTTCTTTGACTCTCATTCTGGCCTCCCTCGTCGCGGGCGGGCCGACAAACCGTACAAAATGGCGAGACTCTTAGAGCCCACCCTTGGGATGGTCGCTAGTTCCAATGCGTCAGATGAGTGAAGGTCTTTCGATCTGAGGAAGCCCGAATTGGCCAAGGCCGGGGCGGTGCCACTTGGCAGCCCCTTCCACTCCCAAGCCGTCGGCGCCGGCAGATACTCTTCAAACGACGAAGCTTTGCTCCCCATTCGGTCACCTCTCCGCCTCTCTCGAACAATAGGCCCGTTCAAAGCGAGCGCGCTCTATATCGGAAAGCCGCAGCACCGGCTGTGACAAGGTCACAGGACGACCACAGTCCGCACTTGAACTGCAAACTCAAGCCTTTAGAAGACCGCCCGGGTCGCTCGCTGCTTCGCGAGAAGCGGAATGCCCCCAGGCGAAAACACAACTGCAAAGGATCGCGTGCAATGGAAATGCCGTCAGCAATCAGATGCCCTCTCACTCTCGTAAGTCCAATCTCTAGCCAAAGAGGTAAAGCGCCTGGTGCCTTGTCTCACATGGTTGCCGCCAACTTGCGCGCCAGAGCCTTGGCACCAGTCGTCCGCGAGATCTGGGCAGAGGGATATATGAACTACAACGCTTTGGCCCGGGAATTGAACCGACGCCAAGTACCCCCGCTTCGCGGAGGCAAACAGTGGTATCCGATGACTGCTGGCAGACTGCTGGTGCGTTTGGAACGGACTGGACTCATTCGAATTCGACGTTCATCCGACCGTGACGCACTGTTCAAACTTGCCATGCGCCACCAAGAGCACGCGAAGGACGTTCTGACAGTGTAGTATCCCAGACCAGCTATGCGATCGGCTGCCCCCGATACGTCCAGCCCTCGACCACGACCTCTCACGGTTGAGGCACTTAGACACCCAAATCCCGCGGTCGCCTGGGGCATATGGCTATGGCCCGCTTGCAATGGCACCCTCCAGCCCGAGCTTGCAGGCTTGCGCGCGGAAATTGGGCGTCGTTGCCGGCAGCGTGCTCGCTGTAGCGCAGAAGGGCGACCTCCTTCTGGTACAATTGCCTAGCCTAGGCTGATTTCCCCCTTTAGGGAGCCAAGCGCCTCGATCGTCCGCCGGTGTCGGTGGGACCAATCTAACCCGGGTGAGCAGCTTGATCTGGCCGCCGTCGAGTGCAGCCAGCCAAGCCCGGGCGCCTCGTTCACTAGGCGCATGAGCTGAGGTTTTATCCACTTCGGCGGCCGAGGTGTCGTTCCCGGGACGAAGACTGAAGCATATTCGGCATTGATCCACCACTGCCGTCAACCGCGCCCGGCATTCAATCTGCGGAGAGCTAGCGTTGTCTTCTTTCGTGGTGTCGTTCCATCTATCCGCAACCCGCGCGGGCTCTAGCACTAAGGAGCGAGGCATGAACTGGGATTGGGTCAAAGGAACCTGGAAGCAACTCACCGGCAAATGAAAGAGTAGTGGGGAAAGCGGACCGAGTGGTCCGACGGCATGTAGGAAACAAAGCGGGCGTCGGCTTTGGGGCAAGAAGCCCCTCAGCTGACGCTCAGCCTCCGGCGCCGCGCCGTGAGACACTCGCAACGCTTTGTTGGGCCACGGGTTAAGAAGTGGTCGGAGGATATAAGATGGACCACAGCTAGCATGTACGATTACAGAGCAATGAACTCAACAAGCTGCCCTTAAGGGCACGGCCATTTATGGCGCAGGCGACGAGAAGGTAGGCATCGTTTCTCACCATCACGGCGCTGGGGCGGCGAGTCAGGTAATCGATGTTGGCGGCATGCTAGGAATCGGTGCAAAGCCTGTGGCCGTCCCGTCCCGGTGGCGGATTTGGACTTCATGCGCGATGAGGCCGGCGACGTTCACGCCATTACGCCTTGGACGAAAGAGCAACTCGAAGAGATGCCCGAGCATCTCGATTAATACGGGCGGATCGATCGGCAGCGCCGCCCTGCTGCCGTCGATCGGCCAAACCGTCGGTAACCGAGGCGGCAAGTGATCTCACGGAACGGCAAACGCTAGTGGGCGACGCTCGCGTACTTAACAGGCGTTATGTTGGTGGCATAGCATCTTGGCCCCGTGCCTGCCTGCACTACCCAAATGCGCTAGCGAGAAGTTGTTCGCAAAAACGTACTTTCTCGGAAGCGCTTGCGAGGCTTCGTTGGTCAGCCCATCGGCCAGGAGGCTCGCGGCGTCAGGGACCAAAGCCGGATCAGCGCCCACACAGCCCACAATCCAGCTTTGGTCCCGCCTCAGGTCTCTCTTGCATGGTGTAGATGGTAGTTGGAGTCTCGAAACCGTATGTGTGGGATTTGTCACGCCCTACCTCTTAAGAGGTAGGCGGCCCGGACGAACGGCCCGCCGGGGGGGGGCGTCGCCCGCAATTAGAGCGCGGCTAGTCACTGCTTCAGCCGAACGAGTGCCTGCTTGTCCTCGCCGTGGTGGCGTCAGCCGTCGTCCCGTCGTGTGTGGGCGACTTTGGCCGGTGAGGGGACAGCCGTCCTATTGCACAGCGCCACTCAGGCGCGCGCAGAGGCACGAACCGTGAAGGGCTCATTTTGGAAGGCGGCGCACGATCGGGCCAAGTCCTTCTCAATATGCACTCACAATGGGTTTTACTGCCGTGGTAAGTGGTTCTGCCCTGGACCCAACATAAGGCAGCGGGTCAGTCACTGTACCAAGTGAATGCGGTGGACCTACACCCCGCTGTCCACGTAGTAGCATGCTGCGGCGGCCCGCCATTTCCGAGCTGACTCCCCCAACGCTACGCTCGGCGCGGACGGGTGCGGTGCCGAGAAACCTGCGGGTGGCTAGCCGATCACGAAAAGAGAGGCTTCCGCAGCCGTCGTCGTCAAGTTGACCGTGTTAAGCTTTGCCTTCACTGCGCCAAGGCCCGCATTCAAGCTCTAGCGGGGCGAGTTGGCTCACCTACCGCTGGATGGGACGGCATTCGACTTCCCCTTGAAGGTCTTCAATGAAGTCGTGCCAGGCTCTGGGAATGCTCTCGGTCGAGGAAGCCGCCCCGCTCTGTGCGGTGATATAGAACGCATTTTGCTCCGTTCCCATCGAAGCCCACCACCCGCTAAATCGCACCGAGGTTGTCCCGATTGCATTCGCCAGCGAAGATGCTGCGCTCCTGCATCATGTCGTCATTTCCTCGAGAGCGATCGATTAGACTAGAACCACGAAAAAGAAGGCCCATCCGGAGGCGGACGGATGGGCCAGCAACACAAGACGGGCGGGTCAATGCCTTGGTGTGTCGGCAGTTTTAAACGTCAATGGAAAGTTAGCATTGCTGAGAGCGAAAAGGGTCGCACTGATGCCAATCAAAGTGCCTGTCGTGGCGCTTCTAAGGGTTGAAGGCTAGCTTCAAGCGGTGGTAGCTCGGGATGCGGGTTATCAGCGATGTACCCATTTTCGAGCGCCCAGATGGCT
>NZ_BKAJ01000261.1 GCF_007992495.1 Reyranella soli
TCATGAGCGCGCAGGATGCGCGCGGTCCGGAAGACCATGACGCGCTACTGACTCGGCGTGTTCTTCAGCGTCTTCCAGTTCGCGGCCGCCTTCAGCGCCGCGGTCTGCGCATCCTGGCGGAAGCGGTCGGCGCCGGCGGTGCCGGCGAAGACGTAGAGCTTGTCGCCGATGATCACCCACACCGTCGGATCGGATTCGCGGCGCTGGCCGTTGGCCATGTTGTTGGCGCAGTTGCCGCCGAACTGCGGCGCGTACTTCTCCGGGTTGGCCTTGAACAGGTCGCGATGACGGGCGTTGGCGAAGAAATAGCGCACGCCGTCGTAGACGTAGTCGTACTCGGCGACACCCGGCGTCGGCGTCGACAGCGTGAAGTAGGCCACCGGATCGTAGCCCTTGAGGGCGATGCGGTCGGCGGCAGGCGGATTGGTCTGCGCAACGGCGCGCACTTCCGCCAGCACCTTGAACGATCCGGCGACGCTGCCGACCACGGCGGCGCCTGCAACCAGCTTCAGGACATTGCGGCGTGTGGACATGACTCGATACTCCCACGCTGACCCGGCACCACCCAGACCCGCCAGCTGTCACCGCGACTTGAGCTCGAAATGGGGCGGGACGGCGGCGTCGTATGAATAGCCGTTCAACTCTTTGTCAGTGGGTGTTCATTCTGTGAAATTGGCGCGGGGTCCCGGCGCGCCCGTTCGAGCATGCGGTCGGCGATTTCGGACTCGCCCAGCACGACCAGGTTGGCGCCGAGCTTTTTCAGGTGATCGACCGCGGCGTTCGAATGGGCGCGGGCGAGGATGTCGAGCGCCGGATTGGCCGAACGCGCCTGCTGGACGGCCTGGCCTGCCTCAAACGGTTCGGGAATGGTGACGAACAGGCGGCGCGCGCCGGCGACGTTCGCGGCGGTGAGGATCGCGCGATCGGCGGCGTTGCCCACGATCACTTCGGCGCCGGCCAGGCGAGCTTTTTCGATGCCCTCATCGGTGGTCTCGATCACCAGCATCTTGCCATCCTGGGCGAGCGCCTTGCCGATCAGCGAGCCGACGCGGCCATAGCCGATCAGGACGTCGTGGCCGCTGAGACGGGTCGGCTGAAGCGTGCCGACCGGTTCAACCGACGCGCCGCTGTCGGTCGGGGCAGTGGCAGGCTGTCCACGCCTCAGCCGCTCCATTGCGAGGAAGGCCAGCGGGTTGAGAACGATCGAGATGATGGCGCCCGCGAGCACGAGGTCGCGCGCCTCCGTCGGCACCATCTTGAGCTCCATGCCGAGGCCGATCAGGATGAAGGAGAACTCGCCGATCTGGGCGAGGCTTGCCGCGATGGTGAGCGCGGTCGAGTTGGAATGACGAAAGGCGCGCACGATCAAATAGGCCACGACCGACTTGCCGATGACGATGATCGCGACCGTACCCAGCAGGGCGAGCGGCGCTTCGACGAACACCATCGGGTTCAGCAGCATGCCGACCGAGACGAAGAACAACACGGCGAAGGCATCGCGCAGCGGCATCGCCTCCTCGGTGGCCTGCTGGCTGAGATAGCTCTCGCCCATCACCATGCCGGCGAAGAAGGCACCGAGCGCAAACGACACGCCGAACAGCTTGGCCGCGCCGAAGGCGACGCCGAGCGCAATGGCGTAGACGGCAAGCCGGAACAGCTCGCGCGAGCCGGTGTGCGCGGTGTGGTGCATCAGCCAGGGGATCAGGCGCCGGCCGACGATCAGCATGATCGCCAGGAACACCGACACCTTGGCCAGGGTGATCAGGAGATAGAAGGCGATGCGGCTCGCCGGAACGCCGTCGCCCGCCGTCGCGGTGGCAAGCGCCGGCAACAGCACCAGCGCCAGCACCATGGCGAGGTCCTCGACCACCAGCCAGCCCACTGCGATGCGTCCCCGCGACGTCTCGAGGATGCGATTGTCCTGCAGGGCGCGTATCAGCACGACCGTGCTGGCAACCGACAAAGCGAGGCCGAAGACGAAGCCCGCCATGGGCGACCAGCCCAGCGTCCACGAAAGCCCGGCGCCCATCAACGTGGCGACGGCGATCTGGCCGACCGCGCCCGGCACGGCGATGCGGGCTACCGACATCAGGTCCTTCAGGGAGAAGTGCAGACCGACGCCGAACATCAGCAGGATGACGCCGATCTCGGCCAGCTCGGCGGCAAGAGCGGGATCGGCTTCGAAGCCCGGCGTGTAGGGGCCGACCACGACGCCGGCCAGCAGGTAGCCGACCAGCGGCTGGACGCGCAGGCGGTGGGCGATCAACCCGAAGACAAAAGCGAGCATCAGACCCGCGGCGATGGTGGCGATCAGCGGTGTCTGATGTTCAGGCATCGCCATTTCTCTCCGCGGTTCGTTGCCGATTCATTGGATTTGGCGTGGCGGCGTCGACATTGCAATCTTGCATTTGAGATCGGGGAGGGAAGGGGCATGAAAACGAAACGCAGGGAACTTTTTGGCGTGGGCCTCGCCGGCGCCGCGGCGGCCATGACGGGGATGCCGGCAGTGGCGCAGAACTTCCCCAGCAAGCCCGTCCGCTGGATCGTGCCGTTCGCACCTGCCGGCAACTACGATGTCACGTCGCGCATCGTGGCCGAGGCCATGTCCCGGCGGCTGGGACAGACCGTGCTGGTCGACAATCGTCCCGGCGCCGGCGGCGTCGTCGGCCTCGATGCCGCTGTTGCTGCGCCGGCCGACGGCTACACCGTGGTCATGGCCAGCTTTAGCGTCCTGGGCATCGCGCCCTACATGGCGGGCAAGTCCTCGATGGTGCCGCTGTTTGCGCCGATCAGCATACTCACTACCGTGCCGACCCTGATCGTGACCCGCGCCGACAGCCGCTTCCCGGACATGAAGGCCGCGCTGGCCGAAGCCAAGGCGAAGCCCGGCACGGTCAGCATCGGCCATTCCGGCAATGGCACGATCAATCACGTCGCCGACCTGCAGCTGCAGGCGAGCGAGAACGTGAAGTTCAACATCATCCCCTACAGAGGGTCGGGCCCCGGCCTCGCCGATCTGATGGCCGGCCAGATCGACCTCTACACCGATCAGCTCACGACCTCGTTGCCGCTGATCCGCGCCGGCAAGATCCGGCCGCTGCTGATCCTGGGACCCAATCGCATCACCCAGCTGCCCGATGTGCCGAGCCTGAAGGACCTCGGCATAAAGCCGTTCGACGGCAGCACGACCGCAGGGGTGCTGGCGCGCGCCGAGACGCCGGCGGCGGCGCTCGACGTGCTGAATGCCGCGGTGGTGGCGGCGCTCAACGACGACGACGTGAAGCGCAAGCTCGTCGATCTCGGCGCCGAAGTGCGGCCGACCAGCCGGGCTGATTTCGCAGCGCACCTGAAGGAGATGGAAGCCGTCGTTGCCGAACTTGTGAAGTCGGGCCTGTTGAAGCCGGAGTGAAGCGGGCGCATGTCAGCGCCATGACACGCCTTTGCTTCGTTCTGGCCGCGACCCTCGTTGCGGCATTGACGGTGGGTTGCACGTCGACCGGCACGACCGGAGGCGGCGGCGGCGGCAATTCGCCGAAGGGCAGCCGCGGCGGCGGTTGGGAGAACTTCCGAGCCGAGATGCCAGTGCTGCCGGAGTTGACGCCGGGGTCGTTGACGTGAAGATCGCTCTCACGATCCTGATCGTCGCGGGCGTTGCCGGATGCTCGGGATTGCCCAAGGATGGCCGCTACCAGACCGGCGGCGGTGGCTGGGACAATTTCCGCGCCGAGGCGCCGGTTCATGCGGCGAGTCGCTGGTCATGATTGCCAGGCAAATTGCGATCATCGTCGTGCTGATCGCCACCATGCTCGTCGCCGGATGCCAGGGCATTCCTCAGGACGATCGCTATCAGACCCACGACGGTGGTCGCAGCAACACGCGCGCCTGAGCGCCGTGACGGCAACTATAGCCACAGCGGAATGATCGACAGCGCGGTCAGTCCGGCGAGTATCAGATTGACGGCCCGCCACTGCTTGGCGCTGCGCAATCTCTTGCCGAGCATGACGCCGCCTGTACACCAGAACAGCGTCGCCAATATTGCCGCCATGGCGAATACGGCGCCCAGCACAAGCGCCAGCACCATTGCGTCGGGCACGAGCTCCGCATAGGTGGCCGATGCCGCGATCGCCATGCTCCATGCCTTGGGATTCGCCAGAAGTACCGCCATTCCGGCGCCGAAGCCTACGGGCGACCTTAACATGCCTGGTCCATCGCCTGCCGGAGCCATGCGACTGATCCTCCAGCAGAGCCAGAGCAAGTAGGCCGAGCCGAGCATCTTCACGATGACATGAATGGACGGCACGGCCTCAAGCACCACGATCAGCCCGGCAGAGGCCGCGACCATCAGGGAGGCCAAGCCAGCCGCGACGCCGGCCATCAAGGGAATGGTGCGGCGAACGCCAAAGCTCGTGCCGGAGGCCGCGGCCAGGAGCGTGCTGGGTCCGGGCGTGAACGTCGTGGCGACGGCCAGGGCAACCATGGAAAGGAGTGCTCGACCATCGCCGTATCGCCGGGCCGCTACACGGCCTTCATGACCGCCCAGAGGTCGGCCTTGCGCTCGAAGCCGATGCCCGGCGCATCGGGCATCGCCACGCGCCCGTCGACCACGGGACAGTCGTCGGCGAAGCCGCCGAAGGGCGCGAAGACCTGCGGGTAGGATTCGTTGCCGCCGCACTGCAGGCCGACGGCAATGTTCAGCGCGAACTGGTGGCCGCCGTGCGGCACGCAGCGCCGAGGCGACCAGCCGTGCGCCTTCAGCATGTCGATGGTGCGCAGGTACTCGACCAGGCCGTAGGACAGGGCCGGGTCGTACTGCAGGACGTCGCGGTCGGGCCGCAGCCCGCCGTGGCGCACCAGGTTGCGGGCGTCCTGCATGGAGAACAGGTTCTCGCCGGTAGCGAGCGGCGGGGCATACTGGGTGGCGAGCGCACCGTGCGCCAGATAGTCGAGCGGATCGAGCGGCTCCTCGTACCAGCGCAGGCCGTAATCCTTGATCGCGTTGCCGAACGCGATTGCTGTGGGCAGGTCGAACTTGCCGTTGACGTCGACCGCCAGCCGATCGCCAGCGCCGACGATCTTCAGCACCGCCTCGATGCGCTTGATGTCGTCGCCGAGCGGCACGCCGCCCACCTTCATCTTCACGCAGGAATAGCCAAGGTCGAGATAGTGCTTCATCTCGTCCTGCAGGCCGTCGAGGTCCTTGCCGGGGTAGTAGTAGCCGCCGGCAGCGTAGACCCACGCCTTGTCGTCGAATTTCCCGCCGTTGTAGCGGTCGGCCAGAAGCTTCCACAGCGGCACGCGCTTGGCCTTGGCCACGGCGTCCCACAGCGCCATGTCGAGCACGCCGACCGCGACCGAGCGCTCGCCGTGCCCGCCCGGCTTCTCGTTGGCCATCATCGCGGCCCAGCACTTGGCGGGATCGAGCAGCCCTTCGGCGTCGAGCAGTGACTCCGGCTTGGCCTGCCTCAGGCGCGGGATGAAGCGCTCGCCCAAAAGGCCCTTCTGGGCGTAGCGGCCGTTGGAGTTGAAGCCGTAGCCGATCACCGGCTTGCCCTCGACCTTGAGGTTGGTCTCGACCGCCACGACGCTCGCCGTCATCTGGCTGAAGTCGATATAGGCGTTGGCGATGTTGGAACGGATCGGCGAGACGATGTCGCGGATGGCGACGATGCGCATGGAATCTCCCTTCAGGCGGCCGCCGCGCGCCTCGTCTGGCGCATCAGCAGCCACCAGGCGAGGAGGGCGGTCATGACATTCCAGGCGATACCATTGAGGAACGCGGCGCGATAGGACCCCGTCATGTCGAACAGCACGCCGCCCATCCAGCCGCCCAGCGCCATGCCGATCAGGGTCGACGAGATGGCGAGGCTGACGCGGGTCGCCGCTTCGCTCGGTGGGAAGTATTCGCGCACGATGATGGCGTAGGAGGGCACGATGCCGCCCTGGAACAGGCCGAACAGGGCCGAGGCGATGTAGAGCGAGGTGAGCCCGTCGTCGATCAGGTAGAAGACGAGCGCGATGCACTGCAGGGTGGCGCCGATCAGCAAGGTCATGACGCCGCCGACCTTGTCGGCGACCCAGCCCGAGCCGATGCGGCTCACGATGCCGAAGCCCAGCATCAGCGACAGCATCTCCGCCCCGCGGGCCACGCCGTACCCCAGGTCGGCGCAGTAGGCGACGATGTGGACCTGCGGCATCGACATGGCGACGCAGCAGCCGATGCCCATCAGGGCGATCAGGGCCTGCAGGGCGTTGGGCGACAGGCCGAGTGCCGCCTGTGAGCGGCGCGCTACCTTGGCGATGGCCGTTTCTTCGTGGTCCGGCGGACGGCGCTTCAGGGTCAGCGCCAGGGGGATCATCGCCACCAGGCAGAAGGCAGCGGCCGACAGGAACATAGTGCGCCAGCCATGGTCGTGGATGATCCGCTCGATGATCGATGGCCAGATGGTGCCGGCGAAGTAGTTGCCGGAAGCGGCGATGGCGACGGCGACGCCGCGGCGCTTCTCGAACCAGTGCGAGACGTCGGCCACCAGCGGTGCAAAAGTAGCGGCTGCGCTGAAACCAATCAGGATCTGGGCGGCGGAGAAGAGGATCAGCGAGGAGGTGAGCGATCCCAGTGCGAAACCCAGCGACAGGCCGATCGCGCTCAGCACCGAGGCGACGACGATGCCGCGCCGGTCGACGATGCGGCCCACGATGACGCCGCCGGCGAAGAAGCCCAGCGTGTTCATGGTGTAGGCGAAGGAGATGTCGGCGCGGGTGATTCCGAGATCGGTCTGCACGGCCGGGATCGCCACGGTGAGCGACCACATGCCCATGCCGCCGATCGTGCTCAGCGCAACGCTGGCGGCAAGGCGCCGCCAGGCGTAACTCGAATCGATACCACGCATTGCTTTTGCTCTATGCGATCAGCCGCCGGCCACGCCCTGGGTGTTGACGTAGAGCGCGTAGAGCGAATGGCTCGCCGCCATGAACAGCCGGTTGCGATAGCGGCCGCCGAAGCAGAGGTTGGCGCAGCGCTCCGGCAGGTCGATATGGCCGATCGGCTTGCCCGTGGGGTCGAATATGCGCACGCCGTCGAGCTCGGGCGAACCCATGCCCCAGCCGCACCACAGGTTGCCGTCGACGTCGACGCGGAAGCCGTCGGGCGAGCCGCCCGGCCCGGCATCGATCAGCACGGAGCCCTTGCCGAGCGCGGTGCCGTCGTTGGTGACGTCGAAGGACACGATCGTGCGATGCGGCTCGGCGCGCGAGCCCACGACGTAGAGCTTCTTCTCGTCGGGCGAGAAGGCGAGCCCGTTGGGGCCCGGAACGTCGTCGGCCACCATCGTGAGCTTGCCGGTCGCCGTATCGAGGCGATAGACGGCGGGCTTGTTCTCGCTCTCGGCCTTGTGGCCCTCGTAGTAGCCCAGGATGCCGAACGTGGGATCGGTGAACCACACCGAGCCGTCGGACTTCACGACGACGTCGTTCGGCGAGTTGAGCGGCTTGCCGTTGTAGGAATCGGCCAGCACCGTGATCGCCCCGTCATATTCGAAGCGCACGACGCGGCGTGCGTCATGCTCGCAGGCGACCAGGCGGCCGCGGCGGTCGCGGGTGTGGCCGTTGGCGTTGTTGGAAGGCTTGCGGAAGATCGTGACGTTGCCCGATTCCTCGTCCCAGCGCAGGACGCGGTTGTTGGGGATGTCGCTCCACAATAGATAGCGGCCGTCACCGAAATAGACCGGGCCCTCGGCCCAGCGGCAGCCCGTGTAGAGCCGTTCGACCGACGCCAGCGGCAGCCGGTACTTGTTGAAGGTTGGATCGAGCACGCGCACGGACGCGTCGGGATAACGTTCGTTAGGCTGCCACATCGGAGTTTCCCCAGCTTCGTTCCTGAGCGAGAGAGACTAGCGGCTCGACAGCCGTCTTCGCGACCTCTGTTTTAGCAGGGCTGATACAAACCCATCTCACCCTGCGAGATCTCTTATTCCTCCCCCGTCTTAGGTAGGGCTATCGGATTTGACCTTTCCCGTCATCCCGAGCGGAGCCGCCCGAAGGGCGGCGTAGTCGAGGGACCTGTTTTTGTCGATGCATC
>NZ_BKAJ01000262.1 GCF_007992495.1 Reyranella soli
AGAGGGGGCTTCGAAGACGCCTGTAACCCCCTCTCCCAACCTCTCCCCCTAGCGGGGGAGAGGAGAATGAGGAGACGGATCGTAACGCCCTACACGCCAGCCGGCTTGCGCGGCGGCCACATGCGGGCGAGGTCGCCCGTGGGATTCGAGTAGGTCGCGAAGTCGGTCTTGCCGCGCGATTCATGGAAGTGGGCGAGCGCCCAGATCACGGTCGGGAAGGCGAGCTGTTCCCAGGGAATGTCCTTCCATTCCACCAGCGCCACGTCCTCGCTCTCAGGCCCGGCGGCGACGTCGGCGCTCACCAGTCGCGCGCGATACATGATCTGCACCTGGCCGATGCGCGCCACGCTGTACATGGCGAGCAGGCGTTCGATCTCGATGGTGGCGCAGGCCTCTTCGCGCGCTTCACGTTGCGCCGCCTGTTCAGTAGTCTCGCCCAGCTCCATGTAGCCTGCGGGCAAGGTCCAGAAACCCTTGCGCGGTTCGATGGCCCGCTTGGCCAGAAGGATCCTGTCGTTCCAGGTGCAGACCGCGCCGGCGACGATCTTGGGGTTCTGGTAGTGGATGAACTCGCAGCGCGCGCACACCAGCCGCTCGCGGTTGTCGCCGTCGGGAATCCGCTTCTCGAAGTGATCGGGCGGATCCCACGGCAGGCGTGGCCGTTCGGGCAGCGGCGGTGGCGTGCTCATCGCCTCCTGTCCTACGCCGCCCGTATGAGCGCCGCAACGCCGGGCAGCGTCTTGCCTTCCATCCATTCCAGGAAGGCGCCGCCTGCGGTCGAGACGTAGGAGAACTTCTCCTCGACGCCGGCCGCGGCCAGCGCCGCCACCGTATCGCCGCCGCCTGCCACCGACAGAAGCTTCTTGGCGCCGGTCTGCTCGGCGACAGCGCGCGCCAGGGTCACGGTGCCGTTGTCGAACGGCTTGATCTCGAAAGCGCCGAGCGGGCCGTTCCACACCAGGGTCGCGCACTTGGCGACCTGCTTGACATAGACCGCGACCGACTTCGGCCCGACATCGAGGATCATCTGGTCGTCGGGGCAGGCCTTGGCATCGACCACCTGGCTCGGCGCACCGGCCTTGAACTCGGCCGCGACCACGACGTCGACCGGCAGCAGGATCTCGCAGTTGGCCGCCTTGGCCTTGGCCATGATCTCGCGTGCCGTATCCGCGAGGTCCTTCTCGGCCAGAGACTTGCCGATTTTGATCCCTTGCGCAGCCAGGAAGGTGTTGGCCATGCCGCCGCCGATGATCAGCTTGCCGACCTTGCCGACCAGGTTGCCCAAAAGGTCGAGCTTGGTGGAGACCTTGGCGCCGCCCACCACGGCGCAGACCGGCCGCTTGGGATTGCCCAGCGCCTTGTCGAGTGCTTCCAGCTCGGCCTGCATCAGGCGGCCAGCCGCGGCGGGCAGGCGATTGGCCAGGCCCTCGGTCGAGGCGTGCGCGCGATGCGCGGCCGAGAAGGCGTCGTTGACGTAGGCGTCGCCCAGCACCGAGAGCTTGTCGATGAAGCCCGCGTCGTTCTTCTCTTCTTCCTTGTGGAAGCGCAGGTTCTCCAGCAGCAGCACCTCGCCCGGCTTCAGCACGCGCACGGCCTCCTCGGCGAGAGGTCCGATGCAGTCGTCGGCGAAGGCCACCGGTTTGCCGAGCGCCTGCGACAATGGCTCGACCAGCGGCTTCAACGACATCTCGGGCACGCGCTTGCCGTCGGGCCGGCCGAAGTGGCTGAGCACGATCACCTTGGCGCCCTTGGCCGCAAGCTCGCTGAGCGTCGGCGCGGCGCGCTCGATGCGCGTGGCGTCGGTCACCTTGCCGTTCTTCATCGGCACGTTGAGGTCGACGCGCACCAGGACGCGCTTTCCGGACACGTCGATGGAGTCGATCGTCTTGAAGGTCGATTGCGGCATTTGCTCTCCGTCCGTCGTCCCGACCGGAGCCCGAAGGGCGTAGCGGAGGGATCTGATCTTCTAGTGACGGTGTTGGTTAGCGTTTCTTGATTACAAATATCAAGACGTCACCTTCGCGCCGACTCGAAACCAGCTCGTGGCCGGTCTGCTTGCAATAGGCGGGAAAGTCCTGCTCGGCAGCGGGATCGGTGGCGCGCACCGTAAGCAACCCGCCGACCGGCAGCTCGCGCAGCTTGCGATTGGCGCGCAGCACGGGCAAGGGGCACAAGAGCCCGGTGGCGTCGTATTCGGCGGTCTCAGTCACGATTTGCTCTTCACTGGGGGCGATAATACTTCATCGCTTCGGGCAGCCAGCGTCGAATGTCGGCAATGCGCGTGGTATCGGCGGGATGGGTGCTGAGCCATTCCGCCTTGCGGGGACCGGTGCTGGCGGCGCGCATATGTTCCCACACGGTGACGGCCTCGCGCGGATCGTAACCCGCCATCGCCATCAGGATCAGCCCGATGCGGTCGGCCTCCGATTCCTGCGCCCGTGACATCGGCAGGATGTAGCCATAGGTCGCGCCGGCGCCCACGGCCGCCATCATTGCCGGCAGGTAGGCGCGGCTGCGGCCGGTGACGGTGGCCGACAACGCCACCGCGGCGGCGGTGGCGCCGACCTGCGCCACCATCTGGTCGCTCATGCGCTCGGCGCCATGGCGCGCCAGCGCATGCGCGACCTCGTGGCCGATCACGACGGCGAGCCCCGCCTCGGTGCGGGTGATCGGCAGGATGCCGGTGTAGACCACGACCTTGCCGCCGGGCAGGCAGAAGGCGTTGGGCTCGTTCTTGTCGATGGTCTTGAATTCCCAGCGAAAGCGCGGTGCGCGCCACAGGTCGCCTGGCGGCCGTTCGGCCGCGGCGGCGATGCGTCGGCCAACTTTCTCGACCAGCGCGTTGGTCTTGGAGTCCTCCGACACCTGCTCCTTGGACAGGACCTCGCGATAGGCCTGCAGGCCCATCTGGCGTTCCTCGCTCTCACCCACCAGCATCATCTGGGAGCGGCCGGTGACCGGCGCGGTTTCGCAGGCGGCGAGCAGCGCGGCCAGCGCGCACAGGATCGACAGCGAACGCATGCGCGGACTGTAGGGACGCGATGCCATCAGGTCGAGAGGAAGCCCGGTCCGCCGCGGCGCAGCAATTCGTGCCCGGCATCGCGGCCCAGCGTCTCGGCATCGGCGAAGCCGCCGCGCCGTTCGGTGGCGATCAGCTCCGAGCCGTCGGGCTTGGCGATCAGACCGCGAAGATGAATCACGCCGTCTGTGAGAACCGCATGACCGGCAATCGGCGTGCGGCACGAGCCGTCGAGCACGGAGAGCATGGCGTGCTCGGCCTTCACGCAGGTCGCGGTCGGGCCGTGGTCGATGGCGGCAAGCCAGCCCCGCGTCTGCGCGTCGTCCGCGCGGCATTCGATGCAGATCGCTCCCTGGCCGACGGCCGGCAGCATTTCGTCCTCGGGGATCGCCGCGCCGACCTGTTCCAGGCCGAGTCGCTTCAGGCCGGCCAGCGCCAGGATGGTCGCCTCGACTTCCCCCGCCTCGCGCTTGCGCAACCTGGTGTCGACGTTGCCGCGCAGGGTGACGATCTTGAGGTCGGGCCGGCGATGCAGCAGCTGGGCGCGCCGCCGCAGGGCCGAGGTGCCGACCACGGCGCCTTGCTTCAGGTCGGCGATGCGCTTGACGTCGCCCGCGATCAGCACGTCGCGTGCATCCTCGCGCGCCAGGAAGGCGGCGATCAGCAACCCGGCCGGCTGCGCCGTCGGCATGTCCTTCATGCTGTGCACGGCGATATCGATGCGATGCCCCAGCATCGCCTCCTCGATCTCCTTGACGAACAGGCCCTTGCCGCCGGCCTCGCTGAGCGGCCGGTCCTGGATCGCATCGCCCGTGGTCTTGATGACGACGATCTCGATGGCGTCGGGGGCGGCTAGTGCCGGCACCGACCGCGCCAGCGCGTCGCGCACCAATCCGGCCTGGGTGAGCGCGAGCTTGCTGCCGCGCGTGCCTAGTCTCAGGGCTGCCATGGTGCTGCTCTAGCGTAGCCGGACGACGGAGGCTAGAAGACACGCATGCGCGTCCTGGGCATCGAAACGAGCTGCGACGAGACCGCCGTCGCCATCGTCGAGGCGCCGGCCGGGTCGGCGCCTGGCGGCCTGATCCTCGCCAACGTCGTCTACAGCCAGCAGACCGAGCACCGCCGCTTCGGCGGCGTCGTGCCGGAGATCGCCGCGCGCGCCCATCTCGAGCGCATCGACGGGCTGGTCGAGGACGCCCTGACCGAGGCCAGGCTCGGCCTCGACGATCTCGACGCCATCGCCGCGACCGGCGGACCGGGGCTGATCGGCGGGGTCATGGTGGGCGTCATGGCGGCCAAGGGCCTGGCATTTGCGCGCGAAAAGCCGTTCCTCGCCATCAACCATCTTGAAGGCCATGCGCTCACCGTGCGGCTGACCGAGCAGGTCGAGTTTCCTTATCTGCTGCTGCTGGTCTCGGGCGGCCATTGTCAGCTCCTGACGGTGCGCGGTCCGGGGGACTTCACGCGGCTCGGCACCACCATCGACGACGCCGTCGGCGAATGCTTCGACAAGACCGCCAAGCTTTTGGGCCTGGGATTCCCGGGGGGCCCGGCGGTCGAGCGCCTGGCCAGGGACGGTGATGCGCAGCGTTTTTCCTTGCCGAGGCCGATGTGGCGCAAGGCCGGCTGCGACTTCTCTTTCTCGGGCCTCAAGACAGCGGTGCGCCAGACCGTCGAGAAACTCGATCCCGACGACGAGCGCGCACGTGCTGATCTTTGCGCATCCTTCCAGCGCACCGTCGGCGACGTTCTGGCCGATCGCTGCGCCAACGCCCTTGCGATGGCGCCGTCGCCGACTCTCGTCGTTGCCGGTGGCGTTGCCGCGAACCTCTATCTCCGCGGCCGCCTTGAAGAAGTTGCCGCTCGCAATGGCGCGCGCCTGGTCGCGCCGCCCGTGAAACTCTGCACCGACAACGGCGCCATGATCGCCTGGGCCGGTATCGAGCGGCTGCGACTCGGCCTGACCGATGCCCTGGATTTCAAGCCGCGGCCGCGCTGGCCGCTGGACGCGTCGGCCCCGGTTCGGGTGTAGACTGCCGCCATGACCTCCGAGATCGTCCCGCTGTTCTCCACGCCGGTGGTGATCTCGGATTTGCCCGATGCGGCCGCGCTCAACGTCGATCTGAACAAAGTCATTGCCGAGCGCAGTAAAAGCCATCCCGGCACACAGCATTCCAACCTGGGCGGCTGGCAATCGACCTGGGACATGGATCGCTGGGGCGGCGCCGCGGCGATCAAGCTTCTGGCCATCGGCCGCAACCTCGCGAGCCGCTACACGACCGATCGCGAGGGCAAGCCCGCGTCGGTGACCTGGCGCGCCAACATGTGGGCCAACATCAACAAGTCGGGCCACGGCAACGAGTTCCATTCCCATCCCGGCAGCTTCTGGTCGGGCGTCTATTACGTCGACGACGGCGGCATCGCCGCCGATCCTTCGCTGGGCGGCGAGCTGGAATTCATGGATCCGCGCGGCCCGGGTCCGGCGATGTACGCGCCGCAGCTCGCCTTCGCTTTGCCGGGCGGCCTGTCGATCGGCGCCAACGAGGTCGTGCATCCCCGGACCGGCCGGCTGGTCATGTTCCCGGCCTGGCTGCTGCATCAGGTGCGGCCCTATCGCGGCGGTGCCGAGCGCATCTCCATCGCCTTCAATCTCAGCCTGTGAGCGAGCTCGGCCATATCGGCATCGTCGGCGGCGGTGCCTTCGGCACCGCGCTGGCCTGCCTGGGCCGCCGCGCCGGCCGGCGGGTAACCTTGTGGTCGCGCGATCCGTCGGTCGCGGCTGCGATCGCAGGCGATCGCAGCAATCCGGTCTATCTGCCGGGCTTCCCGCTCGACGCGGGCGTCGAAGCAGCGTCGGACCTTACGGCGCTCGCCGCCTGCGATGCGATCCTGCTGGTCTGTCCTGCCCAAGCCGTGCGCGAGCTGGCGGCGCGGCTCGCCGGCAGCGCGCCCGTCGTCATCTGCGCCAAGGGCATAGAAGCCTCGAGCGGGCTCCTGATGCCCGAAGTGTTGGCCGAGGTCCTGCCCGGCCGACCGTTCGCCATGCTGTCGGGCCCGAGCTTCGCCGAGGAGGTGGCGCGCGGCCTGCCGACGGCGGTCAGCATCGCCACTGCCGACCCGGCGCTCGGCCGGACCCTGGCCGGTGCGCTCGCCGCCGGCGCGTTCAGGCCGTACTGGACGCACGACGTCCTGGGCGTGGCGCTGGGCGGCGCGGTGAAGAACGTGCTCGCCATTGCCGCCGGCATCGTCGAGGGCCGCGGGCTCGGCCACAACGCGGCGGCCGCGTTGATCACCCGCGGCTTCGCCGAGATGGCGCGGCTCGGCCAAGCCATGGGCGCGGAGCTGGAGACGCTGACGGGATTGAGCGGCTTGGGCGATCTCGTGCTGACCTGCCACGGCCCCTTGTCGCGCAACCGCGCGCTGGGCGAGGCCCTGGGCAAGGGCACCAGGCTCGCCGATTACATGGCGGGCCGCCGCCAGGTTGTCGAAGGCGCGGCGACGGCGCCGGCGGTGCTGGCGCGCGCGGCGCGCTACAAAATCGAGATGCCGATTTGTGCAGCCGTCGATGCTATCCTGCATCGCGGCGCCGACCTCGACGAGGCGATCCGCGCCTTGCTGGCGCGGCCGTTGCGTCGCGAGGGGAAATGAAGATCGAAGGAGCGTGACATGGCGTATTGGCTCATCAAGTCCGAGCCGTCGGCCTATTCGTGGGACCAGCTGGTCAAGGACAAGAAGACCTCGTGGACCGGCGTGCGCAACTTCCAGGCCCAGATCAACCTCAAGGCCATGAAGGTGGGCGACCGCGCCTTCTTCTACCATTCGAACGAGGGTAAGGAGATCGTCGGCATCGCCGAGGTCGTGAAGACGGCCTATCCCGA
Source organism: Reyranella soli (assembly GCF_007992495.1). Classification (GTDB taxonomy): domain Bacteria; phylum Pseudomonadota; class Alphaproteobacteria; order Reyranellales; family Reyranellaceae; genus Reyranella; species Reyranella soli. Next base: position 6,898 of record NZ_BKAJ01000262.1, read on the forward strand.
TTCGACTGACAAGGAAGGCAAGTCGGTCACCGTCGACTTCAAGGCAGTCGAGCCGGTGAAGAAGCCGGTGACGCTGGCCGAGATCAAGGCCGACCCGAAATTCAAGGAGCTGAAGCTGGTGCGCCAGTCGCGGCTCTCCGTGTCGCCGGTCAGCGACGAACACTGGAAGCTCTTGATGAAGATGGCCGGCGGCCCAAAAGGTAGTTAATCCAGGTGGTCGACAACACCCGCGGCATCCTCGCGATGTCCGCGGCGGTCGTGGTCTTCATCTTCAACGATGCGCTGATCAAGCTCGCCGCCGAGAGCGTGCCGGCGGTCCAGGCGATCGGCGTGCGTGGGCTTTTCGCGACGCTGTGGTGCGCGCTGGCGCTGCTGGTCACCGGCGCCTGGCGCCAGCTGCGGTGGGCGGCGGACCCGCGCATCGTCTTCCGCGGCGTGCTCGAGGCAGGCTCGGCCATCTTCTACCTGATCGCGCTGTTCCAGATTCCCTTCGCCATCGCCAGTGCGGTCAATCTTTCCACGCCGGTGATCCTTACCGTGCTCGCTGTCCTGATCCTGAAGGAGGACGTGCGGTGGCGGCGCTGGAGCGCCGTCATCGTCGGCTTCCTGGGCGTCCTGCTGGTGATCCAGCCGCATCCCGGCGACCTCAACGCCTGGACCTGGCTCGCCCTGCTGGGCACGATGATCGGCTGCTTCCGCGACATCCTCGTGCGCTTCCTCCCCGTGGGCATACCGACCCTGGTCGTGTCCTTCACCTCGGCGCTGGTGGTGGCGGTGGCCGGTTGCGGCTGGGCCGCGATCGAGGGCTGGCAGGCGATGAGCAATGGCGCCATCGGCTACATGCTCGGCTCATCGCTCCTGCTGGCGATGGGCTACCAGTTCGTGGTCGTGGCGTTGCGTTCGCGCGGCGAGTTCTCGGTGATCGGCGCCTTCCGTTACGCTTCGATCCTGTGGGCGCTCGCCATCGGCTATGTCGTGTGGGGCGAAGTGCCCAACGCCCTGGCGATGGTCGGCATCGCCGTGATCGTGGGCTCCGGCCTCTACATCCTGCACCGCGAGCGCGTGCGGCACTGAATCTTGCCGGACCGCGGGCCTCCAGGCCCGCTCATGGTCTTCATCTTCCGGACCGCGGGCCTCCGGTTCGC
>NZ_BKAJ01000263.1 GCF_007992495.1 Reyranella soli
GGGGGTTACAGGCGTCTTCGAAGCCCCCTCTCCTAGCCTCTCCCCCTAGCGGGGGAGAGGAACACGAGGGGAAGATAAGCGTCTCCTACGCGGCGAACAGGATGCATCGCTCGGGTTGGATCGCGACCCAGGCGCGATCCCCCGGGCGGGCCCCCATCACGGGATGAACCACGGTCCGCAGCAGCACCGGGCCGAGCCGCAGCTGGCATTCGCTCATGCCGCCCTGGAAAACGATGCGTTCGACGGCGCATTCGATCGCGCCGTCGACGGGATCGAGATGGGTCGTCGCATCCTCGGGGCGGAAGATCACGTCGACCGGCGCGCCCCGTGACAGGACGGCGCGCGACGGCACCTGCACCGTGCTGGCGCCGCCATCGAGCGCCACCTCCGTAAGGCCGCCCTGGGCGTCGACCACCTTGCCGCGCAGGATGTTCGCACTGCCGAGGAAGTTCGCGACCGTGCGGTCGACAGGCCTGCCGTAAACCTCGCGCGGCGCTCCGCTCTGAACGATCCGGCCCGCCGACATCACGGCCACCGTGTCGGACATGGCCAGCGCCTCGGACTGGTCGTGCGTCACATACAGCGTCGTGACGCCGGTCCGGGCGATCAGTTCCTGAAGCTCGAAGCGCATCTGTTCGCGCAACTTGGCGTCGAGGTTGCTGAGCGGCTCGTCGAGCAGCAGGAGCTTCGGCCGGCGCACCAGGGCGCGTGCGAAGGCGACGCGCTGCTGCTGGCCGCCAGACAACTTGGTCGCCGGCCGGGTGGCGTAACTCTCCATGCCGACCAGACGCAGCGCATCCATGACCCGAGCCTTGATATCGGCCGCCGCCACGCGCGGCCGCTGAACGCGCAGCGGATAGGCAACGTTGGCGAACACGTCCATGTGCGGCCAGATCGCATAGGACTGGAACACCAGGCCGATGTCGCGTTCGAAGGTGGGCACGTGCGCGCCCCGCTCGACATCGGCCACGACGTGACCGCCGATCGAGATCGACCCGCCATCCGGCTCCTCGAGCCCGGCGACGCAGCGCAAGGTCGTCGACTTGCCACAGCCCGATTCGCCCAGCAGCGTGTAGAAGCCGCCCTGCGGGACATCGAAGTCGATGCCCTTCAGCGCCTGGAAGCTGCCGTCGGCAGTAGCGTAGGTCTTGGTAAGGCCTCTGACTGTGAGCATCTCAAGAGTCGCCCTGGCGAGAGAGGAGCTGCCGGCGCAGCACGAAAATCACCGGCGTGACGAACAGCAGGATGAGCGTACCGACGGCCGCCGCCTGAGCGGTCTGCCGGTCGGCCTGCAGCTTCCACATGATGACGCTCAGCACCCAATTGTCCTCGGACTGCAGGACCATCGGGATCGTGAACTCCCGGAAGCCGACGATGAACAGCAGCACGAAGCTCGCCATCAGCGACGGCGCCAGCAGCGGCAGCACCACCCGGCGCACGGTGTCCAGCCAGCGGCCGCCCGAGGCGGCAGAGGCCTCCTCGAGCTCCGCGTGGATCTGCATCAACGATGCGCGCGACAGGCGGGTCGAGACGGCCAGGCGATACGAATAGGCAAGGATCAGGATCCACACGGTGCCGTAGAGCCCGATCGGGATCGTGAGATGCAGCACCATGACCGCGAAGCCTGCGATGACCGACGGGATACCGATCGACATGAAGCTCACGACGTCGAGCAGCGCGCGCCCGGGGAAGCGCAGGCGCAGGATCTGCCAGGCGAGCAGCGCGCCGACCAAGGTGATGAGGCCGGCGCTGAGGCCCGCGACCAGGAACGTGTTGCCGACCGCGGGCCAGAAGCGCCGGTCGGCGAACAGCGCGCGGTAGGCATCGAGGTTGAGGCTTTCGTTGCTGCCGCCGGAAAAGCTCGTCCACACCAGCACGACCGCGGGCAGGATCGCGCCGACGGCGAGATAGAAGCCAACGAAGAGCAGCGCCGGCACGCGCCAGCGGCCGAGCGGATAGCGGGTCGGCCGGTAGCCCTTGCCGGTGACCGTGACGAAGCGGTCGGCGCGCTTGATCAGGTTGTTGTAGATGGCCAGCAGCACCACGGCGGCGACAAGGAACAGCAGGGCCACCGCGGCGGCCTTGCCATAGGCCGGTAACTCGTCTTCGGGATTGAGCTCGAAATAGATCCGCGTGCTGAAGACGTTGATGCGGGCGGGAAAGCCGATGATCAACGGCATCTCGAACTGTTCGAGCGCGACCAGGGTCGCCAGGATCAGCGGGGCAAGCACGCCGGGGCGCAGCACCGGCAGGGTCACCCGCAGGAAAGTCGTCAGCGGACGCGCACCCGAGGCGCTGCTGGCCTCCTCCAGGGCCGGATTCATGGTGCGCATCGCCGCGCCGAGCAGCAGGAAGACGAAGGGCACCGAGGCGATACCCTGGCACAGGATCAGGCCAGGCATGCTGAAGATGTTGATCGGCCCCGGCGAGCCGAGGCCCAGCACACCACGCAGCGCGACGTTGATCCAGCCGGCATTCGGGGCGAAGAGCAGCGTCCAGGCGAAAGCCATGACGACGCCCGGCACCAAAAGCGGAAAGAGGATCGCGGTGAAAAGAGTGGTGCGCCACGGCAGGTCGGTACGCTCGACCAGCCATGCCAGGGTGAATGCCGTCAGAAACGTCACCGTGACCGAGCCGGCGACGAAGATCGCCGTGTTCGGCAGCACGCTCGAGACCAACGACGTATTGACGTAGACGTCGATGAGATTGCCGAAGGTCCAGTGGGCGCCCGGCTCGAACGGCAGCAGGTCGCTCGGGCCGCGGAAGGCCGTCGCGAGCAGCGCCAGGAGCGGCGCCATCACCAGATAGATCGCCGCCGCTGCGGCGCCCGCGACAACGATGCTGCCGGCGAGGCCGAGCTGGCCTCGTCGGCGCTTGCGTCGTGCGACGTCGACGACCGGTGCCTGGTCCGCCTGTACCGCCACCGGCGCTAGCCCTGGCCGCGGACGATTGCCACCAGCTTGCGGTAGTACTCAGCACGCTGGTTCATCGTCTCGACATCCTCGTAGATGACCTTGGAACCGGCTGCCTTGATCTCCTGGGCAAGCGGCGACTTCGAGTTGGCGCGGATGTCGGCCTGGCCGGCCAGCTCCTCGTAGAGCATCTTGGCCTCTGGCGAGAGCAGCCAGGCGATCAGCAGCCTGCCCGCATTGGGATGCGGCGCCTGCTTCACGGCACCGAGCACGAACTGGGTGGCCGGCACCATCTCCATCACCTGATAGCCCACGTTCAGCCCGTCGCGGTTCATCAGGAAGGCCCCGCTGACGCTCTCGGCGACGGCGAGCTGGCGCTCGCCCGACTTCAGGAAGTTCGCCACCGGCGAGGTCGCCACCAGGAGCTTGCGTTGCTCGATCAGGGTCTTGATCCACTTCTCGGTCCGGTCGAATCCCCAGTCGATCGCGAGATACCCGCCGAGCCGCGGCAGCAGGAAGCTGTCCGAGACCAGCTTGTCGTTCCATTGCGGGTCGAGCAGGGCCTCCCAGGCACGCGGCACCTGCTCCTTGGTGAGCTTGCTCTTGGCGAAAATCGGCGCGTAGACGTAGTTGTGGTTGGCCACGGCCTCGCCGTCCCAGAAGATGTCGCGATCCTGGGCGCCGTACTGGCGCCAGTCGAACTTCTCCAGCAGGCCGCGCTTCTGGACTTCGAGCGTGCCGCCGAGTGAGAAGGTCCAGACGTCGACGGCATGGCGGCCGGCACGCTTCTCGGCGATCAGCCGCGAGCTCGCCTGCTGGTCGCCCAGCCAGTTCACCTTCACGGCGGGAAAGCGCTTGGCGAACTCCGCCGGGATCCACTGGACCGATGGCGCGCCCGGTGCCCAGATCGTGACCTCTGCGTCCGGCTTGGCCTTCTCGTAGAGCTCGGCAAGCTGCGGTGAGACGCCGGCGGCCGGCTGTGCGGACGCGCGGCGAATGGCCGGCGCAGCGGCGAGGGCGAGAGCACCGGCAATAATCGCGCGGCGCGACGAGCGCAATTTCTTGTCCTGCATGACGTGTTCCTCCTAGGCCGTCGCCTTGTTCGATTGCCTCCGCAGGAGCGCCCTCTGGGGAGCGCTTCGTCCTGCGGAGGAGACGCTTCGCGCAGCGTCTCCGCGTGCTCCGGCTGCTACTCGGCGGCTTGCAGCAGGAAGCCCATGGGGCTCTGCGCCTTGCGCAGTTCCTCGGCGTAGGCATCGAGCCAATCGACCTTGTCCGAGGCGATGAATGAGCCGCCACGCGCGCCACGCACCAGTTCGGGCCGGTCCACGGTCGCCGGTATAGAGCCATCTTTTTGATGCGCCTGTGCGGCGGCAATGAGGCGTCGGCGCGTGATGGCGATCATGCGGTCGCTCGGCGCCAGATGCTCGAAGCTGCGATCGACGATGCCCTCGTCGGGCCCTTCCATGCTCTCGACCATGGCCTGGTCCTGCTGGCCGATCCCCTGGATGCCGGAGAAGGACTTGCCGCTCGCCTGCTCCTCGCGGTCGATCAGATAGTCGTTCTCGCGGTTGGCCTTCAGGCGCCAACGGCCAAGCCAGTCCGTGGTGGTGGGCAGGAAGTCGCGAGCGAGCGCCGCGCCGGGAATCGAGCTGCCGTCCTTCAAGGTGCGCAGCGCCTGCTCGCGCTTAGACCAGGCGAGCACGTAGGTCATGGTGTGGCTGTCGTCCAAAGGCACCGACAGCGTCGCCTGGATCATGTTGCTGAAGGTACCGTCCGGCACCATGGCGAAGCACGGGAACACGAAGTGGGCGAAGCGATGGAACAGGTTGCCGGGATCGGCCGGGCGATAGGCCGTGTACATCGTGCCCCAGTCCGTCTCCTTGACGTGGTAGCGCGGCGCGCGGTCGACCAGGCCCCAGCGGTGCATGGTCTTGGGATCGACGTCGTCGGGCTTCACGGCGCCGACATGCAGGAAGCCGAAGTGCGAGGTGTCGATGTCGCCCTCGAGCGACTGCAGCCAGTTGCAGTCGCGCTGGTGGCACATCACGATGCGCTCGTTCTCGGGAAGGCCGAAGACCTCGAGTGCCGGCAGCGGCGGCGGCACCTCGCGCTTGCCCATGTAGACCCAGACCATTCCGCCGAGCTCGGCCACCTTGTAGGCCCTGGCCTTGACCCGTTCGGTGAAGCGCTGGTCTTCCGGGATGTTGGGCATGTCGAGGCAGTTACCTTCGACGTCGAACTTCCAGCCGTGATAGGCGCAGCGGAGGCCGCCTTCTTCGTTGCGTCCGAAGAACATGGAGGCGCAGCGGTGCGGACAGCGATGATCCAGGATGCCGATGCGGCCCGAGCTGTCGCGGAAGGCGATCAGCTTCTCGCCCAGCAGCTTCAGCCGCGTCGGCGTGGCATCCGGCGCCAGCTCCTGCGGCAGGCAGGCGGGAATCCAGTATTCGCGCATCAGCTCGCCCATCGGCGTGCCCGGTCCAACGCGAGTCAGAATGTCGTTGCTGTCCATCGAAAGCATGGGCCCATCCTCCTGAGATTTGTACGCTAACCGTACTTTGGTACGATTATAGAGGCGAACGGCGCCGACTTGAAGCACACAGGCGCAGACAAGCGTTGCTGAAATGATGGCGCATCACCGCGATCGTCGGCAGAGCGATGACGCGATTGGAGTTGGGCGCGAGCGCCTTAGATGAGCTGCTGGCCCAGCGCGTCGACTTGGTCGCGCAGGACCTTGAGGAAAGTGTTCATGACTTCCGGATCGCCGGCACAGCGTTCAGCAAGCGCCGGAATGCTGATGGCGCCGACCGCCCTGCCATCGATGCGGCGCAACGGTACGGCGACGGCACAATAGCCGACCGACGCTTCCTGCTTGGTGATGCAATAGCCGTCGGCACGGCCGCGCACGATGGTCGATCGCAGCTTGGCCTTGTCGGTCAGCGTGAACTTCGTGCTTCCCTTCAGCCGCGCCGCCTTCAGACGTGCATCGAGCTCGTCGTTGGGCAGCAGCCCCAGCAGCACGCGTCCCGCGGCTGTCGAGAAAGCCGGCATCCTCATGCCGACGTGTGAGGCGAGGCCGATCGGGAAGCGCGTCGAGGCGTGGGCGATCATCACGATCTCCTGCCCGTCCAGGACGCCGACGAAGCAGGCCTCGCCCGTGATCTTCGTCACCTTCTCGCAAACCGGCTGCAGGACGGTCGACACCAGATCGGAGCCCAGGTAGGCCGCGGCCAAGCTCAGTACCGCCGGAGCGAGTTGGAACTGCCGGCCGTCGGTTTCGGCATATCCCAGGTCGACGAGTGTATGAAGCACCCGCCGTACCGTCGGCTTGGGCAGATTGGTCATCCGCGCGACATCGCTCAATGTCATCGCCGAACGGTCGCGGCCGAAGGAGCGTATGACCGCGAGGCCACGGGCCAACGCCTCGACATGATGAGATCCGTGCCCGGCTGCTTGGCGCCTGGCAGCATCTTTCGCATTCAATCGAGGCATGGGCGATGCCTTAGCCCGCCGCGAAAATCGATGCAAACAGGGATCTGGCGTTGGCCGGTCGCCGGCACAGGCGCAATCTGTTGCCCCTGAGGCTTGTCGGCTCAAAAGAGGAGATGTAAGCTAATCGTACAATAGTACGCTGTACGTACACACCGGAGGAAGCCAATGCTCACAGCCGCCGCCAACGAGACGCTGACTCGTACAGGTCCCGGAACGCCCATGGGCAACCTGATGCGGGAATACTGGATTCCCGCCTGTCTTTCCTCGGAGCTGAAATCCGACGGAGAGCCGATGCGGCTGATGCTGCTCGGCGAGCAGCTCATCGCCTTCCGCGACACCGACGGCCGCGTCGGCATCATGGAACATCGCTGCCCGCACCGCTGCGCCTCGCTGTTCTTCGGGCGCAACGAGGAAGGCGGCCTGCGCTGCGTCTATCACGGCTGGAAGTTCGACGTCGAAGGCAACTGCGTCGACATGCCGAACGTGCCGCCGGCACAAGACTTCAAGAGCCGCATCAAGGCCAAGTCCTACAAGGTGGTGGAGCGCGCGGGCTTCGTCTGGACCTACATGGGCAGCCGCAAGGAAGCGCCACCGCTGCCCAATATCGAAGTGCTGATGCTGCCCGAGGAAGAGCGCTTCACCCGCGTTCACATGCGCGAGTGCAACTGGTTCCAGTCGCTCGAGGGCGACATCGACACCTCGCATTTCGGCTTCCTGCATGTCGGCGGGCTGACGATGGACGACGTCTCGCCCGACACGATCCACAAGTGGGGCGTGGGCGACCGTGCGCCGGACTACAAGTCGACCGAGACCGAGTGGGGCACCATGTACACGGCTTATCGGCCGGCCGAGCCGGGCCAGTATTACTACCGGTTCGCTCATTTCATGTTCCCGTTCATCACGCTGACGCCCAACGGCTTCTTCGAGGATCAGGTCGCCTGCACCTTGAACGTGCCGATGGATGATACCCACACCATGACCTACAACCTCACCTGGAAGCAGAAGACACGTCCGCTCGAACTGCTGAAGAACGGCGACTGGATTCCCGGCCTGAAGCCGGACGTCGAGTATCTGCCGAACACCAACGACTGGTTCGGCCGGTGGCGCCTGAAGGCCAACCGCGCGAACGACTACCTGATCGACCGCGACATGCAGAAGAACGTCAACTACACCGGCATTCAGGGCATCGGCCGGCAGGATCAGGCGATGATCGAGTGCATGGGCGAGGTCGTCGATCGCAGCCTCGAGCATCTGGCGCCGTCGGATCGCATGATCGCCATCACCCGCAAGCGCTGCATCCAGGCCGCGCAGGAGCTGATGAACGAGAAGAAGGTGCCGGCGACCGTCGACAATCCCGACATCTACCTCGGCGCGCGCGGCGGTGCGTTCGTGGCACCGGTCGAGCAGGACTGGCTCGACGCTTATGCCGAGAAGCTGCAGACGGCCAAGAGCCCGCTCGGCTTGCTGAAGAGGAACCGGCTGCCGCTGGCGGCCGAGTAGTTGAAGCGACAACACCCCTTCATGCTCCTCTCCCCCGCTAGGGGGAGAGGTTGGGAGAGGGGGTTACAGACAATCTTCGAAGCCCCCCCCCC
>NZ_BKAJ01000264.1 GCF_007992495.1 Reyranella soli
CATCCCCCTCACCCAACCTCTCCCCTAGCGGGGGAGAGGAGCATGAGACAGAGACAACGACGCGTTGAGCCTGGCTGCTCAACGATCCAGCCAGACGTCCTCGAAGCGGAAGGCGTTGAACATGCTGTTCACCTGCGCGACGTAGCCCTTGACGTAGGGCTGCCAGCAGGTGGCACTGCGGTTCCACATGATGGTCGGCCGCGCGCCGTCGGCCAGCAGCTTGGCATCGATCTCCCACACCATCTGTTTGCGCTTGTCGTGATCGGCCTCGGACGACTGCAATTCGAACAGGCGCTCGATCTCACCGTTGCAGTAGCCGTTGTAGTTGCGCTCCGAGCGGCAGGAGAAGTTCTCGAAGAACGCCTGGTCGGGATCGTCGACGCCGTTGCCGGTGGTGTTGAGACCGATGGTGTAGTCCTTGCGGGCGAGGCGCGGGAACCACTGCGAGGCCTCGACGACGTCGAGCTCGGCGTCGATATGGATCTCGCGCAGCTGGTCGACCAGGATGGCTGCGGGATTGCGATAGAGCGAGAGCGCGCGCGTCTGCACCTTGGTGCGCATGCGCTTCTCCGGGCCGAAGCCTGCCCGGCCCATGATGGCGCGCGCATCCTCGCGGTTCTTCTCGACGTCGGGGCCGTAGCCCGGCACGGTGGCCAGCCGGTCGGTCGACAGGCCCCACATGCCGTCGCTGGGCGGCTGCATGGTGCCGCCGATCTGGCCGTCGCCCTCGTTGGCGGCGATGAAGGCCCTGCGATCGAGCGCCAGCGACAGCGCGCGGCGGATGTCCGGCTTGTCGAAGGGCGCGGTCTCGCGGTTCACCAGAATGTTGGTGTTGTTGTTCATCGACGTCGTCTCGCAGACCGCGCGCGGTGACTGGCGGCGGACGTCGCGCAATTGCGGGATCGTCACCTCCCAGGGGAAGGTGATGTCGTAGCGGCCGGCGACGAAGCCCAGCAGGGCCGTCGACGGGCTGGAAGCGATGTAGAACTCGATGCCATCGAGGTGCGGCTTGCCGGGCTTGAAGTAGTCGGGATTGCGCACCAGCCGGACGCTGTCGAACTGCTTGAACGCTTCGAGCTTGAAGGGCCCGGTGCCGATCGGCTTCTGCCGCATCTGCGCGCCCGGGATGTGGCAGGGATAGATCGGCGACAGGCCGGACGCCAGCAACGTCAGCAGCGAGGGCTGCGGATGGTTGAGATGGATGGTGACTTCGTAGTCGTTGCTGCCGCGCACGTAGTTGATGTTGCCGTACCAGCTGCCGCGCGGATTGTTCTTGAGCTTGTCGCGCGCCCGGCCGGTCAGCAGGTTGAAGGTGCATTCGACATCGGCGGCGGTGAAGGCCCAGCCGTCATGCCATTTCACGCCGCGGCGCAGCTTGAAGGTGAGCTCGGTCTTGTCCTCGTTCCAGCTCCACGATTCGGCGAGGTCGGGCACGATCGACTTGTCGCTGTTCTGCGGCACCGATGGGTCGAACATGACGAGGTTGTTGAACACCGGCATGAAGGGCACGACGGTGGCCGGGCTGAACTCCTCGTGGATCGAGGTGCTCGGCGGGTTGTCGCGCTGGAACATGCGCAGCACGCCGCCGCGCTTCTGCGCCAGCGCAGCATCGGCAAAGCACAGCAATGCGAACACGATGCCGACAAGCAGCACGGCCGTCCGTCCAGCGCGTGTGCTCAATACGGGCATCAGGCCTCGCAATGCCCTGCCGGGCAAGGCGTGCCGCGCCTGCCGCTTGCCGACCTTCATCCCACGCACCCGATCCTGTCGCCGCAACCAATATCAGGTGAACCGATCAAAAGAGTAATTGAAGAAACAAAAGATACAACTTGCGGCGAGGATGAAGGCCTCCAGTGCAATCAACTAGTCGTTACACCCCCTCAGGCCGCTTGTTTGCGGCGCATCGACTGCGAATACTTTGGGCACACCTCCTCGGCGAAGCGAGTCATCATGCGTTGGCGCAGCCCGATCGGCGTGCCGGGAGTGGCGCAGGACACCATGAAGTAGTTGAAGCCGAGGGCGGCGAGCTGGTCGATGCGCCGGCAGATCGTCGCCGGACTGCCCACCAGGTTCGAGTCCATGAACGGCGCCAGCTCGGCCGGGTCGGTGAGCTTGCGCAGGTTGGCGAACATGCGGCTGAAGTCCTGGTACTCGGGGATGTCGGCCCACGGGTTGGCGTCGGACTCGTAGTGCGCGCACTGCAGGTCGAAGTAGGGCGGGTAGTAGCGGCGGCCGAGCGCCCGCGCCTCCTCGTCGGTGTCGGCAATGAACATCTTCACCGAGATCGGCAGGATGGCGTCGCGCGCGGCGGCGCCGGCACGCGCCGACCAGCGCTCGAGGATCTTGGCCAGAAGCTTGTCGGGGAAGGTCGACAGGCAGATCGGCGCCACGCCGAGATCGCCCATCACCTCGGCGCTGGCCGGGCTGCCGATGGCGCCATAGAAGCGCACCTTCTTGTCACCGGGGTCTGGCCTGAGCCGGATCGGCTTGTCGATCTTCCAGAAGCGGCCGTCATGGGTGAAGGGCTCTCCGGCCAGGCCCTTCTCGACGATGCGGTAGCATTCGGCGAAGCGTGCCCGCGCCTCGTTCATGTCGACGTTATAGGCGTCGTATTCCATCTTGGCCGTGCCGCGGCCGATGCCGAGATGCAGCGTGCCGGTCGTCATGCCGTTCAGCATGGCGATCTCCTCGGCCAGCCGCAGCGGGTGGTACCACGGCAGCACGAGCACCGAGGTGCCGAGCGACAGGTCGGGAAAAGCCGCCGCGATGTGCGCCATGAACAGCAGCGGGCTCGGCGTCGGGTAGTAGTCGCTGAAATGATGCTCGAGCAGCCAGGCCGCGTCGTAACCGAGCTTCCGGCCGAGCGCGCAATCCTCCATGACCTCGCGATACAGCGCCTGGTCGGACTTGTGCACGTCGCTGGCCGGCGCGGCCTGGAAGCCGAAGGCAATGTCAGCCATACCGCGGTCCCTGTGTCGTTTCTGTTGCCGGCAATGCTACCAAGCTTCGCTGGTTCCGTCCGCGCCACTGGTTCGCCTGATGATTTCGGCCGATTGATGGACGTCGAGATCCCTCTCCGGAATGGACGGCCATCGCCGCGTACGGCAGGCTGAAGGTCGTTTCGGGCCGGCATCCAGGTGGCCGGCCGGACGTTGTACCGGGTCGATGGCAATGTCGGTGGGCAGAAGGATCGCGTGGGCTGTGGCGGCGCTGCTCGGCCCGCTGCTGGCTGCGGCCATCGCTGCGCCCTATCTCGTCGACGTCGACGCCTACAAGCCCGCCCTGGTGCAGGCCGTGAAGGAGGCGACCGGCCGCGAGCTGGTAATTGAAGGGCCGATGCGGCTCAGGATGCTGCCAGTGCCGAGGATCAGTGCCCAGCGCGTTCGCTTCGCCAATGCAGCGGGCGGCGAAGGCGCCCAGATGGTCGACGTGCGCTGGATCGGCGCCTCGCCGTCCTGGTGGGCGCTGCTGCGCGGCGAGGTCGAGATCGGCCAACTCACCCTCTACCAGCCGACCATCGTGCTCGAGACAGACGCCGACGGCGTGCCCAACTGGCAGTTCAAGCCGGGCGCCGGCGCCAGCCAGGCCGAAGGCGCGCCGGCCGAGGGCTTCCACTTGGCGATCGGCGAGCTCAAGGTCGTGCAGGGCACGCTGAGCTACACCAATCCGCAAACGCGACAGACCATCAAGGCCGAGCAGGTCGAAGCGACGGCCCGGGTCCGTTCGCTGCAGGGGCCGCTCACCATTTCCGGCAAGGCCACGGTCAACGGCGTGCCGCTGTCGCTCGACATCAGCATGAGCGAGCGCAAGGCGGACGGTCACGACCTGTCCTTTGCCTTGCAAGTGCTGAGCGGCACGCTCGACTTCAAAGGGCGCATCAGCGAGCTCAACGTCAAAGCCGAGTTGAAGGGCCACCTCTCGGTGACGACCGGCGTTCTCACCGACTTTGTCGCCGCGATCGTGCGCGCCGGCGGTCAGGCGGTCCCCAAGTTCGACGGCTCGGTCGCGGGCCGATTCGTTTTCGACGGCGGCATCGAGCTCACGCCGACGCGGCTTGCCGTCACCGATTTCAGGATGACGATGGGTGCGGAGACCGCATCAGGCACGCTGGCGCTGGAGCAGGGGGCCGCGCCGTCCCTGCAGGGACGCATCGCCTTGCCCAAGATCGATCTGGAGAAATGGCTGGCGCTGCTTGCCAGGCCGCAGGTTTTCCTGCCGGCACAGCCCAGCGCCCAGGCGCCCGGCAAGGACTCTCCAGCCAAGGCGCCGGTGCCGGGCAAGCCCGCCTCGCTTTCACCGTTCCCCGTCGCGATGGACGTGTCGCTGGCACTCGACGTGGCGGAAGTCACGTACCGCGGGGGCATGGTGCGCGACGTCGCGGTGGCGCTGGAGATCCACAAGGGCGTGATCACCGTGCCGCAGCTCAGCGCCGTGCTGCCGGGAGACATGCGCGCGCAGGCGACCGCCAGCGCACTCAGCGTCTCGGGGCCGCGGCTGCGCGAGACGCTGGCGTGGCTCGGGATCGATCCTTCCAGCGTGCCATCGGACAAGCTCCAGCGCCTCGACCTCAAGGGCAAGATCGCCGTCGCGGGCAACAGTGTGCAGATTGTCGACATGGTGGCCGAGCTGGACGGTGAGCGCGTGACGGGCAGCGGCAGCGTGGCGCTCGGCCCACCGCTCGCGCTCGCGGCGACCCTGCAGGCCGACCGTCTAGACCTTGATGCCTACCTGCCGGCCGTGCCGCGGTCGGCGCCGAGCGCGCCTCTCACGCCGTTGCCGGGCAATGCGGCCACACCGTCGGCCGCTACCGCAGCGACCGGCGGCGTGAATGGTGCGATCGCGACACTCATTCCCGCCGCGCCGCCGCCGCCCGATCCGGCGACACCGGTCTTCGCGCTCAAGGCCAAGGTTACCAAGCTCACCATTCGCAAGCTGACCTTGGGCGGCGTCGAGGGTGATGCCTCGATGCAGGGCAACCTTCTGAAAGTGACTGCCTTCAAGGTCGCCGATCTTTTCGGCGGCAAGGCGGATGCGAAGGGAACGGTGACGGACTTTGCCACCGCACCTCGCTACGACCTCGCCTTCAACGCCACGCTACCCGACGCCGACAAGGTCGTGGGCTACGCCGGCCTGCCGAAGGCCGCGAACGGCAAGCTCGGCGCGGCGTCGGCCAGCGGCAACGTCGTCGGCACCCTGCACGCGCTCGCCCTGCGCGGCGTCACTGCGACGCTGCTCGGCAGCACGGTGAGTGTCGCCGGTGCGCTGGCGCTCGGCAGCGCTTTCCGTTTCGAGTTCCCGAGCTTCAATCTGCAGAGCCAGGAGGCCGGCCGGCTGGTCGCTGCCGCGACCGGCCAATCAACCACCATCGGCGCGGCTTCGGCCGCCGGCGCTGTCAAGGGCGACGGCCAGCGCCTGGCCTTCGATGGCAGTCTCACGGCGCTCGGCACGGCCATGACCGGGCATGTCGATGCCACGCTGGGCGAGCGGCCCAACATCAGCGTCAATCTGCGCGTCCCCGGCACGCTCGATCTCGACGATTGGCTGGGCGTGTCGCCAGGTCCGCGGCCGTTGCCTTCGTCGGCGCCTGTGTCGGCATCGCGGACGCTCGGAGCGGCGACCGACAAGCCGATCGACCTCTCGGCGTTGCGTGGCTTCGACGCCACCGTAAACCTGGAAACCAGCGCTACGCAGGTCGCCTCGCTGAGGGTGACGTACGCCGACCTCGAAGCGAAGCTGCGCAACGGCGTGCTCAGCATCGCCAAGCTCACCGGCCAGTTCTATGGCGGCGCCGTCGACTTCAACGGCACGATCGACGCCACCAAGAATGCCCTGGCCGTCGACCTCAAGGGCAGCCTGCAGGGCATCTATTTCGGCGAGATGCTGCGCGGCACCGCCGGCACCAACAGCTTCGGCAACGATAACCTGACGGTGGCGATCGAGGGCAAGATCAACGTCATGGACATCTCCGTCCAGGGCAGCGGCCGGACGACCGAGGAGATCCGCGACACGCTCACCGGCCGTGGCCAGGTCAGCGGCTTGCTCTTTCCGATGGCGACCAAGGGTTCGCTGGGCTTCGCATCGTTCGCGACCGGCGTGGGCAGCATCTTCAGCACCGAGATGGGCTTCAACTCGGCCGTGCTGGCGGCGTTCGTCAACCAGCAGAGCAGCATCGCGGGCGAGATCACGATCGCCAATGGCACGGTGTCGCTCATCAATCAAAAGGTGCAAGGCCAGAACGCTGTCGCCACGATCACCAGCCACACCAGCCTGATGGCAGCCACCACCGACACCACGATCGCGCTCGACGCCGGCCGGCGGGGGCCGGCGGACTACGTGGTGACGGTGAAGGGGCCGGTCTCCGCGCCGACCATGACCACTCGCGGCGGAAACTAAGCGGCGCGGTTCCTCAGGATTTCCCAGGCGCGGCGGAAGGCCTGGGCCATCTCGTCGGCCGGCACGGCGCCGGAGAACAGCACATGGCCCTGCAGGGCGAAGCTCGGCACGCCCTGGATGCCGGCGTTGCGCGCCATTTGGTCGGCCGCGGTGACTTCCTTGAGGCCGGCGTCGCTCTGCAGCATGGCGGTGATGTCGTCGCGCTCCAGCCCGCCCTCGACGCCGAGCCGGGCCAGCACCTCGGCATTGCCGATGTCGGCGCCGTTACAGAAGTAGCCCTCGAACAGCGCCTCGACGACGCCGTCCTGCACGCCCTTCTGGCCAGCCAGCCGGATCAGGCGATGGGCATCGAGCGTGTTGGGTGTGCGCGTCAGGCGATCGAGATGGAATTCCAGGCCTATGGTGGCGGCGGTCTCGGTGATGCGCTCGTCCATCTGGCGCGAGCGCTCGGCGCTGCCGAACTTGGCGAGGCGGTACTGGGCCCGGTCGACGCCCTCGCGCGGCATGTCGGGATTGAGTTGGAACGGATGCCAGGCGACGGTGAAGTGCAGGCCCTGCTTGGCGAGGATCTCGAGAGCGCTCTCAAGATGGCGTTTGCCGATGTAGCACCATGGGCAGATCGCGTCGGAGATGACGTCGATGCGGCCGACCGGCTTTGCCTGGTCCATGGCTATTTCCTTCCCTGAGGCACATTTGCGTGTGCCCTATTGCGCAGAAGCCTATACCTGCGTGGAATCCGCGGCAACGAGGAGACCCTATGCAAAAGACCCAATACCGCTCTGCGCTTATCGTCGGTACCGGCCCTGGCCTCAGCGCCTCGCTGGCCCGGCTCTTCACCAGGAACGGCCTGGCCGTGTCCATGGCCGCCCGACAGACCGACAAGCTCGCCGCGCTGGTCAAGGAGACCGGGGCGGAGGCTTATGCCTGCAACGGCGCCGATCCGAAGGAGGTTGCCGGCCTGTTCGAGACCCTCGACGCCAAGGGGCGCACGCCCGACGTCGTGGTCTACAATGCGAGCAATCGCGTGCGCGGGCCCCTGGTCGATCTGGCGCCCGACGACGTGAAGCGCGCCATGGAGATCAGCGCCTTCGGCGGTTTCCTGGTCTCGCAGCAGGCCGCCAAGCGCATGCTGCCCAAGTCGCACGGCGCCATCTTCCTGACCGGCGCCACGGCGGGCGTGAAGGGCTTCGCGCTCTCTGCCACCTTCGCCATGGGCAAGTTCGCCTTGCGCGGCCTCGCCCAATCGATGGCGCGCGAGCTTTCACCCAAGGGCATCCATGTCGCCCACTTCGTGATCGATGGCGGCATCCGGAGTGAGGCGCGCCCGGTGCCGGACAACGCGCCGGACAGCCTGCTCGATCCCGACGCCATCGCCGAGACCTACTGGGCGACGCTGCAGCAACACCGCAGCGCCTGGAGCTGGGAGATAGAGGTCCGGCCGTGGGTGGAGAAGTTCTAGTCTTGCCGGACCGCGGACCTCCAGGTCCGCTCATATCTTTGTCTTCT
>NZ_BKAJ01000265.1 GCF_007992495.1 Reyranella soli
GATAAAGCGGACTCGTTTTTATGTTCTTGTGCGGCGCTCGTCACGTTCTGATCGGCAACTCGAACGTGGGCCAAAATGGACAGTCTTGACGGTTTATATACCGCAGCCTTGTGGGTTTGACTTATGGCAAGGAAGTCGGTCGGGGCTGATGACCGACCACGCCCATGCGGCCGCGCGCTACAAGGCTGCGCGATCCCTCCCTGTTCGTTTTGGGCGTCGCGATCTAGCAGACGCTGGTGTTGGTCTCCTTGATCAGCGGCGACAGAATATTGACTTCTGCCGCCACCCTGGCCTGCTAAGCCAACCGTCGGCTGGTCGCCCGGGGTGCGACGCCAGCATGGCCGTCGTCTTTATTACTTATTGTCAACGCAAGCGTCGGCCAAGCATCCCTCGATCTGCTTGAGAAATCTAATGCCAGGAGTGTCATCTTCGAGGATTCTCTCCATCGTGACCCTGTCGGCGCGGCAGGCCGTGGCCTTGCGTAAGCCAGCCAGGGCTTTAGACAATGTTTTGGTGTCGGATGCGTTGAGCGTTAGCACGCCCGATGGTTCGGAGAAAAGCGCAGCGACGGGTGTGCCTTTAAACCAGTTCTTGTGCGTTGATGGCCTTACCGAGCGATATCAGGACCGTCCGGTCCTTCGGATCGAGTTTTGTCTGAGGACCGATATCGCAAGCGAACGTCGATGTACTCGCGAGCACGGCCGTTGCAAAAGCCACTATGAGCGCATTCAGTCATCTTGCAGAAAATCACCACCTGCTGACCGCCGACTGTGCCGCAGGCGGCACGAGAATTCAACTTGAGTGAATCAAGGGTGCGGAAGCGGTCGGAGCCGCGGTGATGGAAAAGGCCGCGCTCGCGAAGTGACAAGACCGCTTCGGTTGCGGACGCGAGCTGGACGAACGCTTCCTGCCCGTTGGGCTTGTCTAGATCGACGACGATGCTGCGCTTGCCAAAATTGTTGTGCCAGAAATGCAGGCTCTTTTCCGGCGACGGCACATCACCGCGGAAAGGCCCGCTTCGCCGCATCGCTTCGCCTTCCGGAGGCTCGACCTTCATCGGGCAGGAATTCGCGCACCAAGGTCGCCAATTCGCCCAGGCTGACCGTGATCCCGCCGGAATTGTAAGTGCTGTGTTTCGGCCTGTCGGCAAGCAGTACCCGCGCGAACGCTTCGGCCATGTCTTCGACGTGAATAACGCATCGCATCGTGTCGGCGTACGGAAAACTCACGGACTGCCCGCGTGCCGGCTGGCACATGCAATTCACATGATCAATCGAGCCGAACTTCTTGTCGGGACCCGTTACATTGGCCGGACGGATACAAGTAATCGCCATACCGTATGCGCGTCGGTAATCGTGAGCCTGCCATTCGTTGATGATCTTGTTGACCGCGTACTGCGTCTCGCCGCCTCGCTCGTCGGTCTCATCGACGAGGCGCTCGCCAAACGCGGACTGCTGGCCACTGACAGCGACCGAGCTGGCGAAGACAGTGTGTTTGACGCCGCAACGGCGCGCCGCCTCGAAGCAGTTGTCCATGCCCTGGATATCGAGCTTGAAAGCATCGTGGGGAGCGAGTTCGCCAATAAAGTAGGAAAGGTTGATCACCCGTTCGGCGCGGGCTTCTTGAACCGCGCCAATGACGTCGTCGAACTGGGTCACGTCGCCACGCCTGACGGTGACTTTGTCGCCCCAGCGCGCGAAAGCAGCTCTCGCACCGGAGACATCGATATCCATACAGGTGATGTTATGGCCGGCGGCGACCAGAAGGGGGATCATGCGCCGGCCGATAAAGCCTGCACCCCCCATTACCACGATGGACATGTCTGCTCTCCCTGTTGTCATGCGCCACTCGACTTGACCGTAGGCGCTACGTTACCGGCAGAAGGCGGAGCAAGGAAGTGGAGCGAGACGGAGTCGCGCGCCGCGTTGCCAACCGACGCGCCGACATCATGTCCTTCGTCTAGCGATCGAGCCAGAAGTCCTCGAAGCGCCAGCCGTTGTAGATGCTGTTAGTCTGGATGGTGTAGCTCTTGACGTAGGGGTGCCAGCAGCCGGCGGCAATCTGGTTGGAGACAATCGGACGGGCGATGTCCTCCTGAAGCTGCCGGTCGATCTCCCAAACCATGTGCTGGCGCTTCTTCTGGTCGACTTCCTGCGACTGCGCCTCGAACAGCGTCGTCATCTTGGGATTGCAGTAGCCGTCGTAGTAGGCAGAGAGCCGCAGGCATAGTCCTCTGAGAAGGTGACGTCAGCATCATCGACCGCGCTGCCGTTGTAGTTCATCGCCACGAAGAAATCCTTCGTGAAGACGCGGTTGTAGTAGACCGCGGTGTCGAGGACCTCGAGCTCCGCCTCGATCCAGATCTGCTTCAGCTGATCGATGAGGATCACCGCCGGGTCGCGAAACACGGAGATGCTGCACGTGCTGACCTTGATCTCGAGCGGCTTGTCCGGCCCGTAGCCGGCCTGCTTCATCAGGGCGCGAGTCTCTTCGCGCGCCTTGGCGACGTCGCCGTAGCCGACGATCGATTTCAGCATTTCCAGCGTCAGCCCCCACTGACTCGTCGGGCGGCGGCAGCATGGCACCGCTCATCTGCCCCTGCCCCTCGTTGAGGATGTCCATGAACGCCTGGCGATCCACGGTCAGCGCCATGGCGCGGCGAATCCTCGGGTCGTCGAACGGCGGCCTCTCGCGATTGATCATGACGTTGGCGGCGACGCCGCTGCTGCGCATGGTGCACAGGGCTTTCGGCGCATCCTTGCGGATGGTCTTGAGCAGCGGAACCGTCACATCGGGAGTGCGCCGGAGTTCTTGAGCCAGGTTCTGCCCCCCGATCACTAAGCTAGTCGCAGCGCTGGCAGAGGCGGCCTTAGAAAGGAGAAGTACCACCAATGCCCTCAGGAAATGTCGTATCGAATGGCGCCGACAAGGGAACAATCACCTGAGCTAATGCACTACACATCGGCCTGCACTGACAGCAAAAGGTGCCGCATGCGCGCGCGCTGCAGCGCACGCACGTCTGTCGCTCAAAAGCTCCTAGCCCAGGCGAAGGATGATTTGACGTGCTCGGCGAGCTTCCGCGTGTCCCTTAAGGCGACCGTCCGGCAGGCAGGCGAGGCCTCAGCCCTTCAACAGGCAGTAGAGGAGGGCGGCAGTAGCAACACCCGCTAAGGCGTAGATCAGGTGCCGACGAAGTTCCCGATGAAGAGGATTAACGCCGGCATCGCAATCGAGATCGAGGCCGCTGCCGTGTTCTTGGCGTGGCTTGCCGTGCGCCTTTGGCAGGTCCTCGCCTGAAGGTCGGTGCCGGGGGCGACGGCCGACCCCGAGCGCATCAGAGGTAACCAATACGTTCTCAGGTTTGAGGCTTGCGGGCCGACATATGCTTGTCCCTCGCCGTTGGCCGGCTCTCCCCAAACAGAGCGGCGACGATGCAACGGTCAGGCCCCACACCTCCAGCATGAGGGTGTGGGGCCGCTTCGTTTGCGCCCGACTGATCAGGAGCCAGGCTCTTGACTGAGTAAGGATCGCCCGATGACAGACCCCGAATCCTCGAGGAAGCGGCTCAAGGAGCACGGGATCGAGTTCCCGCACCTGGTCGTCGCCGTGACCCCAGATGGCCAGGTCATCTGGCAGCCGACGGATCAAGACGTCGGCCTCGGCAAGCATAGCAACGTGAGTCCCGATGGCTTGCGGTCCTTCGGCAACGACCTGATCAAGGTCGCCGAGCGACTCGAAGTGCCGTCGGCTGCGAACGACGCGGCGGATTGATTACATGGCCAATCGAGAGGGCTGGGCGGGTGCGCTTTCGCCGCGGCGGAGGATTTCTTCGCATCGCCGCGCCGTTTGCTAAAATCTCGCCAGCGCGCGTCTGCTCGCGGCCGTCAACTTTTTGACATCGATCAATGCCTTGCGCCCGGGCCTTGCGCTATCTGGCGCGCTCCCTTGGAGCAAAAACGGTACCCCCAGTACTGCTTGCAATAGCCCCCAAGGGGGCCGGCGGATGCTCAACTTACTCCGGGGTGTCCGCCGGTCTTTTCTCTCCCCGCGGGGCCGCCAGCCATTGGCCCGCCGATTCGCCACACGCAAACGCCCCGCCGTCGGGCAGATTCTGGATCCTGCGGACCCGAATTCGCGGTTAGGTCCGGCAGGTGCTTCTGACACCCGCCGGGCCGATCTTTTGAAAACCGGCCCCGCAGCTAGTGTCTTCACACTGCGGCCGGCTGCCTCGCAGTCTGGTCGGGGGCTCCTTCGACCACGCCTTGGCAGAGATCGCCGATGGTCAGGTTATTAAGCTGCGCCATCAAGTCGTCCTGCACCTTCTTCCAAGCCGGCCAAACCACCTCATAGGCCAACGGTGAGGCAGTGTCGGGGTTAAAGGACTCGATCTCGACCTCCAACGCCCGCACCACCCGCACGATCTCGCCCAGAGTTATGCATCGCGGCTCGCGACGCAACCGATAGCCGCCGTAGCGCCCGCGCTTGCCGTCCAAAATGCCGGCCCGCACCAAAGCACGCAGGACTTCCTCAATATACCGTGGGGGAACGCGCTGCCGATCGCTGATCTCGGCTCGGCGCACCCAACGCTCACCGCCATGGAGTGCCACGTCGAGCACCACCGCTATGCTATATAGGGTTATTCTACTGAGCCGAAGCATCTCCGCTAAACCCTTGGACGCCCACACCGCTGCGCCCGAGCATGCACGGGCCACGATTAGTTGCGCAATTCGTATGCCCAGCACCGCCCGCCGCTGGCAGAAATCTGTCCGCCAGCCTTTGAGGGGCGCCGCCTATGGCAAGCGGCCCCGCACAGGGTTGTTCGCCTGTGCGGGGCCTGACCGTTCGCAGAACGCGTCTCGGGGGGAGACATAAGCGAACGACTTGCGGGCTTGTATTCGTGAAGATCGGCGACATTGCGGCCCGACGACTAGCACCGCCCGATTGATAACAACCCAAGCGAGGCGGCGCGGGGTCGCCCCAGGACCGATTACAGGACCGAGGAGCGTATCCGGAAGGCTCTACAGCGGGGCGATAAGGGGATACTCATGATCGTCCGCGAATGGGAGGTGGGTTCTGGGACAGTGCAGCGCATCAAGGCTAAGATGACGCCGGCTTAAGCCCCTCGCCCCGCTTGGCAGAGTGTGGGTTAAACTTTAACCCGCACCCCAGGTGCGGCCCTAGGCGACGCCTCACTGTAATCGGTTTACTGTGACAACGAGAGGCGGGCCCGGGCGGCCTTTTCTGACCGCACGAACAGTGGTGTGGGGCACTGCGGTCGTTCCCAAGGACACAACCACCCGCCTGCCCTGAATGGGAAGCCAGAGCATGTGTTGGTTAACACTGCTAAGTGCCGCGGTGTGTGTCCTTCAGAGGCAGACGGTGGCCGATGGGCCAAGCAACGGTGGTACCCCAAAAGCGCTACTCGGTTTGGCAGAGATTCGTCTTCCCGCAGCGCGGCGCATAGGGCACGGTCAGTGCGTGTGGGAAGAGGTGCTGGCCGAGTAGCTTTGCACCTCTAAGTGGGAGTGTGGGCGGTACGGTCAATCCGTACCGTTCCTCCCCAACAAAAGTGGGCTTCGGCCCCGTTGTGCTCTCCCCAGGCGATCCAAACCTTTGCTGCTTTAACGGCCTGATCTTCCTTTGTTCTGAGCGGAATAGATCGCCCACCCCAGGCGGGTTAATCCGCTGGCGCCGGGAACCCAAGTGCCGTTGCGGCGTCGCTTCTAGTGACTGAGCCTAATGCAGGTCCGCGTTTTCCTCGCTTCTCCTGCGTTCCCACACCCGGTGCAGTCGTGGGAGGCCGGCGCGTCTGTAGCCCCCCTACACCCAAGGCGCTGTCCGGCCTTGCATCAGTTCCTGGTTCTGGGTCGTCTCGGGAGACGAGGAAGCCATGAGAAACCCGCGCAAACGTCGGCTCAAGGCAAAGCAGCGTCGCCTCAGACTCCGCGCTCAAAAGGCTCGTTCGGCCAAGCAGGAGGTTCGCTCAGCAATCAGGGCGCAGAGCTGGCCGGCAAAGATCTCGATTTCTGGGCAAGGCGGCACGGTCGAGCGCACCACGCGCCACCTGCTTCGCACCTTATCTCACGTCGAGCCGAGCTCGCGCGCGTACTGCGCGGCGCCCCCTTCCCCGTTCATCCGCAAATTGGAAAAGGTCGTGCTTAGGTTTCTGAGGGCGCAGAATCGAGCCTCCCGGCAGCCAAACCACGCATTCGTGCCCTGGTCCGCGAAATTGCGATTAGCTCTCATGGCAATAATTCGTGCGAAGGCACTAGGCTCGATTCTCGGGGTGGGCCCGCAAGCCTTTGTACTGGACGATCGCTTCCAAGGAGCGCCTTTTCACCGGGGTTGGTGAGGGTGAAGTCACCTTGGCTGACGCTATGGCGCTGTTAGAGGCCCTAGCGGGCGCGAAGGCTCTGTCTTACCGCAAGCTGTTTGATGGACGAGCCGTACGGTCCACGATGACTGGCGAGGAACTGCTGGCGGTCTGCGCCAAGATCAGGGCGTATCACCAAGAGGGGCCTGTTGGGGCCCTTGCGCTGGTGGGCACTGCCGAACAGACGGTAAAATTTGCTCGCCTATTGGGTGCACTCGCCGCCGACGACCGGCCCATCAAGCTGTTCAACAGCCTGCGACGGGCACGCGCCTGGCTGGACTTGCAGAGAAAATGACCTGCTCGCGACCACGCCGCAGCCCAGCCGCAGGGGATTCGACAACGCTGGAGCCCATCTGCTCCACTGCTCGTGTGGGAACGACATCGCGGCCGCCCAAGTGGATCAAACCCCAGCTCACGCGCCTGGCTACCGACGCACGGTCGAGGCTCTGCAGCGGCTTCCGGTCAAATCCGCCTACATCGACGACGAGCTCTGCAGACAGTGTACCCATCTTCAGCCGGCTCCAGGCAGCCATGGACGAATGTAAAACCGATCAGCTCGTCTTCTATGCCTTCGACCTGCTTTTCCTGGACAAGCGCCTGTTCCGGCGCAAGGTCGCTGGCTTGCTCTACAGCGAGCACAGTGCCGCATCCTTAATGCGCGGCATGATCAACCAGTTGCCGTGGGGTGTGCAGTATTGAACGTCTCGTACCAGGGGCCCCACCTTGGCCCTGTGCTAAAGCGAACAGCCTGCTGCCTCACGAGTCATTAGTCTCAGCTATTGCTGGCTTCAACCGTCATCGAGCGCCAGCGGCCGAGAGAGAGCCCGTGGTGCGCTCGCGCTCGCGCGTCGAGGGGGCATGCATGACATACGAAGAATATCTCAAGCACGCGGATGAATGCGAGCGACTGGCCGAGTCGCCCACGCTGCCGTCCAACCGCCACTCCCTGCTATCAGCGGCGGAGATGTGGCGAAGGATGGCGGCCCATGCCAAGCCGCACGATGGAGCAGGACTGCATCCCGTCTTGGGTGACCCACTAAGTGACACATGTGAAGGCGAGCTGCTGGCCCAGATCGAGAAACTAGGCTCCGCGATTAGTCGCGACATGGACGCATTGGGCCGAGCCAAATCAATGCGCGCTAGTTCACACCTCTGGACACGCATCCTGCTGAAAATAACCGAACGTCGTGAACTTCGAGACCGCCTTCCCTCGCCTCGTTGTTGAGGCGGTTGCCCCTACAAACCCAGACACCTTGTCCGAAAGGCGAACGGACCATGTATGACGGGAAATCTTTACTGCGAGCCTCGATGACGCCGAGCAACGAGTAGTAGTCGTCGGCCTTATTGTCAGTATCATCCTCTTGGCTGCCTCCTCGGTCGTGTATCTCGTCTAGCAGTTTGCTGAAAAAGTTACCGCGGATTTGGGAATGGTGATTCGCTAGCCTGGTGTCGCGTGGAGGATGATCGATGCGTGGTGAGTTCCAGGA
>NZ_BKAJ01000266.1 GCF_007992495.1 Reyranella soli
AATCATGATCATGAGCGGGCGGGACGCCCGCGGTCCGCGCTCCGCTGAGGATGAGGCGGGCCAGAGGCCCGCGCTCCCGTAACCGGACGTCCCGTTGGCCACGCCGGTCGTCCCAGAATTCTCGCCGGTCGTCACAATTCGACGCCAAATCAAGGAGTTGGAGGATAGACAAAAGGCCTCTTCACGAGGTGCCCCATGTCCGTCTCCCGCCGTGCCGATCTCGACTGGCTCCGCGTCCTGGCCTTCGGCCTTCTCATCGCCTACCACGCCGGCATGGCCTGGTCGGGCTGGAGCTGGCACCTCACCAGCGCGGACAGCATCGACTGGCTGCGCGAGGGCATGCGGTTCGTGAACCGCTGGCGCATGCCGCTGATATTCCTGGTGTCGGGCGCCGCCATCATGCTGGCGCTGGGATCGCGCACGCCGGCTGCCTTCGCCCGCGATCGGGTGAAGCGGCTGCTGCTGCCGCTGGCGTTCGGCATGGTCGTGATCGTGCCGCCGCAGATCTACCTCGAGCGCCTCTATCGCGGCCAGTTCACCGGCTCGTTCTTCGACTGGCTGCCCCAGGCTTTCCAGGGCGGTCCTTACCCCAACGGCAACGTGAGCTGGCACCATCTCTGGTTCCTGGCCTACGTCCTGGTGCTGACCTTCGTGCTGCTGCCGTGCTTCCTGTGGGCCCGCAGCCCGCAGGGACGCCATGCGCTCGACAAGGCAGGCCGCCTGGCGGCGCGGTTCGGCTTGCAGTGGCTGATGGTGCTGCCGCTGGCGGCATCGATCCTGTGGCTGGCGCCGGTCTCCTACAACACCAACGGCCTGATCGGCGACTGGCACGGCCTCGTCTATTACGGCGCGCTGCTGCTCTACGGCGCGTTCCTGTTCGGCTCGTCCGACATGCTTCAGGCGCTGAATCGCCAGCGCTGGCTGTCCTTCGCCGTCGGCGCCGCCGCCTATGGCGCGCTCTACGACTTGTTCTTCCACGGAACCGTGCGGCCCACGATCGCCGACACCGACCGCGCGGCCTTCGCCCTGCTGTCGGCGGTGAACACCATGGCCTGGCTGTTCGCCATCACGGGCTTCGCCAACCGTCATCTGACCAAGCGCCCGGCTTTCCTCGGCGAGGCGACCGAGGCCGTCTATCCGTTCTACATCCTGCACCAGACCGTGACGGTGATCGCCGTCTACTGGCTGCTGCAGATCGGCGCGCCGCCCGTCGCGGGTTTCATCCTGGCCGTGCTGGCGACCTTCATCGCCACGTCGGCGATCTACTTCGGGCTGGTGCGTCCGCTCTGGTTCCTGCGGCCGCTGTTCGGGCTGAAGCTGGCCGATCGTCGTGCGATCGTCATGAGCCGTCAGCCGGGGTGACGATAGGGCTGACGATGCCGCTCTCGGTGACGATCATCTCCATCGCCACGTCGTGGTCCTGCGGATAGATCGTCCGGATCGCCTGCTGCTCGTAGCCGACCCCGACGATCCAGGTTCGCCGCGGCAGGTCGGCGAGCGTGCGGTCGTAGAAGCCGCCGCCATAGCCCAGGCGAAAGCAATCGGCGTCGAAGCCGACGACGGGCGCGATGACGATGTCGGGTGTCACGGCGATGCCGTGCGACGGCACGGGAATCTTCCAGACGCCCGGCTCGAGCGGCTCGTCGCGGCGCCAGCTGCGAAAGACCAGCGGCGCATGGCGGTGCACCACCACGGGCAGCGCGCCGACGGCGCCGCGTTCCTCCAGGCCCTTGAGCCATGGCCGCAGATCCGGCTCGCCACGGAACGGCCAATAGACGCTGACGATCCGTCCCGAAACATCGCCCAGCGCGAGATCGAGCCATGTCTCGATCCGCTGTGACAGGCGGCTGCGGTCGGCGGCAGGAATCGCAAGCCGCGCCGCGATCAGCCTTTCACGCTCCGCCTTGCGCCAGCGCACGACGTCGGCGTCCATGACCCGGTCGCCGGTCAAGGGGTCGAACCTGTGCATGAGGCAGGGCGGAGAGGCGTACTCTTGCGCGGCATCCCGCTGCTCGTTGTCGTTGACGGGCTTCATGGCGCCGTGTCGGACAAGGCTCGTGCATCGGTGGCGTTGGCCAGCGAGATGTTGGCGACATGCGACGACAGCATGTGGTGAAGGTCGGCGCTGAGCGACGCGTCCTCGACCTTGGGGATCAGCTCGCGCAGCTTGCGGACGACCCAGCCCTGGCCGCGATTGAGGAAGGTGATGCGCTCGGCGATGTCGTCGATCGCCATCGCCTTTTCGTAGAAGGCGCCCATCCGCGGCGAGGCCGTCCCGCCGAGCTCCCTGATCTGCCGCAGCAGCATCGCGCACCAGCGCGCCTCGTCGTGCTGGATGTACTGCATCAATTCCACGATCGCCGGATGGTGCGCCTGGCGTGCCGTCTCCAGCGTCACCCGCGCGCCGGCGCGCTCCGCTTCGAGCAGCTCGTTCAGGGTCGCGACGAGCTCATGCTTGGTGTCATTCATGATGAACCAGCGTACGCGCCTGCTAAAAACTTGAAAAACGAAGAAAATCGGCCGTTGATATCGGCAAAGTCGATATCAATTTACGAGCGAGCCATGGATACCGAGTTGGCGCGGACCTTTCTCACCGTGGTGGCGGCCGGCAACTTCGTCAGCGCCGCCGAGCGCCTGCATGTCACGCAGTCGACGATCAGCGCCCGCATCCAGTCCTTGGAGAGTTCGCTGGGCTGCCGGCTGTTCGTGCGCAACAAGGGGGGCACGACCCTCACCGCCGAAGGCCGGCACTTCCAGAGATATGCCTCCATGCTGGTGCGCACCGTCGAGCAGGCGCGCCATGAGGTCGGCGTCGCCAAGGGGTTTCGCGGCGCACTGACGATCGGCGGGCGGTTCGGGCTCTGGGAGCAGTTC
Source organism: Reyranella soli (assembly GCF_007992495.1). GTDB lineage: Bacteria > Pseudomonadota > Alphaproteobacteria > Reyranellales > Reyranellaceae > Reyranella > Reyranella soli. Next base: position 2,875 of record NZ_BKAJ01000266.1, read on the forward strand.
CTGAACCGCTGGCTCGCGGTCCTGCTGCGAAAGGCGCCCGACATCTCCGTCCGCGCCGAGATCGGCCTGGAGGCCGAGCTCATGCAAGGCCTCGTCGAGGGTCGCCTGGACATCGGCGTGATGTACACGCCCGAGAGCCGCCCGGGTCTGAAGGTCGAGTTGCTGTTCGACGAGCGTCTTGTCCTCGCGTCGACGGATCCGCACGGCAAGCCGGAGCCGGGGCCGGGTTATGTCTATGTCGATTGGGGGCCGGAGTTCTTCGCCAAGCACAGCGCCAGCTTTCCGAACTTCTTCGGCGCGGCGCTCACGACCAACACCGGCTGGCTTGGCCTGCAGCACGTGCTCGAAAATGGCGGCTCTGGCTATTTCCCGATCCGTCTGCTGCGACCGCATCTGCAAAGCGGCAAGCTGGCGCTGATTTCCGGCGGACCCGAGTTCGTGCTGTCCGCCTACGTCGTCTATCCCGTCGACGCCGCGCCCGATGTGATCGTCCCTGCGCTCGAGGTGATCCGCGAGGCGGCCGCGCTAGAAGGCCTGTCGGCGACGAGAATTGAAGTCACGTCTGTCACCCCGAGCGAAGCGAGGGGCCTTTAGGCAACAGGAAAGGTCCCTCGCTGCGCTCGGGATGACAGTGTGCCCGTGTTAGGCGGCTCGAATCCTTTTCGCCTCCCCAATCGTCTTGGATCGAGAGGTGGCTCAGGATGGATGCGATCGCGACATGCCGATGCGGCAAGGTGAAGATAGAGGCAATCGGCCGGCCGATTCTGACCGCCTCCTGCTTCTGCACGAGCTGCCAGGATGCCGGACGTCGGCTCGAGCGCCTGCTCGATCCCGACGGCGGAACGAGCGTGATCCTTTATCGCAAGGATCGGGTGCAATGCGTGGCAGGACGCCAGCATCTCGAAGACCATCGGCTCAAGCCCGACTCTCCCACCCGGCGGGTCGTTGCCACGTGCTGCAACTCGGCGATGTTTCTCGACTTCACCAAGGGACACTGGGTGACGATGTACCGCAACCGCTTTGCGACGGGAGCGCCGCCAATCGAGATGCGGGTCATGACAGGGGAGCGGCGCGCCGGCGTTCGGCTTCCCGACGACGTGCCGAACCATCGCAGTCACTCCGCCAAGTTCATGCTGAAGCTGCTCGCTGCCTGGATTGCAATGGGCTTCCGCCGGCCCCGCCTCGACTAACGCTTCGCGCTTTTCGGATTGTGCACGGCGTACAGCAGGATGATGCGGCCAGACTCCATCCTGATCTCGCGCTCGCGCACCATGCCGGACTTCTCCAGCGAGCGCTGGCTGGGACCGTTGTCCGACCGGGTGAGAGCGACAACGCGATCGAGCTTCGCGACCTCGAAGGCAAATTCCAGCGAGGCACGGGCGAGCTCGGGCCCGTAGCCCTGGCCCTGCGCCTCGGGCGTGAAGGCCAGGCGAATCGCCACCCCGTAGTCCCCGGTATGCACGCGCAGTCCGCCCAGCCCGACCAGCCTTCCGGTCGCACGTTCGCTCGCCGTCCAGCTGCCGAAGCCGAGCGCCGGCCACTCGGCCTCGTAATTGGCGACCATGGCGTCGCTTTCGGCGCGGCTCAGCACGCCGTGCTGCAGAAGATTCATGACGCGCGCATCGGCGTGCAATACCGCTAGTCGGTCCGCATCGGCCAGGGTGATCGGCCTGAGGTCGAGACGTTCGGTAATGCGGTGGTAACGGTCCAAGACGGGTCCTTGCCGGTGCCGGTCGCCGGCCTATAAAGTCTGGAACAGGGCGGCAGCCAAGGAGGATTACATGGCAACCGAAATCGTCATCGCAAGCGCTGCGCGCACGCCGATCGGCTCGTTCAACGGCGCCTTCGGCGCCGTGCCGGCGCACGACCTCGGCAAGGTCGCCATCACGGGCGCGCTGGAGCGCGCCAAGGTGAAGCCCGAGGAAGTCGACGAAGTCATCATGGGCCAGATCCTGAGCGCCGCTCAGGGCCAGAACCCGGCCCGCCAGGCCGCCGTCAATTCCGGCATCCCGGTCGAGAAGACCGCATTGGGCATCAACCAGCTCTGCGGATCGGGCCTGCGCGCCGTCGCCTTCGGCTGGCAGGCGATCCGCAACGGCGACGCCTCGATCATGGTGGTCGGCGGCCAGGAGAGCATGAGCCAGGCGCCGCACGCCGGCTACATGCGCGACGGCACCAAGATGGGCGAGTTCAAGATGATCGACACCATGCTGAAGGACGGCCTGTGGGACGCCTTCCATGGCTATCACATGGGCAACACCGCCGAGAACGTGGCGCAGAAGTTCCAGATCACCCGCGCCGAGCAGGACGCCTTCGCCGCCTCGTCGCAGAACAAGGCCGAGGCAGCGCAGAAGTCCGGCCGCTTCAAGGACGAGATCGTTCCGGTCACGGTGAAGACCCGCAAGGGCGACGTCGTGGTCGACACCGACGAGTTCCCGCGCCACGGCACCACGGTCGAGACGCTGGCCAAGCTGCGTCCGGCCTTCACCAAGGAAGGCGGCTCGGTCACCGCCGGCAACGCCTCGGGCATCAATGACGGCGCGGCGGCGCTGGTGCTGATGACGGCCGACGAGGCCAAGAAGCGCGGCATCGCGCCGCTCGCCAAGATCGTGTCGTGGGCGACCACGGGCGTCGATCCCTCGATCATGGGTATCGGGCCGGTGACGGCCTCGCAGGCGGCGCTGAAGAAGGCCGGCTGGACGGTGAAGGATCTCGACCTGGTCGAGGCCAACGAGGCGTTCGCGGCGCAGGCCGTCGCGGTCGGCAAGCAGCTCGGCCTCGATCCGGAGAAGCTCAACGTCAATGGCGGCGCGATCGCGCTCGGCCATCCGATCGGCGCCTCGGGCGCGCGCGTGCTGACGACCCTGCTCTACGAGATGCAGAAGCGCGACGCCAAGAAGGGCCTCGCCACCCTCTGCATCGGCGGCGGCATGGGCATCGCCATGTGCGTCCAGCGCGACTAGCTACGCTTCATTGCCGGGGGCGCGCCGCCCTGCCTCCGCCGAAGCGGCTTCGCTTCGGCGGAGGCAGGGCGGTGCGTCCCCGCTAGGAGCCGTCAGTGCTCGCGTCGATCTCGGGCGTGTACAGGCGCTCGCCCTTGCGCGCGAGCTTGCGGCCCTGCTCCTGGGAGAGCTCCAGAAGCTCGGCGCCGCCGTTCGGCGTGAGCTGGGCCAGGAAGAAGCGCGTCTGGCCGGGCGCCACGGTGATGATCAGCTCGCTGTTGGACTGCGGCCCGTAGGCGCGCAGGTCGTAGAGCTTGGGCGCCAGATCGAGCCGCATGTAGTTGGGCGAGACGATGCTGCCGACCGGCTGCCGGCCCATGGTGATATTGATCGGCGGCGCGTCGGGCTGAGCGGGCTCGCGCACGATGTAGAGGGCCGCCTGGCCGGGGTTCGAGACAGGGAAGGTCCCGGTGCCCCAGGCATTGTTGGCCTTCCACCAGACCGAATTCTCGCTGCAGCCGGCCAGCATCAGCAGGGCAACGGCGACCAGTAGCTTCCTCATAAGGCAACCTCCGCCGCTAAAGTCGACTGGCGGAGGGCAGGGGTCAAGCGGACTATGCTGACCAGGCAGCGACGGGTTGGGGCAGGGCCCTAGGCCGCGGCGGCGGCCAGAGCGGCCGGCACCCAGGGTGCGCTTTATGCGCCGGTCCACAGACCAGGAATATCGGGGCCGGCGCCCAGCTTGAGGGCTGGCTGACCCGCCAAAACCGTCGCTACTTTTCTTCCAGGCGTGCGCGCTGACGGCGACGCAATTCGAGAGCGACGACATACGCCAGCAGCAAGCTCAGGCCGACATACTCGCCAATCCCGACCAGCTCAGCTGAACGACGCTCATCTGGAGTAATGAAGACAATCTTCCCCTTGATTTCGTACGGAATGGTTTGCCCGGTAGCTTCATTCGCGACAGCAGGAGAAGTTATGAATCCATTCACCACGGCATACCGCGCCAGCAACGAACCGAGCAAAGTCAGGGCGCCGAGTGTGAATAAGATATTGAGGAGGTACCGCTTGAGCCTGGTCATTTGCCGAATGAAGGAACGTGGCTGATTATTCGTGCGGCAATCGCCCGAATACGAAATAGAGAATACCGCTAAGGGCCACGGCGCCCCCGGCCGCCACGGCTATGATCCAGACCGAAAGGCCGCAATATTTTGCGATCATTGGCTGCACGAAGCGGGCTTGGCCTTTGAAGTCTATCGGAGCAGTTTGACCGGAAGCGGGATCCGCAGAGGGCAGGGAACTTATCGCGATCCGTTCGCACACTCCGCCGCCAACAACTCCCAGGAAGCCGACAACAATAAGGACAGCGCAAGCCAGCTTGATCCTGCGGACAGCCCGATCGCGTTTGTTGTGATCAGAAGTATCGGTCACGTGGTTTGCCCGTCCGGCTGCGACAATCGAAATCAAAAGCCGGTTCCAGGTTGGCCGCGCGACACAAAGACAAAAAATATGAGCAAAGCAAAGTTGATGACCGTGCAGAAAAACATGGCATCTCCGAGCGCCGAAAGGCGCTTGTTGTCGAGGTGGCGATACTTGCGAGACAATAGAAACAAGGCCCATTGGAGCTCGCGGCGTACCGAGCCCTGCGTCAACGAAGCTGGCTCACCTAGGTCGTGCCATTGAACTGGATGGGATCTCTTCAGTTCAGCATTGAACTTGGCAGCAGCCCAGTTCCACGCCAGGCCGATGACTATCATCGCTAAGAGCACTGATGACCAAACTGTCATTGTGAGCGTCTCCAAATCAACGCCCATAGCTTTGAGCCAGGAAAAGGTCGTTTCATTTGATGCGCCAGGTACGTTGGAAAGGGTCCTTGCGGACATCAATGATGGCCGCGCATGCAAACAAGATAAAAGCTCCCCAAAAGAGAGATGTATGGAGCGCATCGTACACGGCTGTCAGATAGATCGTTCTACCGCGAACGAGCATTGGAACGGCGGCTTCACCGGAAGGTTCGGTCGGCATG
>NZ_BKAJ01000267.1 GCF_007992495.1 Reyranella soli
GGGAAATCGCTCTAGCCTGTGGCACGGGATCGCTCGTTGTCTTCATGAATCTCGTGACGGAAGGCTGGCTCTGTCGCCCGAACTGCGCGCTGCAGTTCGTCAGCATCTGCACACCGCGCTGATCCGTAAAGCCGCCGCCATGCCGGCATGGGCAGATCCGGTTTGGCTTTGGCCTGGTTACCAAGTGAACGCCAATCGCTAAACGCTAGCCTGCGGGACGGCAGCAAGGCGCGGCAGGAGGGCGTCAGCGAAGGCTACAGTACGCAGGCTATCAGAGTGATCACAAGGCCTGCCCCACAGAAGGCCGCGAAGATGCGGCGTGCGAGAGTATCGCTGTCCATTATCCTCACCCTTTATGCTTCGGTGTCACGGGGTATTCCAGCGCGGCACCGCGCGGATTTCGGCGGCTCCGCATAGGAAGGCTAACTATGCGGGGCCCGGCCACTTGCTGTGTTTGGCGTGGGGATGCAGCAAGGCTGCAGCGTACCAGAACACGTGCAACCTACTGCGTGGTGAAGAGAACTACCTCCAATACGCCCGCCCCGTGTCGGCGTGGCGAAAAGCAAGATCGGCACGCTTCAGGAGAGGGCGTTGCGTTTTCGCTATTAAGCCGCAAGCGATCAGTCGGGTACGAACGAAGCGGTCCCACACTCCTCTTGCGGGAGGGTGTGGGGCTTCACCGATGCATCATTAGGGCACTAGTTTGGTAAAGAGCCGCCAGCGGCGGCGACAACCATATGTCCGCCCCGCAAGCCGCGAGCGCCTTAGTTACCCCTAATGTGCTAAATTGCCCGGCATCGCCGTTGGGATGGCCCTCTTGGGGCGGTGGGTTCGCGCCGACACCGAGCGCCTACTCGATGGCGGAGCGATTTGCTGCTTGGAGGCTCAGTGCTAGAGCCCTTGCCTCCTCTCGGCCCCTCTTACAGAGCGACGAGACTCTCCACAGGCGAGTAGTCTGAGCGAAGGTCAGCTTCTATCTCGGTAAAGAACCTACTGTGATCGGGCCGAGTGCGAACGTGTTATCAGGGTCAGCCCTGCGCAGGTGCAGTTTGCCCGCCTGCCTGTAGTATTGGAAGCATCCGGAGACGCCGATTCTGTCGTTCCAGCACAGGCGTCCGTCCGGTCGGACGACATAGGTTCCGCTTCGGGCTACCCGGCCGTCGTCGGATTCGTATTTGCCGTTCGAATAGTACAACCACTGAGTCCCGTCACCCTGAACTTTACGGCCCACGGCCTGACTATTGACCTCGGCAGCGGTCAGGACGCCTGCGGGGAGTGTTACGGCAGCATTAGGTGGTTTCAAGTCCGTTGATGGTGTGATGGGTGAGCTAGACGCAGAAGCCGCGGTAAACTTCCGGCTTGGGGGGTCCCAGCGCAGGGTGACTGTGCAGGTCGCTGACAACGCACCTCCACAGGCCGCGCCATCACGCACTATTTGCACCGTTCGCGGCCGGGTATCGAGAATACGATATCCACGCACGACCTCGTAAAATCCGCGAAAGGCGTCGCCGCCGCTGGTCACGTAGATCTCGACCATTGCTTTGCCGCCCGCGCGAAAGGCGTCCGGCTTGCCAATGCAGTTGTAGTTGCCCTCGCTGATTAGGTAATCGTTCAAGCCATCGCCGCTGAAGTCCTGCACGAAAATGTAGGACCCTCCGCCGGGGCGGCCCCCTGCAACCCGGCAGGCAGTGTCAATGTCGACCATTTTCTGTTTCACCACGGGCGGCCTATGCGGAGTCTGGCCGGCGGCAGGGATGGAAGGTACGCAAGCAAGAATACTCAGAACAAAGCCGTAGTACGCTAGACCCGTTTGCAATTGCGCCCCCGGTTCGCCGCCACGACGCCAGCAGTTAGTGTTCCGGCGCGATTTCCATAATGACCTCGGAAGGCCTTACCTAAGTGTCCTGCGGGCGAGAACTCGGCCTTGGTCAGTCAGTGCGGCGTATCGCTCTTTGGCCTCCCCCCGCCCTACATCCCGCAGGGCCACCCAGCCGCGATCAACCGCTCTGCCTACAGTTGCTGCTGTTTCGCCAAGGGTCCTGAGGGGCTGCCATGAGTCCGGCTCCGTCACGGCTTTACCGGGCACATAGAGCTTGTACGCGAAGTATCTCGCGGCGATATCGAGTGCGTCAGCAGTCTTCTTCATAGGATGACTAGGCCCTGAGAGTAGAGAGCGGCCAAATCGTGGTTCTGGCGAGTGCGGCGAAGGTCAAGGCAATGATGCCGATCAGCAGCAAATCGAACCCAGTGAAGGCGTTAGGTCGGAAGGGACGGGCAGCAGTCTGCGACCGACATTTCGAGATCGCCTGTCGCTTGACGACTTCGCGACTGACCAGAACAGCAGCCACGCCTAAGGACAGCGCCATTGCCAACAGAAGAGCAACAGGCAGGGCATAGTGTGAAAGCAACTCGCATTCCCCTCGTGGTCGCCCTCACCTGTCATAGTTGGCATCTCCAATTTCTTACAACGGGGCAGATGAGGTACCCAGAGTTGCGAACAGTGGCTCCAGGGAAGGCTGGTAGGCAGGCGAAAGCAAAGATCTGTCTGCCTAGGGCGTAGGCGCCCGGCTTGGTTCTGCACCCGCCACCCCAGCTAGGGCGCCTACTAATTCCGCGCGGCTCGCACCGCGCGGGCCTTTCTATGGCGCTTGCCAGACTCGATCGAGCAGCCTCCCGGAGGTGTTCCACGCAAAAGCATTCCCCGTGCGGAATGCGACGGGGGATGACGGTAGCTTCTCCGACACGGAAGGTGATAAGGCCCCGTGGCTCTGACACGAGGGCTGCACGCCGGAAACTGTCACCGAGGGGGCGACCTGGGCACGCGCGTGCGAAGTGGCGCGCAACCACGGGCAAGTTCGCCCTAAGCCAGAACCTGCCACACACGCACAGCAAACCATGCGGACAAGAGGGCTGTGGCCTCGATCTCGAGTGCGATGACGCAGCCGTGGAAGAAGTTCATCGATGCGCCTCCCTTACGGCGACTCTAAGCGCAGAAAGAGCTAGGCCCTCCGAGGAAACGCCTGCCCTGACAGTTTGTTCCATGCGCAAAGCATCTGCAGAGTGACGGCAGACGTGTACGGCTGAAAGATCCAGAACGATTCACCCTCGATCCGCTCCACCAAATGCCGGGACTAAACAGCGGGACCGCGGTCTGCGCTTGCGGTGTGGGATAAGCCCCTACATGCGCAGGGGGCGACGGGTGGCCATGGGTCGCCCGTCGCCTCTCTTTCCCGGGAAGGCGGGACGTCCCTGGGCGCCCGGCGCCTCAAAGGCTAGGCGTTCAATTGGCGCTCTATCCGCGCGACCTCCGCCTCGAGTTCAGCGGCTTGGGCGAGTAGGGCGTCGCGGTCTGACCTGATCGAAATTAATACAGCCAGCCGACGGGCTTCGGCAGCTTGCTCCCGTTTCTTGCGTGCATCCCTCAACGCCCGTTCTCGAAAGCTTGCCACACACACCCGTGATCAACCAGGAATTGAAATGTCGGATTGAAGGGCGAAAGTGATGACGACGATCGCTGGGCAGGGCGTCCCACCGAGTGCGAGCGTTACAAGAAGATCTTACGGCGCATTGAGCGGGCTGATATTTCCTGAAGTGGCTCACTACAGGAACGGCGGTCAGTGATCGGGCGGGATAGAGGCTTTCCCGCCATCATCGAGTTTTCTTTTCCGCGCGGCAGTCTAGGCCAGCTACCCTTTCAGAGTGTGGGAAGAGGCGCTGCTGGTCTACGCGTGTGCCTCTTGAGTGGTGGGGCGGTGCGACTTAGATTGTCGTACCGTTCCTCCTAGGCACCGACGCTGGCGTGACAAACCATTGCGTAGCTCCGGTGGGGGCCACATCCGGTGACTGGGACCAAGCAACTAGGACCCGCTAGGCCTGTTGGCCTAGCCAATTTCCGAACAAGAGGCGTGCGTGGGCCGAGCGGCGGTCCTTCTGCCATCCACGGCCCTAAGAACCAAGGTCGGTAGGATGAAACAATTCCGCGTTCAGGTACCTTCTTAACTAAGACGTGACAAACCGACTCGGAGCCTTCACCGCCGGTAGGCATCATCCGGGCAAACCATTGAGCCACGGATTGAGGGAAAGTTGTCCGACATCAGGCGTAAACCTTCGTCATTCGAAGAGTATTGGCTGGCATCTAAGACTTGGCAGAGCAAGGGCCTGCCGCTTGGCGCTGCCCGGGCTCTGGCAAATGCGGGATTCCTTCAAGTGGATGACCTGAACTCAGCGCATCCTTCCGAATTGGCGGCCATCCCGAGAGTTGGCCCAAAGAGCCTCGCAATTTTGTACGCTCTCAGGCTCGAAAGATTAAAGCAAGCCGGGAGACCGGCAGACACCCCGGAGTAAATGCGGGCGTCCACCGGCGCCCGTTGGCAGTTGTTTGCAAAGGCACCTGGGGGATGCCGCCTTGTTCCAAGTGACGCGCCACTTTGCAAAAGGCGTGGGCGCAAGCATTGATGAGGCCTGACGCAGTTATGCTTCAGTGCCTCCGCGGGACCGACAGCTAAGCCGCCTAAGTAGATATGGTGGACGAGGCGCCGACGGGTGGCGACGGGCTGATCAGACAGGGTTGAGCCAACGGTAACCGACAAATCGGACGTTCTTGATCGCTGAAAAGCCAGGATCGACCGCCACGAATTTCTGGCGAATCCGCTTCATGAACGCACGGACGTTTGTCGTGTCGTGTTCACCTGCTCCGGCGATGAAGCCGGCAAAATGCACGGTGTCGTAGATAGCGCGGTACGTCTGGGGGGCGCCATCCGCTACTAGCAACGCCAGGACTTTGTACTCGGAAACGGTCAAGCCAATATCCCGCCCTCGCCACAGAGCGCGCGCAGTGCCCCGATGGAGCGCCAGCTCGCCATGATTCTCTACCTCGGGCTCGACCCGGGCCTGCGTTGTATCAATGCTGATGCGTTGGCGCTTGCCGTCGATGATCAACTGCAGCCGGTGGGCCAGCACGTCCGCGCCACGCGTCTTGTCTACGAAATCGACTGCTCCATGATGCAGTGCCTGCAGTTCCCGCTCGGCCAAGGAGTATCCTGTCAGAAGGACTACCGGGAGCCCGATCTTACGCTCTTTCAAGGCGACCATCAGATCGAGACCTGATATCTCCGGCAATGCCCAGTCGAGCAGACCTATTTTCGCCTCTAGGCCATTGCTCAGCGCGTCAAGGAAAGAAGGCCCCTCAGCAAAGCAAGAGATCGAAAACCCCCTGTCCACTAGGTCTGCCGACAGGACTTCACGATAGAGGTCATCGTCATCAACAAGTATTACGTCGAGCACTTGGCGCATTCCCAGACTGGGTGTGTGGGAAGAGAAGGCACAGGGCGGAGTAGACAACTAGGCTGGCTTGGCGGCATCGCCTCGCTTGCTAACCCGTAGCTTGGCGTCCCAAGCCGGAGGATGCGAGCGCTCAAAATGACCTCGCGGTGACCTGCACGCACTTAGATAATTGCAGTGTGTTGCCGTGAAGGGTGCCTTCTAAGGAATGGGACTGGCCGACGTCACGTCGCATGAGCAGCGACCCGAGTGCCGGCACCGCGCCACAATCGATTTGGTTCGCCCATTGAACCTCAACAAGGTGCACTGGGTTGAATGCAATCCTACTTGGCCGGCTAACAACTTGCAGCGCACCCGCTGGTGCCCTGCAACGCCTGCGTCCCTTGTTCCCAATGGCGCTTGAAGACCTTGAATGCCAGTGCGCGTGTACATCGACCATGGGACACGCCTAGTCGAAGCCTTTGCTGAAGACAACCTCGACGCCGCGGATCTCTTGGCCTACCTGGATCACCTCGCAGAGCAAGGTGCGATGCCCCAAGGCAAAGCTACTCGACACAACTGGCGCCAAAGTGACGATGTCGGCGGATGAACTAAAGTCCATCGGTGCGTGGGTCCGGAAGCACGCTATGGATGGACGCGGTCCGATCGGTCCTCTTGCAATCGTGTCCAATGGCGGCAATCAGTTTGACGCAGCGCATTTTGCAGATACCCCTGGATCGAACCGGCCGCTTCGCATCTTCAGGGATAAGGCCCGAGCTACGGCTTGGCTGAAGCAAGCCGCGAAGGCCGGCGGCCGGTGACGCTAGGTGGGCACGCCGATAGCGCCAGCCCCACCGGGCTAGCCTCTATACGGCACCACTCAATCTACTGTAGCAAGAAAAAGCCCTTCCGCCTTGGGACCGTTGTCACGTGCCCTGTTTCCCCCCGTTTCTGGCGCGCCCGCCTGGTCGCCAGTCCCTAGACGGGGTCACAACCGGGGCGGGCTGCATCCCGCGCTGACCGCCGCCGACCTCGGCCGTTCACGCTTGGTCGACCTGAAAACCGTCGATACTCTGGACGATCCAGTCGCCGACTCAAGCGGCCGTCCGCTTCCCATCCAGCGTCTCGACTGAGACCTTGCGGTTACTCTCCCGGAAGGCGACGAGCTCGCTGTCGGCATGAAGGGCGCAGAGCGCCTCCCACGCCTTGTCGTCGACAGTCCATTGCACTCTACCGAACGTCGGCATCCTAGGGCTCCCTTCGCTTAGCGTCGGCGACTTGTGTGGATCTAGGTGCTCCAACACTTCGGCCCAGCCCCGACAGTCGATGCATCGATAGGTAAATGTCTCAGTGCAGATCGCGTTGCCCTTACGTCGGCCGGACAACGATGGAACGCAAGTCTGCCGTCCTCTCCGCCATCTGCAAAGCTTGCACCTGGGTGTCGGGGAGTCGTGCGAGGCTATGTTTGACGTCAAAGTCCGTGAAACCCGCCAAGTGGTACCCATTCGTTTCCGCGAGGAGCTTACTGAGAGTGACTTTGCTGAGCCCGACAAGCTGGCGGCGCACTCGAGGCAGGGGTACGTTCGACTGCATCTTCGACATGACCGGCGTCGAAAAGGCCGAAACGTCTACTGACTTTGTCCCCACGCGAGGTGATCGCCATATGCGCACAAGGACCGAGAAAGGATCTACGTAGTGCCGCAGGACGACTTAAATCGCTCGTCCGCTTCTATACGGCCACCCACGTGGCAAAGGGCGGGAAGGTACCCTTTGTCGTGGCGACACTCGACGAGGCGCTCCGAATGTTAGGCGTCAAGTTATCAGAGTTCAGTCCGCCTCCCCTACGGCCTTCTAACGTCGGGCATCGATCTTACGGCCCGGCTGTTCTCCGCCTAAGCGTCACCCCTTTTGATTTGGCCGCTTTCCAGTCAGCCGATCCACGGCCGCGGGGTGTCGCTGCGGATCCGATAGTCGGAATGCCCCGCTGTTTGCCGGCTCGACCACGCACACCCAGGCAGGAGCCACAGGGGGAACAGCTAAACCGCTTCGTGAGATAGTCCACGTCGGGCAGGCCTGTTAGTGGCAGAGCGGTGTAGCGCCGGCAGATGTCGCAGCGCATCGACATAGGACCGAACGTCTTTTGCAGGGCGCGGAGACGATCCGGCATTCGAGTGATTTGCATGCTGCCGGGCGCGCCCAATCGCCGGAACATCCTACCGATTCGCATTATGGCCCATTGAACCGCACCAGCGTCGACTGCCGGCAATACCGCTGCGATGGATCCAGTGTTGCGTCGCGCAGGCCTTCGCCCAGGTCGAGAAGTGACAGAATGGGCCGCGGGTGACGAAGATACCGGGGCTAGGTCAACGCGCTTTTGAGCCGACGACGATGCGGATAGGCGCTTCCGTGGGCCGGGCGTCTGCGGGCCATTGAGTGTGCCGCGGAAGCGACGCCAGTCGGCCGGCCAGTTTCCTTTTGCTGCGTTGAACCCGGCCGAACGCAGGGCGTCGACGACCGCGGACGCGGCCTCGTCCGTCACCGGGTCGTTGCCATCCTTGATCAACACGACCACGCCGAGGATG
>NZ_BKAJ01000268.1 GCF_007992495.1 Reyranella soli
TGCCGATGTCCTGCGCGGTCGCTTCGACGCTGGGCGCGAACCCGACCCGGTCGGAAAGCCCGACGCCGCGACGATCGAGCAGGATGAGGCGGCCCATCCCGGCGAGGGAGGACAGGAACGTCCGGCACCGTGGCTCCTCCCAGACCCGTTCCACATGCGACACGAAGCCCGGCAGCATCAGGATGTCGATCCGCCCGGCACCATAGGTTTGGAACGCGAGATGGACGCCGCCGCCGCTGACGTAGCGCGTCGGCGGCGGCTCCTCGACCGCTGACATTGTGCCGGCGCTCAGCAGGGCGAGGGTCTCGGCCTCGGGCGCCACGTCGAGCTCGTCGCGAAGACGTTGCGTCAGGGCCGCGAGGTGGCGTTCAGCGCCAGCGCGGTCTCCGGCGAGCAGCAGATTGCGGATGAGGTGCCGGCCATACACCTCGCTGAGCGGATCGAGCCCGACGAGCCGGCCGGCATAGGCCGCTGCGGCCGCGTAGTCGCCAGCCGCATTCTTGTCGCGCACCATGCGCTCGAGCGCCTGGATCGCCCGGCCCCGCAAGGCCTCACGGCGAAAGAAGGCCCATTCATCGAATTGTGGGCTGTCGCCAGGCGAGAAGCCGTCGAGAAAGTCGCCGCCATAAAGACGGCAGGCATGCTCGAACTCGCCGCGGTCGCAGGCCTGCTCGAATAGCTGAGCGTCCACCTGCAGGTCGATTGCCGGTGACCATCGAACCGTCGAGCGATCGATCGTAAGAACGTCATCGCCGAGCGCTCCCTGAAGGCGATGCAGCAGGCGCCGCAGCCGCGCCCGCACGACGTCTTCTGAGCTTTCCGGCCACAACATGGTGGCGATCGCGTCGCGCCCGACCGGCCCCCCGGCTTCGGCCAAATGGACCAGCAGGGCCAGGCCTTTGCGCAAGGCCAACGGGAGCGGCCGGTCGTCCCGCCGGATCTCCGGGAAGCCAAGCGCCCGCACGGTGAAGCGGGGACATTCAGGGGACGGGGCGATGCTACCAGCCACGGACTTCATGATTGCACGCGTCGCCTCTCTCCGGGACTCCCCAAATGAAAGACAACAGGTCGCTCCTGGTTTTGTGCACCGTGACCGCAATCGACATGCTCGGTTACGGGATCATCGTGCCGATCCTCCCTTTCTACGCGGAAACATTGGGAGCGTCCGCCGTCGATCTGGCCGTCATCATCGCGGCCTTTCCGCTGGCACAAAGCCTTTCGTACGCCTTGCTGGGGCGCCTGTCCGATCGGTTCGGCAGAAGGCGCCTGATCGTCATCGGCCTGGCCATATCCGCGGCTTCGTACGTCGCCTTCGGCTTCGCGAGCTCGTTCTCGACGCTGTTGCTTTCGCGCGTCGGCGCCGGATTCGGAGCGGGCACGTTTGCGGTCCTGCAGGCGTTCGCCGCCGACATGACCGATGACAAGCAGAGAACGGCGGCAATGGGGTACATCGGCGCGTCGTATGGTGTTGGCCTGATGCTTGGCCCCGTCCTGGCGAGCCTGACCTTCGGCCTCGGCTACAGCGTCACCGGTCTTGCCGCCGCACTCCTCGCGATCGCTGGTGCGCTCCTGGCAGGGCTCTGCCTGCCTCGTTCAATTCATCGCAACGACTGTCAGTCGAGGCAACAACCGCTGGCATTGAGAGCCTGGCTCGGCGCGTACGCGTCATGGCCTCTGTCGGTTGTCGTGATCATCTATCTCATCACGCTGCCGGCGTTCGAGGGGGTGATGTCGATGCTGGCCCTGTTCCTTGAACGCAGAATATCGCTTGGCGTGCAGGGCGCAGGCTTCCTGTGGGCCTGGGCGGGACTGATCACGATTCTATCGAGAGTGGCGATCGGGCGCTGGTCGGCGCGATTCGACGACAGGGCGATTCTTCTCGCCGGACTTGGCCTTCTCTTGAGCGGCGTTGCGTTGTTGGTCGAGACGACGAATTTCTGGTTCGGTCTGCTGGCGGTCCTTCCGTTCGCCACCGGTTATGGACTGGTTTTCCCGACCTTATCCAGTCTTGCCTCGAAGCTGGCCGACGATGACTTCAAAGGATCGATCCTGGGCGGCTTTCTGTTCCTGGGCGGAGGCGGGCGCGTCATCGGGCCGATCATTGCCGGATTGGCATTCGAGCGGATCGGCATCGATCTTCCCATGCTTCTTGCCGCCGTGTCGTTCGCTTTGGCCGCCATGGTGACCCTCGCCATTCCGCGCCAGGTAAGAGCGCCCTCTCAGGCATAGATGCTGCGCGAAATTGCCCGATGGGCGCTGCTGGCCGTGGCTGCGGCCTCAGTTCTGGCGGCGATGAGCGACGAGCCGCGGGACTGCAGCCCCTTTTGGGACGAGTGGCCGTGTCTTCTTGGGTTTTCGAGAGACCGGTGAACTCGACGCAGCCGGGAGGACGGCGAGGGGACGCCGCGGTGGTAGCACCGGCACCACAGGACATTGGAGGATCTTCGTGATCGGAAGCGTTGCTGCCCTGATCTATGGCATTGCGAGCTACTTCGTCTTCTTCGTCTCGTTCGTCTACACGGTGGCTTTCATCGGCAATTACTGGGTGCCGAAATCGATCGACGTCGGCTCCGAGAGCGGGCTCATGCCGTCGATCCTGATCAACGTGGCGTTGCTCGGCGCGTTCGCCATCCAGCACAGCGTCATGGCCCGTCCGGCCTTCAAGCGCCGGTGGACGACCATCGTCCCGGCACCGTGCGAGCGCAGCACCTACGTGCTGATCTCGAGCCTCCTGCTGATCCTCATCCTATGGCAATGGCGGCCGATCACGACGACGATCTGGCGCGTGGAGGGCGTGCCGGCAGCGATCCTGAGCGTGATCTTCTGGATCGGCTGGCTGATAGCGCTCGCCTCGACATATTCGATCGATCATTTCGAGCTGTTCGGCCTGCGCCAGGTGTTTGACGCGGTGCGCGGCGCGGCGGCTCGTATGACTGCGTTCAAGACACCGCTGCTGTACCGGCTCGTGCGCCACCCGCTCATGCTGGGGTTCCTGCTCGCCTTCTGGGCGACGCCGCACATGACCGCCGGACACCTGCTCTTCGCGGTCATGATGACGGGATACATCCTGATCGGGGTCCAGCTCGAGGAGCGGGACCTGGTGGCGCAGTTCGGCGCCACCTATGAGCAGTATCGCCGGCGCGTCCCCATGCTGATGCCCGGCCGGCTGGGCGCGAAATGACTCGCTTCGAAATCCGCGAAGCCATCGACGATGAGGCGAGGAACGAGGTCTATCGCTTCAGATATCGCATCTATGTCGAGCAGATGGGCTTGCGCCAGAAACACGCCGATCATATAGGCAAGCAGGTTGTCGAACCGCTCGACGAAGCGGCGCGTATCTATGCGGCCTATTTCGATGGCGCGATCGTCGGAACGATTCGCGGCAATCGCTTCAGCGACCTGCCGACCGCGTACTATCGCAGGCTCTATCGGATCGACGATCGATTCCCTTTCGATCCGCACGAGATGTCGCTCACCACCAAGCTGATGTTCGATCCGGCGCTGCGGTGCTCGTCGTATCCGATCAGGCTGATCGTACACTACGCGCGGGATTTCAATGCCGGCCGGCCGTGCAAGATCGATTTCGTCGACTGCAGGAGATGGCTACTGCCGTTCTTCCTCAAGCTCGGCTACGTCGATTACCTCGGCTGGGTCTTTCACAACGAATATGGCAGCGTCCGGCCGCTGTTCTGCCCGGCCGACCAGGTGCTGCGGCTTCAACGGCTGCGCAGTCCGCTCGCCGCTGTCGCGCGGGACCTTTGCGACAACAACATGTTTGGCGGCGAGGACCTGATCCGCAGGCTCAGCCTGGTGTCCCAAGCAGATCGGGGAGGATGAAATGCGCGCCGTTCTTTGCAAGGCCTTCGAAGGCATCGACGCCCTGAAGCTGGCTGAAGCCGTCGAACCGCAGCCGGCAGCGGATGAGGTCCTGGTCGACGTCCGATCCGCGTCCGTGAGCTACATGGATTACCTGATGACCTGCGGCCGTTATCAGATGAGGCCGGCTCTGCCTTACGTCCCGGGAACCGACGCGGCCGGTGTCGTGATCGCTTGCGGCGAGCGGGTGACGCGTTTCCGTCCCGGTGACCGGGTCAGTTGCGTCAGCTGGTTCGGCGGATTTGCCGAACGCATGGTCGCCAAGGAGGCGATGACCGCCCTTCTTCCGGCCAATGTGGACTTCACCGTAGGCTCGACCATCCTGAACAGCTATCTCACGGCCTTGTATGCCCTGATCGAGCGGGCACGGCTTCAGCCCAGCGAGACAGTCCTCGTGACGGGAGCCGCCGGCGGGATCGGCCTTGCTTGCGTCGAGCTCGCGCACCTGGTCGGCGCGCGGGTCATCGCCGTCGTGGGTAGCGCGGCCAAGGCGGCCCTCGTCCGCGAGCATGGCGCTGCGGAGGTCATCGATCATTCGCGCGAAGACGTCCGCGAGCGCGTGAAAGCCCTCACGGGCGACGAAGGCCTCGACGTCTGTGTCGACAATGTCGGCGGTTCCCTCTTCGCCACCCTGGCCCGGCTGATGCGCTACAACGGCCGGCTGATGCCGATCGGGTTCACCAGCGGCGAGATCCCGTCGCTCGCCATGAATCTGCCTTTGCTCAAGAACTATTCGATCGTCGGCGTCTTCATCGCGGCCTGGACACAACGCTGCCCGGACGACGTCAGTCGCTCGGCCGAGACCATCATGGCATGGGTCGGCGAGGGCAAGCTCAGCCCGCACATCGACCGGGTGCTGCCTCTCGAGCGGGCGGCCGACGCGATGAGCGCTGTTGCAAACCGTAGTTCGCAAGGGCGGATCGTGCTGCAGGTGAACCGATGACATCGATCGTGATCGAAAAACGTTTCTGCGGTCCGCCAAAGTCAGCCAATGGCGGTTATGTCTGCGGACTGCTCGCTGCCTACATCGACGGCGGCGCCGAGATCACCTTGCTGGCGCCGCCGCCGCTCGACCAACGGCTCGACATCATGGCCGGCGAATACGGCGTGGAGCTCAGGATGGAAGGGACGATACTTGCCGCGGGTCGCAGAGCCCGTGTCGACGTTCCTGAAATCCCCATCATCGATCTGTCCGAGGCTGCGGACGCGGTTCGCCGATCGCGACATGACCAAAGCCGTCATCCATTGCCGACGTGCTTTGTGTGCGGGCCGGGGCGTGTGCACGGCGACGGGTTGCGCATCATTCCGGGTCCTTTGCCGTCGCGTCCCGACCAACAGACCAGAACGGTCGCGGCACCATGGGTGCCCTACGCCAATCTTGCGAACGAGGGTGGCTCCGTCGCGAGCGAGTTCATCTGGGCTGCATTGGACTGTCCAACGGGATATGCGGCTGTTGGCGCGCAGCACCTGGGCATGACCGGCTCTGAGACAATTCTTCTCGGACGAATGAGTGCGCATATCGAGAGGCGGCCCAGCCCCGGCGATCGATGCGTCATTGCCGCGTGGCCGACCGGCAGGGACGGCCGCAAACTGTTTGCCAACAGTGCGTTGCTGGGCTCGGACGGAAAGATCCTGGCGGTCGCTCGGGCAACCTGGCTGCTGGTTGATCGACAGGTCCAGCTCGGAGAAGGATAGATCTCGCATCGCTCAGCGTAATCGCCGTTACGCCGCGCTTTACGGCCTTCGCCGTGCAGATGATCATCTCCGTCGTCGTTTTAACGTCGGAGCCCGGTATGGCGGAACCAACGCCCACCACTGTCCGCCTGCAGAACATCGCCCAGTCCTACGGCCAGTCGGCCGCACTCATGGCCGCGGTCGAGATCGGCGTGTTCACGGCGATCAGCAACGGCGCGGGCACCTATGAAGAAGTCGCGAAGGCCGTCGACATCCATCCGACCAACGCCGAGCGGCTGATGGTGATGCTGTGCGCCGCCGGCCTGCTCGAGCAGGCCGACGGCCGCCATCGCAACGCCGCCGACGTCGAGCGCTTCCTGGTCGAGGGCAAGCCTGGCTACATGGGGTCCTGGATCAGCTTCACCAAGCCGCAATGGACGCAATGGGGCCGGCTGGCCGAGCATCTGCGCATCAAGGACCTCAAGGTGATGGGCTCGATCGAGACCTTCACCGTGGCCGATGCGCGGCGCTACCATGCCGCGACCTACTCGATCGGCCTCGGCGCCGGCCGCCGCTTCGTCCGGCAAGTCGATCTTTCGGGCCGCAAGCGCATCATGGATATCGGCGGCGGCTCGGGTGCCTATTGCATCGCCGCCGCCAAGGAACATCCGACGATCCGCGGCGTGGTGCTCGACCTGCCAGTCGTATGCGAGGTGGCGCGCGACTTCATCGCCGAGCATGGTTTCGCCGATCGCGTCGAAGCCCGGCCCTGCAACTTCACGCGCGATCCGTTCCCGGCCGATTGCGACGTCGCCATCATGGCCTCCAACCTGCCGATGTACGGCCGCGACATGATCGCAAGCGTCATCAGGAAGGCGCATGACGCGCTGCTGCCCGGCGGCCAGATGCACCTCATCGGCGAGATGACCAACGACCAGCGGACGGGTCCGTGGGGACCGGCCTATTGGGGGCTCGGCCAGGCCGTGTCGGATTCGCTGGGCCTCGCCCATTCGGAAGCGGACGTGCTGGGCTACTTCCGCACCGCCGGCTATTTGGACGTCGGCCTGCACGATTTCATCCCGGGTTCGCTGAGTCGCGTCACGGGCACCAAAGCCAAGTGACGTGTTCCACACCGTCATCTGCGACCTGCTGGGAATAAGGTACCCCATCCTGCAGGGCGCCATGCAGGGCGGCGGCGGTGTCGAGCTGGTGGCGGCGGTGAGCGACGCGGGTGGGCTCGGCGTGCTGCCGACCTTCGGCGGCACCGACCAGAAACTGCGTGCCGACATCGCCGGCGTCCGTGAGCGCACCGGCAAGCCGTTCGGCGTCAACATCATGCCTATGGGCCGCGGCATCACCGAGCGCTGCGCGGCGACCTGCATCGAGCTCGGCATCCCCATCGTCACCACGGGGCGGGCCGACCCGGGCGAAGCCGTTGTGCGCCGCTTGAAGATGGCTGGCATCAAGGTCGTGTCGGTGATCCCGACAGTCGAGCATGCAAGGCGCATGGAGGGCGAGGGCGTCGACGCCGTCGTCGCTTCCGGCGCGGAGGCCGGCGGCCATGTCGGCACCGTCTCGACCCTGCCGCTGGTGCCGCAGGTGGTCGACGCGGTGAAGATCCCGGTGCTGGCGGCGGGGGGCATCGGCGATGCGCGCGGTTTCCTCGCCGCCTTTGCGCTGGGCGCGGTCGGCATCCAGATGGGCACGCGCTTCATGGCGACCGTCGAGTCCGACCTCAACGACTGGGGCCGCGACCGGCTGCTGGCGATGCGCGAGACCGACACCATCGTCACCCGCGCCATGACCGGCGCCACCGTGCGCTGCATCCGCACGCCCGAGATCGCGGCCTATGAAGGGGCGGTGGCGCGCGGTGCCGATGCGGCGGAACTCAAGGACCTCGCCACTCGCGTCCGCAGCTCGCGCTACGGCGAGAACAAGAGCGACCGCCGCCAGTCGGCCGCGGGCCAGGTGGCCGGCATGATCAGCGAGGTCGTCTCAGTGCGTGATCTGATCGAACGCATGCTCGCCCAGGCTGCTCGTCTGGCCGAAAGGCTGCCGTCCGTGGCGAAGGGCCAGGAGCGCGGACCTGGAGGTCCCGCTCTCCGGCAACGAGACTAGTAGCTCTGCACAGTGGTTTTAACGAGCTGGCGAGGGGCCGATGAGATTGCCTG
>NZ_BKAJ01000269.1 GCF_007992495.1 Reyranella soli
GCCTGAAGTTCCGCGAGTGTGCCCGCCTCGTCGCTGCCGATGAGCTTCGAGTAGCCTACCACATCGGCCACCAGTATCGCAGCGAGGCGGCGATGTTCGGTCATTCCGGCAGACCTGCCAGCCGCAGACCTTCCATGTACAGAGCGCGATCTTTCTCCCGCCGCCACGCGGACGACATTCTAGTATTGCTCAGCCGCAGATCGGGAGTGATCGCGAGCAAGCGGGCCAGCGCCTTCTGCGCTTCCAGGGTCCTTCCCGATAACGCACAGGCGATTGTCTCGACGCGCGCCGTCGGCGCCCAATCGGGCTTCTCGAGCGCTGCCTTTCTCGCCCACGATGCAGCTTCGTCATAACGACCGGCAAAGAGGTGCGCCCAGCCCATGCCGGTGTAGAAGTGGTGGGCAAGCAGATCGAGCGGGCTGAGCCGGATGGCGCGCTCCAGCCGTGTGATGGCGTCGACGTGTTCGCCCAGGTACACGCGTCCCCACCCGCTCACGCTCCATGCAAGCGCCAAATTAGGGTTCAGAACGAGCGCGCGATCTACATAGGCGATCGCGCTATCCAGCTCACCAGCGAGAGTGGCTAGGGTAGCGGCACCCGTTACCAGCGCGAGCGGATCGTCCAAGCCAATCGCCACCGCGCGCCGTGCAAGTTCCACGGCATCGGGGACTTCACGCTGAGGATCAGACAACCAGCCGTTCGCTTGGCACACAGAAACGCACCACGATCCCAACCCGTAGGCGGCAGCGTAGGCAGGATCGAGGTCCGTCGCGCGGTGGAAGAACTGTCTGGCCACCGGCATGTCGTTCCTCGTGAAGAGATGATAGTGAGCCATACCGCGCAGGAAGCAGTCGTAGGCATCCAAGCTCTCAGGCGGCTTGCGCAGAGCGCGCTCCGTCTCGGCCCGCTCGAGTTTCGGCGCGATCGTACCGACCACGCTCGACGTCACCCGATCTTGGAGATCGAACACATCTTCGAGAACGCCGTCAAAATGGTCGGCCCACAAATGGCCACCCGTTGACACATCGATGAGCTGGCCATTGATGCGCAGGCGATTTGCTGCCTTGCGAACGCTCCCTTCCAGCACGTAGCGGACCCCAAGCTGCTGGCCAGCCTCTCTGATGTCGACCGCCTTCCCCTTGTATGTGAACGTCGAATTGCGCGCGATGACAAACAGCGACTTGAAGCGCGACAGGCTAGTGATGATGTCCTCGACGAGGCCATCAACGAAGTATTCCTGCTCAGGATCGCCTGAAATGTTCTGGAACGGCAGTACGGCAATCGATGGCTTATCGGGCAAAGGGAGTGCAGTCGGTGCGGGCACTGGTTCCGGCAATGCCGTCAGACCAGGATGCCAGCGCCAAACCTGAATTGGTCGAGCAATGTTCTTGAGTGCCTGTGTGCCGCCGTCATCGAACGCGGTGTCGAGGCGGTCGCGCACATCGTCATGCACGCGGCTCGATATGCAAATGCCTCCCGCCGGCGCGATCTCCTGCAGGCGAGCGGCAACGTTCACACCATCTCCGAAGATGTCGTCACCCTCGACGATGATGTCGCCGAGGTTGATGCCGATGCGGAGGGCAAAGCGCCGATCCTCGGCTATCTCGGCACCGCGGTCAGCCATTGCTGTCTGCACCTCAATAGCGCAGCGCACCGCGTTGACCACGCTCGGGAACTCCAGCAGCAGTCCATCGCCGGTGGTCTTGACGATGCGGCCGCCGTGCTTGGCGATGGCTGGGTCGACCACCTCCTGCCGAATGGCTTTCAGCGCCGCCAACGTGCCACTCTCATCCCGTCCCATCAGCCGCGAGTAGCCTGCGACGTCGGCGGAGACGATGGCGGCGAGGCGGCGCTGCTCGGTCATTCGGGCATACCGGCGAGACGCAGGGCTTGCACGAACATCGCTAGATTTGGTCCATTAGGGATCGCCAGCCGTTCGGAAAGTGTCTCGAGGCGGGTCTCTGGGTCGTACTCTCGATAAACCAGCCATGCGCGTCTCGCTGCTTCGGTTCGGCCAGCAAGCGCATGGGCCGCGACCAGCACCCGGTGTGCTGTGACGTGATGGGGCAGCAACCTCAGTGAACTCTCGGCCCAATGGACCGCCTCGTCATGTCGACCTGCGAAGAAGTGTGCGGCGGCCATCTGCCCGTGAGCTAGAAACATGAACGCATCACGCGGACTCAATCGCATCGCGCGCTCCAAATCGGCAATCGCCAGTTCGTGTTGGCCGAACCGATTGCGGCTGGTGCCCCGCCAAGTCCAACCCACAGCGAGATTGGGATCGAGGCGTACTGCTTCCTCAAGCAGAGCCGCTGCCTCCTCGTAACGTCTGCAGACAAACCCCAGCGAGTGTCCCGACAATGCAAGCACTCGGGCATCATTTCGATCCATTCGGAGTGCAGTGCGGGCTGCATGCTCAGCCTCAGCCGCGTTGTGTGCGGGATCACTGTCTCGGACCATGGACTTGGTCCCCACGCATCGAAATGCCTGCGTCGCCCAGGCGATGGCTAGTTTCGGATCAAGTGCGACGGCCTTGGCAAGGAGTAACTGCGCTTCGGTCAAGTTTTCGCGACTGTAGCCGGGTAAGGCCGCAAGTCCTCGTAGGTAGTAATCGTAGGCCTCTAAGTTGCCGACCTTCCGCGTCGAGCGTGTGATCTCTGCTTCCTCAAGGGCCGGCGCAACCTCGCCAACAACGCGACTAGCAATCTCGTCTTGCAGATCGAAGATGTCCTCCAGCGCGCCATCGAAGCGATCAGCCCACAAGTGCGCTCCTGACAGAGCATCGATGAGCTGGCCGGTGATGCGGATCCTCGTCCCCGCCTTGCGGACGCTGCCCTCCAAGACGTAGCGCACGCCGAGTTCGCGCCCGACCTGTCGGATGTCTGGAGACTTGCCCTTGTATGAGAAGGTGGAGTTCCGAGCGATGACGAACAGGGCTTTGGTGCGGGACAGCGCGGTTATGATGTCCTCCACCATTCCATCGGCAAAGTATTCCTGCTCGGGATCGCCGCTCATGTTCTGGAACGGCAACACGGCAATCGATGGCTTGTCGGGCAATGGCAGCGGCGCCTGCGGAGCAGCCAGGGGCGTGGTTGTCGCCTCGGAGATCACCACGGGCAGCCAGTCCTTCGGCTCCCACCTCACGTTAAAGGCCTGAACGGGGCGTTCGATGTTCTTCAGCGACAGGCCACCCAAATCCTCGAACGTCGCTTTCAATCGCCCGCCAACGGCATCGCGGACGTTGCCAGAAATCAGTATGCCACCAGCCGCCGCTTCCCCTTCCAACCGCGCAGCAACGTTGACACCGTCACCGTAGAGATCGTCGCCGTCGACGATCAGGTCACCCAGATGCAGACCCATGCGGAAAACGAGAGCGGTGTCAGCAGGCTGGCCGGCGTTGACCTGAGCCATGCCTTGCTGGAACTCAATGGCCGCGCTCAGTGCATCGACAGCGCTGGCGAACTCGACCAAGGCGCCGTCGCCGGTCAGCTTGACCAGACGGCCTCCGTATTTGGCCAGCACGGGATCGAGTTGTTCGGACCGGTTCTTGCGCAGGCGCGCCAACGTCCCGCTCTCATCGCGCCCCATTAGGCGGGAGTAGCCGACGACGTCAGCGGCAACGATTGCCGCCAGTTTGCGCTGCTCTCGCGCCAACGGCATCCCCCTAGGTAGCTGCCGAAATCGTAGGACTACTGTGGGAGCCGGGCAACAGACCTACTGCGGCGACCTGGGGGCCTCGCCTGACGCGCATGCCCTTCGCCGGTGTCGCCCGAGCTGATCGTCTCAGGAGCACATGGTCGCGTCAGTGACGGACGCTAGATTGGACATCTTCGGATAGCGGCCAGTCCGCCGGAAGACCCAACATCCGCGCCAACATTTCCTTCATCTCATTCGGCTCGAAGGGCTTGGCGATCAACGGAGCACCCCGGTATTCGATTGGAATTGTCGCCAGCGGGTAGCCGGTAAGGAACATGAAGGGAATGCGCCGTGCCGAAAGGATCGCGCAAAAACCGGAAAACACGGGCGGCCATTGAGGTTGATGTCCAGGATGGCGCCGTCGAGTGCGCGTTCGCAGGCCATTTGCACGGCGCTTTCCAACCAGCCGACAGGGCCGATCGGCTCGAGGCCGCACTCGCGCAGAAATTCTGCCACGACATCGGCTACCAGCAGGTTGTCGTCACAGACGAGTACCCGGCCCCCGTGCCGCGCACGACCGTCGCTTTGCATTGGCTAACCCCACCACCCACTCGCGCCTGGAGAATAGCAGAAACGCCTTGCGCGCGCCCTCTCTTCGCAACCTCGATCTCCTGTTCGCCCAAGCGAACGGCGCTGTCCAATTTATGCAAGATGGCGGCGCCGCGCATGGTGTTCGGCGAGAAGACCGCCTTCAGGCTGCAGGAAGGGCGGCATTAGAAACGTCGTCTCGACGAACACGCTGAACAACAGGTCGAGCACTTTGTAGGTAGCGCCTCCGCTGGCCTTTAGCGACCCAGGCGAATTGTGCTTCAGTCTCTGTCGTGGGAACGATTAGGGTCAAAACCCATAAAATTCGTGCGCGCCGCTGTGGGACCGGCTGGAGAAGCACGTTGAACTTTTGAGTCGTTCAATGGGCAGACTGCGTCCGCTTGCGCTCGGTTGCACTGTGCATCATGCTATCCACCCGGCTTTACTAGCCGGGCCGCCCTCATCCATGGCGGGGCTGGGCTTAAAGCCGTTCCAATCACAGGGGAGGGTTTAATGCCACGCGTCGACAACAAAGGCATTTCGATCCACTACAGGGTCGAGGGCAATGGACCACCGCTCGTCCTTCAGCACGGCTTTGCCGATAGCAGCGAGACTTGGTACGAGCGAGGCTACGTCGCGGCATTGAAGCCGAAATACCGCCTCGTCCTGATCGACGCTCGCGGCCATGGGCAAAGCGACAAGCCCCACGATCCTCCGTCCTTTACGCCGGAAAAGTTCGCATCCGACACGGTCGCCGTCCTCGACGATCTCGGTATCAGGACCACCGCATATTGGGGCTATTCAATGGGAGGCTGGATTGGGTTTGCCTTGGCCCGGTACGCGCTGGGTCGTGTTGGCTGTTTCGTGATCGGAGGTGCGTCGGCCGGTACCGCATCGGCATTTCCAACCGAACCGGGAAAGGAAGACGTCCTGATTGCGGCGCTTCGTGGCGGACCAGACGAGGTCATCAAAGTTTGGGGTGAGTGGGCCACCCCTCAAGTTCGCGAGCGTGTCGTGGCCTACGATACTGCCGCGCTGATTGCCTGCCGACGGCAACGGCTGATCACCGCGGGATTTCCCGACGTGCTGGGCAAGATTAGCGTGCCGACGCTCCTCTATGCTGGAGGGGCTGATCCTATCCACGACCCAGCACGGCAAACTGCTTCCGAGATAGCCAATGCACGGTTCATGTCGTTACCGGGTTTGGACCATTTAGGAGCGATGTGCCGTAGCGATCTTGTTCTCCTCCACGTCGAACCGTTTCTGGCGGAAGTCCTGTTACCGCCTGCGCAATCGACTGCGGCCAGTTGAGGTCGCGGAAGCAGACGCGGCGTCGGACGAATTTTATGGGTTTTGCCCCTAGTCGGCCGCCAAAATGGATCAAGCCGCAGCTGACGCGCCTCGTCGAAGAAGCGCCGTCGGGCGATGGTCGGGTGCATGAGGTCAAGTATGACGGGTACCGGATGCATGCGCGTATCGACGGCAAGGACATCAAGCTCCTCACCCGCACAGGATTGGACTGGTCCCACCGATACCGGCGCACGATCGAGGCGCTTAGCTCCCTGAAGGCCAAGTCGGCATATCTCGACGGTGAGCTGCGCGCCCTCAATGCCGACGGCGTGCCGGTCTTCAGCCGGCTGCAGGCGTCTATGGATGAAGACCGCACCGACCAGCTCGTATTTTTCACCTTCGATCTCCTGTTCCTGAATGGCCAAAGCACCGCCCAACTGCCGCTTATCGAACGGAAGGAAAAGCTCGCACGCCTGTTCAAGAAGGAGATCGGCGGTCTGCGCTATAGCGAACACGTCGCAGGCGATGGCCCCCGCTTCCGGCAGCACGCCTGCAAGCTCGGCCTAGAAGGCGCAATCTCGAAGCTCGCTGATCGCCCCTACGATCCAGGCGACCGTGGGATCTGGGTCAAGTCGAAGTGCCTGAACCGCGAGGAGTTCGTCGTCTTGGGCTGGACCGATCCTGAGGGAAGCCGATCGCACATCGGCGCCTTACTCCTGGGCTACTACACCGACGATGGGCACCTACATTATGCTGGGCGTGCCGGGACGGGCATCACCGACAAGGAGCTGAAACGGCTGGCCGGAGTGCTGGGGCCGTTGCAGGTCAAGCGCATGCCGCTCGCCGAGGCGCTGCCGCGTGATAGCCGTTTCGGCTCGCCGCTGCAGCTTTCCAAGGTGCATTGGGTGCGCCCCGAGATCGTCGTGGAAGTGACCTACCTCACCTGGACCGAAGACAACCTGCTGCGGCAGGTCTCCTACCAGGGGCAGCGCGAGGACAAGCCCGCAAAGCAGGTTGTGCGGGCAGTGCCGCATCCGTGATGCGCGGCATGATGAACCAGTTGCCGTGGGAGCGTGCAGTATTGAACGTCTCGTGCCAGCGGCCCGCCCTGGGCCCTGTGCTAAAGCGAACAGCCTCCCGCCTCATAAGTCACTAGTCTCAGGCATTGCTGGCTTCAGCCGTCATCGAGAGCCAGCGGCCGAGAGAGCCCGTGATGTGCTCGCGCTCGCGCGTCGAGGGGGCATGCATGACATACGAAGAATATCTCTTGCACGCGGATGAATGCGAACGACTGGCCGAGTCGGCCACGCTGCCATCCAACCGCCTCTCCCTGTTATCAGCAGCAGAGATGTGGCGAAGGATGGCGGCCGATGCCAAGCCGCGCGATGGAGCTGGACTAGACCCGGTCTTGGGAGCCCCACGAAGTGACACATCTGAAGGCGAGCTGCTGGCCCAGATCGAGAAACTAGCCTCGACGATCAGTCGCGATATGGACGCATTGGGCCGAGCAAAATCAATGCGCGCTCGTTCATACCTCTGGACACGTATCCTACTGAAAATGATCGAACGTCGAGAACTTCGAGACCGCCTTCCCGGCGCCCGCCTCGTTGCTGAGGCGGTGGCCCCTACAGACCCAGACACTTCGTCCGAAAGGCAAACGGACCATGTTTGACACGAAAGCTCCAATGCCAGCGATGACGCCGAGCGATCGGCACGTCGTATTCGGACTTATTCTCGCCATCGCCCTCTTTGCTGCCTCCTCGGTTGTGTATCTCCTCTAGGAAGGTTTGAAAGACTCAGGAGCCAAGGGGTCGATATGGAACCCATCGGCGCTCTTGACGATCCAGTCACCGACCTTAGCTGCCACACGCCGCCCGTCCGGCGTCTCAACTGAAACTGTGCCGTTACTCTCCCGAAAGGCCGCGAGTTCGCTATCAGCGTGTAGGTCGCAGATCACCTCCCAGGCCTTGTCGTCACCAGTCCATTGCACCCTACCGAACGTCGGCACGCTGCGGTTCCCTTTGATCATGGCCAGACAACGTCATCGTCGCTCTGGTCGTTGCTGGTGCGGTAGCCGGGCGTAAAGGGAATTCCGTCCCCACCGTGCCAGACCGTGGTCAAGGCCGATCGGCAGGCCGGGCAAGCCACACGCACGCCGGGCCCC
>NZ_BKAJ01000270.1 GCF_007992495.1 Reyranella soli
TGCTGTTCTGCTGTATCGGCGCCTACAGCCTGCAGAACTCGACCTTCCACGTCATGCAGGTCGCCATGTTCGGCGTGCTTGGCTACATCTTCGTCCGCCTGGGCTGCGAGGGCGCGCCGTTCCTGCTGGGGCTGGTGCTGGGTCCGCAGATGGAGGAGTACTTCCGGCGCGCCATGCTGCTATCGCGCGGCGATCCGATGGTCTTCCTCGAGCGGCCGATCAGCCTCGGCCTCTTGATCACCACCGCGCTCCTGCTCATCCTGATGGCCCTGCCCAGCATCAAGAAAGCGCGCGAGGAAGCCTTCCAGGAAGAAGGCTGATCCGGAGCACGGATCCGTCCAGCTGCAATCAGCTGGACGGACTACTGCTGCTCCGGCGTGCCTATTCGGTAACGACGCCGCAGGCGACCCTGTCGCCGGCATTGCCGGTG
Organism: Reyranella soli; assembly: GCF_007992495.1. GTDB lineage: Bacteria > Pseudomonadota > Alphaproteobacteria > Reyranellales > Reyranellaceae > Reyranella > Reyranella soli. The sequence continues at coordinate 431 of NZ_BKAJ01000270.1, forward strand.
GGATCGGTCTTGTAGTCGTCGGAGCCGGCATGGATGATGATTGCCGAGCCGTCGGCGTCGAACAGCGAGTTCGGCTGCCCCTTGACCAGCGAGATCATCGGATTGGCGATCTCGATCACGAGTTCGCCGCTCGCCGGAATATGCAGGTTGGGCATGTCGCCGGCATGGCTGCCCTCCTTCGCTTCCAGGCCATGCTTATGGCTGGCGGGATTGAAATGCGGCCCCGCGCTGGTGAACGGCGGCTCGCACTTGCCGACGGCATGGATATGGAAAGCGCGCTCGCCCGGCGGCGCTCCCTTCAGCGACATCTTCAAGAGGACGCCGTGCGGAGTCTGGGTCAGCTGGACCTGACCGACGTCCTTGCCTTGGGCATCCTTCAATGACGCCTTCGCCGTCTGGGCGTAGGCGGGAAGCGACAGCAGACAGCTCGTTAGCGTGACTGCACAGAACCAGCGACCAAAAGGCATCGACACCTCCATGTGACTTGGGATCGTACCATCAAGCGCTGGCTTCTTCCTCCACCGTCGAGCGGCCGAAGCGGCGCTGGAAGAGGCTCATCAGCATGAAACCCGCCTGCAGCGGGATGCCGAACAGCACGATGCCGATGGCGAACAGCACCAGCCGGTCGTTGAAATTGGCCAGCTGCTCGGCTTGGCGCAGGATGACGGTGATGCCCTCGGTGACGCCGATCGCGGCACCGGCGCTCGACGACATCACCATCACGAAGAACGCCCGGGTGACGTTGGGCAAGAACAGAAGCGCCCCATGCGTCGCGCCGGCGCGCAGGTGCCTGATGGCGTCGACACCGGCATCGGCGACGTAAGCCGCTGAATAGGGCACCAGCGACAGCGCCACGGTCATGACGCCCGACAGCGCGAAAGGCACGCCGAACAGGGTCGCGTCGCGCGGAATGGCGTTCAGCAGGAAGAACATGACGACGAAAGTCGGCGCCGCCCGCATCAGCGCGATGATCGAGACCGTGATCGCCGTGAACACGCCGCCGGCCAGCCGGCCGGCCGCCAGCAGCAGGCCGAGTGCCAGGCCGATGATGAGCGCGATGGCGGCGATCTCGAAGTTGACCGCCATGCCGGCCAGGAACCTCGGCAGGAAATCGCTCGACAGGTTTTCCCAAAGCGCGTTCATGCCGCGACCTGCCGGTTCTCGAGGACCTGCCGCAGCTTGCCGCACAGCCAGACCACCACCATCACCACCGCGGTGTAGAAGACCAGCAGGATCGTGTAGGTCGTGATCCGGCCGCTGGAGAACGATGTGATGTCGGTGAGCGAGCTCAGGAGCTCGGGCGCACCGATGAAGCTCGCGATCGGCGTGCCCTTGGACGCGTTGACCAGGAAGGCCACGATCTGGGTCGCCGCGCGGCTCAGCGCCCGGCCGAACAGGCCGGCGTTCGCGCCTTCGGCGCGCAGGCTCCACATCGCCTCGCCGATCGCCTGGCCGGCGTTGGCCCCGTTGGTCAGCCCCAGCGCCGCGATGGCGGCCGCCAGCACCGTCTCGGTCGACAGCGCGAACAGGCTGTGCGCCACGGTGGCGGCGATCACCAGCGTGAGCACGATGGGCGAGGACTGCAGCGCTATCGTCAGCAGCCGCGCCGGCCAGCGCAGCACGAAGGAGCGCGACCCCATGGCCGCGCCCAGCATCAGGGCGAAGATCAGCGTCGCGGCGAGCGCGCCGGCAATCAGGATCAGGGAATAGATCACGCCGTCCTTGAACAACGACCAGGCCGGCGCCGTCTTGAGCATCGGCAAAGTGACATCGACGCCGGTACGCTCTTCGACCCATTGCTCGAAGCCGGTCACGTCGGCCGCGAAGCTTGTCGGCTGCAGCGCCGTATTGAGCGGCGGCAGGACGCAATTGGGATTGCTGGTGCCGCTGTCGGTGTTGCATTCGGGCTTGCGCCAGACCTCCTGCTGCTGACGCAGGAAGCCCAGCCGGATGCTGTGCAGGCGGCCGATGTCGACGAACAGGCCGTCGCGATGGAAGACCTGGCTGATCAGGTCGAGCGCACGCGCCAGCTCGGCGCTGCCTTGGCGCGCCACGGCCATGCCCCATGGCACCTGGGCGAAGCCGAATTTCTGGAAGTATCGGGAATTGAAGTCTTCGTCGGTGAAGTACTTGGCGAAGAAGCTGTCGTCCTGGGCGGCCAGCGTGCAGGTCTGGTCCTTCAGCCGATCGGGCAGGACGCCGGCCTCGTCGAACAGCATGAGCCGCGCGCCCTGCGACACCAGCTCGGCGTTCGAGCCATTGCCGACCGTGACGCACACGGTGCGGCCCGGCAGGTCGAGCATGCTGGCCACGGGAAGCTCGCGCGGACCGACGACTGTCGTCTCCGAACGGTAGTAGTGCGGGCGGATGAAGCGCGCCTGACCGTCGCGCTGGGTGTTGTGGCCCATGGTGGCGATGGCGAGGTCGATGCGGTCCTCGGCCAGCAACGGAATGCGGGTGGCGGCATTGACCCGCACGAAGTCGACATCGACACCCAGCATGCGGCCGATCGCCAGCGCAACGTCGACCTCGTAGCCCTCGCGCTTCTCGCCGGCGCGCGTGGCGAACAGCGGATAGTAGTCGCGAATGCCGACGCGGATCTTCTTGGCGCACAAGATCTTGATCAGCCGGTCGACGTTGGGTTGGCTGCAGGCCTCCGGCACCTTGGCGCGCGCCTCCTTGAGCAGCTCGGCCAGGGCGGCGTCGGGGGTTTTGGCGCGGGCGGGGGCGACGGCAGCGACAAGCAGGCAAAGCACAATCGCTGTCGTCCTGAGCGCAGCGAAGGACCTCATCCCCGCCGCCATGAGATCCTTCGCTGCGCTCAGGATGACGGGAGGCTTCAACTTGCCACCCCGTCTCTTACAATCTCGACGATGTGCATCTCGCCGAAGGCGTAGGGTCCGTAGCGGTGGATCGAGCGGCCGTCCGGGACGGCGAGCACGCTCGCGCTCATGCGCGAGAGCTTGTCCTCGGGAATGTAGACCAGTGTGGTGAGCGCGATGCTGAGCGCCAGGCCGAATCCCGCCAGGATCTCGCGCGAGCGCTCGATGTCGACGAAGGCGTTGTGGGTGATGATGGCGCGACCGCCACCGGCAAGATGCGCCTCCAGCCCCTCGAGAAACGGATCGAGCAGAGCGCGGCCGTTGCTGCCGCCGGCGCTCCAGGTCGGCAGGCGACCGGGAACGTCGCTGCGCTCCATGGGGAAGTGAGGCAGGTTGGCGACGATCAGGTCGAAGCGGCGTGCGGCGACCGGCAGCCACATGTCGCCAAGGTAGAGCTCCGACGTCTCGCCGTGGCCGAGCTCGGCCAGCAACAGCATGCCCGAGGTGACGGCGTCCTCCTCGATGTCGATGCCGCATAGCGACGCCGCGCCCAACTCGCCCAGCGCCGCCAGCACGACGCCGCTGCCCGAGCCGACCTCTAGCACCTTGGCGCCCCGCACCGCGCCCGACTTCGCCTGCAGCACCTGGATCAGGGCCGCCGTATACTCGCTCGGTCGCAAGGCGGCGAGCGCAAGCTCGGCCTTGGCGTCCTGCACCAATCTGGGCTTCAGCACGTCAATTACCCCCAAAACACATACGTCCCGGGCACAGTCCCCACCAATGCCCTTCGCACCCAACGGCACCTCTCCTTATGCCGCGACAAGCCGTTTGATCAACGTCGACGCCACCGGATCGTCGGGAAATTCCGCCAGTATCTCGCGGTAGCGGCGCGCTGCCAAAGCGTAGTCCTCCTTGACCAGAGCCTCATAGGCAAGCCGCGTCAACTTGGCTAACCGCTGGGTCTCGGGCGTGGGCTCCAGACCCGGATCGTCGGCGCCGTAGACGCCCATCAGCTCGTAGATCGGCACCTTGGAGCGCCGTCCCTTGACCGTGACGTCGTCGATCGGCCGCACGCACAGCCGCTCGCCTGCCTCCTTGAACACCGAATGGCTGACCAGGATGCGGGTGTTGAACTCCTTGTTGGTGCCTTCCAGCCGGGCGGCGACGTTCACGCCGTCGCCCATCACGGTATAGCTCATGCGCTCCTTGGAGCCGATGTTGCCGACCAGCACGGCATCGCAATGAATGCCGATGCGGACCTTGAGTGGCTTCAGCTCTTCGGCATGCCAGCGCTCATTCAGCGCGTCCATGCCGCGCTGGATGCGCATCGCCGCCACGCACGACCGCCAGGCATGGTCGTCGAGCAAGGCCGGCGCGCCCCAGAAAGCCATCACGCCGTCGCCGATGAACTTGTCGATGGTGCCGTGCTCCTGGTTCACGGTCTTGGTCACGAGCTCGAGGTAGGCCGAGACGCGCAGCAGCAGCTCCTGCGACGGCACCTCCTCCGACATCGTCGAGAAGCCTTCGAGATCGGAGAAGAAGATGGTGAGGAAGCGGCTATGGCCGCCCAGCTCCAGCTTCTGCTCCGACTGCAGCAGCTGCGTTACCAGGCCGATCGGCACGAAGGCCGAGAACGACTTCACCGCGGCATCGAGCGTGTCGATCGCCTTGGACAGCACCGAGATCTCGCGGATCGCCGAATTCACCGACGGCAGCTGTTCGGTTCCCAGCTCCTGGATCTTGCCGACCTTGAAGGCGAGCCGCTCGAGCGGCGAAGAGACCACGCCAGTCATGAAGAAGATGACGACGACCTGCAGGGCCATCGCCATCAGGCCGAAGATGGCGAGACGAATGTTGTTGGCCTGGAACGCGCTGGTGAAGTCGGCGAGCGGCGTAATGATGAAGAGCTGCCACTTCTTGCCGAACTCCGCCGGCATGGTGGCCAGGCTCGCGACATATTCCTTGCCGTCATTCGCGAAGGTGTAGAGGCCCTCGCTGGCGCGCGGGCGGGCGCTGTAGGCGAAGGCCGGCAGATCGTTCTCGAGCGCGGTAATGTGCAGCAGCTCGAGCTTGCCCTGCACATTAGCGTAGGTCTTCGACAGATCGGACGCCGCGATCACGCGGCCCTGGTGGTCGAGCATATAGCTCACGGTGCCGGTACTGATCTTGCGCTCGGCGAGATATTCGCCGAGGCCGGCCAAGGTCATGTCGATCGCCGCCACGCCTTGCAGCTTGCCGGCCGAGTAGAAGGGCGCGGCTACCGTGAATCCGATCAGACCGAGCGTCGCGAAGACGTCGGGATCGGAGATCATTTCCGTGCGCGCCTCGGCCGCGCTGCGATACCACAACCTGCTGCGCGGATCGTAGGCGGTGGGCTCCTCGCTCGCCCCCAGCTCCTTGAGATCGGCGTCGAGATAAAGGAAGTGATCAAGTGTCTGCTCGCCTGCCCTTGGGAGGATCCAGCGATAGGCGTACTGCGAACCTTTTGGCGGCAGCTTGCCCTGGACCTTCACGTCGGCGTCGATTCGGCGTGTCTGGCGGAAGCTGCCATCTTCCAGGCCGACATACACGCTGACGATCTTGGGGCTGTGCACCAGGACGGTCTGGAAATACTTGAAGCAGCGGCTCGACGCGTAGAAGTCGGGAAACTCATCGCCGATCGCTGCAGCCGAACGGGCCAGCGACTTGATGGGATTGAAATCGTCCTGGATGTTGTCGATCGCCTCGTTGCGGAAGCGCTCGACCAGCTGCTGCGCATGGGTCCGGGCGATGCGGTCGTTCGAGAGATACGTGACGGTAATGATCGTGAAGAAGACGGGGACGGTGAGGACCACGAACGACGTCAGAATGCTGGGCTTGAGCCGCATATTGCGGAAGATGTTCATGAACCAGCCGTCGTGGAGCGCGCTCTGTCAGCCGCTTTTTGAGGGGACGATTGATTCTAGCCCATTGACCCTTCACCGTCCATGCAACGTTCGCTCGGTTTAGACCGGTGGCCGCCTCGTATGCCAGTCCGTTACCTGCTGGAAGGCGTGGCCGGCCGTCAGGATTCCTGCTTCATCGAAGCTGCGACCGACGATCTGGAAGCCGACCGGAACGCCGTCGGCCGTCATGCCGCCCGGCAGGGTGAGCGTGGGATGACCGCTCATGTCGAGCGGGGCGGTGTAACGCAACCGGGAGGCGATGGTCTGCGGCGTGCGTGCTTTCATGGCCGCCAGCGAAGGGGCGGCCACGCCCATCACCGGCAAGAACAGCAGATCGATCGAGGCCAGGAGCTGCTCGAGCTCGCCGGCCACGCGCGCACGGACGAGCTGTATGCGGGTGAGCTGCAGGCCCGTAAGGCCGCGGCCAAGGTCGAGCAGGGCCGCGAACTCGGCGCCGTATTCGGCGCGCCGCGACGGAAAGGTCGCCTCATGCGCGAATGCCGCCTCGACACCGCACAGCGCCAGCCATTGCATCGTTGCCTCATCGAGCTCCGGCAGCGTGACATCGACCAGCTGGGCGCCCTGCTGTGCCAGGGCCGCCAATGCACCGTCGAGCGCGCGTTGGCAATCGGCATCGGCGTCGATCAGGTTCTTCGGGACCCCGATCCGCTTACCTTTTACGCCCGCTGCGGTCGCGGCGGCGTAGTCCGGCACGGGGTGCGGCGAGGCTGTCGGGTCGTCGGGGTCGGCGCCGGCGATGACGCCCAGCACGATGGCGGCGTCCTGGGCGCTGCGGCACATCGGCCCGACATGGTCGAGTGATTCGGCCAGCGGAAAGACGCCGGCGCGGCTGACGCGACCCCAGGTCGGCTTGAGGCCGCTCAGCCCATTCATGGTCGAGGGGAAGCGGATCGAGCCGCCGGTGTCGGAGCCAAGCGAGGCGAAGCAAAGGCCCGCCGCGGTCGCCACGCCCGAGCCGGAGGACGAGACGCCGGTCCAATAGGCAGCGTTGAACGGATTCACCGGCAGGTCGACCGACGGGTGGTGCAGGCCGTAGGCGCCCTCGGTCATCTGCAGCTTGCCCAGGATCACCGCGCCCGCCTGCTTCAGCCGGGCCACCACCGTCGCGTCCTTCGCCGGCACATGATCGCGCCGGATCGCCATGCCGGCGGCCGTCGGCACACCTTCGGTATTGCAGAGATCTTTTACGGCGATCGGCACGCCATGCAGGGGGCCGCGCGACTTGCCGGCCGCGGTCTCGGCATCGAGGCGCCTGGCGTCGGCCAGCGCGCGCTCGGGCGTGACCGTGGCGTAGCTCTTGAGCTTCGGGTCGAGCGCGCCGATACGATCCAGCATCGCCTCGGTCGCCTCGACCGACGAAAGCTTGCGCGCCTTCAGCCGCCGGGCAACCTCGTCGAGCGAGAGATAGTGCAGATCGTCGGTCGGCATAGGCTCTCCCTCATACTCTTCCGGACCGCGAGCCTCCGGCTCGCTCATG
>NZ_BKAJ01000271.1 GCF_007992495.1 Reyranella soli
GCGCCACCACCACCTGAGCCACCGCCTGCACCACCAGCGCCGCCTCCGCCTGCGCCACCACTGCCGCCTCCGCCTGAGCCACCGCCGCCGCCTGCGCCACCACTGCCGCCTCCGCCTGAGCCACCGCCGCCGCCTCCGCCTGAGCCACCACCGCCGCCGGAACCACCGCCGCCACCTCCGCTAGCGCCACCGCCTCCACCAGCGCCTCCACCGCCTCCGCCCGAACCACCGCCGCCGCCACCTGCGGCGCAGATGTCGGAATCGTCATGAGCTATCCAGGCATGAGCCGATGTGCAGATGTCGAGTGCCAGCAGCAGGCAGACCAAAATCGGCAGGCCTCGCAATGTCATGGCAATCTCGAAAAGCAGGAGGGATTCGATCGTGCAGCCGAAACGTCAGTGACGCCGGATTCGTTGCTCTTGGGTCACGTTTGTCCCATCGCAGACGATCGGTCTTCGGTCGGGCCCTGCCCTCGATGCCCTAAACCACCGGCACGCGCCGGGCCGCCAGCATCGCCGGCGAGATCACGTCCATGTCGAGCGGCACGTGCCAGCGCTTGGTCAGGCGCACCTCGGGCGCCGCGTTGGCCGTCGTCGCACCCCCATGGCCATCATCGAGCACGAAGCCGTCATAGCCCGTGTCCATGACCTCGTTGCACTTCTGCACATAGACCGGAAAGCCGCCGATATAGGGCATGAAAACGCGCGGCCGGCCGGGCACGTTGGCGCCGACGTACCATGAGCTGCAGGTCGAGCGCAGCGACACCTGGCTCACCTCGTTGACGTGTTCGACCCAGGCGTCCTCGTCCGCGACCTTGGGTTCGAAGGTGCGGGCGCCGGTGTCGCGCATGTGCGCCATCAGGTCGACCATCCAGTCGACATGCTGCTCGATCGCCTGGATCATGCTGGCCAGCACCGAGGGGCTGCCCGGGCCGGTGATCATGAACAGGTTCGGGAAGCCCGCCGAGGCGACGCCGAGATAGGTGCGCGGGCCGGCCGCCCACTTCTCGGCGAGCGTCAGCCCGCCGCGGCCGGTGATGCGCATCTTGTCGTACGAGCCGGTCATCGCCGCGAAGCCCGTGGCGCAGACCACGGCGTCGGCGGGATAGGTCTTGCCGGCGACCACGACGCCCTCCGCAGTGAAGCGCTCGATCGGCGTCTTCGACACATCGACCAGCTTGACGTGCGGCTTATTGAAGGTCGCGTAGTAGTCGGTGTCGACACAGAGCCGCTTGCAGCCGAAGACGTTGTCGGGGCTGAGCAGTTCGGCCGTCCCCGGGTCCTTGACGATGCTGCGGATCTTGCTGCGCGCAAAGTCGGCGATCGTGTCGTTGGCCTGCTTGTTGAACAGCAGGTCGCCGTAGGCGCCGAGGAAGGGCAGGCCGCCCCTGGCCCAGGCTTCTTCGTACTGCCGTTGCCGCTCCTCCGGCGTGGCCTCGAGCGCCGGCTGGGCGTTGAACGGGAAGTAGAAGCCGGTCGGCCGCGAGCGCGCCTTGGCGCGCAGCGCCGGATAGTCGGCCTTCACCCGGGCGACGTAGTCGGGATCGAGCTTCGCGTTGTAGGCCGGCACCGTGTAGGACGGCGTGCGCTGGAAAACCGTCAGCGCCTTGGCCTCGGCGGCGATCAGCGGGATCGACTGGATGGCCGACGAGCCGGTGCCGATCACCGCGACGCGCTGCCCGGTGAAGTCGACACCTTCCTGGGGCCATTCGCCGGTGTGGTAGATCGGGCCCCTGAAGTCCTCGATGCCCTCGAACGGCGGCTTGTTGGCCGCCGACAGGCAACCCACCGCCATCATCACGAAGCGCGCTGCGACGCAATCACCGCGATCGGTCTCGACCGTCCACAGGGCGCGCGCCTCGTCGAAGGTCGCGGCCGTCACGCGCGTCTCGAAGCGGATGTCGCGGCGCAGGTCGAAGCGGTCGGCGACGTGGTTGGCGTAGGCCAGGATCTCGGGCTGCGGCGAGTACTTTTCCGACCAGGTCCATTCCTGGTCGAGCTCGGGCGAGAAAGAATAGGAGTACTGCAGGCTCTCGACGTCGCAGCGCGCGCCGGGATAGCGGTTCCAGTACCAGGTGCCGCCGACGCCATCGCCGCCCTCGAAGCAGAGCGCGCTGAAGCCCATCTGCCGCAGGCAGTAGAGGGCATAGAGGCCACCGAAGCCGGCGCCGACGACGACTGCGTCGACCGAGGAATGAGAGGAGGACATGCCGCGATTTTTCGCCGGCCGCTGCGTCTCCGGCAAGATGCGCGCGGGGGTTCGTTCGCGTGGCGAGCCGCCTGCGGCGGCCGCGTTCCGCCTGCCGTTACTGGTGCGATTTCGGGTACACTGGCCCGACCAAGCAACCGGGAGGTGGCCATGGCCGACAAGACCTGGGAGATCAGCGGCGAGTACATGGAGAGCTGCAACTGCGACTATCTGTGTCCCTGCATCTTCACCAACCCGCAGGGCGAGGCGACGCACGACAATTGCGTGGCGCTCATGGTCTATCGCATCGATCGCGGCCGTCACGGCGACGTCGTGCTCGACGGCCTGAAGTTCGCCCTGGTCATCCGGTCGGGGCGTATCATGTCGGACGGCGGCTGGGTGTTCGGCTGCGTCGTCGATGCCAAGGCCAATGATGCCCAGCGCCGCGCGCTGGCCGACATCGCCAGCGGCCAGGCCGGCGGCCCGCCACAGATGATCCGCGACAACCTGGTGAGCGACTTCCGCGGCGTCGAGTTCCGCGACATCGGCTTCACCGCCGAGGGCCTCAAGCGTGCGACGGAGATCCCGGGCATCTTCGCCTTCGAGATCGAGGGCGTGGCCTCGCGCAACCGCTCCGGCGAGCCGTTCTACATCGACAACACCGCCCATCCGGCCAATCGCCGCTTGGCGCTCGCACGCTCGCGCAAGACCGAGGTGCAGGGCTTCGGCCTCAACCTCAGCCTCGCCGGCAAGGGCAACAATGGACATTTCGCGCCGTTCGCCTGGGGAGCGTGACGGCCGACCGCCGCTCCTCGAGCTGATGCTGGGCCCGAGGCTCGCGATCGCCGCCTCGATCGCGGGCATCACCGCGCTGTGCTGGCTCTATCTGTTCGCCGAAGCGGCGGACATGCGGGCGATGGGCGACATGACCATGGCCATGCCGCCCAAGGGCGCCGTCGACCTCGTCCTGCTGTTGGTCATGTGGTGGATCATGATGATCGGCATGATGCTGCCGAGCGCCGCGCCGATGATCCTGACCTTCGCCACGGTCAACGCGCGCCGGCGCGCCCGCGCCCAGCCCTGGGTGCCGACGGCCTTGTTCGCGGCAGGTTACGTCCTGGCCTGGGGTGGCTTCAGCATCGCCGCGACCTTGGCGCAATGGGGCCTCGAAAGCGTGGCGCTGGTCTCGCCGATGGCCATGGCGGTAACCAGCGCGCGCCTGGGCGGCATGCTGTTCCTCGCCGCCGGCCTCTACCAGCTCACGCCGCTGAAGCGCGCCTGCCTCATCGCCTGCCGCTCGCCCTTCGACTTCGTCGTCAACCGCTGGCGGGACGGCGCCGCCGGCGCCCTGCGCATGGGCGCCGAGCACGGCCTCACCTGCCTCGGCTGCTGCTGGATCCTGATGGCGCTGCTGTTCGTCGGCGGCGCGATGAACCTCCTATGGGTCGCCCTGCTCGCCGTCGTCGTGCTGATCGAGAAGCTATTCCCGTTCGGCGACTGGATGGGCCGCATCGGCGGGCTGCTGCTGATGGGCTGGGGCGTGTGGCTGCTCGTGGCGGGATGAGCCCCGCCATTTAGCCGTTCAACGTGTCCCGCCAATCGAAGGCAAGCGGCGCCTCGCGAAAGGCAAAGCGGTCGATATGGCGCGCGACGGCGCCTTTCAGCGCCTCGAGCTGGCCGGCGGCGCTCGCCTCCAGCCAGCATTCGAGGCCGTCGTCATGCGCCTGCATCAGAAGGGTGGCGTCGCCCGGCCAGTCGGCGCCGCGTGCGTTGCGCGGGAAGATCACAGCGCCCTTCTGCTCGGAGAACTCGACGGCAAGGTTATGGCTCCAGTGCTTGCAGAGCTGCTGGAGGTAGCGGCTGGCCTTGGTGGTGGGGACGCGGACGGTGCTGTCGTAGCTCATCCTACAGCCTCTCGATCTTGCGGGCGGCCTCGTCGAGGATGGCCGCGACCTCGTGCATGGTTTCGGTCTGTACGCCTTCGCGGCTGAGCCGGTCGAGCAGGACGGTCCGCAGGTTACCCATGGCGCGGCGCACCGGGCCGCCGTCGGTCCGCTCGCGCATCGAGGCGAGCTCAGCCAGTCGCGCAAGCAGCGCCTCGACTTCCTGCTTCTTCGCTTCGAGCTCGGCCGTGCCGTCGGCCGTGACCGCGAACGGCTTGCGCGGACCTTCGGCCGTCGCTTCCTCGATGCGGCCCATGTCCTGCAGCAGGGTGAGGGTGGGGTAGATCACGCCGGGGCTGGGCACATAGGCGCCGCCCGTCAGCTCCTCGATCGCGCGGATCAGCTCGTAGCCGTGGCGCGGCTGGTCGGCGATCAGCTTCAGCAGCACGAGCTGCAGTTCGCCCGAATCGAACACGCGCCGCCGCCGGCCGCGTCCTTCGCCATGCTCGCCGTCGCGGCCGAAACCGTGACGACCGCGATGGCCGAAATGACGCCCGCGCGGGCCGCGATCGGGCGCGAGCTCGAGTGAGTCGGCCTCGTCCGATCCGTCAGACCTGCACCGCCGTCCGAAGCCGCGACGCGGGTGGGCGTCGTCGCCGCGCCCGTGCCTGTACTCGGGGCGCCGGCCGGATTCGGGGCCGTGTGAGTGGTGGGAGAATCTCATCGTCATAGTCCCTCTATGTTTAGACGTGTCTAAGATATATCTTAGACATAGCGGGATTCAAGGAGTGAATTGGGGCAATTTGAAGGCAAGGGGAGCGGTCGCGGGCAGCCGCGTGCGTCATTCAATCGACACGGCAGGGTAACGGCGGCGCAACGGCTTCGATTCACAACAGCGAATCGAGGACCGTCATGGCAGGTGCATGAGCGCGCGGCCCATCCGGATGGAAGTGCCTTCGCGAATACCGTCGCAGAGCCGGAAGCCCGGCGGCGCGAACACGATGATCGTCGAGCCATGCTCGAACCAGCCGAGCTCGCAGCCCTTGCTGACGGGCGTTTGGCAGTCGATCTCCGCCGCGCCGCGATAGTTCATGTTCATCGTCACATCGAGGAAGTGCAGGCGGATGCTGGCGACCAGGATGGCGGCGACCGGGACCAGGGTCACGAGATGATCGCCCCCGTCGCCAGCGCCAAGCCTGGTCCGGATCACGGCGCGCTCGTTCTTGCAGAACAGGCTCTCCACGCGCCGGAGCGCGATCGGATTGACGTTCCAGGTGTCGCCCGAGATGTAGGTGACGCGCTCGATCGTGCCGTCATGGGGCGCATGGAAGCGGTGATACATGCTCGAGGTGAGCCGCAGCGTCGCGTACTGGCCGTCGCGATAGGCCTCGATCAGCGCCGGATCGACCAGCAGGTCCTTGAGCGCGTAGGGGAAGCCCTTGGCCTGGAGCACCTGCGTGCCGTCGACCCTGCCGCAGGCGCCGACGATGGCATCGCAGGGGCTTGTCAGCACCCGCGGATCGCCATCGACCGGCCGCGCGCCCGCCTTCAGCTCACGCGTGAAGCAGGCATGCAGGCTCTTAAAGGATTTTTGCCTGGCATCGCTGAGGTCGAGATCGGCGAACAGGCGCCACGTCGCGATCGACGCCCGCGCCACGAGCGGATTTTCGATCTGGCTGAACCATCCGAGGAAGCGCGTGGCGAGCCGCCGGGGAATCCGGTTGGTCAGCAGGAAGTTGATGTCCTCCCGCTGGAGGATCCTTCCGAGTTCAGAACGCAGGGTCATGAGGAGTTGAAATGGCTGTGATGCTGGATGCCTGGTCGATTGCCGCACTGCTGTTGGCGGGCCCGCTGGTGGTCGTGGTGGGGATGAAGCTGCGGGCGCGACTTGCGCTGTCGCGCGCCAAGCATCGGTCGCTCGCCGGGCATTCGCGCCTGTCGCGCCGCATCGCCGCGCTGGTGCCGACCTATTCCTACGACGATGCGCAGTTCTTCCGCGCCGATGATGCCGACGCCGAGATCGCCGCGCGGCGCCGCGCCGGCTTCGAGGAGCTCTCGCGCAAGCTCCGGCTCAAGGCCGCACGCACGCTCGGCCGCACCGCCGAGGCCGCGCCTCACATCTCGGACCTGCAGTTCACCGAAAGCTACCGCGTGCCCTTCCAGTTCAGCCCGCGCGTCAAGGCGGCCCTGCCGGCGAGCTCGTTTGTCGCCTCGTCGAGCGGCGTGCAGGTCACCGATCTCGACGGCAACGCCGCTTACGATCTCAGCGGATCCTACGGCGTGAACCTGCTGGGCTACGATTTCTACAAGGGCTGCATGGAGCGCGGCGCCCGGCGCGTCGATGCGCTCGGCCCGGTGCTGGGCTCCTACCCCTCGCTGGTCGCCGACAATGCCGCGCGGCTCGCCCGCATCTCCGGCATGGACGAGGTCTCGTTCCACATGTCGGGGACGGAGGCGGTCATGCAGGCGGTGCGGCTGGCGCGCTATCACACGAAGCGCTCCCACATCGTGCGCTTCTGCGGCACCTATCACGGCTGGTGGGGCGACGTTCAGCCCGGCGTCGGCAACCCGGAGGCGGCGCGCGACACCTACACCCTGTCGGAGATGTCCGAGAGAACGCTCGCCGTGCTGCGCACCCGTCGCGACATCGCCTGCGTGCTCGTCAATCCGGTGCAGGCGCTCTACCCCAACATCGCCGCCCCCGCCGATTCGACCCTGGTCGCGAGCCGGCCGGACAAGAGCGTCGATCGTGCGGCCTACACCGCCTGGCTGAAGGCGCTGCGCGCGGTCTGCAGCGAGCGCGGCATCGTGCTGATCTTCGACGAGGTCTTCCTCGGCTTCCGCCTGGCGCCGGGCGGCGCCCAGGAATATTTCGGCGTCGCGGCCGACATCGTGACCTACGGCAAGACGGTGGGCGGCGGCTTTCCCATAGGCGTGGTGTGCGGCCAGCACCGCTTCATGAAGCGCTATCGCGACGACCGGCCCGCCGACATCTGCTTCGCCCGCGGGACCTTCAATTCCCATCCCTACGTCATGGCGGCGATGAACGAATTCCTGCTGCATCTCGAGAGCCCCGGGATGCAGGCGCTCTATCGCGATCTCGAGGCGACCTGGGCGGCGCGGACGGAATCGCTCAACCGCCGGCTCGGCGAGCGCGGCCTGCCCATCCAGATCGCGCACCTGTCGACGGTCTGGACCGTCTGCCACACGCGCTCGTCGCGCTACAACTGGATGCTTCAGTACTACCTCAGGGCCGAGGGCCTGGCGCTCAGCTGGATCGGCACCGGCCGCCTGATCTTCAGCCTGAACTTCACCGACGCCGACTTCGAGGCCGTGGCCGAGCGCTTCCTGGCCGCCGCCGAAGCCATGCGCCGCGACGGCTGGTGGGAGACCGGTGCGCTGGCCACCGACAAGGCCATCAAGCGACGGATCCTGCGCGAGATGTTGGGGCAGTTCTTTCCTCGCCCATGGGCTTGGCAGGGAGTCGATGTATCTCCGACCCAGGCTCCTCCTACTCAAGCTCCTCTCCCCCGCTAGGGGGAGAGGTTGGGAGAGGGGGCTACGCACGTCGATTCCCCCTC
>NZ_BKAJ01000272.1 GCF_007992495.1 Reyranella soli
GCCGGCTACCTGCCCGCCGCCGACATTCACTGCCTTGACGAGTTGGCCTGCCGGGCCGGTCGAGGTGATGAGGATGTCGTCGAACGATGCCTGGAAGGTGTTCTGGCTGCCCTCCCCCGTGTTGCTCGACCACAAGCCGACGGCAAGGCCGCTGTCCTTACCCTGCACGGTGTAGTCATCGTTGATCGCCGACAGGATCGAGGTGCCAGCGAGGCTGATGGGGTTGCCGGTTACCTTCACCGGTCCGCTGGCGCCGGTGTAGGTCACGGAAGGCGTTGCCTGCGACGTGGCGCGATTGACCAGGAGCTCGAAGATTAGGCTGCTGTCGGCCGGCGCCGTGCCGACAGCGGGCACGTTCACGGTCTGCGAGGCGACGGTAGCGCCGTTGCTCTCGAGCTGGAAAAGCATGCCGTTGGGCCCGGCCACCACCTTCAGGAAGTTCGACTGATCTCCGGTGCCGATGAACCCGCCGATCTCGCGGACCGTCGGGGCCGCAGGTAGTCCTGGAAACGGATTGATCGCCGTCCACTTCACATTGAACGCCTGGATGTCGGGCGCCAGCGCCAGGCCGGTCTGGAACAGGAACTCGCCGGTGTTGGCGCTGCCGCTTGCCGTTCCAGTCGACACTTCCTCGACGACGACGAGGCCGCCGCCGGCGGCGGTGCCGATCTTGACGTTCGCGAGATCTAGGCCGCCCTGCTCGACCGGCGCCACGAAGTCGCGCGTGCCGTTCACCATGTGGCCGGTCAGACCGAGGAATAACCCGTTGGGTCCGGGCGCGGTATTTCCGGCGCCGAACTGGAAGTTCCAGTCGAGGCTGGCGTTGGCTGCGAGGAACGTGCCGAAGCCATTGGCGGCGTCGGCCTGGAACGGATCGACGGTGTTGAGCAGGCCATCATCGTCCATGTCCGGATCGCTCGCCGCGGCCTGCGTGCTGGGCGTCAGCGCCAGGATCTGGCCGGCACCGATCTGGGCGACCCAGATGGATCCTCCAGGTCCCTGGACTAGGTCGAGCGGCGTACCGCCAGGCGTTGCCAGCGTCGTCACGCCCTGGATGGTTACGCCGTCCGGGGCGAGCTGGATCAGCTTCAACGTGCCGTCGAACGACGCCGTGATGAGGTCGCCCTTGATTTCGCCGTTAAAGGCAGTGGCGGTGTACTCCATCAGGCCATTGGTCGAGGCGCCGAATTGCGCCAGCGACTGCTGGCCAGGGGTGAACTGGCCCTCCAGGGCAAGCCGGGCGGCCGAGGATGTGAACTTGGAGGGGTCGATGACGAAGCCGGGGGCGATCTGCACGCCTGTCGGCACGGCGGCGGCGGCATTGGGAATGCTGGCGTTGATCTGCGGCTGAGCACCGTCGGAATAGGCGAGGATGGCGCCGGTCTGGTTGCCACGCGTCGGATCGGGATGGCCGTAGTAGCTGCCGTCGGACAACAGGTAGAGCAGGTCGGGGCTACCGATGCCGCCGTTGTTGAACTGGTTGGTCGGCTTGCCGCTGGCGTCAAGAATGGGCGCGCCGCCGAGGCTCTCGTTGCCACCATTGTCGACAGTGAAAAGCTTGCCCGCCTGGGTGAGTACGACGTCGTAGGCATTGCGCAGACCGGTCGCAAAAATGCGCACCGGAGCATCCGCTGGCAGGATCGTCTGGTTCAGGCCGTCATTGCCGCCGAACGGGCCGCCGACATCCAGCCCGCTTGCAGTCTCGTTGCCCAACGCCCCGTTGTTGGCCACCGTCGGGTCGTCGAGCGTCGGCAGGTCGTGTTTGTAGGTGCTGGTGACGCCGGGCGCGTAGGTGAAGACCTTGTTGGGAATGGCCCCCAGCGCCGTGAGGTCGACTTCCAGCATGGCGGCGGACAACGCGTACTCCGCGGTGTTGGAGAAGAACTGCGACGGGGCGCCATTGTTGGTGTTGCCGCCTTGCGCCAGGTACAGCTTGGTGCCGTCAGCGCTTAGAACCATCCCATTGGGCGAATGGTTTTCCTCCGAGCGCGGTAGGCCGCGGATCAGGTCGACCTTGCTCCAGGCACTGCCCGTCCAGGTGAGCTTGGAGAGGATGCCGGAGTTGGTGTCGAGGTTGAGATCCCAGAAATTGCCGATGCGGGGGTCGCTCGACGTCACATAGATCACAGGATTGGCGGCGGTACCGGTAACCAGAAGACCGGTGACCTGCCGCTCGCCGATAGATGTGTTCAGCGAGCCGTCATCGTTATGGTTGGGGATACTCTTGATGATGTCGAGCGTCTGCGTTTCCGTGGCGGCCCACTGGCCGGCCGCCGGCTGCGTGACATTGTAGATTCGGATCAGACCATCCTGCTGGGCGACATAGAGTTTTCCGTCAGGCCCGAACTGCAAGGTCGTCGGATTCGAAAGCCCACTGATTACCGCCTGGGACGCAAACGATACAGCCATGTCATACCCTCCCGAAAGCCACGCGGGCCGCGTGCGTGACGTACACTTGGGCGAGTCAGGACGGTTCCGGAATCGACGGCAACAGGACCGCGACTCCACGGCACAATTCACCTATCGACGCGCCTCCCCCCGAGGCGAACGCATCCCAATCGCTCAGCTCAATTCAGGTATCCACACACGTCCTTTGCTCGGGTACCACAGCTGTCCGCAATACCCCGTGATTAAGCTGTGGCGTAATGACAACGACAGATTAAAACGCGCAGCCCGCGCGAGAGAGATCGACGTGATTTCTATCTCAAGTTGTTCACGAGCATCAGACAAAACTACGATGCCGAAATCTGGCCCATCATCTATTGGAATCGCTCGACCCCAATTCAAGCGCCTGATACGCCGCCTTCCGATGGAGGATTGCGCAGCCGGGAGAAACAACTCGGACGGCAAGTCGGATCGCCCAAAAGCGAACACCTCAATCTTCCATGTGATAGAGTGACCATCATGCAACCGCGCCTGGAGCACCACTCTCGCTGATGGCAAACGTGTTTGACCCCTGCCTTCGTGCGCGGAACGTCCTGGTGGCCAAAGACAATTGCGAGCTCGTCCTGGTCGTCGCCTGTTCGGGTACGAAATTGGCAACGTGCGTGGACCTCCGACTTCACAGGCGTCGTCTCGTCACCTTTCCGAGCGCTTCTTTCACTCGCGCCGCGTTTGCCACAGATCTCTTCGGCAGGAGCGCGCGGTCGCGGCGCCTCAGGACGAAGCGATGGCTCCACGCGCGCGACGCCGGCCAGCAACGCAATGAGGGCAACCAACGAGCCAGCGGTCGTGAAAACGACAGCGGATGCCCATGAATGCCTTCACTGTCCGACGCCGAACTTCGTTGTCCTGTCCTGAACCGCAGGAGCTCACGCAACCGCCCGATTTTGGGATCAGATGTGCAAATAAACAGAGCGCAGGCTCTGCAATCACCGCTTATTGAACGACGACTATCGAGCATCGGCTCGAACGCAGCTCACGTTAACGGCGCCGAAGGTCGCGGTGTCAGCGTACACCGTGTTTGCCTGCACGATGGGGATGACGCATTCGAAGCGTTATCTGCGACGAATCTGCCGGCACCGATACCGCAAAGCAAAAGACGAAGGGAATGCTGCATTGGAGTACAGGAACAGGCGGCGCGCTGATGCAGGACCGCCGCAGCTGCGGGGGTCGGAGCTTCGTGGCTATCTCGATCGACTCATTAACCAGCTCGACGGTTCGAGCCTGCGTGCCGCACTTAAACTGATGATCTGGGAGGCGCGCGGCGCGATTCACCGGCAAGCGAGCCTGATCGCTCTCGAGCGGCTGGCTGGCCGCAACACAGCGACAAGGATGGATTGGCTGCGGGAACTCAAGGACGTGGAAAACGAACTCGCGACCGTCTATGTCAGCCGCATCGAAGCACGGGACGATTTCGGCTTGGACGAGAGCGAGACCGCCAATGAACCGACGCGCCCAGAAGCAATTCACATGGCAACCAAGCCACCGCTTTGCTCGTTCAGGGGGTTCGTGATGAAGCCGCCACACGAACGAAGGGTTAACGTTGAAAGTGTTTCCGTTGTTTCCGTCCGGTCGCGGCCAGTCTCCACGCAACCGCCCCTCGGCCATCGACAAGGTCGGCACGGCGCTCGTTCTCCCCGCTGACACCGACGTCTATCGTCAGGGCGAACGAGCCTACAGTCTCTACTATCTCAACTCCGGAGCCATCGCGATCGGCGCGCGATCGGCGGATGGCGAGCAGAACGTCATCGCCATCCAGGGCCCCGGCACTTTCTTCGGCGCCCGCTCGCTCGGCGAGGAGAAGCACAACACCACCGCCACGGCTCTGCTGGAGAGTGCCGTTGTGCGCTTGTCCAAGGACGCCGTAAAGAAGCTGCTGCGGACCGATCCAGTTTTCGCGCGGGACTTCGCTCTGCACATGATGCGTCGCGCGGCATCGCTCGAGGAGGAGCAGGTCGATCATGCTGTCAATTCCATCGAAAAACGACTTGCGCGGACGCTGCTGATCCTGGCGAGCCTCGATACCAATGGCGACGCTGCGCCGGTGCTCGCACGCGTCACCGAAGTCATGCTGGCAAAGATCCTCGCGGCAGAGCCTTCTAAGCATCCACGAGCACCTGCAGAAGTTCCGTGCCGACGGGCACCTTGGGCTTGGTAAAACACTCACCGTGTACAGCTCTCTCGCTCGGGTGCTGCTGCCGGCGCATCTCGTCGAATCGCAGGATCCATTCGGCGATGTCACCAGTTTGCGTTAGCGCGCCAGTTGTCGGCGAGGAATTCCACGGACGCAGTCAGCGCAATCATGTTTGGCATGAACGAATGCTGTCCTCGGATGCCCCTTGTGCCATTGGCGGTGCGGAAGCCTTATGGTCGCGACCACATGAGCGCGTTAGCGTGAGCCCCACGTGGATGCAGAGGCAGCCTGGCACCGCAAACCAAACCTCAATTCCGCACGCTTCACCGGATGCGTACAACTTCAATGAGCACCACAAGCCACCTGATCACGCCGACCGAACAGGCTTGATGATAGCAATGCAAGGCGCGCTTGAGCGCCGCGTCACCAACGGTGAATTCTGATCGGAAAAACGTAGAGCGTGCTCTGCGGCGGAAGCAGAGATTGTTCCGGCTTACACCGCACGGCTAGAGTGTGGTGCCGTCAATGTCGGCGTTGTCATCTTAGGACGGGTGGCCAAGACGCTCGGCGCCAGACCTGCCGGGCTCTTATCGAGCCGCCGTCCGACGCGAGCTATCGAAGCCGCTCAAGGCCGGCTGCCGTCAGATGAAGCCGAGATCGTGGCGATTAATGGCTGAGCGCAAAGCTGGAATTGATCTCGACACTGGCGATGCCGGGACGATCGCTGCTCGCGGCGTGTCCACGTGGCGCCGATCGGCGAGTCGCCATCGGCGATGCGGAACGCTATCGGGCGGTGCGAACGACCTGTTTCAAGAAAATCCGCTCGGGCCACGTAAGCTCAGGGTGCCAAAAGGTGATCATCAAAGTGTAGCGCATCTGCGTTCCCGCATGTTCTACCCAATGCACGAAGCTGTCGTCGAAAACGAGAACCTCGCCGTCACGGTATTCTGCAGAGTTGCCAGCCACGCACACACGTGAGCCCGCGCACCCCTCCAGTCCGAGGTGGGCCACCAAGCTTCCATTGGTCGGACCAGAGTGAGGATGTAGGGCCCCCCCGGCTCAATGGCAGAAAAGCAGACGTGGAAGCTGTTGTGTGGAACCTGCCGCAACAACTCCGCTGTCCGCGGGCAGGCAGCAAGGTGCTCTCGAACAGGCCGGCCTAGCAGGTAAAAATAGTATGTTGTCCAACGCTTCGGATTGAGGTCCGAATCGTAACGGGCCTGCGAGAAGGATTTTTGAGCGTTGGCAAGCTCTTGCTTGATTTCGGGCTCGACCTGTCGCAGCCGTTGCGTCCACGGGTGGTCCCGGGGATCGTGCATGGGCGTTGCCTTCAAGGCGGGCAAGAGCGGCAGCCAGGGAAGCTGATAATCATGCTTGGAGGGCGCCGATCCATCGCCGTGCATTGCCTTGGTCAATCGTCGGGGCAAGGCAAGCAGGCATGCTATCCCGCGGAAGACGGCCAATTTGATCGCGCCTGTTTTCCTGCGGAAGGCCGCGTTTTCCTCTTCTACCGTCGTCAACCACTTGTCGGGCGATTCCATGGTTCCACCAGTTGATGGCAACATTTCTTGCGACGTCAAAAGGCTTTCTCAACACACAGAGGCCAGTCCGCTGCGCAAGCAAATTAAACCGAGAATGTCCATCTTTGTTTGAAGGCACACCACGATGGAGAGCCCGCTCGCACCTGCAAAAAGGTGATGGCTCGGTGCTGGGTGTGGAATTGGCGCTCTTCGACAAGTTGGGGCATAGGGTACGCGGCCAGATCGGTTGCATGAAGCGCCGTTCCCACGTCGGAGGCAATAGAATGAAATTAGCCATGGGTTGACTGAGCAGTTCTGGCAGGCTGGCCCCATAGGGCCGAACAAAGGGCCGGCCTACCACCTCCCACGACACATAGCGGTCGGCCTCCAGCAGAGGCGTCCCAGGTCGGTCAAGCTTTGATCAAGTGGGGACGGCCAAGCACGCGACCATCCACGGCTGGCCTGCAGCCGGTACTCGTTCCACCAGTGCAGTTTCTTGTTCTGCGCGTCGCAGGTGGACACCACCGCAGTCGAGTGCGTACCGGGTCATTGCAAACCTGATCCAGAGCTTTTCCAGTGCATTGATGTAATTCGAGGCGCCAGATCGTCAGCCGGAGCGTCGACGGCCCGAGCGTATGCCTTAGCCTAAACAAGCCGTGCCTCTTTGCCCCGCTTCGCCTCACACTCGCCGTCCCTGTGAGATACCTCGCGCAAGGCGCAGCGCCTTGCGTCGCTCAACTGCGGCCGCGAGGGCAATCGCTGCGAATCCAGGCAATAAAATCAGCGCCGCTCCAATGACGTCTTCAACAATCGGCCAGCGCGCGGAAAACAGCACGGAGTAGATAAGAACAATCAGGATGATACCAAGCACAAGCCAACCGTAGCCAAGGATCCTTAACAGGAGCGCCATTGTCCTCCCCTCATTTGATCGTCTTGCAGAGGATGGCACTTTCCGCGTCCCCTTCACTAGAGCCTGCTCGACCAGCTTGCGAATCACCTCCGCCCGTGACGGCAGGTTGGCCTGCCCGCGCCGCCAGTCGCGACCGCTGATCCGCCCGCTCTGCCAGACGGGGACAGATGTCGTGGGTACCTCCTTTGCCTCGACCACACATCCTTGCACACCGGATTGTGTACGGCAGCTCTCGCTGCTTACCCAATTGCAGCCCGCATGGGTGCGCCCTGCCACATGCGGGGGCCGCCTCGCTCTCAAGGTTGAAACAGGGGCTCGAAACGAAAGCTTTTAGGGCAGCGGCCGCCTCAGTTTTGCACGGAATGCTTAACGGCCCAGAAAGCCACTGGTTAGTAACGTCGATGTCAGCAATGTGGCCGGCTTGAATCGGCGTTGGGGTTAATACTTCAGTCCAATGCCCAAGAGGTTGGCGACGAATTAGACGTGGAGAAAGCCAAAGGGGCACGTTGGAGAAGCCGAGTTACCATGCAAAGACAGCCGTATGGGCCGCGCGCTCCGTTCGACCTTCAGCCAATGACCATGAGGGTTCCGGTGAACCATGGTGACCTCAGGCAGGC
>NZ_BKAJ01000273.1 GCF_007992495.1 Reyranella soli
TATCCTCGGCGTGGCCGTGTTGATCAACGACGGCAGCGACTCGGTGACGGACGAGGCCGCGTCCGCGGTCCTCGACGCCCTGCGTTCGGCCGGGTTTAACGCAGCAAAAGGAAACTGGCCGGCCGACTGGCGTCGCTTCCGCGGCACGCTCAATGGCCCGCCGGGGCCGACGGAAGCGCCTATCCGCATCGTCGTCGGCTCAAAAGCGCATTGATCTACCCCGGTATCTTCGTCACCCGCGGCCCAGTCTGTCAGCACCTAGACCCACACAAGTCGCCGACGCTAAACAAAAGAGCCTTAGGATGCCGACGTTCGATAGAGTCCAATGGACTGGCGACGACAGGGCATGGGAGGCGATCTGTGCCCTGCATGCCGACAGTTGGAGGCGCCGGAACCGGGCAACACGACGCATTGACTACCAAGAGCGCGTCGTGCGGCCCTCTCTCTCTCGCGCGCGCAACGTCTGAGGTAGTTCTTTAGACCCCTGTAACAGTCCCTCACGGCCCACTAGGACGAACTCGGTTTGGGTTGGCCCGTGTGGGCCGGTTGGGCGGGGGCAAAATGTTCGTTGAAATCAGTTCGGACGGCCAGATCTCGGCCGTATACGTGGAACAGCAGTATCCTGATCAGAAGTGGGTACCGCCGTCCAACGAAGCCTTGCAAGCCTTCTTGGGCGACGCGCCAAAGCTGGGAAGGGATGCGAAGGGCAGGACTTGTTTGCTCCCGGCTCCAATTTTGCCATTGCCCAAGCCGCGCCCTCTCAAGGGCCCCAAAGCACAGATGAAGCAACCTAGCCGCGTATGCGGCCAATCCTCACCGGAAAAGGTGGACCACAGCATGGCCATGCGGTTCACCTCCGCTCTCTACGAGTACACCCAGCACGAACCGATGCCCTGGAAGTGGCTCGGCGACATCGCAAAACACGCAGGGATTCAGCGCGACGACCAGTTCAAGCGGGCTTTCGAGGTCGCAGAGGCCGCAGGCTGGCTCATCGTACACGACGGCAACGCAGTGAAGTTGACTTTTGCGGGCATGAGGGCGGTCCGCCGATTTCAGGACAGCGCCATGGAGAAGCCATGGGATGTAGCGGCCCTTCCGGCCCAACCGCCTTTGGCATCGAGCAGCACTCAGCTTGGAATGGGAACCTAGTCCCTACAGATTCGCGCCATACGTCTGTGGAACCAGACGGCGGGCGGTCCAGCATGATGGCTCAGCGGCCTGGCGGATGCGGCACCGCCCTGACGACTTGACGCGCCGGCTTGTCCTCCCGCTTGCCCTGGTACGAGTCCTGGCGCAGCAGATTGTCCTCGGTCCATGTCAGGTAGGTCACTTCGACGACCAGCTCAGGCCTCACCCAATGCACCTTGGACAGTTTCAACGGCGAGCCGAAGCGGCTGTCGCGAGGCGGCGGCATCTTCGGCACCGCCAGCGGCTTCAGCACGCCTGCCAGACGCTTCAACTCCTTGTCGTTGATGCCGTCCTGGCGCGGCCGGCATAGTGCAGGCGGCCATCCGCGGTGTAGTAGCCGAGGAGCAGCGCGCCGATGTTCGATCGGCTACCTTCGGGATCGGTCCAGCCGACGACCACAAACTCCTCGCGGTTGAGGCACTTCGATTTCAACCAGATCCCGCGGTTACCTGGGGCATAGGGCAGATCGGCGCGCTTGGAGATGGCGCCCTCGAGACCGAGCTTGCAGGCCTCGGCGCGGAACTGAGGGCCGTTGCCGACGACGTGGTGGCTGTAGAGCAAGCCGGCGATCTTGCGCGGGAACAGACGCTTAAGCTTGGCCTTGCGCTCGACCAGGGGCAGCGGTGCGATGTTCTCGCCGTCGACGAACAGGAGATCAAAGGCATAGAAGACGAGCTGATCGGTCTTGCCCTCGTCCATGGCGGCCTGCAGGCGGCTGAACACCGGCTCGCCGTCGTCATTGAGGGCGCAGAGCTCGCCATCGATGTAGGCGGATTTGACTGGGAGCCGCTGCAGCGCCTCGGCCGTGCGCCGGTAGCGATGGGACCAGTCGAGGCCGGTGCGGGTGACCAGCTTGAGGAGAGGGGCCGGGGTACTCCCGAAGGGTTCGGGCCACGCAATCGGCGATCGCTTACATCGGCTCTGGGCGTTTAGCTCAGCGGTAGAGCACACCCTTTACATGGGTGAGTTCGCACGTTCGATCCGTGCCGCGCCCACCATCGCCTTCCCGGCAAAGTTCGCCTGTCGCCGGCTGTAAGTTTATGCGCTGCCCCCAAGAACAACGGAGGGAAAAAGGGCGGCTGACACTGCAGCCAAAGCGGAGTGTAGTCTGCTCGGATCTTCGGGGCACACGCTCTTCAAGGCCGGTCGATCCACGCGCGTGCTGAAGCGCTGGGCTCAGATGGGGCGACCGCTTAGACCCACAGGATTTCCACCGCGGCCACCACAACGAAAATGGCTCTCGAGCGGGTATTGAAAGTCGGATGAGACCAGAACGTCCTCGGCCGGACGGAGGGCTACACAAGCAGTTGATCGTCGGGGAAAACTCGGATGCCAATCACGATGTCTTGGAAGTCATTGTCACCAGTTGTGGTTGGCAGGTCCTCGAAACCTATCTGCAATTCCCGGCCGCCTGGCTCGACTCCGGACAGCACCTGATTGGCGTCTCCCAGATTTAAAGTCGCAAAGGAGTGGAAGATCGGCGCGGCAGTCAGGCTTCCTAGCGCGGTGCTTCGCAAGATCGGCGGTACGCCACCTCCAAAGTCTGCTGGGGCAGTCGTTCCGGGCGTCACAAAGGAGAGATTATCGGAGAGGTTGCCGTAGTGGTCGAACCCGTCCTGAATCAGGAAGAACCCGAGCTTTTCATTGTTCCCCGGCACCCCCAAGCTGACGGTTCGCGCGGCGGCGGGAACGCTCAGCGTCCCGAAGAAGACGATGTTCACATCAAAAATCGTCCCGTCTGCAGCCACCTTGTAAACGCCTAGTGTGTTGTTGTGCGCCGACACCGCAGATTTCAGCTCCAGCACGAAGCGGACCACGCCGTCACCAGTCAGAAATGGCTCGTTCGTGACACCGTTTATGGAGGATGCATCCACCTGTACGCCTTCCGATAAACGGGGCAGAAACCTCTCGAAAGTCACCAACGTATGAGCGTCGACGCCCACACCGCGCGCAACCGTCATGAAATCACCGCCGGAAAAGTCGCCAACCAGCTGAAGGTCCAGGCCGCCAATGCCGAGGGTGACGCCGCCCGCGCCCTTGATAACGTTAACCGCGGCCCGTCCCGCCAATACGCCCTGGAGATTCAATGCGTCTTCAGCGTCAAATCCAACAGCGGTAGTTGCGGTAGGCAAACCGCCCGGCCCGCTGATGATGTCGAGCAAATCGGCGCCACCTCTCAGGTCAATAAAATCAAAAGCGATAAGTCCTTCTGCTGTCATCTTGACGATGTCGCCACCGGAACTGCCTTCCAACCTTTCGACACCTACGAGCTTGCCTGCCGACAAATCCACGGATTGTGGTTCGGCGAGAACAAGGGTGTCGGTGCCGTCACCGCCATCCACCGTCATTCCGGGCGAGAAGACGCCACTGAAAAGGGCCATCCTGTCGTCGCCGCTGATTGAGATCGGCAACTTTGTCCACGAGGGGAGAGTTAATCCAGGCTTCAGCCCCGTGGGGCGATGTGATCCATCTTCGGCGAAGATCCCGAAGCTGACTTCGACAGGCGGCGTTCGCGAGGGCTGATCGAAGGCATCGAACGCGAACATCGGAACGGTCTTGCCGCCATTCTGGTACTGGCCACTGAGCCATGCCGATATCTGCTCGTAGACCTTGATCTGGTTGGGCTGGCTGTAAAAGGTTGAGTAGCCGGTTTCCCCGATGAACGGTTCAATCTTTCCGTGAAGCTGCTGATAGACGGATTCAAAGTAGTTGATGACCGGGGCATAGTCGGTGCTCGACATCGGCCCTTGAGAGGTGGCTTGAGTGTACTGATTGTAGAAGACGACAGGTTTGCCGCCGACCCACGCGTGGCTCCAATGGCTTTCAATGTATGCCGAAACGTTGACGGCGATGGCGTTGGAGACCCCGTAGTTGGCAATCGTCGTCGATACCGGAATCGACGCAAGGCCGTACTTGCTCAACGAGCCGCTCAGGTTGTCGAACGCCTGTGGGATCCAGGTCTTATAGGCGCCGAAGGACGGATCACCTGGCGGTGGCCCGTTCTGATCGATCTCGTTACCAAGGAGGATAATCTTCAGGTGCGCTTGTACCTTCGCGGTGCTGCCGAAGGCATCGATGAGCATCTGGACCCACTTGTCAGTATAGTTCGAGCTGGTCATCAGGCCGGGAGCCCAGGGCTGCCCAAACCCGCCTTGGGCCAGCGCGTTGTTCAGGGTGCCCATGGCAAGCTCGACGTTCGCCGTGTTGACGACGTAGGAGATGACCTGTTGCTGAGTGGGGTCGATGATCGGGTCGTTCGGATTAACTGTCCCGACGGCCACGTCGTGGAATGTCTTGATCAGGCCGAAGTACTGCGTGATCTGGTCGATATCCGCGGTGATGCTGTAGCCGGTCCGCCCGTTTCCCCAACTCTCGTAATTGACGCCGATGTTGTACTTGAATGGCGTATTGATGGGGATGAGCGGGTCGGATGCCATGCTGACGGTCCTCTGTGCCTCGGTTGTCGCCGTACTGATTAATAGTACTCTGCCGAGGTTGCCAAGAAACCACGATCGCCGCTTGGCGGGTCGAGGACCGACCCGAGCTCAGTGACTTACCTGAGACCGCGGGGCAAGCACGAGGAGCCGCGCTGAGCCTCTCGACTTCGAACATTTGCGGCCTGAGCCTAATACTTCGCCGCCTTTGCTTTTTCATCACCAAAAGACGCCTGAACTCCGCTAGCATCTTGGCGGGCGTAGGGTTCGGCAGTCGCCGCAACTCGGCCAGCAGCTTCCACGTGCGCCTAGGATCCATCAACGACGACTCCGTATTGTTGGCGCAGTTGCAGTAGAGTCCCGATATCTGGCGGCCCATCCATGCTTGTCCGGTCGAGGGCGTCGAACATCAGAGCGGCCCGAGCGTTCTCGCCAGTGATTTCCAGCATCTGGCCACCGCCTTTGCTGTACTGGAACCCGTGCACTGTTCTGCGGGGAATGTGTACCAATGTGCCGGCACGCAAACGTAAGCTCTCGCCGCTAAGCACCTAGAACGCTTCATCCCAGTCGTGGCTGTGCGGAGGCGGCCTGGTACCTTTGCCGCCACGCTGCAACGTGATCCCATAGCTTTGCGTGGCGGCATTAGAAGCCAACACGGTCATTTGCTTACCGACCACTTGGGGGCGTTCATGCTGGTCCGGTGTCACGACAAAGTGTGAGGTCATCATAACACTTGTCTCCCAAGAAGCAGAAGCCTCACAGGGCTGCGCTGCTGTCCGCAACCACGAGCGGTGGAGTGATGCGCCCTAGAACAACAGCGCGCCGCTACAGCGGCGCGACGTCATTGTGCGGGGACCATCCAGTACCACTGGCCTGAGGGCGTCTGCACGGCATAACGGCCGGTGTCGTCGCGCCAGTAGCGGTTGCCAGTTTGGTAGTCGACATATCCTTGGTTCGGACCGATGTAGGCCAGCGATTGACGCCGCCCAGTAGTCGGATCGATCCACCAGCTCCGACCTTGCAGTACATCGCCGGCTTGGTTCTGGTTACGACGGTATCCCTCAGCATACTCCTGCTGGGCTTGGCCGCGTTCGCGCTGCACCCGCTGCCATTCCTGCCGCGCCTGATACTCGCGCTGCTGGTTTTGCTGCTCGGCCGAGCGATAGCGCTGGATGCCATCGGGCGTGATCCCACCGGTCGCAGCATACTGGTACGCAAATTGCGGATAGCTCAGCGTGCCACCTTGTGCGACGTGTTGCTGGTATTTGGCATAGCAATCCGGATTCCGCATCGTGCGATGGATGATATCGGCGGTTCGTTCCTGTATCTCGCGATCGAGCTGCTGGCTGCGCGCCAGTTGCTCGCGCAGCATCGCGCCGTAGTCAGGTCCGATATCGTAGCCATTCTGATAGACTTGAGCGACCGTGGGTATCGCCCAGCATGCCGCCGTGGTTAGAAGGCCGAGGAGCGCCCACAATCCTCCACTGTAACGTCCGAACGGCATTAGTCCTACCCCCTAGGATGCTATCGACAGAGGCTATCACGACGGCAAGCGCCTCGTCCCCGCCGACGCACGGATGGCATAATCCCGGCTTCTCAGCCAAAGTCGACGCCGGTGCGGCGGCAGCGGCGGGAATTCGGGAATGGCGGCGGGATATGATGACTAGCGGGAACGCTCCCGCAAAAGTGCAGGGACCTTCGACTGGGCGGGTGTTTCTCCCCCGTTTACTGGTTGCTCTGTTGTTCGCGGCGCCATCGATTGGCTCGTGGTTCAGTAGCAACGTCATCTACCTGCGAATCGACGAGCTGGAGCGGCCTCTGAAGCAGGAACTCGTGACCCTTAGAGCCGGCATGAGCGACCTCGAACGCTTCGTGGCGCAGTTCCAGGCGAACGAGCTTGGTCGTGGCACACTCAACCTATTGATGACTGCCGTCGCAGCCGACGTGAAGTTACGCTATCTCGGCGACAACCTGTACCGTGCTAACGCGGCGTCGATCGGTTCGCTGCGCCGCGCAGCCGCCATCGTCTACCCAAAGAACTGGCAAGCAGTCCTCAAACCCTACGAGGAGACTATTGCTCAAGGATACGACAGCCCGACCGTCGTCCAGCAATTGCAGGCGTTCGAGAACAAGTTAATCGCGGATGCGCTGTCCACCATCACTCGCGATCAGGAGCGCATCAACGCGCTCACTGCAACCCACGAGCGCTACGAACGGTGGCGTGGGTTCATCGCCAGCACGTTGGCCTATCTCGCGGTCGCCCTATCGATCGCTCTCTTTGTCTTTCGGTTGCAGCTCAAGCCATCCTGAGGACCACGGCTCGATGCTGGTCTGCAATCTCGGGAAGCGGCCATCCTCTAGAAAGTTTGAGTGATGCATTGCCTCGGCCAGAGGAAAGCAGACGGTTTGGTGGTACCCCAAAGGAGTCCACTCATCCGTAGGGCTGTAAATCCAGCGCTAGCACCGATGATTATCGCGCGAGCGCGCAGACGAGCAGCGCGAACAACAGTCCTGCGCCGCAGTAGGCCACAAAGATGCGGCGTGCAAAGGTGTCACTGTCCATCATCCTCACCACTTATGCTTGGGTCTGACTGGGCCTTCGTCACAGCACCGCGCGGGGCAGCGACGCCGCCGCACAGGAAGGCTGCACCTGTGCAGGGCCCGACCAATTCTCTGAAGACAACCTTGATGCAGCAGTGGGCGGCTGACAGGTGGCAGGCCATGGTTTGGCTGGCGTTGAGGCGCTGTCGATCTTGACCTGCCAGTGTGAAAGCAGCTGCGGCATATTGAGATAGTTGCCGTCGAAATTGGCCAAGCCGGCGAGTC
>NZ_BKAJ01000274.1 GCF_007992495.1 Reyranella soli
GGCGGCTAGTCGGAATCCTAGCAACACCCGGGCCGGTCCGCCTTACAGCTCAATTGCGGGTCGTCTTCTGCTCGGCAGCGACGAGCCGCCGAAACTCCGCCAGCGCCTCGGCTGCCGTGGCATCCGTCATGCGCCGCAAATCGGCCAGCAGCTTGCGCGCGATCTCCTTCGTGCTCATCGCGTCAGCTTGTAGTTGGAGCGCTCGATCGCCGCGAGGCAGGCGAGGGCGACCAACTCGAGTTTGAAGATGCCATTGATCTCGGTCAGTCCACCCGGAATGTGCTCCACCGTGAACTTGGTGGGATGCTGGCCATTCTGCAGCGACCAAAGAATGGCCGCCTCTAGCGTCTCCAGCAGCGCGTTGGTCTCTTTCTCGTTCATCGCTTGCCACCCTTCGCCAGCGCCTGCTCGAGCAGCCGGCGCATGGCCTCAGAGCGAGATACGCCTGCGCCATGTGCCCATTTATCAATTGCCTCCACTAGCTCGTGAGGAGGCCGGAACGCCACCAGCGGCGTGATTCCGGTGGATGGCCGCCCTGGGGGGCGCCGTTTTTGTTTATCAGAAATTATTGCCTTTGCCATGTTTCTGTTATACACGACAGACGAGCCGGACGGAAGGGCCGCAACCCACCGTCCGGCTCTAACCGCAACCCCGAGAGAGAAGGAATTCGGGATCATGGCTATTGAAGAACCTACCACGAAGCCCCGGACACTGTTCGACGTGAACCATGAGCTTCACGACCTGATGCTGCGGATCGAGACGGCGTCCGACATTGTTCTTGATGTCGCGCAGCCGCTGCATGACAGAGAAGCCACCCATTACATCATCACGCGGCTGTCCTTCTGCTGTGAAATCATCGACGAGGCGTGCGCCAAGGTCCGGCAGCTCGGCGACGAAGCTCAGTCGATCGGCCGCGAAGCGGGGCTCGCATGAGCACACGTCGCGCCTTCGTCGCTGGTCTGACCGGCGCTCTCTCGATCCCGGCGGCGGCGTTGCCGACGCCTGCCAAGGCTGACGTCGCCAGCGTGAAGCGGGCCGTCGACGATCTCACCGCCGCCATGGCCGAGCTCCATGGCGCCCAGTGGCCCCAGTGGGAGGCACACGTCGACCACGACACCGGCTTCATCCTGATACAGCCTAAGCGGAAAGGCGGTGGCCAATGAGCACGAACGAATGCCCCAATGGCCTTGCCCACCTCCGCGGAGGTGTCGCATGCCCTGCTCGGCCTGCAGGGCATTTTCTGGGCCCTAAACATGCTCGTCGTTCATCATGCCGCCGACGACATCGCTCACGAACAGGCCCGAAGCGACGGCATCGAAAAGCTGATCGTGGCAGCCTGCTGCGGCGGTCCGCGAGTTCACCCAGATGGGCGGCAGGGACTCACGGCCGAGATGGCGCGGCTAGCGTAGGCGCGGGCTGGGCTGGCTGACCCTGGATAGGGGCTCGGGACGGTTCGGTGTTTGAGGGCGGCGACACCGGCGTCGAAGGCGAGGAGACCGTCGGCAGCGGGGGCGTGGCGCCGGGCGACATGGTCTCCGGCATGCGGCCGCCATTGCCGATCGAGCCTGGTGGTAGCTGCGCCAGTACTGGCGTTGCGACGATCATGGCGGCGAAAGCGAGGATGAAGGTGGTGTGCATGCATTGCATATGGTGGGACCTCCTCATCGAGCTTTGCCCGAGCGAGGTGCGCTGTCATGCAATGTGGCAACCCGTCGAGCACCGCGTGCGGTGAGAACTAGGGCGCTGTCGCGGGCCTCCACGAGCGCCAAGAGATTCAATCTCGTGAGGTAGTCGAGGCACAATCCCGTTTGATCGAACCTAAAGGCGATTCTCTGAAGTACACTTTCTTCGTTGGGACTGAGTTCGACGAGCAAGCCACGTTCCATGACGCCGCCTCCATCGTGCGGAGGCCAGCAAGGTCACCTCCAGCCCGGCAGCGCAAGGCTGTGCAAATATGAACAGTCGGGTGGCCTGAGCTCGCCACCGGTGGCCAAGGCGAGCCGCTTGCTATTGCGCTATCGTGTCGGCGCGCACTCCCGCGCTCACACTAGGATACAGACTATGGCTTCTGGCACGGTCAAATGGTTCAACGCTAAAAAGGGCTTCGGCTTCATTCAACCTGATGGCGGCGGAAAGAATGTCTGCCAGTTTCAAGAACTTTTTTGCGTAATATCAACGAGTTAGTATTTTAACGGACAGGTTTACCCACCATCCTACCCCCCTTCAGAGCCGCATGCCTCCGGACAAAGTGCTCGCGAAGGGGCGAGCAGGGACCAGAACAAGCGAACCTTCTTCACTCTTGCCGTCCGCGGGGCTGCCGGTAACGGATCGCATCAATTTGATCACGCGGCGCAAACATTTTCTTCCCGCACCGCAACAATGCGGCTACGTTCCGTTAGTGTGTGGGAAGAGGCGCCACTGGCCGTCTAGGCCCTCGTGTCTCTTCGGGAAGGGTGTGGGGCGGTACGGTTTAAAGCGTACCGCTCCCACTCCAGCAGCCAACGGTATCCAGAATCGTCACCCGTCGATGGCGCGAGGGTCACGCCGTTGCCACAGCGGCCCTCTTTCATCTTTGATGCAAATCTCATAGATGCTGTGGCGCCGTCGGGCACCTGCTTGAGCAGCTTCCCACTGCTCAAGCCCACACACACATGCGCAGGGTCGACGGCCCCTTTCCCCACCTCTAAATCAGCGCGCGGAGCAACCCTCATAGGTTTGCGCGTCCTACGCGAGGCCTAACCTTCGTCTCCTGGTTTGGGGCGCAGGGAGCGAGGGCTACCGTAGAGTAGCCGCGCGCGAGCAATCACGGGCGGCCCCGACTGGGCGACAGCGCGGCGAACCACGCCAGTCAATCGAGGTCGCAGACTTTGCGCGCCCCCGGATCTTGCCGTGCGCCCACGGGAGCCTTGCGACGGTTGCGGTTGTTGCGACAGTTGAACAACGGTTCAGGTATGATGAGCAGCCGGGTAGTAGTGGCGGGCCCGCGCGGACTACGCCGCGCGAACAGTGGTGTGGGTCACTGCGGCTGTCCCTAAAGCTTCAACCACCCGCCTGCCCCCTTCGGTCAGGGCGGATGTTCCGTAGCAATTTTAAGACATCAAACGGGTTGACCGTTATCAAGCACCCTCCGAATTGCCATTACAGTCCCACCGGCTCCGGCGAATACCTCTTAAGAGGTGGTCCGATAAACTAGGCACTCTCACGGTTTCGCCAGAAAATTGCATTGAGGAGCGGGGGCATGGTTTGCCGTGTGGGGCGAGTCGATTGCAACGCTCTTCTTTTGGGGTGGAGCGGTGCGGCCAGTCCGTACCGCTCCTACTCAGAAGCCAAGGTTCGGCAACTCGACTCCTTCATCGGCGTTAAAACCGCAAGCGCATGAAGACTTTTGGCCTTACCCGCCCAGTCTTGCGTTTTGGCCCATCCGACTTCTCTGCCGGATGGGCCTTCTATTTAGAGGTCCGAATGGTCGGAGGAATGACGATATGATGCAGCGGCACAGCATCCTTGCCGGCAAATGCTATCGGGACAGGCTCGGCGCGATTTATAGAGTTGTTGGCTTCGATGGCAACGGGGTGCAGTGCGTTCTCTATCACCGTACTGACCAAGGCGGCTTCGTTGAACGAGAGCATTCCCAGAGTTGGTCTGACTTCCTTGAGGACCTTCAAGGGGAGGTCGAATGCCCCTTGCCCCGGCAGTAGGGAGGTCAAATCGGCCGCCGAAGTGGATCAAACCCCAGCTCACGCGCCTGGTGGACGAGGCGCCGACGGGCAAGGAATGGGTCCACGAGATCAAGTATGGCGGCTATCGCATGCACGCCCGGATCGACGGCGGCAAGGCGGTGCTGCTGACGCGCAGCGGCCTGGATTGGTCGCACCGCTATGGGCGCACGGTGGAGGCGTTGCAGCGGCTCCCGGTCAAATCCGCCTATCTCGATGGCGAGCTATGCCCCTCAATGCCGAGGGGGTACCCGTTTTCAGCCGGCTCCAGGCAGCAGCCATGGACGAGGGCGAGACCGATCAGCTCGTCTTCTATGCCTTCGACCTGCTTTTCCTGGATGGAGCGAGCACCGCATCGCTGCCTCTGGTCGAGCGTAAGGCCAAGCTAAAGCGCCTGTTCCGCCGCAAGGTCGCTGGCTTGCTCTACAGCGAGCACGTTACCGGCGATGGTCCTAAGTTCCGCGCTCAAGCCTGCAAGCTCGGGCTCGAGGGCGCCATCTCCAAGCCGATCGGCCGTATGCCCCGGCCGACCGCGGGCTCTGGGTCAAGTCGAAGTGCCTCAACCGCGAGGAATTCGTGGTCGTCGGCTGGACTGACCCCGAGGGTAGCCGGTCGGACATCGGCGCGCTGCTGCTGGGCTACTACACCGAGGACGGGCGGCTAATCTATGCCGGGCGCGTTGGCACCGGCATGACGGTAAAGGAGCTGAAGCGCTTGGCAGGCGTGCTGAAGCCACTGGCAGTGCCGAAGATGCCCCTTGCCGAGCCGCCGCCGCGCGATAGCCGATTCGGCTCGCCGCTCAAGCTGTCGAAGGTGCACTGGGTGCGGCCGGAGGTGGTCGTTGAAGTGACGTACCTGACGTGGACCGAGGACAATCTCCTGCGGCAGGTGTCGTACCAGGCGCAGCGAGAGGACAAGCCCGCGAGGCAGGTGGTGCGGTCGATTCCGCACCCGCCACTACGGAGTCCGTGAAGGAACTATCAAGATACTTTTGGCGTTTCGAAGCCCAGGGGAACCCCGGCCCACGGTGTTGCATCCGGAAGCCATGAAGGAAGGACAGCCGCCACTCACTCGGAACAAGAGAGTGCTTTACGCCGCATTAGGGATGGCGGGGAGAGCTTGCTCGCTGGCACCGTGGGTGCGAGCGAGCTGCACAGGTTGTTGGTACTTCGATTCATTCAGTGGAATGGAAAGTCTTGGGGCTTGACATCTTGGGGAGGAATGCGCCCGCGCACTCTTCGGCGAGGACCCCTAGATCGAGAGAACCGATCCCGCCTATCCACGTGTAGCGGTGCCGGCTTGCCTCGTTTCCTGCGCGCCCGCCCCGACCGCCCGTCCCACGGCCGGGGCGGGCTGATTAAAGAACGCTAGCCTTTAGGCGTCCTAAACGGAGACGCAATAGCCGGCGCTTAGAACCTGTACGCAACGAGCAGCGTGTGCCCTCCTGCGCAAAAACTGGACAACAATGTCAGCTACGGCGAAGCTCGTGGTCCGCCGAAAATGCCAGCAAGGCGCTGCTTCCCAAGTTCTGTTAGCTCCAGCCCTAACGGTCCCTCTTGAATGAGCGCCAGCCTCGTCAAACGCTGTGTGTGAACGTCCGCTATTTGAGTGGATCCACGGGAAATGCGCCGCAGCGCCATTTCCTCGTTCGGGCTAAGAGGCGCAAGCAGTCCCCGTTCCATGGGCCGCCCGCCGTCAAATCGTACAGAGCCGCAAGTGCGGCTTTCCGTTGGTGCGCATGCATCCTCCAATGAGCGATGTTCGCAATAGGCCCCCTTCCGGGCAGCCAGACGCCGATGTAGGAAAGCCTACGTTCCAGTCAACGAGCGGGTCGATTTTTCCTGTGCCCCTGAGCAGTCACGACCGGATGGTGTGTCGGGTCAGACTTTGCACTGCAGGCCTACTGCTGCTTGCGTGATTTGTTTGCAACACCTTTAAGCTTGCGTCTCCCGCCCGCGCATCCTTTAGAAGCTAGCTGGCGTTCCTAGCTGTTGACGCGAGGGAAGCATCTGGCATGTCCGACAACACCGCGCTGGCAAGTGAAAAGAGAGAAGTTGCGCGTCGTGCGAGACGGTTGGCTTGCACGCTATTGTCAGAGGATGACAGGGTCCGGCTAACACGATTTGCCGACGAGCTGGACAGGGAGGCAGCGGCCCTCGAGCGATCGACTATTACGTTCGTAGTTTGGCCCGATGTCGCGCCACGCTTGCAAACGCAGGAACAGCAGCAATCGTCTGCGTCGTCGACCCAAGCCAATGAGCGGAAGGAAAAGGACTAACGGAAAGCCCGCTATCGGCATTTCAGTCGATCATGGGATCTTTACGAGCCCGTCGACGCCCGTCCATTGCACCTTACCGAGCATGCGAGATTCGCGGAATTCGTTAGTCAATCTTTCGGTACCACCAGAGTATCGCCCAGACCGCCAAGGCTGCCGCGGCGATGCAAATCATGCCGATCAGCGTGCTCCCGTTAAACAGGGTCATAAATTCGCGCATGTCGAACAATGATGCGTTTTTCTGCAGTTGCTGATCTAGCCGCTTGTTTGGTCGCTCCTTCGGACACGAGGCGTCAGCAGACCCGAGAGCGCCAGCATCACGAGGAGCATTCCGCCGCCGCCGCGCCGACCGCTGCCTATTTCCGCTAGCATACGAAACCAAGTCATATCCGACCCAAACCGGCTCACCTCGAAACCGCGGTGCTACGGTAAGAGAGACCCGCGCCTGCCCTAACGGAACTGGCGTGCATCGCGGGGGCGCAGTCTCCTCTCGCTATCAACGTTCTGCCACAGGAAGCGCCAGGCCTTAGGAAGTTGCCGGCAGTAGTCGCGGCGTTAATGGCGAGCATCAATTTACGTCCGGGTAGTTCACCGCTCGAGTGGGCGACTTTCCGCCTTGGCCGCTTTCCGGTCAGCCGATCCACGGCTGCAGGGTGTCGCTGCGGATCTTCGACCTCGTCCAGGCGATAGTCCTGCATGCCCTTTTCCTTGGTCGGCTCCACAACGCACACCCAAGCCTCGGAGCCACAACGGGAGCAGCTAAACCGCTTCGTTCGATAGTCCACGTCGAGCAGAGCAGTGAGCCGCAATGCGGCGTAGCGCCGGCAGGTGT
The DNA here is from genome assembly GCF_007992495.1 of Reyranella soli. GTDB lineage: Bacteria > Pseudomonadota > Alphaproteobacteria > Reyranellales > Reyranellaceae > Reyranella > Reyranella soli. The sequence goes on from NZ_BKAJ01000274.1 coordinate 6,824, forward strand.
CGCATCGCACCCACATAGGGCCGAACGTCTTTTGCAGGGCGCGAAAGGTGTGGGGCTTGTGTGGCCACGGCCCGGTCATGATCGAAGATAACGCTACAGGCCGTCTCCGGTCTCGTGCATGCACCTGCTAGCACTGTGCGGCATGCGGGCGCGCTGCAGTGCAGGCACGAGCGGCGTCTGTCGCCCAGAAGCTGTTAGGCTAAACGTAGGATAATCTGGCGCGCGCGCCGAGCAGCTTGTTGGGCGAAGTGTCGACCGTTGTACTCCATTACGAAGCGCGGTAGATCCGGATGTCGAGCGGACAGTGTTTCAGCATATTTGCGAGCCGCCTCCTCTAGCGCGGGTTCGACTTCGGGAGCCGCCAGGCAAGCTAGCGTGCGAGCGGCATCTTCCAAGCGATCTGGGTCGATCGGAAAAA
>NZ_BKAJ01000275.1 GCF_007992495.1 Reyranella soli
GCGTCGAATGGCCCGAGCCGACCTCGATGATGTGCTGAGGCTTGCGCTCGCGCACCAGGGCGTAGGCCACGGCGGCGTCGAGCGAGGGGAACCACGACTGGTCGAACAGGCTCTTGAGGCCCTCGAGCTGGGCGGCGTGCGCGTCGACCGCGTCGATCACGCCGGTGAAGACGGCCTTCGCCTCATCGAACAGCCGTTCGATCGCGGGATAGGGCGGCTGCGCGCCGGGCGGCGGCAGCAACGGCGCATAGCGATGCGGGATGAACCAGCCGCGCGGCTTGAGGCCAAGCACGGTCGGCAATCCCAACTTCAGCCGTCGCCAGCGACCGCGCAGGCTGGGCCCAGTCATGGCGCAATACTCACGGGCTGAGGGTCAGGCCTTCGTGGGCGACGATCGCGCGCGGCAGGCCGTTGGCAGCGGTGCCGGGACGCGCCGCTGCGGCCTCGCGCGCCACGCCGTCCATGAAGGCATCGTCGTGGCTGGGATCGTGATGGAAGATGGCGAGCGTGCCCACGCCGGCGGCGTCGGCGACGCGCATGCCTTCCTGCCAGGTCGAATGGCCCCAGCCCTTGTACCGGGGATATTCGGCGTCGGTGTAGCTCGAATCGTAGATCATCACGTCAGCGCCGCGGCACAGATCGACGATGGCTTCGTCGAGCCCGTCGCCCTGCTGCTCGGTGTCGGTGATGTAGCAGATCGATTTGCCGCCGTATTCGATGCGGTAGCCGGTGGCGCCCTGCGGATGATTGAGCGGCGCCGTGCGCATCGCAATGTCGCCGCAGGCCAGCGTCTGGCCGCTCGTGAACTCGTTGAACTCGACCTGCGCCTGGAACACTTCCAGCGAGACGGGATAGAGCGGGGCCTGCATCAGGTTGCTCACGACCTTCTTCAGGGTGTGCGGCGCGTGGAGATGGCCGGCCCACAGGCGCACCGAATTGCGCTTCTCGAACAGCGGCGCGAAGAAGGTAAGGCCCATGATGTGGTCGAGATGGGTGTGGGTGAAATAGATGTCGATGTCGATCGGTGCCTGGCGGGCGAGCTCGAGGCCGAGCGGCCGGATGCCGGAGCCGGCATCGAAGATCAGGCGACGGCCGCCGGCGGTGACTTCCAGGCACGACGTATTGCCGCCATAGCGCGTGTACTCGGCGCCTGAACAGGATATCGAGCCTCGTACTCCCCAAAAACGGACTTTTAGACCATTCGCCAATGCGACCTTCCCTCGGCGCGCAGAGTCCACGGGCCGGCTGCTGTCGTCAACCGAGGCCAAGGTCGCGCACCGCCGGTGGGAGGGTGGGTGCAAATTTGCCCGAAGCCTCGCGTAGGCTGCAGACAGGTGAGTTTATCACGCTTTCTTGCATGGGTCGGTCAAATCAGCGGCCAGTTCGCTGCTTGTGCGCGTTGCTTGCGGACCAGTTCGGAGCAATACTTTTGTCATGGAAATCGAAAACCAGGCTGCCCATGCGATTGTCCAACCGCCCATGCGCAAGGCGAAGTTCGCCATTGGCCAGGTGGTGAAACACCGCGTCTACCCGTTCCGCGGCGTCATTTTCGATGTCGACCCGGTGTTCGCCAATACCGAGGACTGGCTGGCGTCGATTCCCGAGGAGGTGCGGCCGCGCCGCGACCAGCCGTTCTATCACCTGCTGGCCGAGAACGCGCAGACCACCTACGTCGCCTATGTCTCCGAGCAGAACCTCCTGCCCGACGACACCGGCAAGCCGGTGTCGCACCCGCAGGTGCCGCAGTTCTTCAAGGAGCTGAAGCGCGGCCACTACGTCTCGCGAGACCGCGCGCTGCACTAGCAGGAAGTATCGGGCTCAAGTGTCTTCCGGACCGCGCGCTTCCAGCGCGCTCATGCTCGGAAGCGACCTGAGCTCCAGGCCCATGCACTAGCGGTGCGAGCAAGCCCAGTTTCACGGGATTGTTCTCGACATAGTCGATCGTCCGCGCGAGATGGCCTTCATCTCGAACGAACCTGTCGAAGAAGTCCTTGTGCCAGAACGGTCCGGTTCGACCGAGAATAGTGTTTGCCCGGTTGGCCGAATAGGATTTCCACGAGTGGACTATGTCACCCAGCCTGTTGCCGTCGCCAGGCTCGACCACGACATGGACGTGATTTGGCATGATGTACCAACTGAGCACGCGATAGCGTTCACCGTCGAAGTGCAGGATGACATTCTCGACCAGCTCGGCGACGGCTGGTTGCCCTAGCCAGCACGCACCTAGGCCACCGTCCAGCCTTTCATCCGTCTTGGCCAGATTGTCTGGGAGCTTGGCAAGAGCCTCGGCAACTGCTCGAGGAAGACTATCGAAGAGCCGAAAGGTGATGAATTGAACCGTTTCGGCTGAGTCGAAGTGGGGAAGATAGCCTCGAGAATGCCATCCCTTGTGGGCCATGCTCATCACCGGTTTTGGCACCTCATGAGCGCGCTGGAAGCGCGCGGTCCGGAAGAGGAAGAGGAGGACGAAGAGCTAGTTCAGCGGGAACGGGAAGTACTTGTCGTTGATCTTCTTGTAAGTCCCGTCGGACACCATCTCGCTGAACGCCTTGTTCAGCGCGTCGCGCAGCTTCTGGTCTTCCTTGCGCAGGCCGGCGGAGACGCCGAGGCCGAGCGTCTGGTTGTCCTTGATGTCCTGGCCGACGATCTCGCAGCATTTGCCTTCGGGTTTCTGGCTCCACAGCCAGAGCTGCGCCTTGTCGCCGAACACCGCGTCGACGTCGTTCTTGGCCAGCGCATCGAGCGCCTCGGCGATGGTGTTGTAGCGCTTGAGCTGGGCGGAGCGGCGGAAACTCTTGTCGGCCCAGTCGGCGTGCGTCGAATCCTTCTGGATGCCGATGCGCTTGTTGCGCAACAGCGACGGCGGCCCGTCGAACGGCGCACCCTTGGCGGCGATGAAGGCGCCGGGCGAGAGATAATAGCGGCGCGACAGGCCCATGCGCTTGCGCCGCTCGCTGGTCACTTCCATCGACGACATGATGACGTCGAATTTCTTCTCGATGAGGCCCGGGATCAGGTCGTCCCACTTGAAGGCCGCGAACTCGCACTCCGCCTTGATGCGCTGGCAGGCCTCCTGTGCCAGCTCCATCTCGAAGCCGGCCGGCATGCCCTTGCGGTCGAGGTAATTGAACGGCGGATAGCCCGCCTCGGTCGCCACCGTGATCTTGAAGGCGGGTGGCGGGAACTTCGAAGTCGACTTGGCCGGCGCCGCTGCCGGTTTGGCCGGCGGCGCGGCGGGTTTCGCCGGCGGCTTGGGCGGCGCCTGCTGCGGTTGCGGCGGCGTCTGCTGCTGGGCCAGGGCCACGCCGGCTCCCGCCATATTGGCCATCGCCACGAACGCCAGGAAGATGGCCCGGAACCTCATGCGACCAGCCGCTCCAGCACCGCGTTCAGCCGCTGCCGGCCGGCGGGGGTCGCCCGAAGGTGCGTGGCGTCGACCTCGAGGTAGCCGGCCTTGGTCAGAGGGGCCAAACGGTCCTCACCCAGCGCCGCCACGGGGTCGGCCCCGGTCGTGGACGCGAACATGGCCCGGTCGATGCCCTCGGCCAGCCGCAGTCCCATCATCAACGCCTCCTCCACCAGATCCTGCCCGGCAACCAGGGTCGTCTCCGCCGTGCCATGGCCGTGGCGCTCGACGGCCTCCAGCCAAGCCTCCGGCCCGCTCGCCCGCCGGGTGGCGCGCTTGCCGGCGCCCTCGGCGAACCGGCCATGCGCCCCCGGCCCGATGCCGACGTAATCCTGATACCGCCAATAGATCAAATTATGGCGGCAGGCAGCCCCGGGCCGGGCGTGATTGGAAATCTCGTAGGCCGGCAGGCTGGCAGCCGCGAGCCGCTGCTGCGTCAGCTCGAACATCGCCGCCGCCTCGTCCTCGCCCGGCAGGGCGAAGGCGCCGCGGGCATGGTCGGTGAAGAAGCGTGTCCCCCGCTCAATGGTGAGCTGGTAGAGCGACAGGTGCTCGCCGGCCAACGCCAGCGCTTGCTCGAGCTCGGCCGCCCAGGCCGCCTCGGTCTGGCCGGGCCGGGCATAGATCAGGTCGAAGGAATAGCGCGCGAAGTGCCGGCGCGCCGTGGCGATGGCCTCGATCGCCTCGTCGGCGGAATGCTCCCGGCCAAGGAACCGCAGCGATGCCGCATCGAGCGCCTGCACGCCGAGCGACACGCGATTGACGCCGGCTTCAGCCAACGCGGCGAAGCGAGACGCCTCGACCGAGGTCGGATTGGCTTCGAGCGTGATCTCGATGTCGCCTGCTGTGTCCCACAATGCCTTCACGCGCTCGATCACCGCGCCCACGGTTTCGGGCTGCATCAGCGAGGGCGTGCCGCCGCCGAAGAACATCGTCTCGACGCGTCGCCCGGGCGCTTCGCGCGCGGCGTGCTCCAGTTCCTTCAGCAGTGCGTCGCGCCAGCGTGAATGATCAACTCCATCGCGGACATGGGAATTGAAATCGCAGTAGGGGCACTTCGATTTGCAGAACGGCCAATGAACGTAAATGCCCAAGGGCCCCCGCGTCGGCGGCGTCATTTGAAGCAGGCCTCCACGAGCATCCGGAAGGCGCGGCCGCGATGGCTGATGGCGTTCTTCTCGGCGTCGGTCATCTCCGCCGTCGTGCGCGTGTCGCCTTTCGGTTGGAAGCAGGGATCGTAGCCATGGCCGCCCGTGCCGCGCGGCGGCCAGACGATGCGGCCATCGAGCGTGCCGTGCACCATCTCGACGTGCTCATCAGGCCAAGCCAGCGCCAGCACGCAATGAAAGGTGGCGGTGCGGGCGGCGTCGGTATCCGGCACCTTGCGCTTCGCGAGCTCGTCCTGGATGCGCTTCATGCCGACCATGGCGTCGCGCGTCGGGCCTTCCCAGTCGGCAGTGTAGAGACCGGGCTGGCCGTCGAGCGCCGCGACGCTGAGGCCCGAATCGTCGGCCAGTGCCGGCAGACCGCTGGCGCGCGTTGCCGCCAGGGCCTTGAGGGTCGCGTTGTCCTCGAACGTCGTGCCGGTCTCGTCCGGCACCGGCAGGCCAAGCTCGCCGGCCGAGACGATCTCGACGCCGAACGGCGCCAGCATAGTGCGGATCTCGCCCGCCTTGCCGCGATTGTGGGTCGCCACAACCAGCTTGGGCAGGGCAAAGCGGCGAGCCATCAGGGAGACTTTATGGAAGAGGGGCCGATCGCCAGGCGCTGCAGGCGCGTCAGCTCGCCGATGCCCTTCTTGGCGAGCTCGAGCAGGGCGATGAACTCCGGCTCGCTGAACGGCTTGTCCTCGGCCGTGCCCTGCACCTCGACGATGCCGCCCGAGCCGGTCAGCACGAAGTTGGCGTCGGCCTGCGCCTTGGAATCCTCGGGATAGTCGAGGTCGAGCACGGGCGTGCCCTCCCACAGGCCGCACGACACGGCGGCGACCTGGCCGGTGATCGGGCTGGCTGAAAGCTTGCCTTCCTTGATCAGGCGCTCGAAGGCGAAGTGCAGCGCCACCCACGAGCCGGTGATGCTGGCGGTGCGCGTGCCGCCATCGGCCTGCAGGACGTCGCAGTCGATGTTGATCTGCCGCTCGCCCATGGCGGGGAGGTCAACCACGGCGCGCAGCGAGCGGCCGATCAGGCGCTGGATCTCCTGAGTGCGGCCCGATTGCTTGCCGCGGGCGGCCTCACGGTCGGTACGGGTATGGGTCGAGCGCGGCAGCATGCCGTATTCGGCGGTCACCCAGCCCTTGCCGGTGTTGCGCATCCAGGGCGGCACGCGCTCGTCGATCGAGGCGGTACACAGCACATGGGTGTCGCCGAACTTGACCAGGCACGACCCTTCGGCATGGCGCGAAAAGCCCGGTTCGAGGGACACCGGGCGAAGCTGGTCGGGGGCGCGGCCGGAAGGGCGCATGGTTTCTCCTGAATAAGGCAAAGGCCGCGGAAAGCAGTGGGCTGACAGCGGCCGGCCGGTGTAGCGCCGCGGGCCGGCCAAATCCAGCTATCCCTGGCGCGTGCGTTGACCGGACCTCTTGCACTACCTACGTTTGTTCCATGGCCATACATCGGATCGGACCGGTTCGAGGCGTCCTCAGCGACCTCCCGGTGGGCCCGCGGCAGACTGCCTCGGTGGCCGAGTTGAACGAGCGTGCCCGCGAGGTGCTGCGGCACGTCGTCGAAGGCTACGTCGAGACCGGCGAGCCGGTGGGGTCGCGCGCGCTGACGCGCAAGCTCACCGAGACGCTGTCGCCCGCCACCATCCGCAACATCATGGCCGACCTGCAGGATCTCGGCCTGCTCTATGCCCCGCACACCTCGGCCGGGCGCCTGCCGACCGAGGCGGGCCTGCGTCTGTTCGTCAACGGCCTGCTGGAAGTCGGCAACCTGTCGCCGGAGGAGCGCGAAAGCATCGAGGCGCGTTGCGCCACGGTCGGCCGCTCCGTCACCGAGGCGCTGGAACAGGCGACCACGCTTCTATCCGGCCTGTCGCGCTGCGCGGGCGTCGTCATGGCGCCCAAGACCGAGCAGCCGCTGAAACACATCGAGTTCGTCAATCTCGGCCCGGGCCGCGCGCTGGTGGTCACGGTCACCCAATCGGGTCACGTCGAGAACCGCGTGATCGACACGCCGATCGGCATGCCGCCCTCGGCCCTGGTCGAGGCGACGAATTATCTGAACGCGCGTCTGATCGGCCGCACCATCGAGGAGTCGCGACGTCTCATCGTAGAGGATCTCAAGGTCAAGCGGGCGGAGCTCGACGAGCTCACGGCCAAGGTGATCGAATCGGGCATGGCGACCTGGGCCGGCGAGCCGGGCAGCGCGCTGATCGTGCGCGGCCAGGCGCGGCTCCTGGAGGACATCACCGCCATAGAAGACCTCGAACGCGTGCGCACGCTGTTCGATGCGCTGGAGCGCGGCGAGAGTTTCGTGCGCCTGCTCGAGCTCGCCAACGTGGCCTCGGGCGTGCAGATCTTCATTGGCGCCGACAATCCCCTGTTCGCCAACACCGGCTGCTCGATGGTGGTGGCGCCGTTCCGCGATTCGCAGGAACGCATTCTGGGCGCCATCGGCGTCATCGGCCCGACGCGATTGAATTACGCGCGGATCATCCCGCTGGTCGACTACACCGCACGTACGATCGGTCGCGTCGTCGGCTAAGGGAGCGC
>NZ_BKAJ01000276.1 GCF_007992495.1 Reyranella soli
TTCGTTTTTGGCGAACTGATAGCCCTTGACCAGCTCACTCCGAGACACGTCTTCGCCGGTGCCGGCATCGACGGTTTTCATTTTGATGCGGTTATTGGTCTGCGGATTGATCAGGTTGAATCGAACGGTTTCCGCTTCGGATGTCGCCGAGAACAGGACGACAGGACAAGTAACTAGAAGAGGCGCAAATGCCCTTCCCACGACGGACGCGCGGCCATTCAGAACCCCTCTCGTGGACCCCTCCACGCTAGGAGTAACACTGCCAAATCCGCTACGTTGCTCCCCGGCCTGCATTCAAGCGCTAGCGACGAGTTCCTGGTTTGCCCTCGTAGATCTGGTGCATTTGCACTCTGCCTTTAGCGGCCCGGCCGCTTGGGCCTCGCGGAGCGGGCCGTCTTTCTTTTAGTTTTTCCCATCCGGCGAAGCGCGTCCGCTGCGGGGTTCTTTCCCTTGTCAGCTCGAAAAACGGCCTCAACGGGCATGTCGCCGCTTGCTACATCCTCAACGAAGTCGGAAAGCTGGTCACCGGCGCCCTTGGACTTCTTGCGCTTAGCCATAGGTCCATCTCCGCTCCCTTATCTAACCATCAATACTCGGCCAGAGCGTTGATAGATCCAACCGCCGGCTTCCGGCTCGGCACCTATTGGGCCTGGCAATCGAGCACGTCGTTTGAGCCGTGCGCCCTGAGATAACAGATCCGCCGCACTCGGTTGGGCTAGGGCGTCCCGAGGCAGGAACAGCAGGCCGGTGCCGCATCTGCCCGGCCGTTGACCTCCATGCTTCGAGAGCCCACCGACTGGTCCACAGCCGCTTGGCGCAAATCTTGCGACACCTGAGCTATCTCCTCCCTCAACTACCCGCCCGGCACGGGGTAACCCTGCCGGGCCTTTTTCGTCCCGAGGCCCCGTGTGGCGACACGGCGACGCAAAAGTCACCAAGCCAAGTCTTTACTTCTATTGCATCAGCCCTATCTCATAGGCAGCCGTCGGGGTATCGAAAAGCAACGAGCTTTCTCGTGTGTCTGTAGTCCCACACACCCAAACACCTACCGGCATGCCCGACGGCCCTGATCCAAAGGCTCAAGACCTTCCGCTAGGCGCCCAGGAATTCATAGATTCCTGCTTTACCGGGCCCTTTCCAAGACGACGGAAGCGGCCGGCAACTGCCTTCAAGCCAACAACAGCAGTCACGCCAGCGCTCCTGATGTACAGTCGTGGCTGCTTCTCTTCATCCCCCCGCCCTAATTAAGGGCGCGCCTGCGTGCGATTCGCCAATTTATGCAAAATCGCGAGGCTTTTGCGGCCTACCCTGGGGATGCTCGCCAGCTCCAAAGCATTAGCTGAGCGGAGGTCATCCACTTTGAGGAAGCCTGCATTGGCCAAAGCTCGGCCAGTGCCAAGCGGCAGCCCTTGACGCTCCCAAGCCTTTGACGCCCGCCAATACTCTTCGAATGACGAAAGTTTGCGCCTGATGTGAGACATCGCCCCAAATCCACTTATGAGTGGCCCCCGTAAGCCCTCTTTACGGTAGGGATTGCCGCTCGAGCTAGAGACGTTGCGCGACCCATCGTGGGTCATGAAAGTCTTCTTGCTCCATATAAGGGCCAAACGGAGCCTGGCACGCAGCGTTGCAACAATTCACAAAAACAACAATGGTCGTCTACCCCGCTTGGGCGCTTGCAGGTCTCCCGTCAGTGGGTTGAACATAGCGATGGGATGTCGCGTGAAGAGATTTTGGCCCGACGCATCGTTCGCGACGTCTGGGCTTATACGGGCGGCCAAGCCGGTCGATGGGCCATGCTGCATTCAATCGCGCGCCGCCTTGTCCTTAGCGACCACGAGGAAGTTGACCGCGCCGTTAAGCTTGCCGAGGCACATGGATGGCTGGAGCTGAACGGCTTGCACAGCGTGCGGCTGACGGAGGCTGGCTGCAGCCTGTTCCGCACAAACGACAAACGGTAGCCTCGAGCCGCTGGGGCCACTTCCGACCTGCCGCTAGCCAGTGCCCGATGTACAGTCGTGGGTGCTTGCTCCGCCCTCGGCGCGACACGTTATGGGTAAGCCGCGCGACTGACGCGGCACTTACCTCGAGTGTCGCGGTTATTGGGCCTTTTTGCGGATACTAGCTTCGGTGTCCTGCAAGATGGTCGGGACAAGTCTCTCAGAGAACCCTGCAAGAAAGCTCCAGACAATGAGGAGCGCGAGATTCTTGCTCGGAAAAATCAGGCGGAAGTTGGCGAATTCAGATTTTGCCGTGAAGCCTGGATGCAGCTCGGTTGTTGCAACCTGAACTTGGGCCGCCCCCGTCGGATTCGTCCGTGGTTTTTCACTCTGCTGCTCATAACTCGCCAAATCGAGGCCGATCTGCTGAAAATTTGGAAAGAGAGGCCCATCAACGACTTTTGCCATCATGAAAAAAAACACGACCACGGCGCCGGTCATGCCCACACACCCTCGTAAGACAATGGACATCCGGTCTCGGGCATCCTTGAGGCCGCCGATTGTAAGCGTGTCCCATCTCTGTTGGAGATACAGGAGGCGGCTGAACAGCGCACCAAAAAGACCGGCCGTCACCGCTGCATAGAGCGGCATCCCCGACCAACTCTCTACCGCCTTGATATCACTCCACCAGGAGTAAAAGTAGATCATCAGAAATGGAGCAAGCAGCATCAGAAAAGCGCCGGTTCCAAAACATACTATTCTCCGGGTAGCGACCTTCCGAATGGGCCGAGAATAGAATTTTCTCTGAACATCCCAGTGGGTCTCCTCTAGGATGTCTAGCAGGAGCGCTCGGACTTGGTCTTCAAAATCTAGCTTCAACTTTCCAGGCGTATTCGAATCGAGCACCAAGGGCGCAAGCATATCGGCGGCACCTTGCAATCGGGCCAAAGCCAGGATGTTCTCGTCCGCCGCCTCCCCCAAACGACGCCTAACCTCTTCCCAGAGGCACTCCGTCGGCTCGATGTATACGGTCAAACGCTCGATCCTATTGGCCTCGTTCCAGAGCCTGCCCATCTCCTCAACAGCAATAGGCTGCGTAGACTTTGCTTTGAGGGACTTAAAATCCTTCTTCACTTGAGCCAGCATCGCCTTCCTTCTAGCAATACTAGCGGCGATATCGGCGTCCGCGTTGGCAGTCGCGTTACCGGAGTCCGGCTTGGCAGCGTCGTTACCACTGGCCGGCGGCTTGGTAGTGTCGTTGGCGAGATCCGCTTCGACGTCGAGACTAGTGGTACATCCCAAAGCTAACGCCGCGCGCGCAATCCTTACTTCCAGTGCACCCATATAGTAGGCGAACATTGTGTCGTCGCATGGGAGGCTTGGTTTGTTTCGCTTGGTGCCAAATATGCCAAGGCTTAGCATGTTTCCCTCCGGAGCAAATCCCTACGCACTACTTTGCGATCACTGGAATTGCCATGATGTGTCTGACGCCGAGACAGATGACACATGCGAAGGCTCTCAAACGATGAGCCTATTAAACACCGAAAGTTGGTGCGACACCGGTCCAGCGATTTTAGCTGCCCTAGATCGAAGTGTCTGTGGCTTTCGTCACGCTGAGGACCATTGCTCTCACAGCATATCGCTTTCGCTCTATGCGATCATTCAGCCGGGTTGAAGAAGCTCCGTAAGAACAACCCCTCGGCCGCCAAAGGGACGGCTACAGTCGAAGCGCTTCTTCGATCTTCTTGCGCGCATCTTCCACCGTCTCCGCCACGGCAAGTCTCGCGTTGTTCATGAAGAACAACACACTCTTTGCATTCGGATGATAGACCCCGGGTGGAGTAGCTCGCACCTGGCGGACCGCCTCCGCGTTTACCGTCATTATGAGATCTGTATCTGGTGGCGTCAGAACAGCTAGTTCGACATGGGCCGCGGAGAATTTTGTAGCTAGTTCTTTGACCGACTCAGAGGAGTAGATGCGCCTCCCATTGAGTTGGACCATTGTGGCGCCGTCCCATTCGTTCTTGAACGCCTTCCGAAACCATAGGATTTCGTCTTCGCGTATGTGTTCCACTTCGCCCGCCGGCATGTTGATGATGATCATTCCATATGCTCCTGATTTTGAATGAGACGGGGTCAAGCTACGCGCGTGGACGCTCGTCAGCGCACCAAACCAGCACTCCTATTTCGCGAGGGCGGCATCCAAAAGATGCGCGAGTCGCACCCCAGCTTTCTGTAGCTGTTCCCGCACGATCGGCGCGTTCGCGGCCACATAAGCCGCGTCAATTCTCACACTGCCAGGCTGGAGGTTGCAGGACCCTCCTTGCTCTACGCAGTATTTGGTCTGTGCTTGACTGTTATTGCGAACGACTCGTTGGCCCAGTCCTTGGCCTCTGAGTGAGTCCACTTCTCAATCTTGGCTGGTGTAATTGATTTCATCAGATCCGTGGCGGCGTCCTCCACATCCTCGTTGACCGCCGCCAAGACTAAGCAGGTGTCCCAAGCCGAATGCAGGTTTGAGGTGCATTCGCCTGTGACGTCGATCTCGTTGCCGCCTCGATCATCCTTGAAGGAGACGTGAAGTGGCTGGTGAATATCGCCTAGCCAGTGGCCCAAAAACTTCAGGGCCAACAACTTCTGCTTTTGGCTGGCCGTAGGTGAGGACAGGGTCTCGAAATCCTTTTGGATTGCCGTCACGACGCATTCTCCTGCGCTCGGACAAGGATCGGAGCCAATGCCTCCTGAGGTTCTGGCGAGGTTTACGAAGTGCTCGTCCGCTCTGGAACGAGGATGATCGGGAAATGTGCAGGACTCGCTGAAAAGGTCGAACCGATCATCTGTGGCGATAAGCTTTCGAATAGCCTTTCGCGTGCTCGGTTCGGCAAGACGCATAGCAATCTCGCAAACGACCTTGTGACCATGGTCGCCCCACGCCCTCGCCTGGGTCGCAAGCAGGATCGGCGCCGAGACGGCGAACACAATCGCCAGCGCTGAAGAAATGCACCGCATATAGACCCCTGCGTTAGCTCGCCCAAAGCGTACCACAATTCTGCTACCGTTGGTAGTAGTTTGGTACCATCTACAAGCGAATTGATGAGGCATGCCGGGGAGAAGCAACCGCCAATAGGAGGAAGCCCATGAATCAGTCAGTTCGATTTCGGCTCTGGCAATGTGTTCTTGGCGTCGCCCGCCGCCAGCGCATCCAGCGGCGCAATTGGTGCGCGGCCAGCCTGATCCGACCCACTCACGGGCCCGCCGTAAGGACCCGGTTGTGTGAGAGATAACATTGACGCCTCGCCGAGACGGCGTATCGATGCTCCGGAAAGGGCAAGCTTTTCGCCGATGAAAGGATGTGCTGCAGTAGCGTCCGTGCGAACCACAATTCGGCCGCCGAAATGGATCAAGCCGCAGCTCACACGCTTGGTGGAAGAGGCGCCGGCCGGTGACGGCTGGCTGCACGAGATCAAGTACGACGGCTATCGCATGCACGCCCGGATCGACGGCGGCAAGGCCACGCTGCTGACTCGGACTGGCCTCGATTGGTCCCATCGCTACCGGCGCACGATCGAGGCGCTGCAGCGGCTCCCAGTCAAATCCGCGTACATCGACGGCGAGCTGTGCGCCCTCAATGCTGACGGGGTGCCGGTGTTTAGCCGCCTGCAGGCCGCCATGGACGAGGGCAAGACCGATCAGCATGTCTTCTATGCCTTCGACCTGCTTTTCCTGGATGGCGAGAGCATGGCGCAGCTGCCGCTGGTCGAGCGGAAGGCCAAGCTTAAGAAGCTGTTCCGGCGCAACGTCGCTGGCTTGCTCTACAGCGAGCACGTCGCCGGCAATGGCCCTCATTTCCGAGCCCAGGCCTGCAAGCTCGGGCTCGAGGGTGCCGTCTCCAAGCGCGCCGATCGGCCTTACGCCCCTGGTGACCGTGGGATCTGGGTCAAGTCCAAGTGCCTCAACCGCGAGGAATTTGTGGTCGTGGGGTGGACTGACCCCGAGGGCAGCCGCTCGCACATCGGCGCACTCCTGCTCGGCTACTACACCGAAGACGGTCGCCTGCACTATGCGGGGCGTGCCGGAACTGGGATCAGCGACAAGGAGCTGAAGCGGCTGGCTGGCGTCCTGGCGCCGTTGCAGGCCAAGCGAATGCCGCTCGCCGAGCCGCCGCCGCGTGACAGCCGGTTCGGCTCGCCCCTGAAACTGTCGCGCGTGCACTGGGTGAAGCCCGAGCTTGTCGTCGAGGTGACGTACCTGACGTGGACCGAGGACAATCTGCTGCGCCAGGTCTCGTACCAGGGCCAGCGGAAGGACAAGCCGGCGCGGCAGGTCGTGCGGCCGGTGCCGCATCCGCCACGGAAGCGCTAAAATACTTCAGATTTGGCTGCCGAGCGCTGCTCGTTAAATTGCGGACTAGGGAGGGCAGAAAGATGCGCGATAGCGAGTACTTTGAAGCAAAGAGATTCGCATTGCAGGTGCTGGCGCGCGCTCATGCCATGAACGCGGACAAGCTAGAAAGGTGGCACTATTGGCTCGGCGTTCCGGTCGTTATTCTTACGACGATTGTGGGTACAACAGCGTTTGCTAGCCTTAGCGACCTTGGCAACACACGAGTACTAATCGCCGTAGGAACAGGAGCCTTGTCCGTGTCGGCAGCAGTTTTAGCCGCGCTCCAGACGTTTTTTGCCTTTTGAGGTCGGGCGCAACAACATGCATTGGCGGCAGCGCTGCTAAATGGCTTAGCGCGGCGAGTAAATCGCCTGTTGTTAGATGTCGAACGCAGGACCGCGGAGGAAGCAGCGGAAATTGATGAAGGCTTAGAACGAATCATCAGGGAATCGCCAAGAATCTCGATTGAGGCGCAACAGCGCGCTCGTGAAGATTTCCTCAAAGAGCTCTCCGACCTTGCAGCGGCCGAGTCCAATTTAACTACTGATGTACGTTCGCATATGGCGAAGGCTTCGTAGCACTTGCAAGTCTTGAGCTATTGCCTCACCTATTACACGACGAGCCCGATCATCTCTCCGGCATGGATCGTGGGCTTATTGT
>NZ_BKAJ01000277.1 GCF_007992495.1 Reyranella soli
TGGACGGAACGCCAGAGCTACAGTAGATTTGCCGTGAGCATGCAGCCACCCAAGATGCCAAGAACGGTCCATAGCACCAGCCCTTGGCGATAGAAGATGTTAGTCGCGAGGCGATACTCTGCGTACCGCACCGCTATTGCCGGATCCATGAGGATGTCGGTGTTCTTGCGGGGGGCGAAGTCGCGAAACTCGCGGGCAATAGCTTGGTTGCCCAGAGTGGCGAGGGCGGAGCACAGCACCGCGCCCACCGCGAGCGTGACCATGGCACCGATCATCACGACGTCGCTTCCGTGGTCATTCCTTGCGTCGTCGCAGGCGCGAAGCTGATGGACTGCGTGTCCGCGCCAAGCTTCTCGATTTCGTGTCGCGCCGCGGCATATTCGATCGTGTCCGGACCTGCGCTCTCGACGACTTGCCTCCACGATCGGCAGGCCTCGTCGCGGCCATCGGCAGCGGCGCAGATGCCGATCTGGAACAGGCTTTCGGCGCGACGCTCCGGCGTATCAGCCCGCTGCAAAGCCTCATCTGCGGTGAGCTTTCCCTGGTGAAAAGAGATCAGAGGACCTGGCCAGGCATCCGTCGCAGAAAACCCTGGCTGGACGGGGACACGAAGCCGCCGGGCCGCCGCCAGATAGTAAAGCTGCAAGTAGGGATCGCCCGTGCTCCGCTCGAGAGCCGCCTCAAGTTCGTCCAAGGCCATTTCGTAGGTGGCCAGTCGCAGCCACACGCAGGCTCGCGCGTCATGGCGCTCGCGGGGCAACAGCTCAAGTTGCCGCAACCAATCGGCATTGGCCTCGGCGATGCGACCGAGCGCCAGCAGGACAACGGCGCGGCTCCCGAGCGCGTCGGCATCCTGCGGCCAGTCGGCAACAGCCACGTCCAGGGCCTGCAAGGCCTCGGCATGGCGGCCCAAGGCCGCCAGGGCTTCGCTCCTTGCCACGAGCAGGTGGGTCTGATCTGGCTTCAACTTTAGCGCCGCGTCGTAGTCGAGAAGCGCAAGCCGCGGCCGTCGCGTTGCGAGATAGGCGTGCCCGCGCGCCACATAGATAAAAGCCCCCCGTTTCGACGGTCCAGCCCGCAAGACGTGGGTATAGCCGTTGATCTCGGCCACCGACGTCGTGCGATGACGCATGAAGAACGGCCGGTCCGGCATTCCTCGTTTCAAGCGCTGGCGTGCCGTTCTCGCCAGTTCATAGCTGGCCCAGGCCCGTTCGCGCTGCCCCAGCATGTCCAGGATCGCGCCATGTTTCTCGATGGCACACAAAGACATCGGATGGGCTTCCCGGAGTTTCGCGAAGCGCTGCTCTGACGCTTCAAGGCTCTCGGTACGCAATCGGGCAATTGCCTGCAGGTAGCCAAGCTCCGGATCGGTTCCTGGCTCTGGCCGCGCGCGCCAGTCCAAGCCCACCAGCCCGATCATCCTGCACCAAAGTTGCAAAGCCGCCTGTGAGACCAGAGCCACCAGGGCGTCGGTCCGAGCCTGAAGAAGCCTCGACACGTGCCAACAACCTGTCTGAGCGTTAATGCCCTGAGCCATCAGCATAAGCCGGAGATCCCAATGAGCAAGTGTCACGGCGTCTTCTCCGTTCGCTACGTAATCTGGAACCTCGATGACCTTGCCGAACGGGAGGTCGGTTTGCTGCCCGGACCGTGGTATATGGCTACGCAGCGCGGGACTGACCGATTGTTGCCGGATGCTCAACGCCGAGATTCAGAAGGTTGGGCCTGGTCCACGGGCTGCCACTGACAGCCATCTTCGGCCTCGATCGGACTCCGGCCTGCCAGTGGCGAAAGGGCGTCATGACGAAACAGTTCTGGTTCTGGCCGCTATACGGGCTGCTGTTGCTGGCACTCGTCCTGACCGGAGCGGAATACATTGCCTCCTATTCGGCGCCGCCCTGGCCGGCACGCGAGCTGCGGCCGATCCCCATCGACTCGCTGACGGTCAACGCTAAGACGTTGTTTGCGGACAGCCCCGAGCTCGTTCCCACCTACAACGACTGGGCCGTTCGCGACCGCCCGCGCTCGTTCGCGCGCCCCGCTGACGTTCGCTTTCGCGCCGCGCTGGTCGGTGATAGCTTTCTGGAAGGGTATTACGTGCCGGCTCCATTGCCCGAGCTTATCGAACGGACATGGGTCGCCAAGCGTATCGTCGGAATGGAGGCGATCAACCTCGGTATTGCCGCGACGGGCCCCCGGCAATACTACGCGCGAATCAAAAACGTAGCGCTTGGGCTGGATCCGGACGTCGTAATGGTGTTCGTCTATGTCGGCAATGACATGGTCAGCGTTCGCTACGACGATTATGCTCCGCCGCCGATCATCGATGAACTCCCTGTCCCGTCAATACTGGGAGCCGTGGCGCCTCGTTCGACTTGGCTCCTGGTCAACCGCTTCGGCTTCTCCGAAGTCGGCCGCACCAACAAGGATATTCCTGGCGAAGCCGCGCTCCTGTCGGAGTGGGCACAGCAGCCTTCGCCGGAGCCGGTCGACCGCGTCGCGCGACACATGAAAGTCCACTACTATCCAAAGCTCGGTGAGGACACGATTGCCGAAATCTTACTGCGTGGCGACGGCCGGCTGCGGACAGCCGCCTCGCAGCGGGCGCGTGATCGTGAATATCTCGCCGGCTGGCTGCTAAACGGCATGATCGACTGGGAAACAGGTAAGTGGGAGGTTCCCTTCAACGTCGATGAAGCTGCCAACATAGTCGGTGACTCCCGGATCGCCGAGACGATGAGCTGGCTGGACGCAGCGCGGCGCCTTGTGACATCGCATGGCAAGCGTTTTATGGTCGCTCTTATACCGGTAGGCATCGTCGATCCCGACTACGTCGAGTTCTGGCAACCATGGCCAAGGTACTATTCATATTCGCTGAGCAGCGATGCCCGTCATCGGAGACTGGCCGCAGCACTCCGCCAAAGTGGATTCGCTGTCGTCGATTTGCGTGGAGTACTCGACGGCGTGCGCGGCACCTATCGCTTGACTGACGGGCATTGGACAGATCGCGGCACGCAGATCGTCGCCGCGCGTATTGCCGATGCCTTGCTCAGCCCAGGCGAAAGGCCGGCGTTAAACGGCAACGGTTATTGACCGTTAATTTTTTTTTGCATGTCTGCTGACTATCGGGAGAAAGTATGATCGGCGCGATAGTGATGACAGGGGACTATCAAGCGCGCGCTCTGTGCCGTGCTCATCCTGTTGGTCAGATTCAAGCTTCTCATCGGTTTCCTCTAAGCAATGGTTAATAAGATCGAAACCACTATTCCTGGGCGAGAGCCGATCGAGCTCGTCTCGTTCTATGAAGAATTTCGCGAATACTATCCGCTGTGCGAGCTGGAGACGAAGCGTTGGTTCGTTGACCATGTTCGGCCTGACTGGTGGATCTTCGACGTGGGCGCGAATGTTGGCTACTACACAATCCTCTTCTCTCAGCTCGCCCCACAAGGACGTGTCTTCGCATTCGAGCCTACAAGCACGGCGACGATGCTGCGGAAGAACCTCAAGCACAACAACGTGCAGAACACCGAGGTCCACGAGATCGCGCTAGGGCTCACGACGGGCGTCCGGGAGGACAAGATTTATCGAGTGTGGGGAACGGAAGGAGAGGTGAAGACCTATCCCTTCTACCGTCTCGATGACTTCGCAAATGAACATGCGATCCGCCGGATAGATTGCATAAAAATCGACGTCGACAGCTTCGATTTCGAAGTCCTGCGCGGCGCGGAACAGACGCTTCTCAAGCACAGTCCGGTCATTGTCATCGAGCTTAACCATCAGCTTCAGCTACGCCAGCAAAGCGTCGCGGAAGCGCTTGAATGGCTTGCCCGGCGCGGTTACGGCAAGGCTCTCGTGCTAGATCACTACGACAATTTTGTACTGCAGCGGGATCCTGATGCCTTCGTCAAACAGGACGTTGCCGCGAGGATGGAACTGCTGTTCCCGCGGCCGCTTCGCATTGATGAAAGGATGCCGGAATCCGCGGGTGGGCTGCTCGCGAAAGCAATTATAAAAGCGGCGGCACTGCGCCATGGTGCCGTCGCCAGCTTGCGACCTAGCGCCATGCCGGCTATCGGATCGCTGCTGAAGCGGCTCGTTGGAGGTCGGCGCTCCGTAGGCGATCGGCAAACGATCGCCGTTCGCGATATTGTCGGCGCGCCGATTGAGACGACTACGGTGCAGTGGGACTACTCGCTGGTGCTATCTATCGCGCCGCCGGCGGCCGAGGGCACGCTGACCCTCGAAGTCGGGGTGGAGGTTATGGAAGGCCGACTGGGCATTGCCGTCTCAGGGGAGGACGAGGCGCGGTTTTCCGTTCCGGAGCGCCTCTTGATCGCAATGCCTGACGTGCAACACATCGTGCTCAAGGTTAACAACTCGTACGTACGTTCCCTGATATTTCGCAACGCCGCCTACGGCCATAAGACAAGGTTCACGGTCGCGTCTGTTCGGGCGGCAGTCGCGTGAGGAATTGCGGCAATCTGTGCGTGGCTCAAACCACTCGAACCGCGACCCAGCGCCAGGTAGAAGGGCGGCCGCGTTGGGGAAAAGGCTATCATCGGCCAGATGGGTTTTGCAGGCTCTCAGCCGTGAAATGAGCGGGCGTCTTCACGGTGACGATGCCACGCGAACGCTGACACAACGCCATCGCAATGGAGATTGATGTGGATGGTTTCGCCACTGCCCAGTGCGAAATGAGCCTCCTGGACCACGCCCTTGCGCGGGCGAGATTGTGATTTTGCACCTCAGATTCGGCCCGACCAGGTCGACGCTTGGTCGAATGTCGCAAGCTATCGGCTTAAGTGCCTTCAGCTTATTGCGCTTCCTCGTCGGCAGAAATAGAAAGATGCAATGAACTCGCGCAAAATAAAGGTTGGTGTGGTTTTTCCCTTGGAAGTAACCACCCCACTCGAGATATTACGACGGGAAATCGAAGGCGTGAGGACCCACTTCTCGGACGCTGGCGCCAATCTTACTTTTGCCGCCCCCGAAGCAACACTACCGACGTACCGTTCCCTGTTTCCTTAAGTGAACATCATCTCTGTGCCACGCAAATGCACGGCAGACGAACAGTCATGCTGCTGGAAAGCTCGTAAGGCCAAGAAACTGAAGCGAGCTGGAAGCCACGTGCTTTGTTCCGGCTGTCAGGGTCGCCGAGGATCACGGGGCAGGGGGCGTCAATGAATTGGGCGCGCATCCTCGCCTGCGTGACCGGGACGGTGGACCAGGAACTGCTGGCGCGGAACGAATATCTGGCGGCCGAAAACCGCATTCTCAAGGCCCAGCTGACAGGTCGGCTGAAGCTCTTGGGAGCTGATCGAAAGACGCTCGGGGAGATCGGCCATCGGCTGGGCCGCAAGGTTCTCGCCGACGTCGCGACCATAGCCCGACCGGACACCATCATCGGCTGGTATCGCCAGCTTGTCGCCCGCAAGTTCGATGGCTCGAAGGCTCGCCGATACCCAGGCAGACCCCGGATCCAGCGAGAAGTCGAGGAGCTGATCATTCGCCTGGCCAGTGAGAACCGGAGCTGGGGCTATGATCGGATCGCCGGGGCGAGGGCCAATCTGGGGTACGACGTTTCCGATCAGACGGTTGGCAATGTCCTGCGGCGCCACGGTTTGCCACCGGCGCCAGAACGTAAGCGCTCAACTTCGTGGGCGGACTTCATTCGGACGCACATGGACCGGTTGGCGGGGACCGACTTCTTCAGAGCCGAGGTGCTGACACTGCGCGGGCTGGTGACCTACTACGTGCTGTTCTTCATCCATTTTGAGAGCCGCCGGGTGGCTATCGCCCGGATCACTGTTCATCCGAATGAAGCGTGGATGAAGCAGATCGCCCGGAACGCGACCATGGACGAGTGTGGCGCGCTGCTGGGTTGTCGCTATCTCCTGCATGACCGGGACACCAAGTTCACCCGGTCGTTCCGGGCCATGGTTGCCCCGGGCAAGGTTGAACCGCTGGTGCTGCCTCCGCAAAGTCCGAACCTGAATGCTCACGCCGAGCGCTGGGTGAGGTCGGTCAAGGAGGAGTGCTTGTCCAGGGTGATCCTGTTCGGCGAACGGTCCTTATGGCGGGCCCTACGCGAGTATGTCGACCATTTCCACACTGAGCGGAACCACCTAAGGGAAAGGCAACGTTCTGCTGTTTCCTATGGCGGCGGGTCGGCAACGCGAGGGGCCGGTGCGGTGCCGTGAGCGATTGGGCGGGCTGCTGCGCTACTATCATCGAGAGGCGGCATGATGCCGCTGGTCGATCCAGTTTCTTGGCCCTACGGGGTCGGCCCAGCAATGACTGAGGCCGGGGCAGCCAGCGCCTTCGCTGGCTTTCAGCCCCAAGGTGCGAGTACGAAAAAGCTTGGCTGCGAGCGGGAAATGCCTGGTCCGAGCCGGGGGCACAAAATCCAGCAATCTGAGATTGGTACAACCACAGCGGCAAGGACTGCGGAGCGCAGTGATTGCGGTCCCAAGCGTTCTGGTAGGCATACCCCAAATGCGCCAATGCGATGTCGCTTAACAACGTTACGCTTCACGACCAATTGGGAAGCTCTGGTTGCGACACCCGGTTGCACCAGCCGCTTCGATCGTCAGGGACAAGGCTGGTCAGAATGCTGCACAGGGATGTAACTGGTGACGAGAAATTGCCCCGTTTCGGGCTATGCGGGAATTGTGGCTTGGGCAAGCTGGAGTTGGTCGACGAACGCCCGAATCTGATCCTGGGAGTTGGCGGCAAAATTGCGAGGACGCTACGCTGCGATGCTGCCGACTGCGGCAGTTATCTAATCGAAACCGATTGACGGAAACCTATACGGGCAAGCATTGGCGGCTTTCTTGCGGCCGACATATCGCCG
>NZ_BKAJ01000278.1 GCF_007992495.1 Reyranella soli
TTGGCCATGGCGCTACCCAGCTTCTTGATTCTAGTCCTCGTGATTCGGGTCCGTGGGTACAGTTTGTCGCTTGCGGGCACTCTGTTTCTCCCGAGTTTTGATGTGCCGGGAGAATGACGGGATCTTGATTCAACACAGTTCAACATTGAACAGGCAGGATCATTTTCGCGCTGTAGATTTCGGTCATCAAGAGCAAACATGCGATGGACCGCAGTCCAAAGGCACCGCTCAACTCCCAAGAAGTGACCACCCTGCAGACCCTGAAGCAGGACCGCCCGAAGCGCGAGCTTTCGCGCTGCCATTACGATTTCATCCTGAAAAGGCTTATTGCCGAGGGCGAGGAGCTAACGCTTTCTCAAGCCGGCCAAGTACGCCTGGAAGCCGATAAGGCAACAAGCGGTAAGGAATCAGCCCCCGCCTGCGCATTGGGTGTGAGCGCAAGCGGGAGGGCGAGGGCGGCGGGGTGTGGGACCACGCCGCCCTCCACCTCGACTCCCGGGCCGCCGGCCGCCCTCCTAATGCAATGGCCGGCCTAATGCCTGCGCTAGTTCTCGCCCCGTAGGCGTCAAAGCAACACGACCGGAGTCGTCGCGCAAAGCGTAGAGACCAATAAGGCGGGACGCTGTTCGCTTTGGCACAAGTACGCGCGCGTGGCGCGCAATGTTCAATACTGCACACAGTCCGGCAACTGGACGACTATGACGCGCATTGGGTTCTCAGGAAGGGTGTACCCGATGACAAACACGTTAAGCGATCAGGCTATCGCTACCCGGGACCGCGCCAAATGGGCAAGGCGACTCGCGACCACCCTCACTGCCGCTGAGGATGCAGCGCGGCTGCTTCGTTACGCTGAGAAGCTTGAGGCCCAGGCGGTCGACCTGGATCGGCGCGCCATGGAAGGTGGCTAGCGCGGGGCGGAGGCGGCACCGGCCGCACTGCCTACTTTTGCAAGTTTGTCCTCGCCTTGCTTCGTTTCCGGGGTCTCAGTGGTTACCCCGAAAGGCTTCTTCAAACAGCCTGTCATCGAACGATGCACGCCAGTCAGCAAAACTTGCGCGGTGATTCGCGCGGCAGGATGACGACGAACTCCGTGCCAGGATTGTGGTGACGAATCTCGATCGTACCGTTCAACTGCGTCACGAACGAGGTGACGATCCGCATGCCGAGCCCTTTCGGTTGGGCGAGGTCGAAGCCCTGAGGCACCCCCGTGCCCTCGTCGCGCACGGAAATTGACAGCTTGTCCTCTCCAACACCGGCAATTCTAACCTGCACCCTTCCGCCCTGCTTGCCCCGGTAGGCGTGCTTGGCCGCGTTTGCAATCAGCTCGTTGACGACTAGTGCCGCCGAAATGGCGCGATCGGCAGAAAACTCCATCCCGTGCTGAGCCTCGGTGTGAATGATGCAGTGAGCCACGCTCGCGTCGAGGTCCTTACAGACGCCTTCGACGTATTTGCCAAGATCCATCCGATCAATATTGGCGCCCTGGAATAGCTGATCGTGAGCCCTGGCCACGGCCGACACGCGCTGCGCCGCCTCTTCCAGATGGAGCGTGAGAGTCGGATCGCCAATGTCGCGCGCCTGAAGCTGCAGCATGCTCGTGACGATCATCAGGCTGTTCTTCACCCGGTGGCCCATCTCCTTCAACAGCACCTGATGGCGTTCCAGCGCCGCTTCGAGGTTGCGAGCGTGGTGCTCGCGCTCGATCGCCATGCCGAGGATGTTGGCGGCGCCTTGCAAGAACGCGAGATCCTGCTCGACGAACTCGTCCTCCGAGCGGCTGTCGACCTCGAGCACCCCGAACGGCCGGCCGTCGCCCTGCAGGATGACGTTCATAGCGCGGTGGATGCCGTGCTGCGCTAGCATCTCGGGCGTGCGGAAGCGCTCCTCGTTCTCGAGATGGTTGGAGATCACCGGCTTGCCGGTGCGGAGCGCAAAGCCTGCCGGCGAGGCGAGATCGGCGCCGATGCTGGCCTTGCCGACGATTCCTTCGTCCCAGCCGACCCCGGCCCGGACCAGCAGCCGGTTCTCGGACGGGATGTATTCAAGCACCTTGCAGAACTCGGCCCGGAGCGCCTCGGCGGTGAGCCGGGCCGTTTCGGCCAGGAGCTTGTCGAAGTCGGCGCCTTGCAGGGCGGTCACGCCCAGCTCGGCGAGAATCTCCTGCTGGCGGATACGCTGGTGTAGAGCACGTAAAGTGAGGTCTGGAGCATCGCCTGCGGGACTAGCCTCCACAACGGGCGCGCCGCCTTCATTGTCGGGGCACATGCAGGAGGCCTAGCGGCTCGACGCGGTCACCACAACCCTTGATCAATCGTGGCCGTGAGAGCAGATCGCAATTTCGCGGCCACTGGACGAACGCCTTAGGCTGCCGGGAGGCTCGCTTTCTAACGCCTCCGCGAACTACTTCCCGCAGTCACGGCGGCACGAACGGCCCCCATCGGATGTGCCCAGTGGGCTTTGGCGGCTGAGTGGCCGACATGGCAGCTGGGCGTAGCGCGGGCAACCACGGCAAGCGGCGACGTTTCGAGAGCATGCCGCGCGATATGAACGATCCGACCGCCGCGATAAGCTCAATCCTAAGCGAGGCCGACGAACTCATTTGCCGGCAGATAAAGGAATCCCGCCTCATGGTTTCGCCTATCCTTGCCTTCGTGATGCCGGATAGGAAAGCTTCTTGCATACTAGCGTAAGCCCGGAAGTTCTGCGGTGGTTGGGCGAGGATCTGAAGAACGTCGCCGAGGTGATCATTGCCGCACCGAAGCTTTGCGGCAAGACGCACTGATTTTCATCGCACTCCAGCACACAGACTTGCGGTTGGGTTCACGCAGAACCGCCTCCGATGAGGGCGTTACTCACTGGAGCGCTGAGGGTCCAGAAGAGGATGTTTTTTGGGACGGGGCCTTGGAAGGTTGATCAAGGCTTGCGCCAGGTCGTAGCTTTCCTCCCGCCGCTCGCGGACCTTCGCCGCATTGCCAAGCTTGCGCCAGTGCGCGGCGGCAGCAAACAGAGTCGTTCGGCTGGCATCGTTCGTAGCAGTCGATGCCAACTGCTCGCACTTGGCCGCGTGTTGGAAGCAATCAAATGCTGATTTCATCGCGCCGGCCCCCGTTCACGAGCGGGAGAACGGGACATTCTTGGCGCAGATGCCACTGTCTCTCAGCCGTCGGCGCTCTCAAATTACGAGCCGACGATGCGCTATTTGTAGCAGGGCCGAGCTTTCTCATACGTTCACATTTGAACAAGTAAGTCCTAGTCACGGGCTCGTCACAAGGCGATTTTTCCCTAGTGATTAGCGTCGCTTCGCAATGTGCGGGGCGTCGCCGATGCGGTATCCGCGCCTTAGGCGCCGCGGCAACACATCTCCAGCCGCGTTGTGAAGCCGAATGCCGAGCTTATCCTGTCCAATAATGGACGTTCGACAATGAACATCCGTTTCCCTCGTCATTCCGCCCCAAAACGCCCAGGATCGTGCCAGGTGAGGGGCCGCATGACAGAGCGAGAAAAGTTAGAGCGAGAAATCTATGAATTGACCCAGATTCTCGGGGGGAGCCCTCAAAAGGCGTCTGGGCTACTGGTCTACGTCCGAATGGACAAGGCAGTATGCGGCGGGCGGTTGAGCTAGAGGCATGATCTCCTATGCTCAGTTGACCCCCGGTCGGGGCTGGCGGCCGCTTCGCGCCATGCTCTACTACGCGCAACGTCTCGGAGTGGCATCGCCCTTAGGCCACGTCCTCGCCAATGCGCTAGCTGCAGCTCTGAGCGTCAGGCATCCCGCTTCCGGTGAGTTGAAAGGCGATCCTATTCTCGAGCAATTGCAGCGCGACGGTTGCGCCGTCCTCCCTCCCTTGCTCTTGGATGAGCAAATCGCGGAGATGCTGGCTTTTCTCGCCGAGCGTGAGCCGGTCGGCAATGCGGCCCTGGCAGACTACAAGCTGACCGACGTGGTGAACTGCCCGCACGTGATGGAGTTGGCCAACCATCCCCCTATGCTGGCGCTCGCCGGCTCCTATCTTGGTTGCGCTCCGACAATCTCCACCGTCGGCATCCGCTGGTCCCGTCCCTCCGGCGAAACCGCGAACGTCCAGAACTTTCATCGCGACCCCGACGACTGGAAAATGGTGAAGTTCTTCACCTATCTGACGGATGTGGCGGAGGGCACCGGCCCGCACGTCTTCATCGCCGGCTCCCAACGTGAGAAGCCACCGCTCTTTGCACGTCGCTATTCAGATGAGGAAGTCGCTGACAAGTATGGTGAAAAGGCTTTTGTCACCATTGAAGGACGGCGGGGCACCATGTTTTTGGCAGACACCTCCGGCGTCCACAAAGGGGCGGCGGCGCGCAAAGCCCCGCGTCTCATGTTGGAGGTCGGCTATACGCTGTTGCCGGTCTTTGCCTTCGATTACCGTCCAGTAAAGTTGACACGGCAGCTTGCCGACCTTGATCCGTATATCAACCGCCTGATCGTGCGACCGCACGCCAACCCGAATGCACTCAGATCGACAAGCCCACGATACATGTCGGCGACGTGATGGGCCTTGTGGTGATCGGCTAGGACCTGCGTGGCGTTGGGGGACGCGATCCGGAGGCGGCTTCGCCTGAATGACGCTGCTGTCGTGAATTACGAATACGTGATGTCGAGAGCAATTTCGTTGAACTCGAAGCTATGCGGAACCTCAACGTCATCGCTTTGACGCGAGATAGACCTTGTCCATCCGGCTCCAGTGTCGCGAAGCACCTCAACAGCAAGCCAATACGGATCGCTATGTGGCGGGATCGAGCTCGCGACGGTTTCGCAGGGACCAGGGTGCAATTCGACCTTATTGATTTCTTGGATGGGAGAAACTTTGTTGGGCTTAAAAGCGCCCCAGGCGCGCACAATGTGCGGGCGCTCCGAGCGCCGCGTCACGGTCAGCGTTACACTCTTCTGGCTCTCGCCTACACGGACATAGGTGGGTTCCATCTTGGCCGTATTGTGCCCCAAGGAGCGCCATGGCGACGTTCAAAGTGGTACAGTGCGCCCGATTTGGGCCCTTAGGTTCACGGTCCGTTAGATTTCGAAACTCGGAAGTTTGGGCGTCGATACGCATTGTCGCTGGAAGACTAACGTTCACTATTGAACACCTGCCAAGCAACCAGTGACTATGACGGGCATTGCAGGTGGGAGACCGGTACCGGCTTTACGTTCCCAGGATTGGTGCCGGTCTCCCTGACTGCGTGGCGGGGGTGCAAGAGCAGAGCGGGGGCCAAGCTCTTGCGATCCAAGCAGCCGAACGTGAACGCCGATTGGAACCTGCGGTTGCCGCTGAGTTCCGTGGGCCAACGCCGCCCCAGCACATCGCGACCGCTTCAAGAAGCGCCATGATGTGCAATAGCGAACAGCGCGCACTCTGAAAGTCTCTAGTCTCGTGGCATCGCTGGCTTCAGCCCACATCGAGCGCCAACGCCAGAGAGAGCCCACGATGCACTCCCGCTCGCATTGAGCATCAACCGGCGGAGGCCGCCGTGGGCTGGCTGCGTTTGCTAACGGGAATGCGTAGCGGTTTGCGCGGCGGGAGAAGCAGTGGCGGCATGCTGCTCGTTATGATGGCATTGGCCGGTCTACTGACCCAAAAGCCTGTCAAGGGGAGCGACAGAAAACGCCAGTAGGGTAGGCACGAGGGCGCGGGTCGCGCGGTCGATGGGTTGCCGGAACCTCGGCCTGCTGCGGCGGTCCGCGAGTTCACCCAGATGGGCGCAGGGAACTCACGGCCGAGCTGGCGCGGCTAGTGTAGGCGCGGGCTGGGCTTGCTGGCCCTGGATGGGGGCTCGGGACGGCTCAGTGTTCGAGGGCGGCGACACCGGCGTCGAAGGCGAGGAGACCGTCGGCGGCGGGGGCGTGGCGCCGGGCTACATGGTCTCCGGCATGCGGCCGCCATTGCCGATCGAGCCTGGTGGTAGCTGCGCCAGTACTGGCGTTGCGACGATCACGGCGGCGAAAGCGAGGATGAAGGTGGTGTGCATGCATTGCATGCAGTGGGACCTCCTCATCGAGCTTTGCCCGGGCGAGGCGCGCTGTCATGCAATGTGGCAACCCGCCGAGCACCGAGTGCGGTGAGAACTAGGGCGCTGTCGCGGGGCTCCACGAGCGCCAAGAGCTTCAATCTCGTGAGGTAGTCGAGGCGCAATCCCGTTTGATCGAACCCAAAGGCGATTCGCTGAAGTGCACTTTCTTCGTTGGGACTGAGTTCGACGAGCAAGCCACGTTCCATGACGCCGCCTCCATCGTGTGGAGGCCAGCAAGGTCACCTCCAGCCCGGCAGCGCAAGGCTGTGCAAATATGAACAGTCGGGTGGTCTGCCGGGCGATTCAGCGTCGACCGTCGACCTTGCGGCCCGGAGCTCGCGCCGGTGTGATCGACGCTAGGGCGCCGGTGCCGGCCGAGCAGGCGATCGACGGTGGCCGGGTGGCGCTCGGTATCCTCGCGCTGGTCGAGCCGATAGTCTTCCATACCGCGCTCCGTGGTCGGATTGGTCACCGTGAGCCAGGCCTCCGCGCCGCACACCGAGCACGAGAAGCGCTTAATCCTGGAGTCGACGTCGCGCAGATTGTGCGGCCCGAGCTGTAGCAAGGCAAATCGGCGGCAGAGGTCGCAGCGCAGATAGAGCTGCCCGAAGGTCTTGCGGAGGACGCCGAAGCTGTAGGGCTTGCCAGGAAACGGCGACCATCGCCGCAGCCTACGCGTCGGCAGGCATCGGCGTTGCTGCGCGTGGCCGCGCGATGCGGTAGGTACTGCTGGCAAACGATAGTTTTGCGGCCCGTTGGCGGGGCAAGGTCGGCCTCAAGGG
>NZ_BKAJ01000279.1 GCF_007992495.1 Reyranella soli
GCGCTCGGCCAGACTCGTATCGACGCAAAGCTCGTAGGGGATGTCGCACTTCAGGGTGCCGAAGGCGCGCATGGCGGCGTGCAGGCGGTCAAAACCTTCGCGGCGGATCACCGGGTCGGGCCCCCACAGGCCGAGCTTGCGATAGCGCTCGATGGCGGCGGCGAAGATCACTTCGCTGACATCGGGGAAGTAACTTTTCAGCGTGCGGGCGATCTCGACGGCCGGCGTGGCCGCGAACCAGCCGAGCGTGCGGTGCAGGCCCTTGGTCATCGCCAGAAGATCGTCGGCGCGGCGCTCGAGCGTGGCGCGGCGCGTCACCAGCGTGGTGTAGGCGGTGAGGCCGCGCGTGGCGGCGGCGTGCCAGAGATGGCCCGCGCCCGAGGCCAGAAGCTCCTCGGCGTGGGGTTGGAAGAGCTGTGCGGCCTCGAGCGTGCCGGCGCGGATCGCCGCGGCATTGTCCGCCATCGACGGGCCCGAAACGCGGTCGAGGCGATCGAGGTCGACGCCGGCGCGACGCAGATCGTCGGCCAGGCAGATCCAGGGCGTCGGCACCTCGGACACCGTGGCGAACTTCACCTTGGCGAGATCGGCCAGTTGGAAATCCGGCCGCGGCCTGGCGCCGATCACGAAGAACGGATCGCGGGCCACGACGTCGGCGAAGCAGACGAGATCGGCGTCGGGCTCGCTGTCATGCACGATCATCACGCGCAGGGGCCCACCCCACATCACGTCGACCTCGCCAGACCGCAGGGCGCGCGCGGCGGCGGTAGGATCGGGCGACGGCCGCAGCGTGACCTCGACGCCGGCGTCGCGGAACGCGCCGGTGGCGTGAGCGGCATAGAACGGCGCGTAGAACAGCGCGCGGAAATTCTCGCTGAGGACGATCATGCGCTCAGTGTAGCAGGCTCAGCCGCCTTCGGCGGCCCGCATCAGCTGCTCGCCGCCCAGCAGGGTGAGCAGCACCCCTTCGAGGGCGGCGGAATCGATCGGCTTGGGCAGCACCGGCACGTTGGCGTAGCGCCGGTCGATGCTGTCGCGCTGATAGCCGGTGATGAACACGAACGGCACGCCGCGCGCCAGCAACAGATCGGCCAGCGGCTCGGCCTGCTGGCCGGCGAGGTTGAGATCGAGGATGGCGCCGTCGAAGCGCTCGACCTTGGCGGCGGCCAGGCCGTCGGACAGCCGTCCGTACGGCCCTGCGACCTCCGCGCCGAGGTCGGTCAGGATGTCCTTCAGCAGCATGCTGACCAGAAGCTCGTCCTCGACTACCATCAGGCGCATGCCGGCGAGGCTGCGGCGCGCCTGATTGTCGGACGGCGCCGCGGCCGGCGCTTCCGCGGGCGTCGGCGCGGCGGCGATCTGGGCGGCCGGGATGGACAGCCGGCAACACAGGCCCTCGGGCCGCCAGTCGTAGCTGACGCCGCCGCGGAACTGCGCCTCGATGCTGGAGCGCACGATGGTGAGGCCGAAACCCAGCCGCGCCGGCTCGGCCGCGGGCGGGCCGCCGGTCTCGACCCAGTCGAGCATCAGGGAATCGTCGCCGGTCTTCCAGCTCACGGTCAAGGTGCCGGTCTCGGTCGAGAGCGCGCCGTACTTGGCGGCATTGGTGGCAAGCTCGTGCAGCGCCAGGGCCACCGCCTGCGCGGTCGCCGGCAGCAGCACCACGGCCGGACCGGCGGTGATCACGCGCTGGCGATGCGTGGCGTGATAGGGCGCCATCTCCTCCTCGACGATCTTGCGCAGGTCGGCGCCTTCCCAGCGTGTCGAGGACAGCAGGTTGTGCGTGGCCGCCAGCGCATGCACGCGGCCCTCGACGGCAGTGACGAACTCCTTGGTGGTCGGCGCGCGCGTCAATCGCAGCACCGACAGCACGACCGCCAGCGTGTTCTTGGCGCGATGATCGACCTCGCGCGCCAGCAGCACCTGGCGTTCCTCGGCGCGCTTGCGGTCGGTGATGTCGACGGTGACGCCGTTCATGCGCACCGGCTTGCCCTGGGCGTCGCGCGAGATGATGCCAGCGCCGTAGCACCAGCGCAGCTCGCCGCTCGGCCGCACAATGCGGAACTCGACCTGGAAGCGCGACTGGCCCTCGTCGAGGATGGCGGTGATCGAGTTCTTGGCACGGTCGTCGGGATGGATCATCGCCTCGATGCGCTCGACGGTCGGCTCGAAGGTCTTGGGATCGACATTGAAGATGCGGTAGGGGCCGTCGTCCCATTCGATGTGGCCGCTCGCGACATCGACCTCCCACGAGCCCATGTCGCCGGCCGACAGCGCGATCGAGCGGCGCTCCTCGCTCTGGCGCAGGCGCTCGGTCTGGGCTTCCAGCTCGGCCGTACGCGCGGCCACTCGCTCCTCGAGCTCGGCGTTCAGCGCCTCGAGCTGGCGGGTCTTGCGGTAGAGGTCGACGAACACCCGCACCTTGGCGCGCAGCACCTTGGGGACGACCGGCACCGAGACATAGTCGACGGCGCCGATCTCGTAGCCGCGCAGATGGTCGGTCTCGCCGACCTGCACGGCCGACACGAAGATGATGGCGAGGTCGGAGAAGCGCGGATGATCGCGGATCATGGCGGCGAGCTGGAAGCCGTCGATGCCGGGCATCACCACGTCGATCAGGACGACGGCGACGTTCTCGGTCGTGAGCAAGAGGCCCAGCGCCTCCTGCGGCGAGTTGGCCTTGATCAGGTTCTCGCCCAACTCGGCCAGGATCACCTCATAGCTCAAGAGCTTGGCCGGCTGATCGTCGATCAGCAGGATGTTGACCTTGTCGGCGTCCTTGACCATGGGGCTCAGTCCGCCGGCGGCGTTCAACGGTGCAACCACAGCCGCAGCGCCGAGAAGAGCTGCTCTGTGTTGACCGGCTTGGCGAGATAGTCGGAGGCGCCGGCCTCCAGGCACTTCTCGCGGTCGCCCTTCATCGCCTTGGCGGTCAGCGCCACGATCGGCAGGCGTCGCAGCGCGGGATTGCCGCGAATCAGGGCGATGGTCTCGTAGCCGTCCATCTCGGGCATCATGATGTCCATCAGCACGATCGCGACCTCGGGCGAGCGTTCGAGGATGGCGACCGCCTCTCGGCCGGTCGTCGCCGTCAGCACGCGCATGCCACGCCGCTCGAGCGCGCTCGACAGGGCGAAGATGTTGCGCGTGTCGTCGTCGACCACCAGCACGGTGCGGCCGGCCAGCATCTCGTCGGAGCTGTGCAGGCGCTCCAGCATGCGCTTCTTGTCGTCGGGCAGGTCGTCGGCGACCTGGTGCAGGAAGAGCGCGGTCTCGTCGAACAGTCGCTCGGGCGAGGCCGCACCCTTGACCACGATCGAGCGCGCCATGGTGTGCAGCTTGGCGTCCTCGTCGGGCGACAGGTCGCGGCCGGTGAACACCACCACCGGCAGGTCGGCCAGCGCCGAGTCGCGCTGCATCTCCTCGAGCACGTCGAAGCCCGACAGGTCGGGCAGGCGCAGGTCGAGCACCATGCAGTCGAAGCGTTCCGAGCGCAGCTTGTCGAGCGCGCCGCGACCGGAATCGACGGTGGCGATCTCGATGTCGGGATGCGCCAGAAGCTCGCTGACGCCGAAGCGCTCGGCCTCGTTGTCCTCGGCGATCAGCAGCCGCTTCTTGCGTGGCCGCACATAGTCGTTGATGCGCGCCAGCGCCGCGTTCAGCCCTTCGCTGGTCGTCGGCTTGTTGAGGTAGGAGAAGGCGCCGCGGGCGAGGCCCTGCTGGCGGTCCTCGTCCATGCTCAGGATCTGCACCGGGATGTGGCGCGTTTCGAGCGTGCGCTTGAACTGGCTGAGCACGTTCCAGCCCAGCATGTCGGGCAGGAAGATGTCGAGCGACATGGCCAGGGGCTTGTATTGCAGGGCCAGATCGAGCGCCTCCGCGCCGCGCGCCGTGACCACGGCCTTGAGGTTCGCGGCATGGGCGGCATCGACCAGGATGCCGGCATAGTTGGGATCGTCCTCGACGATCAGCAGGGTACGGTCGCCCGGCTGGATCGTGTGGCGGTCGTCGGGGAACTGGTCGGCGAGATGGTCGGGCAGGGCGACCTGCGGCAATGGCACATTGCCCGGCAACGGCTGGCGCAGCGCCGTGCGCGGGCCGGTGTACATGGTCGGCAGGTAGAGGGTGAAGGTGCTGCCGAGACCGGGCGTGCTGCGCAGGGTGAGCTCGCCGCCCAGCAAGGTCGCGAGCTCGCGGCTGATGGCGAGACCCAAACCGGTGCCGCCATACTTGCGGCTGGTGCTGGCGTCGGCCTGCTGGAAGGCCTCGAACACGATCTTCTGCTTCTCGACCGGGATGCCGACGCCGGTGTCGGTGACCTCGAAGGCCACCACCGCGCTCGCCTGGTTGAGCGTGACGTTGTCGGAACGCCAGCCGGTCAGCGCCGGCACGACGCGCAGCCGCACGCTGCCCTGGGCGGTGAACTTCAGCGCGTTGGACAGCAGGTTCTTCAGGATCTGCTGCAGGCGCTTGGAATCGGTGACGACGCTGCGGCCGAGATTGTGGTCGATCTGCACCTCGAACGACAGGCCCTGCGATTCGGCCTGGTGGCGGAACGGCCGCGCCACGGTCTCGAGCACGTTGGAGAAGAAGATCTCCTCGGCATCGACGGTGACGGTGCCCGATTCGATCTTGGAGAGATCGAGGATGTCGCTGATCAGGTTCAGGAGGTCGGTGCCGGCGCCGTGGATGGTGCGGGCGAACTCGATCTGCCTGGGGGCGAGATTGCCCTCGGGATTCTCGGCCAGCTGCTGGCCCAGGATCAGGATCGAGTTGAGCGGCGTGCGCAGCTCGTGGCTCATGTTGGCCAGGAACTCCGACTTGTAGCGCGAGGTCAGCGCCAGCTCCGATGCCTTCTCCTCGACGGCGCGGCGGGCCTGCTCGATCTCCTGGTTCTTGCGCTCGACCTCGAAGTTGCGCTCGGCGAGCTGGGCCGCCTTCTGCTCGAGCTGCTCGTTGGTCTGCTGCAGCTCGCCCTGCTGGGTCTGCAGCTCGCCGGCGAGCTTCTGGCTCTGCTCGAGCAGGTTTTCGGTCTGCATGGTGGCTTCGATCGAGTTCAGCACGATGCCGATCGAGGCGGTGAGCTGCTCGAGGAAGGCGATCTGCAGCTCGGTGAAGTCGCTGAGCGAGGCGAGCTCGATCACCGCCTTCACCTGGCCTTCGAACAGCACGGGCAGCACGATGATGCTCTTGGGGGCGGCCTCGAACAGGCCCGAGCCGATCGGATGGGCGGTCGGCGGCAGGTCGGAGATCAGGATCTGGCGGCTGTCGGCCGCGCACTGGCCGATCAGGCCCTGGCCGATGCGGATGGTCTCGGGATGGCCCGAGCGCGAATCGGCGTAGACCGACAGCAGGTGCAGCGAGGCGTCGCCGTGGTCGTCGGTCTCGGTCTGGTAGATCACCGCCTGATGCCCGCCCACGAGCGGCGTCAGTTCGCGCAGCAGCAGCCGGCCCACCGTGCCGAGGTCGCGCTGGCCTTGCAGCATGTTGGTGAACTTGGCGAGGTTGGTCTTCAGCCAGTCCTGCTCGGTGTTGCGCTCCGTCGTCAGGCGGAGGTTGTCGATCATGGTATTGATCTTGTCCTTGAGCTCGCTGAGCTCGCCCAGCGCCTCGACCTGGATCGATCGCGTCAGGTCGCCCTTGGTCACCGCGGTCGCCACCTCGGCGATGGCGCGCACCTGGGCGGTGAGGTTGGTCGCCATCGAGTTGACGTTGTCGGTCAGGTCCTTCCAGGTGCCGGCGACACCGGGCACCTGGGCCTGGCCACCGAGCTTGCCCTCGGTGCCGACCTCGCGCGCCACGCGGGTCACCTCGCCGGCGAAGCCGTTCAGCTGATCGACCATCGTGTTGATGGTCTCCTTCAGGCGCAGGATCTCGCCGCGCACGTCGACGGTGATCTTCTTGGAGAGGTCGCCGCCCGCCACCGCGGTCGTCACCTCGGCGATGTTGCGGACCTGGGTCGTCAGGTTCGCCGCCAGCATGTTGACGTTGTCGGTCAGGTCCTTCCAGGTGCCGGCGACGCCGGGCACCTGCGCCTGGCCACCGAGCTTGCCTTCCGTGCCGACCTCGCGGGCCACGCGGCTCACCTCACCGGCGAAGCCGTTCAGCTGGTCCACCATCGTATTGATGGTCTCCTTCAGCTGCAGGATCTCGCCCCGCACGTCGACGGTGATCTTCTTCGACAAGTCGCCGGTCGCCACCGCCGTCGTCACGTCGGCGATGTTGCGGACCTGGGTGGTCAGGTTCGCCGCCAGCAGGTTGACGTTGTCGGTCAGGTCCTTCCACACGCCGGCGACGCCCGGCACCTGGGCCTGCCCGCCCAGCCTGCCCTCGGTGCCGACCTCGCGGGCCACGCGCGTCACTTCGCCGGCGAAGCCGTTCAGCTGGTCCACCATGGTGTTGATGGTGTCCTTGAGCTGCAGGATCTCGCCGCGCACGTCGACGGTGATCTTCTTGGAAAGGTCACCGTTGGCGACCGCGGTCGTCACCTCGGCGATGTTGCGCACCTGGCCGGTCAGGTTGGTGGCCATGAAGTTGACGTTGTCGGTCAAATCCTTCCAGGTGCCGGCGACACCGGGCACCTGGGCCTGGCCGCCGAGCTTGCCCTCGGTGCCGACCTCGCGCGCCACGCGGGTCACTTCGCCGGCGAAGCCGTTCAGCTGATCGACCATCGTGTTGATGGTCTCCTTCAGGCGCAGGATCTCGCCCGAGGCATCGACGGTGATCTTCTTGGAGAGGTCGCCGCCCGCCACCGCG
>NZ_BKAJ01000280.1 GCF_007992495.1 Reyranella soli
CCGGCCTGAGTACGACGACAAGCCCAGCGCGGGACCAATGGATGGGCTGCAATGAGCGACAAACAAGTACCTTTGGCGGAGGTTTCGAGGCTTAGACAGGAGCGCCGACAGCTTCGGGCCAAGCTCGCACTGCTCGAGGCGGAGAGGGAGGGCTAGCTGGCCGAGAAGACCCGGCTGATCTCGACTCTTGGCAAGCGCTTTGTCGACGACTCTATCGAAAAATAGATAGATGCCGCCGTTGCTTTCAGGACCAACGTGCCTAAAGCTATTTGCTTAGAGACCGGCCTCTAATGACAGATCGATCCTGTTGTTTACGTGCGGCGGTTTAGAAAAATGTCGGGGCACCTTGTAGGCGACTCCCGATGGCGACTGCTTCTAGACGGCAGGTTAAAGGGGGAGATTGCAAATGGATCTCTTTAATGTGGCGCAGGCGCGGTGTTGCGTTGGCACGTTACGGCCAGGGCCGGCGATCTGGCTCCTTTTGGGATTGCTGGTGGCAATGGCAACCGTCAGTCCGGTCCGCGCCCAATGCCCAACCCCGAATACGCCGGCGGCCCGAGGAGGCGATCTGGTTATCAGCGAATATTGCACGTTGAATCAGGACGCAGCCTACTATTACGGTCAGATCAACATCGTCAGTGGCGGCTTTCTTATTTTTCAAGAACCGGCCACGCAGTTTTCAAACGTTGATTTCTGGGCGAGCTCGATAGTCATCGAAGCGAACGGCGTACTCCAGATCGGCAATCCCACAACGCCTTACGGCACGAGCGGCGGCTTTCTAACTATTCATCTCTATGGCAAGGACCAGAGCAACGGCGCGAATCCGGCCGAGTATCAAGGCCAGGGAGTGCTTTGCAAAACCCGAACAGATAACAATGTCGGACCGTGTGGCATTCCGCGCCCGACTTGGAATGACAATGGCAAATCGCTTCTTCCGGGGTGTGGCATCAACGCTGGCCCGGGGCCCGTCGGGCCGGCACAAAAGACGTGCATTCCTGGCCTGGATACGACCGTTTCTGATTATTTTTACCAATACGGCCCGCTCCATGGCGACGGGCGATGCATAAACGGCCAGAACTTTAACAACAGCAATGGTACATGCGGTGCCGCTCCAGCCGAGGGGCAAGTAGGCTACTTCGGCTATAAGACCTTGGCGGTGTCTTACGATGCAAGTGTGTACATTTACGGCTTTAAAGGCGCGACCTACGATGCCGCGGTCGATGCTGATCCAACAAACTCGGGCTTCAGTTGGCTTCGACTGTCGGGCGACCTTCCGCCTGGCGTGCAGTCACTGAAATTGGACGACTCAAACGGTGCGCTTGGCGCGCGTTGGTTCCGCAAGCCCGAAAAACTTCTCAGCCAGTTTGTCGTTACCACCACAGACTATCTGCCGACTCACTCCGAAGTTTTCACAATCAACAATGTCAGCATCCCAGATGGCCTAACCGTCGACTTTACCGAGGCGGCTAAGTGGCTGCACGTCGGCACGCGCTATCCGATAGGCAGCCGGATTGACACAGAATCGCAAAAGAGATTGCAAGACGGCGGCATGGACAAAGACCTGATCGAGAAGGGCGCCGAAACTCGCGCGGCGGTGGCGCTGCTAACTCGGAGTGTTCGAATCGTTTCCGGCGGCGATGCGCTCAACGAGCAGTTCTCTGGTTACTTCGGTGGACATACAGTTTTTCGCCAGGGGTTCCGGAAAATCGAGATTCAGGGGGTCGAATTCGCCAACCTCGGCCAAGGCGGAAAGATGGGGCATTACCCTGTTCACTTTCACAAGAGTCGCCAGGTGCCCCCCGGCACCTTTGTGAAGGATTCCTCGATCAACGAGTCGAATACTCGCTGGTACGTTCTGCACAGTACGCAGGGCGTCACGTTACAGCGCAATGTCGGCTGGAAGTCGATCGGCCACGGCTTTTTTCTTGAGGACGGCACTGAAACTGACAACAACTTTTATTCCAATATTGGAATCTTCGCGCGGGCGGCAATTCAAAATCCACAAAACCCGAACCGAGTTCCTGGAATTCTATCAAACAACCTCTCGCAGCAGAGTGAGCCTGCCGGCTTCGCAGTGCGCACCCGCTCCGACAGTGAACATCCAACGGTGTTCTGGATTACCAACGGCTGGAACAATTTTGTGGGCAACATGGCGGCCGGTGCTGGTGCCTGCGGTGCAGCGTACTGGTTGGTGCCAGTAATGAATTCCGACCGGCCTGACTTGCCAACTTCTGATAATACTGTTTTTCCCAATAATACCGTTGGCCCCAATAGGGCTGATGGCCATATGAAATGGGACTACGATAAGGCCGGATATTTCGGATACGCTGGTTTCCAGACGGAGCGGAACGGAGCCGAGGATGCACGCTTCGCCGGTGCGACTCCGCTGAGAGTGTTCTTTAAGAATTCAGCGTCCGCCACAATGATGTCGTTCCAGACGACAATCGACGCGCCTAAGTGCAACGGCATTACTGTGTATGGCGCGAAAAGCGACTTTCCGACCGTCGCCGCAGTCAGGAGCTTTGCGCCGCCCGTCACTAAGGGAGAGCTACCCGATATTCTCCGAGATATGTATTACCCGCATGTTTTTGGGCGAAAGGCGGCCACTGCTTGTCCGCCTCTAGATCTGAGTAAACCCCCGGGCCTGAATAACCAAAACTGCGGCCAGTTCTCCGGCCGCTATATCAGCGAAGCCCCGGATTGTTCGGCGGGTAATGAGCAAAATTGTAACGTGACGGTGCTCAGCCATTTTACCTCATCCTTCACCTGGGCTGATGGCGCCGTAGCAGCGGTATGGCTGCGGCCTAACTGGTATCTTTTTGCCAATGGCGTCATCACCGATGTTCAGAACGGCGGTCTGAACTTCGTGACGGGTGGTGACATGACGCACTCCTCGCTAATTCCAGGCTATTGGGCGGTCGCCAAGAGCAGCGTCTTTGTCGGTCATACCCAGCCTCAAGTAGGCGATAATAACTATCAAACCTATCACGCTTTTGCTGCTGATGTCGGACCTTTTAACAATGATAGTCGGCTTCAGTGCGATCCATTGTTGGATCCTAATCAAGTCCCGAATTACTGCATCAATACCGAGAACGGCGTCAGCTACCAGCTTGCCGACTTTTTTGTGAATCAGTCGCTGTTTCGAATTTACGATGGCCCCAACTATCAAGACGGCAACGCATTTCTCGATATTACTACGTCGAAATGCGAGGTCTCCAAATATAATAGTGGTTGCATCTACGGAACCGGACGGATCAAGGGCATCCCAAAGTCTGTGGTCAACGACGACCCGACGAACCACGACTGCTATCTGCCGAACGCGGCGATCGGTTGGAAGCAGCCTAACGGCTTCTTCTATCCACCGGCCTTTCATTCAAGAAACCTCTTCTTCGGCAACGTCGAAATCCGTCATTTCGTGATCAACCCGCTGGTCGAGCCGACGCAAGGCGATTTTAGGCAGGGCGGCACTTACATCACCGACGAGGCTGCGGTCAGCAAGCACTATTGCAACTTCAACTCAGCCGCCAACCAGACCAACCCTGGCACTTTTGCAAGCTTTACAAGCATTGACCGGCAGACCGAACTGAACGATGACGACGGCACCTTGACGGGTCTCAGCAACACGTTTCCGGCGCCGCTCGCGCCGCTTTCGGGGGTGCCAAACCTCAACCAGACAATCTCAATCAACGAGGACAATTTTTTCGGCGCTCCGATTGAGACCCCTGAATGCGCCTCCAACATCTCCGACGTAAAGAATTACGGCGGCGCCAACAATTTGCCAGACAATGCCTGCAAGCCAACGCTAAAAATATTGCCGCCGGTGACCGCGCGAACTAGCCCTTACGACTATGTCGCGACGGTCATTTACCATGCCGTCGACAGCAACTGGTCGAGCGACTGTACTAACCCGACTTGTTACGGCGTCCCCCTCTATCGTCAATACCTGAACGGTGTCGACGGAGGGCAGGGTGGCAGCAGCCGCGAGTGGACCCAGTGGTACGCGAGCGGCTGCGGCGCTGATCATAACCAGCCGAATTGCCGCTGGCCGTTTATCCGAATGGCCGGCATGAGCATAGGGGTGCGTGAAACCCTGACGCTCAACAACGCTACTTATTACCTCGACACCGCAGTTCCGAGGGACATGCAGCAGAAGGAGCAGTTCAACACGGTGGGAGGTCCCAACGTTTCACTCACCAATTCCTTCAACGTCTTCGTGGGTGGCGACACGTACAATGTGTTTTTTGTCTACGCCAAGCAGAGTAGCCGACAAACGTATCAGATCTATGTCGGCAAGGGGCGCGATGCTGCGTCTGTCGCAGGCAGCATCAAGCCAATCCAGGTAGAAATTCCAGGCGAAATCAGACCGGGACCCTACGAGACAGGAGCGCCGTTCCTGTTTGTGACGGCCAAGGATTATGACCCGGCTAGCGGCATCGTCAGCGTCACTGTCGATTTTAGTGACGTCACGGCACTCGCACCAACTCCGGATAACGGGCTATGCCAACCGAAAAACTTTTGCAGGAAGGACCCTGCAAGCGGCGCCTGTACCTCGGCTCTCAGCAAGGATGACCCTTTGGCAAAGTTGCATCCGGCCATCCTTTCTACGTCGCAGCAGGTTTGCAGCCATTGGGCCGTTAAGGACCTGGATTGCCCGACGAAAGGCTGCCTCGGGTTCTCCTTCACATTACCCAATGACGGTTCGTTTTCGGCGGATGCAAGCGTTACGAAACCGACGCCCCACCGACCGCGGCCGACGGCGTTCCCGTCTAAAGGCACCAACCCCGACGGCAGCCCGCAGGGCGATCCGAATTGGCTAACCAAGTTTTTGAAGACGACACGGACGCCCGATTCGGCAAGTGGTGGTCAATGCTACTATAGGCAATTGCCGGGGACCGATTGCCCGATACCGTAGAGCGCGCCGGAGGAGTTCCTCTTAGCAATGGGATAGGCAGTAATAAATCGTGGCCACTGTGCTAGTGGTTAGAGCGGCTGTCAGATCGGTTCTAGCGCTCTGGACGTCATCGAAATCACCGTCTGGCGCCGGTTGGTGGCGCTGGGACTCGAGCAGCGGGCAACGTCGCCGTTGTTTGCCGGCCCTTTGTCTGGCGCGGGACGGCGACCCGCGAGGTGTCGTCGTCACGACGTGTGTAACAAGGGGGCGACGCAGTTATGATCCGATGTTTTTGTAAGCGTGCTTAGTGTTCCGCTTGCGACGGAACGTGAGCGTTCGGCACTTAGCGACAGTTAATAGAGAGCTATCTCATGGAATTTCGGGTTGGATCCTACGGCTACCAGAAATTGTTCAACGCCCGAGAGTTGGCCCTCGCTCAAGGCATCATCTTCCGTATGTTACGAGCTGATCGATGGAGCGTGAGCAGTCTCATCGAGGATCTCCCTCCCATTACCGATATTGAACTTAACATCGCACAGTTTCTCCGCGACGTGGAAGTGCTCATGGAGCTTAGAATCGGGGTGCCGGTACTACTGGAAAGGACGCCGGTGAGTTTAAGCTATCTCTTAGGAATGGATGAACGGAAGAATAAGCCAAGGGATGGTTCTGTATTGTTGCAGGTGGTTGAGAGACAGCCGCCCTTGTCGATATTTTCGTTTGTGGAAGCAAAGGAGATGCTTGTAGAGCAGGCAGGCGAATTCTTAGCGATGCGAATGGCTGCCGATCGTATGAGACGAGATCGGACATTCGATTCCGCGCGCACAGATTGGGAGCACGCTGAGGTGGAGCACGTCTTCAAGAACGAGCGGACTCTGATCTCCACCCCTGGCTGCCGGGTTGGCGTTCATACACAAACAAGCAATCTTAAAGTCCATTGGTCAGGCGCTTACTTTCTTACCCAAGAACTACTTTGGCGGGCCAACATCACCTGTTTCGAAGGTTCTCCAATCCGGTATCTACCTGTTTGGGGTAGATGGGGGCAATTACCCAGAGGTAGTTTGGGATACGTCACGGGTGGGCTTCCCAGGTGCGCGCCAAATTAACCTCCACTTTTGAGGCTGCGGAGATGTCGCTCGAAGATGCGGGTCCATTTGGAACTGTTGTATCTTTAGCATTAGCTCACAGAAGACTTGGACGCTCAGGGTGCTTCGACCCGCCAGTTAATCCGCCGATAGATCGGTCGCTTGCCGACGATGCCCTTGACCGCGTCTGGGGTGCTACCGTCCAATAGCTGGAACCAGAAAAGGGAAGGCATCCACGTGGCAGCTTATTTGATTGTCCAGAGCACGATTAGCGATGAGGCTCAGTACCAGAAGTACCGAGACGCGGTCGTTCCGCTGATTGCGCGCTTTGGTGGAAAGTTCATTGTTCGGGGCGCCGCCGTGGAAGCCCTGGAAGGCCGGCACGACGGACGCAGGATGGTGATCTTCGAGTTTCCCTCGATGTATGCGATTCACGCCTTCTGGGGTTCGCCGGAGTATATCCCGGTGAAGAAGATCAGAGAGGGAGCTGCTGCCCTTGATGTGTGGGCGGTCGCGGGCGTGGAATAGCGGCGTCCAGGCTGGCCGTCTTACGTAGCCGCTCAGGTCTGAGGTGTTGACGTTCAGCGCTCGTCGATCTCGCCGCCCGTTATCATGGCTGCACCGATCGCGTCTGACTTGGCGTCATCCATTGTAAAGAGG
>NZ_BKAJ01000281.1 GCF_007992495.1 Reyranella soli
CCGACATAGTAGATGTCGTTGTCAGCCCCGCCTGCCATCACGTCCGCACCGGCCATCTGGAGAGAGATCGACGCGCCCGAGGCCGAGGCCACGTTCCCGACAGAGTCGGTGATGTTCAGAACTGAGCTCACAGGGCCATCATCGAACCCTGTAAAGATGGCAACTCCAGACGACGCGGCAACTGTGGCTGTGTGGCCGCTTGAGTCGGTGAAGGTCACCGTCGCATTCGAGACATCAGCATCGATCCCCGAAGTCGTGAAAGTAACCGACCTTCCAAGGGTGGTAACTCCCCCGATAAGGGTGTCTTTGCCCGCCCCGCCGTTCAGTGTGTCGTTGCCAGCACCGCCGATCAGCGTGTCATTGCCGTCGCCACCGTTCAGTGTGTCATCGCCGACGCCGCCTACGAGCGTGTCGTTGCCGCCCCCCCCACTGATCGCGACACCACTGACGATCGCAAGAGTCAGATCGTTACCCATGTCCGCCGTGGTATCGATCGCGTAGCTGTTCGAAGCGGTGGTCCCCAGGCCGGTGTTGCCCACCTCGTCCGACACCCCGGTGTTGTCCAGGGTGATCAGGTTACTGGCCTCGCTGGTGTCGACCGACGGCGTGAAGGTCGCCGTCCAGGTCACACCGCCGTCGCCCGACGACACCGCCGTCAGCGTGCCGTTTGCGATCGTCAGATCGTCGTTGGTCAGCCCGCTCACCGCCTCGCTGAAGGTGATCGTCACCAGCGAGCTCTCGCC
This sequence comes from Reyranella soli, assembly GCF_007992495.1. GTDB lineage: Bacteria > Pseudomonadota > Alphaproteobacteria > Reyranellales > Reyranellaceae > Reyranella > Reyranella soli. The sequence continues at coordinate 744 of NZ_BKAJ01000281.1, forward strand.
CGCCCGCAGCGCATCATCCGCCACCACGATGGTGGCCGTCGGTGCAACCGTATCCAGCGTGTAGCTGTGACCGGTTCCCGATGTCGTGTTGTCCGCCGCGTCGATTGTACGTGCCGACAGCGTGTTGGCCCCCGACGACAGCGTCACGCCACTCGCCGACCAGGTCGCGCCGGACGTCGTTGCCGTCACCCAGGTCGTGCCGCCATCGGCACTCACCTGGATCGCTTCACCCGAGCCCAGCGTGCCCGTGAACGTCCCGCTCACCGTCTGCGCCGCCGTCGACGTGACGTAATCGCTGCCCGAGCTGCCCGTATCGCCGCTCAGCGCCGTTACCGTCGCAACCGCCGTCGGTGCAACCGTGTCGACGAATGTGACGTCGACCCAGTAGTTCGTCGAGTTGTAGCTGGCGGTCGGGAAGACACCGGGTGCGCCTTCGGCGAAGACGCCGCCGGAGACGTCGGCGGTCAACACGCCGTCGGGTCCGTCGTGGGCGGTGGTGAAGTAGTTCGCAGTGGCAACATAATTCTGCGTGGTGCCGTAGGACACGACGTAGGTCTCGCCGGCCTGGATCGCAATCGGCGCCGAGAGGGTGCCGACCTGCCAGCCCGATTCACCCGCGGCGGAGGTGACGGTGACGGAACCGAGCAGGTCGCCTGCCGCATTCCACAGGTTCAGGACGCGCGTGTCGGTGTCGTCCGCGTCCGCCGCGCTGCGGAAGTAGCGAATCTCGGTGATTGAGCCCTCGGCGTTCGCCGTGAACCGCATGCCGAGCTCGTAGTCGGCCGGGTCGGATGTCTGGATCACCGCCGGCTCCTCGCCGGCGCCGAACACGCTCGATTCTCCGTTATCGGCCCGGTCGGTGACGATGACGGTGATCGCCTGAGTGACCGCCGGCGCGACGCCATCGGTGACGCTGACGGTTAGGTCGTAGACGTTGTTGGCGCCAGCGTCGGTCGGGGCCTCATAGTTCGGGTTACTGACGAAGCGCAGCACGCCGGTCTGGGCATCGATGGTGAAGCGCGCGGCGTCGGCCCCGCCGGCAATCGCATAGGTGAGCGGGTTGACGTTGGCGTCAGTCGCAGTGATCGTGCCGGCGACCAGCCGGTTCTCCGGCGAGGTCAGCGTCGCGGGCGAGGTGATGACCGGCGCGCTGTTGTCGACGGGGCCATCGGTGAAGGTGACGTCGACCCAGTAGTTCGTCGAGTTGTAGGTGGCGGTCGGGAAGCTGCCGGGTGTACCTTCGGCGAAGACGCCGCTGCCGACGCCGGCGGTCAACACACCGTCGGGTCCGCTGTGAGCGGAGGTGAAGTAGTTCGCGGTGGCGACATAATTCTGCGTAGTGCCGTAGGAGACGACGTAGGTCTCGCCGGCCTGGACTGCGATCGGCGCCGAGAGGGTGCCGACCTGCCAGCCCGATTCACCTGTGGCAGAGGTGACGGTGACCGACCCGAGCAGGACGCCTGCGGCGTCCCACAGATTCAGGACGCGCGTGTCGGTGTCGTCCGCGTCCGCCGCGCTGCGGAAGTAGCGCAGTTCGGTAATGGAGCCTGCGGCGTTCGCCGTGAACCGCATGCCGAGCTCGTAGTCGGCTGGGTCGGATGTCTCGATCGTCGCCGGCGCATCGTCGGTGTCGAACACGTTCGACTCCATGCCCCCGGCATAATTCTCCATGCCGGCTGCGGTCAGTGGCGGTCGGCATGTCGCCGGCGCACGCGACACATCCAGTTCCCACGACCCGCCCAACGCAGCTGCCCCGACGCGCCCTGTCGCGCCTGAAACCGCGACCCCTGTGGCCAAGCTCAAACTGTCCAGAAAGGCGGCGCCCCGTTGTCCTTGAGCGGCGTTGCAGACCCAAAGGCGCAGATCGCCATCCGCCGACAGCGCCTGCCCAATCGCGGAGAGATAGTCCCGATGGCCATCCAGGCTTTCAAGCGACAACGCCTCGCTGGAGAAGCTCACTTGGCCCGCCTGGCCGTGGGCAATAACGTGAATGGTCTTGATATCCTGCCGGCCAACCAGGGCGCGCGCCATCTGCGCTGGCGCAGATTCAGCGGCGTTCAGGACCGACGCTTCAATTCCCGGCTCCAAGTTGCTCAGCAGAAAGTCGATATCGGCAACCGCGGGGTCGACGAAAACCAGTTGTGTTGCTTCGCGCATGTCTTCTCCCAAGGCGGGCTCGACAAGAGTCGAGCGCCCAACAAATCAACAGCCGTAGTCAAATTGGAGCGATTCCCAGCAGGAAACCTACCCTCGGCCAACCTGGTCGACCTTCCCAGCCCCCAACCAGCTAGACGCGAACATCTCTACAGACGTTTGCTCGTTAAGCCCCTGTGTCCACCCTTCCACCTCCAGGTGAAAGCATCATGTGACTTCACAAGCTGTAGAGAGTGGAAATGCCCCCAAGCCATATCCCGAACGCATCAGTGAGCGAGGCATCGGAATTACCACGAAGATAGGGGGAGAGATGGCTTAGCTTAAGGAGAGCACTCAGCCCGCACGCAACATCAGGCGAAGCGCCACGGGAGGGCCCAACGAACGCGCAGTGCGCCTCGGGAAGCACGTCAAGGCCGCTCGCGATCTACATGTCGAAGAACTGCGCCGAAGTGTCCTAGTGTAGCTACTTCGCCGGGATCCACTCGCCTATCAGGCTCTGCGCCTCGGTCCTCGACGACGCCACGGCTCCACTCGGCGTGATTAGGTGCAGTTGGCCGGCACGACACCGCGCCTTCGACAGATCGTTCAGGAGCAACTTTGCTATCGGAGCGTCGTTGGACAGCTCCAGCTGCGCCGGCAGGCCGTTGCCGACGCCCCGAGCATGCAGCTTGCTTGCCGGTCCTCCACTGCTTCGACCGATACAAGCGTCTCCAATGTGTTTTCTTTGGCAGCGACCTGTTGGCGGACCCATGCGCTGGTCGAAATCGACGCGACCTTGTAGCGGCCTACATTGTTTTCAAGAACCCTGTTCGGTTCAGATCCTAGCGGCCAGGCAGGCGGAATAAAAAAGCTCACCATCCTATGCTGGAATTTGGAGAAGTGCCTATCTGAGGGCCTTGACGGAAAGCCATGCAACGCACCTGCCCTGAAGATAACCGGTTCTCCATATCCATTTCGACATGTATTCGAAGTGATCAAGTCGCTATAACCCTGCCGCGGTTTTGAGGGATGGGCATGAAATCAATCCATTTGGTAGCAGGTGCGCGGCCGAACTTCATGAAAGTTGCGCCGCTTTGGCATGCGCTCAACAAGGAAGCGTGGTGTAAGCCGGTGCTGGTGCACACGGGACAGCATTATGACGCGATGATGTCAGACGTCTTCTTTTCGGATCTCGGCTTGCCGGCGCCTGACTTTCACCTCGGCGTCGGAAGCGGCAGCCACGCGCAGCAGACGGCGGCGGTAATGACAGCCTACGAAGACCTCTGCAGGCAGACTAAGCCCGACAACGTTGTCGTGGTTGGCGATGTCAATTCCACGATGGCTTGTGCAATCGCTGCGAAAAAGCTAGGTCTTCAGGTTTCGCACCTGGAAGCCGGATTGCGAAGCTTCGACCGGACCATGCCGGAGGAGATCAACCGGCTGGTGACCGATGCGATTTCGGATCTATTGTGGACGCCCTCGCCCGACGCTGATGAGAACCTTGCGCGCGAGGGCATCCCAGTCGAACGGATCGATCGAGTCGGCAACATCATGATCGACAGCCTGGTCATGATGCAGGGCAACATCAGCAAGGCCTGCGTCGCCAAACGCCTTGGGCTCGAGCAAAAGAGATACGGAGTCATCACCCTTCACCGCCCCATCAATGTCGACACGGCAGATGCTTTGGAAGCTGCCCTGTCGGCCATCATAGAAGTGTCCACTTCCCTGCCTCTGGTGTTCCCAATGCACCCCCGCACGAGAGCACGGGTCGAGGAATTTGGACTTGGAAGGCGACTTGAGCGAGCAACTTTGATAAAGGTATGTAAGCCTCTAGGATACGTGGACTTCATGAGCCTTTTGTCAGAGTGCGCCATAGCAATTACTGACTCAGGCGGTATTCAGGAAGAGACATGCTATCTTGGAATTCCATGCATTACGGTACGCGAGTCCACGGAGCGCCCGATCACGATTACGTCGGGATCAAATCGCTTGGCACATATGACGGACATGCCGAAGCTTGCTGCTAGGATTCTCGACGACCGCAGAGATGGGCGTGCTGGAACTATTCCAGATCTATGGGATGGTAGGACTGCCGAACGGGTAGTTGCGTCCCTAAAACGTGCAGTGGGCTGACTGCGAGCCGAAACATCGCGGCCAGCCAACACTTCATGGGGGGTGCCACAAAGCCACTAAATCGGCCCCAGAATGGGTTCAGTCGCTTTGTCAAAACGGCTGGGGTGTAGCCGGTACCGCCCTCATCATCGCCCAGACCGCAGGCCTGCCTCGACGATGTTCGCCTTCGCCGACTGCGGAGGCGGTTCGCAAGCGTCGGGCTAGATCGACGTTGCCGGCGCCCGGGTGGCACGACGGACAAGGGACGAACGACGACGACTAACGCCTCCGGGACTCGGGCCTGAAATAACCCGTACCGACACCATCTGTGCCCGTTAACTTGCCAGTTGGCGAGCCCCATCTCCCACCCGCGACGACCCTTGAAAACGCGGCCTACAGCGGACGCGTAACCGTATTGGTGCCTGTGTAGATAGACGCTATGTCCCCGGTGTGAAGCGGGTGGCCCGGCCCTCCATGCGTGAGGCTCGGCTCGGCCTGTCCGAGCAACCCTCGATCTTCGCATAAGGTGACGGGCCACCCGCTTCACACCGGGGACATAACGTCTAGCCAGATGCCTGGCGAGCGAAGACCTGCTTGCCAAGGTGCACGGCCGTCGCTAGACGCATCCATTTGCGTGTGATTGGCTCATATAATAGACGATTTGAACCAGGGAGGGGAAGTCTAAGCGAATGTCAGACGAGATTTACCGTCAGCGGACCCCCGATTGGTACGCGCCATACCTTGCTCGCTTCAACCCGTTGGAAGGCCCCTTTTTGGAGCTGGGCGCGGGCCATGGGTTGCTGCTGGAGCTAGTTCGGTCGCGCGGGATCGAGGGCCACGGCGTGGAGTATGTCAAGTCCCGCGTCGATCTCTGTGTTTCCAAGGGGCTGAATGTTCGGCAGCATGACTTGGCCAACCGCCTTCCATACGAGGACGAAAGGTTCTCATGTATCTATTGTGGACAAGTCATTGAACACTGTCCTGCCCCAACGCAAAGGATGATTGTCCAAGAAGCCTTCCGCGTATTGAAGGCGGGGGGCCAGCTCTTCATCACGTCCCCCTGTCGCCATCATGAAGAGTCGCGCCTTCAAAAGGATCATGAGCACCTTCTGACGCCAACCGAACTCAAGGCACTCATCGAAGAGGCTGGATTCTCCAGAATTACACCTACTAATCGCCCACAGAATATTCCCGAGATTCCACCTGACGTTGTCAAGGATATTTGGGCACGGTATCAGCCAGATATCCTTTCAGAGACCGCAAATGCCTTTTGCATTAAGTAGTTTCGAATTGGAGCAGGCTAGGCATTATAAGGTGACACGGTTTCACGCCAATCGTTCTGCTGTGCCGGATGATTTCTGACCGTGTACGGAAATAATAGAAACGCTGCATTTGCAGTCAAAGTGATGTGCTCCCCGGAATGACCTCGTTCAAAGGGAGAGTCCGTTCTGGTTATA
>NZ_BKAJ01000282.1 GCF_007992495.1 Reyranella soli
GGTCCGGAAGAAGAAGAGCGGCTAACCTCATGCTGCGTGTCATCCTCCTCGTCGTCGTCCTGGTGATGGCGCCGACCGTCGCCTTCTTCCTGTGGGCGTGGGGCGTGAAGATAAAGGAGGAGCGCAAGCTCTCCGGCACCCTGCCGGAATGGCAGGACCTGCCGCTGACCTGGCTCGGCATCGCCGGCCTGATCTGCACCATCATCGGCTTCATCGTCATGTTCTTCACGCAGAACCAGGGCTACGGCGGACTGTTCGCGCCATGATCCGTCATCCGGACCGCGGGCCTCCAGGCCCGCTCATGATTTTCGTCATTGCCAGGAGCGCGTGGCGCGCTGCCGGCAATGAGCGGGCCTGGAGGCCCGCGGTCCGATGAGTCGTCGCCCATGACACCGCCCTGGATGAACGAGGCGCCGGTGCGGACGCTGCTCGCCGCGCTGGCGGGCGGCGGCATCACGGCGCGCTTTGTCGGTGGCTGCGTGCGCGATTGGGTGCTGGATCGGCCGATCAGCGACATCGACATCGCCGTCGACAAGGCACCCGAAACGGTGACGAAGGTGCTGGAAGCGGCCGACATCAAGGTCGTGCCGACCGGGCTGAAGCACGGCACAGTCACGGCGATCGTCAAAAGCCGTCCCTTCGAGATCACGACGCTGCGCCGCGACGTCGAGACCGACGGCCGGCGCGCGATCGTCGCCTTCACCGACGACTGGCGCACTGACGCCGAGCGCCGCGACTTCACCTTCAACGCGCTCTATGCCGAGCCCGACGGCACCATCCATGACTACTTCGACGGCCAGGTTGACCTTCTAGCCGGCCGCGTGCGCTTCATCGGCGATCCCGAGCAGCGCATCGCCGAGGACCGGCTGCGCGTGCTGCGCTTCTTCCGCTTTCATGCGCGCTTCGGCAAGCCGCCGTTCCATGGCCCGAGCTTCGACGCCTGCCGGCGCAACGCCGCAACGGTGAGCGGCCTGTCGGGCGAGCGCGTCGCCAAGGAACTTTTGCGCACCCTCGACGCGCCCGGCGGCGCCGATGCTTTCGACGCGATGCTCGAGGCGGGCGTGCTCGATCATTGGCTGCCCGAATATGCCGGCAGCACGAGGCTGCGCGCCCTGGCAGCGCGGGAGGGGGCAGCGCGGGAGGAGAAGGCCGATGCCCTGCGTCGCCTGGCGGCGATCCTGCCGGTGGACGCCAATGCGACGGCGATCGGTAAGCGGCTGAGGCTGTCGACACAGGACTCGGTGCGCCTGCAGCTCATGCTCGATCCCGGTAATGCGATCGACACGACCAACCTGCGGGCCAGCCTCTATCGTCTCGGCACGAAGCTCTTCATCGACCGCGTCCTGCTCGACGCGCCGGGCGACTGGCGCGCCGCGCTGGCGCTCGCCGGCAGCTGGACGCCGCCGGAACTGCCGATCGGCGGCAACGATGCGCTGGCGCTCGGGCTGAAACCCGGCCCCAAGGTTGGCGCACTGATCGAAGCGGTCGAACGCTGGTGGGTCGCCGGCGATTTCTCCGCCGACCGCGCCGCCTGCCTCGCCGAGCTGAAGCGGCTCGCCGATGCTCAGGCCTAGCGTCACCTTCATCCTCTGGCTGGCGATCGCGTCGTTCATCGTGGTGAACGATGTGGTTGGCGACACCTGGATCGCGGCCACACTCACCGTGCGCACCGTCGAATGGTACAAGGTGCTGGTGCCACTGCCTTATGTGGCGATGCTGGCCATCATTCACGCCCGCCGAACTGCGGGGCCGCGATGGTTCGAGGCCGCATTGCTCGCCGCACTCCTGTGGCCAGTGTCGACGGTCCTGATCGATTTCGCCTATGTGCGGATCACGTACGACGCCGATCCCGCAGCCTTCCTCGACCGCTTCGGCGGACCCTATCCGCTGCTGATCGCAGCGCTGTTCGTGTTGCCGCTCCTGGCTCCTTTCGTCATCCCGACCGGAGCGAAGCGGAGTGGAGGGACCTCGTCATGAGCTGGCAGACGAAGAGGAGGTCCCTCCACTCCGCCTCGCTACGCTCGGCTCCGGTCGGGATGACGTTACGGCCATTTCACCTCCGGCGGCAGCGACATCAGGATCGCCTCGACGTTGCCGCCAGTCATGAGCCCGAATTTGGTGCCGCGGTCGTGCAGCAGGTTGAACTCGACGTAGCGGCCGCGGCGGACGAGCTGGTGCTCGCGCTCGGCCACGGTCCACGGCTCGTTCATATGCTGGCGCACCAATCGTGGATAGACGTCGAGGAAGGCCTCGCCGACGGCGCGCGTGAAGGCGAAATCGCGGGCGAAGTCGCCGCTGTCGAGATCGTCATAGAAGATGCCGCCGACGCCACGCGCCTCGCCGCGGTGCGACAGATAGAAGTATTCGTCGCACCATTTCTTGAAGCGCGGGTAGTAGGCGGCGTCGTGCGTGTCGCAGGCGGCTTTCAGCGCGCCATGGAACGCGTCGGTGTCGGGCTGGTGCGGCGCCATCGGCGTGAGGTCGGCGCCGCCGCCGAACCAGGCGCGCGTTGTCACGATGTGGCGGGTGTTCATGTGCACCGCCGGCACCTTGGGCGAGCGCATGTGCGCCACCAGCGAGATGCCGGTGGCGTAGAAACGCGGATCCTCTTCCGCGCCCGGGATCTGCTTGCGGAACTCCGGGCTGAACTCGCCGAACACCGTCGAGACGTTGACGCCCACCTTCTCGAACACGCGGCCGCGCATGAGTGACATGACGCCGCCGCCGCGATCCTCGTTGGGCGCCGCATCGCGCCGCCATTGCTTGCGCTCGAAGCGGCCGGGCGGCAGCTCGTGGTGCGTGCCGACGAGATCGTCCTCGATCTTCTCGAACGCCGTGCAGATGCGATCGCGCAGGCTCTCGAACCAGGCGCGCGCCTCGTCCTTGCGCTGCTGCACGGTGGCGGCGTCGGGCAGCGGTGTCGGATTTTTAGTCGGAGAGCGCATCGAATCCCGAGGTCTGGCGCAGGGCCTCGCTCACTACCATGGCGGCAGCCAGCGCGACATTGAGCGAGCGTGCGCCACGCTGAAGCGGGACGCGCAGCCTGAGGTCGGCGGCCTGGTGCACCTCGTCCGGCACGCCGGCGCTCTCGCGGCCGAACAACAGGATGTCGTCCTTGGCGAAGGCGATGCCGGGAAAGTCCGTCGCGCCCTTGGTCGTCAGCAGGACCAGCCGTCCGGCCGGGCGTTCAAGCTCGCGGGCGCGCTTGAAGGCGGCCCACGAGGCGTGGCGGGCGATGCTCGCCAGGTCGTAGTAGTCCATGGCGGCGCGGCGGATGCGCTTGTCGTCGACCGGGAAGCCGCACGGCTCGATCACATCGAGCGGTACTTTCAGGCAGGCCGAAAGCCGGATGAAGGCCCCGAGATTCTGCGGAATGTCGGGTTCGAACAGGGCCAGTCGCATGGCCCCTGTTCTACTCGTTGTTCTGCTGGCGTCCGCGTCGCGAAAGCGCCTGCTACCGGCCGTGCGGCGCGCTGTCGCAGAACGCCCGCGACCCACCTGCGCTCTGGGCCTGCGACCAACAGAGCCTTGAAACATAAGGCCCTTTTGCGGTCTAAAGACCCCATCTCCTCGGGGGGCGGAAAGAGAAAGCAAATGGCTGCATCAAGTATCCCGACCGGTGGGCATGGCGATCCCACCCGGCGCGACTTCCTCATGGTCGCAACCGGCGCCCTGGGTGCTGTCGGTATCGCCGCGACCGCCTGGCCCTTCATCAACAACCTCAATCCGGCGGCCGATACGCTGGCGCTCAGCACCGTCGAGGTGAACGTGCAGCCGATCGCGGTCGGCCAGGCGGTCACCGTGAAGTGGCGCGGCAAGCCGTTGTTCATCCGGCACCGCACGCCGGAAGAGATCAAGGAAGCCGAGGCCGTGCCCCTGTCTGAGCTGCGCGATCCGCAGACCGACAATTCGCGCGTGACCGACACCGCCAAGAAGGTGCGGCCCGAGTGGCTGGTCCAGATCGGCGTGTGCACCCATCTCGGCTGCGTGCCGCTCGGCAACAAGCCGGGCGACCCCAAGGGCCCGTTCGGCGGCTGGTTCTGCCCGTGCCACGGCTCGGCCTACGACACGTCGGGCCGCATCCGCCAGGGGCCTGCGCCCAAGAATCTGGAAATCCCGCCCTACCTCTTCACGTCGGACACGCTGGTCCGCGTCGGCTGATCGCCGGCCGATCCTCGGGGAGCTATTGATGGCCACGTCTCACGGCACGCCGCCGGTCTTCAACAACAAGGTGATCGCCTGGATCGATCACCGACTGCCGATCTTTTCGTATCTCGAGAAGGAGTATCACACCTTCCCGACGCCCCGGAATTTCAACTACTTCTGGAATTTCGGCGCGATCGCGACGGTGATGCTGGTGCTCATGATCGCCACGGGCGTGGTGCTGGCGACCAACTACACGCCGCACACCACGATGGCCTTCGATTCGGTCGAGCGCATCATGCGCGACGTGCCCCAGGGCTGGCTGATCCGCTACCTGCACATGAACGGCGCGTCGTTCTTCTTCATCGCCGTCTACATTCATATCTTCCGCGGCATGTACTACGGCTCCTACAAGTCGCCGCGCGAGCTCTTGTGGATCCTGGGTGTCATCATCTTCCTGCTGATGATGGCGACGGCCTTCATGGGCTACGTGCTGCCGTGGGGCCAGATGAGCTTCTGGGGCGCGACCGTTATCACCAACCTGTTCTCGGCCATCCCGGTGGTCGGCGATTCGATCGTGACCTGGCTGTGGGGCGGCTTCGCCGTCGAGAACCCGACGCTGAACCGCTTCTACGCGCTGCACTACCTGCTGCCATTCATCATCGTGGCCGTGGTGGCGCTGCACGTCGTGGCGCTGCACGTCCACGGCTCGAACAATCCGCTGGGCATCGATCCCAAGGGCCCGCAGGACACCGTGCCGTTCCATCCGTACTACACGATGAAGGACGGCTTCGGCGTCGTGGTCTTCCTGATCATCTATGGCGCCTTCGTGTTCTTCCAGCCCAACTACCTGGGCGACGCGGCCAACTACATCGAGGCCAACCCGCTGGTGACGCCCACGCACATCGTGCCGGAATGGTACTTCCTGCCGTTCTACGCGATCCTGCGCGCCATCCCCGACAAGCTCGGCGGCGTGCTGGCGATGTTCGCCGCCATCGGCGTGCTGTTCGTGCTGCCCTGGCTCGACACCTCGCGCGTCCGCTCCTGCACGTTCCGGCCGATCTACAAGTGGTTCATGCTGGTGCTGGTGGTCGACGTCATCGTGCTCGGCGTCTGCGGCGCCAACCCGCCGGAAGGCTGGTACGTGCCGATCGCCCAGCTCGCCACCGTCTACTATTTCTTCCACTTCCTCATCCTGCTGCCGGTCCTGGGCAAGATCGAACGGCCACTGCCGTTGCCGCCCAGCATCGCCGATGCGGTGCTCAAGAAGGCTGGTTGATCCATGCGCAAGTCCATCGTTACCGGCGCCATTGCGCTGGCCGCCCTCGCGGCCGGCGCCTTCGCGGCCTACGGCGAATCCGTCTCGGCGTCGGAGTCCGAGCAGCATCCGCCCAAGCGGCACTGGCACTTCGAGGGGCCGTTCGGCACCTATGATCGCGCCGCCGCCCAGCGCGGCTATCAGGTCTATCACGAGGTCTGCGCGGCCTGTCATTCGCTGTCGCTGCTGGCCTATCGCAACCTGATGGAGCTCGGGCTCAGCGAGAACCAGGTCAAGGACCTGATCAAGGACATCCAGGTCCCCGACCTCAACGACGACGGCCAGCCGATCGAGCGGCCGGCGCGGCTCTCTGACCGCTTCAAGAAGCCGTTCCCCAACACCGCCGCCGCGGCTGCCGCCAACAACGGCAAGGCGCCGCCCGACCTCAGCGTCATCGTCAAGGCGCGCGAAGAGGGGCCGGACTACATCCACGCGCTGCTGACGGGCTACGTGCCGTTCGACAAGCTGACGCCCAAGCAGATCAAGGAGTTCGACGTCACCAAGGACGACAACTTCAACAAGTACTTCCCGGGCCACAAGATCGGCATGCCGCCGCCGCTCGCCGACGACAAGGTGACCTATGTCGACGGCACCAAGGCCACGACCGACCAGGAAGCCTCCGACGTCGTCGAGTTCCTGGCCTGGGCGTCCGAGCCGCACATGGAGGACCGCAAGCGCACCGGCGTTCGCGTCATCCTGTTCCTGCTCGCCATGGCCGGGCTGATGTACGCCGTGAAGCGCTCGGTGTGGTCCGACAAGCACTAGTACCGGGTATCATAAATGCCTGATACAGCCCGGCTGTCATCCCGAGCGCAGCGAGGGACCTTTCCTGCGGCCTGAAAGGCCTCTCGCTGCGGTAAGCGCGGAGTAACCTCCGCGCCGGGTGACAGACTCACTCTTCGGCGATAGCGAT
>NZ_BKAJ01000283.1 GCF_007992495.1 Reyranella soli
CGGGCCAGAGGCCCGCGCTCCCATGACGTCACATCGGCGGCGTGAGCCCGTTGCGGCCGTAGGAAATCCGCGTGGCCTGCAGCGAGCCGTCGGGCTGCTTCAGCGCGCCGGCAATGAAGATCTTGATGCCGGGCTTCAGCTCGCCGCGATCGCCGGGCGTGTAGGCGACGATGGCAGTCTTGGGCGTGACCAGAAGCTTCTTCTCGCCGTCCTTGTATTTCAGCGTCAGCACCTGGCCATCGACTCCGGCGACCGACACGTTGACATTGGCATTGGTCATGGTGGCCTGGGGCGGTCCCTCCATCGGCCGATGCCCTTCGCCGGTGCCGCGCATGGCCTCCGGGAAGATGTGCACTTCCATGGCGACCAGGTTGCCGTCAGGTCCCGGCGTGGCGCCCGAGCCGACGAAGGTGCCGGGCTTGAGATCGGCCAGCGTCGCTGGAATGATCGCCATGTAGACGGGCTTGTCGGCGACCGTGATCTTCAGATCCTCGCCGTCGGGCGTCTTCACGTAGAGCGTCGAGCCGTCGACCTTCTCGATCGTGGCCCGGACGCGCCGCGTTTCCTGCGCGAGGAGCGGCGTCGAGCAGATCGCAGCGGCTGTGAATACCAAAAGCGCGCGTCGCAGCATGGGGGGCTCCTTCGATGAAGGGCGCACGCTAGCGCATCGCGGTCATTTCAGGAGATCACGCTCCTGTCATCCCGAGCGTAGCGAGGGATCTTTCTGTGGCAGATCCCTCGCAAATGCTCGGGATGACGGCCACGGGCCGTCACTCCGCCGCGATCGCCTTCTCGATGAACATCTTCTTGTCGAAGTCCTCGGCGACCTTGCCGTCGTTGGCGAGCTGCTCGGTGACGTCGATGTTGGCGTAGTCCATCACGCCCATCTCGGCGAAGGTCTTCTGCACGCGCTCGCCCCACAGGCCGATATCCTTGACCGTGGGCACGACGCGGCTGAACAAGCGGCCGCGGAACGAGGCCATCTGCTTGGAATTGTAGTGCAGCTCGTTCAGCGCATCGGCCGGCAGGCCGAGCCGCTCCCAGACTTCGGCATTGTTGAAGCGGTCACGCATGAAATAGAGCGCCTCGACCACGAACTGCTCGCGCTCGTCGCGCTCGGCGTCGGAGAGGTGCGGATAGTATTCGCGCAGCGCCAGGCGGCCGAACGAGACGTGCCGCGCCTCGTCCTGCATGACGTAGGCGTTCACTGCGCTCGCCAGCGTATTGCCGGCCTTGTCGCGGATCGACTGGAAGGCGGCGAGCGCCAAACCCTCGATCAACACCTGCATGCCGAGGTAGGTCATGTCCCAGCGCCGATCCGTCAGCGTCTGCTCCAGCAGCGTCTTCAGGGAGGGATTGATCGGATAGGCGAGATCGAACTTCTCGTGCAGCAGGCGCTTGTACGCCTCGACGTGGCGCGCCTCGTCCATCACCTGCGTCGCGGCATAGAACTTGGCGTTCATGTCGGGCACCGTGCCGACGATCTTGGCGGTGGCGATCAGCGCACCCTGCTCGCCGTGCATGAACTGGGAGATCTGGTTGGCCTGCAGGTTCTGGCGCAGCCAACCCTTCTCCTTGTCGGTCATCTTGCGCCAGTAGTCGGTGTTGTAGATCGACAGCGCCTCGTCCTTGAGCGCCATCGGATTCTCGCGATCGAGCTCGAGCGACCAGTCGAGCCGGCTGCTGGCGTCCCACTGCTGTTTCTTGCCCTTGTCGTAGAGCTCCAGCAGCGCGTCCGAGCCGTCATCGTATTCCCAGTTGAACTGGATCTCGGTGGCGCCGTCGAACTTCCACTCGGTGGTCTCGATGGGCAGGGCGTAGATGCGCTGCGTGCTCATGAGGGGGCCCCTCCCGGGCGAATTATCGTCAGGTTTTGGAAAAGATGACGCGTTGGTCACCTTCTGGCAAGCACCCCCTCAGGGCTGCAGCCGGTACCCGCCGCGGTCGGTGATCAGGATGGCGGCACTGGCCGGATCGCGCTCGATCTTCTGGCGCAGGCGGTAGATATGCGTTTCGAGCGTGTGGGTGGTGACCCCGGCGTTGTAGCCCCAGACCTCGTTCAGCAGCACGTCACGCGCCACCGGCCGGTCGCCGGCGCGGAACAGGTATTTCAGGATCGAGGCTTCCTTGTCGGTCAGTCGGATCTTCTTCTTGCCGGCCTTCTCCATCAGCATCTTGGCCGCGGGATGGAACTCGTAGGGGCCGATGGTCATCACCGCATCCTCGCTGCGCTCATGCTGGCGCAGATGGGCGCGCAACCGGGCCAGCAGGACGTTGATGCGGAAGGGCTTGGTGACGTAGTCGTTGGCGCCCGATTCCAGGCCCAGGATCGTGTCGGCGTCGGAATCGGCCGCCGTCAGCATGATCACCGGCGCACGCACGCCCTGGCGGCGCATCAGCTTGCAGAGCTCGCGGCCGTCCATATCGGGCAGGCCGATATCGAGCAGGATGGCGTCATAATGGGCGAGCTTAGCCTTCTCCATGCCCTCGGCCGCCGTGCCGACCTGGATGGTGGTGAAGCCATCATAGAGATCGAGCTGCTCGGCGAGCACTGTGCGCAAGCCCTGGTCGTCGTCGACCAGCAGAATTTTCTTGCCGCGATTGTTTACAGACATGCTGCTGCTACCTGCTGGCGACCTAGAAACACTCTATCTGGTACGAAAAGATGGCAAAAGCGGTTCACTTCGGCAAAAGGGCCCGCTCCGTGCTAAGGATGGCGCAAGGTAAAGCATGATTCCGGGTCAAGTTCATTCCCGTACCGCGACCGCCCTGGCCGCCGTCGAGCGCGCCATGGCCGAGCTGCGGCGCGGCGGCATTGTAGTCCTGCGCGACGACGACGGCGGTGGCGGCCTGGTGATCGCCGCCGAAGCCTGCGGGCCGCGCGCCCTGCAGCGCCTGCAGGGCCTGGCCCAGCAGGCGCCCGTGCTGGTCACCACGCGGCGCCGGGCCGAGGCCATCGGCATGGAGATCCCGCCGCATATCGCGGGCGGCATGGGCGAGACCAACAAGCCGATCACCCTCGATCTGCCCGAGGGCGTGCCGGCCGACGTGATCCTGCAGCCGCACGAGACCGAGCAGGCGGGCCGCCACGCCGCCCTTCGCTACCTCTCGCGGCCGGTCGCCAGCCATGCGCCGCGCATCGCCGAGACCGCGATCGAGCTCGCCAAGCTCGCCCGGCTATTGCCCGCCGTCGTGCTGGGGCCATTGACGAGCGATCCCAACAACAAGCGGCGCGACTGGGCGCGCGACCAGGACCTGGTCTATGTCGATGCCGCCGACGTGCGGGCCTACGAGGAGATCTCGGCGCGCAACCTCCAGCAGGTGGCGCAGGCGCACGTGCCGCTCGAGGGCGCGGAGAATGCCCGCATCCTCGCCTGGCGTCCCAGCGATGGCGGCAAGGAGCATCTCGCCATCGTCGTGGGCGAGATCGATCCCACCGAGCCGGTGCTGATCCGGCTCCACTCCGAATGCTTCACCGGCGATCTTCTGGGTTCGCTGCGCTGCGACTGCGGCGTGCAGTTGCGCGGCGCCATCGCCGAGATCGCGAAACGCGGCTCGGGCGTGCTGCTCTATCTGGCGCAGGAAGGCCGCGGCATCGGCCTGGTGAACAAGCTGCGCGCCTACGAGCTGCAGGATGACGGCTTCGACACGATCGACGCCAACGAGCAATTGGGTTTCGACGCCGACGAGCGCATCTATGCGCCGGCCGCCACCATGCTGGCACGCATGGGCATCAAGCGCGTGCGGCTGCTGACCAACAACCCGCAGAAGATCAGCCAGCTCGAGCGCTACGGCATCGAGGTGGCCGAGCGGGTGGCTCACTCGTTCCCGGCCAACGGGCACAACGAGAATTACCTGCGCACCAAGGCCGAGCGCGCCGGTCACCTGCTCTGATCCGATCATGCGTGTCGGCGTCCCCAAGGAGATCAAGGATCACGAAGACCGCGTAGGCCTGGTGCCCTCGTCGGTCGCCGAGCTGGTGCATCACGGCCACGAGGTTTTGGTCGAGCGGAGCGCCGGGTTGGGCGCGGGGCTGGGCGACGAACAATACCTCGCCGCCGGCGCGCGCATCGTTGACGGCGCCGAAGAGGTCTTCGCCCGGAGCGAGATGATCGTGAAGGTGAAGGAGCCGCTGGCGGTCGAGCGCAAGCGGCTGTGGCGCGGCCAGGTGCTGTTCACCTACCTGCACCTCGCGCCCGATCGCGCGCAGACCGAAGACCTGCTGAAGAGCGGCGTGACGGCAATCGCCTACGAGACCGTCACGTCGCCCACCGGCACGCTGCCCCTTCTCACGCCGATGTCGGAGATCGCCGGCCGACTCGCGCCGCAGGTCGGCGCGCACTACCTCGAGCGCACCGCCGGCGGCCGTGGCGTGCTTCTAGGCGGCGTACCGGGCGTTCCGCCAGCCGAAGTCGTGGTACTGGGCGGCGGCGTGTCGGGCACGCATGCCGCGACCATCGCGCTCGGCATGGGCGCCACGGTGTTCGTGGTCGACCGCTCCGCGGAAGTCCTGCGACGGCTGGCAGCGCAATTCCCCGGCCTGCGTACGATCTTTTCGACCCGTGATGCGTTGGGCGCTATTCTGCGCCGCGCCGACCTCTTGGTCGGCGCCGTGCTGGTGCCGGGGGCTGCCGCGCCGAAACTCGTGACGCGCGAGATGGTGGCCTCGATGAAGCCCAACAGCGTCATCGTCGACATCGCCATCGACCAGGGCGGCTGCTGCGAAACATCCAGGCCGACCTCGCATTCCGACCCAACCTATGTCGAGGAAGGCGTGATCCACTACTGCGTCACCAACATGCCGGGCGCGGTCGCGCGGACGTCGACCTTCGCGTTGAACAACGCCACGCTCCCGTTCGCGTTGGCGCTGGCTGACAAGGGCTGGCGCAAGGCGATTGCAGAGGATGCGCATCTGCGCAATGGCCTCAACGTGCACGAAGGCAAGGTGACCTGCCGGCCGGTCGCCGAGGCACTGGGCCTGCCCTTCACGTCGCCCGAAGCGCTCTGAGCCGCTACACTCCTGGCACGACTCCGAACAACGGGGCGGTCGAGGAGGAAATCAATGGCGAAGATCAATCGTCGGACGCTGGTTGCGTCCGCATCGGCGTTCGCGCTGGCGACGCCATCCATCGTGCGGGCGCAGAAGAAGTATGATCCCGGCGTCAGCGACAAGGAGATCAAGCTCGGCCACACCAATCCCTACTCGGGCCCGCTCTCGGCCTATGGCGTGATCGGTAAGGGCATCACCGCCTATTGGAACATGGTCAACGACCAGGGCGGCATCAACGGCCGCAAGGTCAACTTCATCACCTACGACGACGGCTTCCAGCCGCCTAAGACCGTCGAGATGGTGCGCAAGCTCGTCGAGGACGATCAGGTCTTCGCGATCTATCAGCTGCTCGGCACGCCGACCAACACGGTGGTGCAGAAGTACCTGAACCAGAAGAAGGTGCCGCAGCTCTTCGTCGCCACCGGCGCGTCGAAGTGGGGCATGCCCAAGGAGTTCCCGTGGACCATGGGCTGGCAGCCCGACTACGCCACCGAAGCGACGATCTACGCCAAGCACATCATGGCCAACCATCCCAATGCCAAGGTGGCCATGCTCTACCAGAACGACGATTCCGGTAAGGACTACCTGCACGGCTTCCAGGCGGGCTTCGGGACAGCGAAGGACAAGTTCCTGATCAAGACGGTGAGCTACGAAGTCACCGATCCGACAGTCGACAGCCAGATCATCCAGCTGAAGGATTCCGGCGCCGACGTGTTCTTCAATCACGCAGCGCCCAAGGCCGCGGCCCAGGCGATCCGCAAGGTGGCGGACCTCGACTGGAAGCCGGCGCACTACCTTGCGAACGTCGCCGCCTCCATTGCCTCGACCTTGAAGCCAGCCGGCTTCGAGAACAGCAAGGACATCATCACGGCGGCTTACCTGAAGGATGCGACCGATCCGCAATGGGCCAATGCGCCGGATTTCCTCGAGTGGAAGGCATGGATGGAGAAGTACAGCCCGCAAGGCAACCTGGCGGATTCTTCCTATACGTATGCGTACGCGGTGTCGTCGACGATGCGCCACTGCCTCACCGCGTGCGGCGACGAGCTCACGCGCGCGAATCTCATGAAGCAGGCGGCCAGCATGAAGAACCTCGTGGTGCCGATCCTGCTGCCGGGCATCAAGATCAACACCAGCCCGACCGACTTCTATCCCATCCAGGCGGTCCAGCTTGCCCGCTTCGACGGCGAGACCTGGAAACTGTTCGGCGACGTGCTGTCGAACGAGAGCAGTTAGTCATACGCGGACCGCGGGCCTAATATGACTAGTA
>NZ_BKAJ01000284.1 GCF_007992495.1 Reyranella soli
GGCCCGCGCTCCCATATGATCGGGACGACCTGCCCTTACTGCGGTGTCGGCTGCGGGCTGAAGATCACGCTGGACGGCAAGGGTGGCGCCGACGTCGTCGGCGATCCCGATCATCCGGCGAATCTCGGGCGCATCTGCTCCAAGGGTGCGGCGCTGGGCGAGACGTTGTCATTGGAAGACCGGCTACTCTATCCCGAGGTCGACGGCCGCCGCGTGTCATGGGACACCGCGCTCGACACCGTGGCGGACGGCTTTCGCGAGATCGTGACGCGACATGGCCCCGACGCCGTCGCCTTCTACGTCTCGGGCCAGCTCCTGACCGAGGACTATTACGCCGCCAACAAGCTCATCAAGGGCTTCTTGGGGACAGCCAACATCGACACCAACTCCCGCCTCTGCATGGCCTCGTCGGTGGCTGGCCACAAGCGCGCCTTCGGCAGCGACACGGTACCCGGCCTCTACGAGGACTTCGAGCAGGCCGACCTCGTCGTGCTGGTCGGCAGCAACCTCGCCTGGTGCCATCCTGTGCTGTTCCAGCGCCTGGAGACGGCCAAGCGCGCGCGCCCGACGATGCGCATCGTCGTCATTGACCCGCGGCGCACCGAGACCTGCGATATCGCCGATCTTCATTTGGGCTTGCGCCCCGGCAGCGACGTCGCCCTGTTCAATGCATTGCTGGCCGAGCTGCAGCGCCGCGGCGCCACCGCCAAGCGCTTCGTCGACAAGCACACGGTCGGCATGGACGACGCGCTGATCGCTGCCCGCGCCAGCGACGTCGGTCAATGCGACCTGCCCAAGGCCGACCTCGGGACCTTCTTCGACTGGTTTGCCAAGACCGAGAAGACGGTCACGCTCTATTCCCAGGGCGTGAACCAGTCGAGCGCCGGAGTCGACAAGGTCAATGCGCTGATCAATTGCCATCTGCTGACCGGCCGCATCGGCCGGCCGGGCATGGGTCCGTTCTCGATCACCGGCCAGCCCAACGCCATGGGCGGCCGCGAGGTCGGTGCGCTCTCCAACACGCTCGCCGCGCACATGGACTTCGCGCTGGAGGATGTCGGCCGCGTGGGCCGCTTCTGGAACACCAACCGTGTGCCGCGCAAGGCCGGCTTGAAGGCGGTCGAGCTGTTCGAGGCCGTGCGCGCCGGCCGCGTCAAGGCGGTGTGGATCATGGCGACCAATCCCGTCGCCAGCCTGCCCAACGCCGACGCCGTCCGCGCCGCCCTCGCTGCCTGCGAACTCTCCGTCGTCTCCGAAGCGATGCGCGCATCGGACACGGTCGATGCCTGCCGCGTCCGCCTGCCCGCGCTCGCCTGGGCGGAGAAGAACGGCACGGTCACCAATTCCGAGCGCTGCATCTCGCGTCAGCGGCCGTTCCTGCCGCCGCCCGGCGAGGCGCGCCAGGATTGGTGGATCATCGCCGAGGTTGCGCGTCGCCTGGGCCATGGCGAGGAATTCGCCTGGAAGGGTGCAGCCGACATCTTTCGCGAGCATGCCCGGCTCTCGGCCTTCGAGAATGACGGCCAACGCGACTTCGATATCGGCGCCTATGCCGACATCGACGACAGAGCATACGAATCGCTGAGGCCCTTCGTCTGGCCGGCGCGCAAGGATGCGCCGGCCGCCAGCACCCGCTTCTTCGCCGACGGCGGTTTCTTCCATTCCGACGGCCGCGCCCGCTTCATAGCCACGGGAGCGCGTGAGCCCGTCCATGCGCCAAGCGGCGATTGGCCGTTGCGGCTGAACACCGGCCGGGTGCGCGACCAATGGCACACCATGACGCGCACGGCGAAGTCGCTGCGGCTCGCCGGCCATCGCCCCGAGCCGACCATCGAGCTCAATGCCATCGATGCCGCCCAACGCGGGTTACAGGACGGTGACATTGCCGAGGTGACAAGCAAGTGGGGCCGCGCTGCGCTGCGTGTGCATCTGTCGTCGGCGCTGCGCCAGGGCGAGGCCTTCGCCCCCATGCACTGGACGGCCCAGCTTTCGCGCGCTGGCCGCATCAATGCCGCCGTCAATCCCGCGGTCGACCCCATTTCCGGCCAGCCCGAGCTCAAGCACACGCCGGTCGAGGTGCGCCACCTTGCCGTGCAGTGGCATGGCACGATTCTCGCTCGCAGGCCGATCATGCTGCCCGAGGTCACTTATTGGGCGCGCGTCAGGGGCGCCGGATGCCATGCCTATCTGCTGGCTGGCGAGCAGCCTTTGGCGGTGGCGCGCCGCGCCCTGTCGGCGGCGATGCGCACGGCCAATCCAGGGCCCCTCATTGAAGGTGGGGGGCTGGGCGGCGAGGAAGGCTTGGGCGCCGTCATCAGCGACGGCCGCCTCGAAGCGGTCATGCGCATCGGCAAGGCACACGATGAGTCGGCGCGCGACCGCCTTGCGCCGTTCATGGCGCTGGCCCAGCTCGACAGCGAGCAGCGCCGCGTCCTGCTGCACGGCGGCGAAGCGGCGGATCGGGGCGGCGAGATCTGCGCCTGCCTTGGCGTGTCCTGTGCTTCGGTACAGACGGCGATCGCCAATGGCGCCATGACCCTCGACGCCGTCGGCGCCGTCACCAGGGCCGGAACCAGCTGCGGCTCCTGCCGGCCCGAGATTCGTGCCCTGCTGCGCGCGGCGCGGCCGCGGCAAGCCGCTTGACGGTGCATTGATGCAGACCTTTCCCATCTTCCTTTCGCTGCAAGACCGGCCCGTGCTCGTGGTCGGCGGCAGCGAGCCCGCGGCGCGCAAGGTCGAACTGCTGTTATCGGCCGGCGCTCGCGTCACCTTGATCGCCGACACCGTGGTGGGCGAGATCGCCCAGCTGATCGCCGAGGCACGCATCTCGTGGGCTGGCCGCGGTTTCGACGACGATGACCTTTCGGGCATGGCGCTGGTGATCGTGGCCACCGGCGACGAGGCGCTGGCCGCGCGCGTGTCCAGTGCCGCGCAACGGCGCAGCCTGCCGGTGAATGTCGTCGACCGGCCGCTTCTCTCCAGCTTCATCATGCCGGCGATCGTCGATCGCGCGCCCATTACCATCGCTATCTCGACCGGCGGCACGGCGCCGGCGCTGGCGCGGCGCATTCGTGCCGAGATCGAGCGTGCCCTGCCGGCGGCGATCGGCCGGTTGGCGCGTTTCGCCGAGATCTTCCGCGTACAGGTGCGCCGCACACTCGAGAGCTCGCGCGACCGTCGTCGTTTTTGGGACCGCGTCTTCGCCGGCCGCATCGGCGAGCTGGCGCTGGCCGGCGACGAGATTGCGGCCCGCCGCGAACTGATCCGGTTGCTCGATTCGGCGCGCAACGAGAACGCGCCGGCCGGCATGGTGCATCTGGTCGGCGCCGGTCCTGGCGATCCCGATCTTCTCACCATGAAGGCGCATCGCCTGATGCAGCGCGCCGACGTCATCGTCTACGACCGGCTGGTCTCGCCCGAAGTGCTGGCAATGGCGCGGCGCGATGCCGAGCGCATCTTCGTCGGCAAGCGGCGCGGCGAGCATTGCCAGACTCAATCGGAGATCAATCGTCGCCTGGTGTCGCTGGCGCGCGCTGGTAACAGCGTGGTGCGGCTGAAGGGCGGCGATCCGCTGGTGTTCGGCCGCGGCGGCGAGGAGATCGAGGCGCTGGTGCGCGCCGGCGTCGCCGTCGAGGTGGTGCCGGGCATCACCGCGGCGCTGGGATGTGCGGCGTCGGCAGCGATCCCGCTCACCCATCGCGACCATGCACAGGCCTGCATCTTCGTCACCGGCCAGCTCAAGGACGGCACCGTCTCGCTCGACTGGCCGATGCTGGCGCGGCCGCGCCAGACAGTCGTCGTCTATATGGGCGCAGAAAGTCTCCCGATCATCGCCGCACGCCTGGTCGAGCATGGCTTGTCGCCCGCGACACCCATCGCGCTGATTGAGAATGGTACGACCAATCAGGAGCGGCGGGTCGTGGGGACGCTCGCGACAATCGAGCAGCAAGCGAGGCGGGCTGCGCTCGAGGGACCAACTCTCTGCATGATCGGTGAAGTGATCGGTGTCTCCTTGGCGCGCGATCCCGAACTTCAGGATCAGCGCGCCAGCTTCTAGCCAATCATGGCGGCGGACCGGGTTCGGATAGTCCCCCTGTTGAGGATCAAGGCGAGGTGAGCTGCGAAAACTAAGAAGAATCAACGCGTACGCGCCCGAAATTATTGTGGCAAATTTGCAACATTTGTTGGACGCGCGAGTCTCCCTTGGGGCAGTATGGGCGAGGCCGCTGGCCGCCCTGTTTTGGTTCCAAAGGGGGAGAAGTTCATGGCGTTAGGAACCGGGCGCTGCACGCGCTTGAGCGTACGAGTCACCGTGGCACTGGCCGCCTTGGCCTTTTTCGGGACGGCGGGTGCTCTTTCTCCCGCAATGGCCCAAGTCAAAGCGCCGACGAAGGCGAAGCTGAAGCCCCCGGTCAAGGCCACCCCCAAAGCCGATCCGACGGACAACGTCGCCGATCAGCTCAATGCCAAGTGGCAGCAGGACAACGGCGCGTTCTCCGGTTTCAAGACGGCGGCACCTGCAGTGGTCCCGGCTTCATACGCCACCCCGGCGGTTGCAAACGATTGGGGCGACCGCCTCGTCTCGCGCGCCATGAAATACCTGGGCACGCCCTATCGGTATGGCGGCACAACGCCAGCCGGCTTCGATTGCAGCGGCTTTGTCTACTATCTCTACGGCGCGGTCTTCGGACAAAGCATCCCGCGCATGCCGCACGACATGGCGCTTGAAGGCAAGACTGTCGCGCGCAGCGATCTCAAGCGTGGAGATCTCGTCTTCTTCGGCTACCGCGGCACCTTCACCCACGTCGGCATTTATGCCGGCAACGACCAGTTCGTGCATGCCACGCATCGCGGCTCGCCGGTCATGGTGACGCCCTTGGACTCAGACTACTACCGCGAGCGCTACATGACGGCGGTGAGGCTCGTTCCTCGATGATCGGGGATTTTCGCTTTGTGTCACGAATCGGTCTCTGATAAGGAAATTCGTGACAAAAATGCAACAGCGGGGACCGGGGATGCGCAGCTTAGTGCTGAGTCTAGCCATCACACTGGCCATCACCGGCCCAAGCTTCGCCCAATCCACGACGACCGGCACGGCCACCACGCCCCAGGTCATTCGCGGCTCGAGCAATAACGCGGCCGTCAAGAAGACGGCGGCGGCGGCCAACCAGACCAATGTAGTCCGGCCCCCGGCACACCAGAAACGCGCGACCAAACCTGAGACCCTGCGTGCCTCGCGCTATGGCGGCTTCGCGCCGGCGCCGTCCGGCCCGCCGCCGGTGCTCGACACGACCAGCCCGCGCACGCTCAACCTGGTCAACTTCAATACCCAGGAAGTGCTGACCGTCACCTACTGGTCGAACGGCGCCTACCATCGCAAGGCGCTCGACGAGCTCAATCACTTCCTGCGCGACTCGCGGGACAATGCGCAGACGGAGATGGATCCGCTGCTGTTCGACGTGCTGTGGCACACCACCCGCATCGTAGGCTACGGCGGCTCGATCGAGGTGCTGTCGGCCTATCGCTCGCCCGAGAGCAACGCGTGGCTCGCCAGCGTCAGCCGCGGCGTGGCGCGCGACAGCCAGCACATGAACGGCAACGCCATGGACATCCGCTTCCCCGGTGTGCCGGTGTTCCAGATTCGCCAGGCCGCCTACTCGCTCAACATGGGCGGCGTCGGCTTCTACCCGCGCTCGGGCTTCGTCCACCTCGACACCGGCCCCGTTCGCTACTGGTAAGGCCATGCCAAGCATCGACATCGTCGAAGGCGACATCACACGCCTCGACGTCGATGCCATCGTCAATGCAGCAAACGAGAGTCTCCTGGGCGGCGGTGGCGTCGACCGCGCCATTCATCGCGCTGCAGGACCAGAGCTTTTAGCCGAATGCAGAACGCTGCACGGTTGTCCCACCGGCGAAGCCAAGATCACCAAAGGGTACAAGCTGAAGGCGCGCCACGTGATCCATACCGTGGGCCCGATCTGGCGCGGCGGCACGGCCGGCGAGCCTGAGCTTCTGGCGCGCTGCTATCGCAACAGCCTGGCGCTGGCCGAGCAGCATGGGCTGAAGAGCATTGCCTTTCCGGCAATCTCGACCGGCATCTACGGCTATCCCAAGGAACCTTCGACCAAGATCGCCGTGCGCGAGGTCGAGGCGCACAAGGGCAGCGTCGAGCGCGTCGTCTTTTGCTGTTTCGGAGCGGACGTGGCGGCGCTGTATCGAGAGATC
>NZ_BKAJ01000285.1 GCF_007992495.1 Reyranella soli
ACCCAGCCTCTCCCCCTAGCGGGGGAGAGGAGCATGAGCTTTGACTACTGACGCTGTTCCCGCCGCGCCATGAAGGCCAGACGCTCGAACAGATGCACGTCCTGCTCGTTCTTGAGCAGCGCGCCGTGCAGCGGCGGGATCAGCTGCTTGGAATCCTTGGAGCGCAGCGCCTCCGGCGGCATCTCCTCGACCATCAGCAGCTTCAGCCAGTCGAGCAGCTCCGACGTCGAAGGCTTCTTCTTCAGGCCCGGCACTTCGCGGATGTCATAGAAGATGTTCAGCGCCTCGCGCAGCAGGTTGCGCTGCAGGTCGGGGAAATGGACGTCCACGATCTGGGTCATGATCTCGCGATCGGGGAAGCGGATGTAGTGGAAGAAGCAGCGGCGCAGGAAGGCGTCGGGCAACTCCTTCTCGTTGTTGGAGGTGATCATCACCACCGGACGCTGCACCGCCTTCACGACCTCCTGCGTCTCGTAGACGTAGAATTCCATGCGATCGAGCTCGAGCAGCAGGTCGTTGGGGAACTCGATGTCGGCCTTGTCGATCTCGTCGATCAGCAGCACCGGGCGCTGATCCGAGGTGAAGGCGTCCCACAGCTTGCCGCGCTTGATGTAGTTCTTGATGTCCTTGACCCGCTCGTCGCCCAGCTGGCTGTCGCGCAGGCGCGAGACGGCGTCGTACTCGTAGAGGCCCTGCTGCGCCTTGGTGGTCGACTTGATGTGCCATTCGATCAGCGGCGCGCCGATTGCCTTGGCGACCTCATGCGCCAGCACGGTCTTGCCGGTGCCAGGCTCGCCCTTGATGAGCAACGGCCGCTGCAGCGCGATCGCGGCATTGACCGCCACGCGCAGGTCGTCGCTGGCGACGTAGGAATCGGTACCGGTAAATTTCATGGTGCAAAATCCAGGTTTCACGAGTGCTTAGAAGATCACCCTAGGGGCGCCCTACCCCCCAAGCAAGACCACCCCGGCAGGTCAGCCCAGCCTTAGGCAGAAGTAAACGATGGCCGCAGCGGCGATCAGCAGCGATATCGCCAGCCGGCCCGAGGCGAAGCTGAGCGTCGGCACGGGCTTGCCTGCTTCGGCGACGTGCTCCAGCGGCTTGCGGCCGGTGAACATCGCGCCGATCAGGTTCTGCCGCTTCCACACGAGATAGGTGATCGCCGCCAGCACGTGCAGCGCGACCAGGCACCAGATCACGTTCACCCAGAAGGTGTGAAAACTCGTCAGGCGATCGACCCATTTGTCGGGAATTGAATTGGCGAGCGGGCCGTTGACGGTGCCCATGTCGGTGTCGGCGGAGAAGAGGCCGGCCACCGCCTGCGCCAGCACGGCGAAGATCAGCACCAGCACCATGATGCCGCCGACGGGATTGTGCCCGACGTCGTAGGTGCGTCGACCGGTCAGGAGATCCTTGAGATAGACGAACCACGCGGCGGGGCCCTTCACGAAGTGTGAGAAGCGCGCCGTCGTGCTGCCGACGAAGCCCCAAGCGATGCGGAACAGCAGCAAGGTGAGGATGGTGTAACCGGACCAGAAGTGGAGCTTCATCCAATCGCCGCCGGCGCGGCCGGAGAAGTACGACGTGACCAGCAGGATGACGAGCGTCCAATGGAACAGGCGCACCGGCAGATCCCAGACGCGCACTTTCTTGTCGAGCTTGTCGGCCATCCAATGTTCTCCTCTCCGGCGGACCACACGCAGTCGTGATGGGAGTTGGCCGCCGGTCCTGTTCGCTTTGCTCCAAACGTCTGCAACAAATACCGGGCCGTCGAGAAAAAATTTCCGACGGGCGCGATGTTTTCATAGGGGATGGATCCATGAGGAAGACTCTGGTCGTGGTGATCGCCGGCGCGCTAGTCGCCGGCGCGATGGTCGGTGGTGCAACCATCGCGCTGGCTCAGGCCGATGTGGTCAAGGAGCGCCAGGAGAACCGCAAGCAGACCGCTGCTGCGATGCGCGCCATCAAGGGCGTCATCGATGCCAAGGGTCCGACCGCGGGCGCTGTCGAGCAGGCCGCCAAGCTCAAGACCCTCGAGGCGGCGTTCGTGAAGCTGTTCCCGGCGGGCTCCGACAAGGGCGAGACCAAGGCGCTGCCGGCGGTGTGGAGCGACTGGGCCGGTTTCCAGGCCGCCAGCAAGAACGCCGATGCCGCCTTCGACAAGCTGGCCACCGCGGCAGGTTCGGGTGATCAGGCGGCGCTGGCCGCCGCCTTCGCCGACGCCGGCAAGGCCTGCGGCGCCTGCCACGAGAAGTTCCGCGCCAAGGCGAACTGATCGCCACCACTGTCTCAAGGAAAAGGCAGCGGCCCTCGGGTCGCTGCCTTTTTTCTTTGCCCGGAAATAGGAGAGGCCGGTCGTAAAGACGAAGCCTGTGGGTGTGGGAAGGGTGGGCTTCCTCCTCTGGTGGCTGGTTAGGCCACCGCCACGGGCTGGTTGGGAACTGTGAGCGCCTGCAGGACGATGGCCTCGGCGGTGAAGCGCCAGGTACGCGATGCATGGACCGGCGACAGGCGAAGCTGCTCGCGCATGTTCATCCAGCTGTCGAGACCGAAGGCAAGGTCGAGCGAGTCGAGCACGAGGTCGCGCGAGCCGGGATCGAGATTGCCGAGCTCGGTCGAGAACCATACGGCGAGGCGCTCACGCAGCAGCTTGCGCAGCTGCGCCACGCCGAGGCCGACCGCCGGCGCCACGCTGCGCACGCGCTCGGCGAAGTGCCACACCGGCAGCCACTCCTCGAAGAGCTGGGCGCGGTCCGACACCAGGAGCTCGATGCGATTGGAAAGCGGCGCCGCGGCATCCACGGGACGGTTGCGATCGAAGGCGCGGCTGACCGCGAGATCGAACGCCGCCGCGTAGAGATCGGCGAGGCTGGTGAAATGCTGGAACAAGGCGCGGCTGGAAACGCCGGCAATGGTCGCGATGGCTGCGGAAGTCGGCTCGACATCGCCAGCCTGGATCAGGTCCAGCGTGGCTTGGATGAGAGCCTGGCGCGTACGCAGGCCCCGCACGATGCGGCCGTCTTGCGAACGAGAGACGTCGATCGGGAATCCGACAATTTTCATATTGAAACCAATAGAATAAGAATTGCTTTAATGCGTTTACTTTAACACGGGTCTACGTCCCCGTAACTTGCAAAAATGCATATCTCGGTCGATTCTAACCCTGTATTTGCTGCATTTCTTTAACGGAGATAGACAGTTTTGGGTGATCTGACATTGCGTTCATCCTGCAATAATCGACGCTCCCGGCCACCGACATTGATGCCTTTTCCCGAATTATTTGCATGGGTCAATCCCGTGGTCGGATCGATCTGTGGAAATTGCCCCCAGAAATATGAAAGGCCGGTCGCTTGGGGAACGACCGGCCTTCCTTAGGAGCCCGCCTGGGTGTGGGGTATCGAAGCCTTGGGGTGTGTGGGAAGGGGCTTCGATGAGCGGCTTGGGGAGCCGCCGGCGGGCTATGTGGAACTCTTGGTGTCGGGCGCGCTTGGTTCGGGAAGCGCTGCCAATCCGGTGGGAAGAGCCTTTCAGATATGAATTAACTAGGTGTGACCGTCTCTAATGAGCGTAACTTAACAAATGAGTGCACCCTCCGTCACCTGCAAAAGTGCATATCTGGCTCTGACCAGAACCCTGATTTTTCAACGTTTTGCTGCACCTACGTGACAGCAGATAGTCGAAAAGGGGTGGGCTGGAATCCATCCAAATGGATTTATTCGTCGAATTTATTTTTTGTTACAATGAGTTAGTCTACATTTAATTGCATCTGCAGGGGTCGCGTGAGTGCAAATTTGCTCGCATCGCGTAAATCTGCGTAAAACCAGCGTCCAATCGACGTCACCAACAGCCATGAGGTCTGTTTCGGCCTCATTTCCATGGTAGAGGGGCGAAATCCAGCCAGCGTCGGCCATCAGCGTGTGCCGTTTTCGGGAGTGCCTCATCGTGCGATTCGTCCGTAACCATCGTGCCCTGCTTGCTCTTTCAGGCGCCGCGGCGCTGCTCACGCTGGCTGGGCCGGCCGCGGCAGGCGTGGAAGAAGCCGTCAAGGCGATGCAGGCGGGCGACACGGCGACAGCCGAGAAAGAGCTGCAGGTGCTGGTAAAGGAGCGCGATCCGCGCGCGCAGTTCTTCGCCGGCCTCTACATCTACGGAAATCCCGATTCGAAATTCTACGATCCCAACAAGGCGACGCCGATGCTGCTCGATGCCGCCGAGCGCGGATACGTACCGGCCATGCTGCCGATCGCCGGCGCCTATGCCGAAGGCAAGGGCGTGCCGAAGAGTCTGTCCGAAGCCTACAAGTGGGTGGCGATCGCCGAGCGCTGGCACGGACCTGTCACGCCGCAGGTCTATGAGCAGCTCGTGCGTGAGATGAAGCCCGACGAGATCGAGAAGGCCAAGGCGGCTGCCGCGGCCTACACCTTCAAGACGAAATGACGATGCTGCGGGTGGCAGTGCTTGCGGCGGCGCTTGCCGTCGGCAGTGCTGCGCTCGCGCAGCAGGACGCGTCCGACGTGGCGCCGCCGCTGCGCTCGGCCGTCGCCGCTTACCGCGCCGGCGATCTCGGCACGGCGGAGGCGACGTTCAGATCGCTGATGGCGAGCGATGCCAATGCCGAGGCATGGCTCGGCGCCGTGCTGCTCGATCGCGGCGCCAACCGCGACGGGCTGCGCCACATCCAGCGCGCCGCCGATGCCGGCTCGAGCGAGGGGGCGCATCGCCTGGCCCTTGTCTACGCACAAGGCATACCCGGCACGCCGCGCGACGAGGCGCGCGCGCTCCAGCTGTTCCAGAAGGCTGCGTCGGCCGGACACACACGAGCGCAGATCAACCTCGGCATCCTCTATCTGCGCGGCCTCGGCGTGCCGCGCGATCTCGTCAACGCCCGGGCGTGGCTCGAGAAGGCGGCGGCGAGCGGCGATCCACAGGCGCTCTACACTCTCGGCCGCGCCATGGACGAAAGCTCCGAGCAGGTCGCGCCCGATCCGGTGCGCGCCGCCGATCTCTATCGGCGCGCCGCGGAGAAAGGCCATGTGCTGGCCGGCTTGCGCTACGGGCTGGCGCTGAGCGAAGGCATCGGCATCAAGCGCGACGTCGCCGCGGCGCAGCGCTGGCTGGTGCAGGCGCGCGACAATGGCGTGCCCGAGGCAGCCCTGGCGCTGGGCGACATGGCAGCGCGCACGCCCGCCTCGCGCGACAAGGCGGCGAACGAGCGCACGGTGCAATCGGCGATAAGCTGGTATCAGGTCGCCGCCCAGGCCGGCGTGCCGTCGGCCCAGTTCAAGCTCGCCAACGCCTACTTCTCTGGTGTCGGCCTGCCGCGCGATCCTGCGCAGGCCATGTTGTGGTACAGCCGCGCTGCACAGCAGGGAATGCCGCAGGCACAGCATGCGCTGGGCATCATGCTGATGGGTGGCGTCGCCGGCGCACCCGATCCCGTCGAGGGCTACAAGTGGCTGCTGCTGGCCGAGAAGGCCGGCCACCCCGATGCGCGCGCGGTGCGGGAAAAATCGGCCAGCCAACTCCCCGAGAACGATCGCCGACAGGCCGAGAGCCTGGCGCAGCGCTTCACACCGACGCTCGAGCGGCCGATCGACGATGCAGCGACGCGGGCCTCCGCGACCGTGGTGCCCAAGCCTGCCTCCGGGCGCTAAAGTCGAGGCATGAGCATGTCGTCGGTCGCGCGCCAGGCGCGGCCCGAGATCACCCTCGCCGTGTGTCGCGGCGCCTGCCGGCTGATGCGCCAGGCCGGCCACTCGGTGCTGCTGGAAGTGCCGCTGCCCGACGGCCGGCGCGCCGACATCTTCGCCGTTGGCCGCGCAGGCGACATCACCATCGTCGAGGTCAAGTCGTCGATCGAGGATTGGCGCGTCGACGAGAAGTGGCCCGACTATCTCGGCTGGTGCGACCAGCTCTACTTCGCCGTGCCCATCGACTTCCCGCAGCCACTGATCCCCGAGGATATCGGCCTGATCGTCGCCGACGCCTATGGCGGCGAGCTGCTGCGCCATCCGCCGCGCCGGCCGATGGCGGCGGCGCGGCGCAAGTCGCTGCTGATCGACTGCGCCCGGCTGGCGTCGGAGCGCCTGGCGCGGCTGGAAGATCCGGACTTTGTCGAGCTTCTTTAGCGAAGGGCGGACCGCGGGCGTCCCGCCTGCTCATGCTCTTCCGGACCGCGCGCATCCTGCGCGCTCATGA
>NZ_BKAJ01000286.1 GCF_007992495.1 Reyranella soli
GAGCGCGCAGGATGCGCGCGGTCCGGAAGAATATGAGCGGGCCTGGAGGCCCGCGGTCCGGCAAGAGATCAACCACTGCGCGGCATCTTGCCTTCGTTCAGCCGCGGCATCAGCTCGGCGAAGTTGCAGGGCCTGAACCGGATGTCGAGCTGCTGGCGTAGAATGTCGTCCCAGCCGTCCTTGCAGGCGCCGGTCGAGCCCGGCAGGGCGAAGATGTAGGTGGCGTTGGCGACGCCGGCGATGGCGCGCGACTGCATGGTCGAGGTGCCGATCTTCTGGAAGGAGATCCAGCGGAAGACCTCGCCGAAGCCTTCGATACGCTTCTCGAACAGGCCTTCCAGCGCCTCGGGCGTGACGTCGCGGCCGGTGACGCCGGTGCCGCCGGTGGTGATGACCGCCTCGACCTGGGGATCGTCGATCCACTTCTTCACCTGGGCGCGGATCTTGTCGACGTCGTCGGTGACGATGGCGCGGTCGGCCAGCACGTGGCCGTCGCGGTTGATGCGCTCGACCAGGGTGTCGCCCGACTTGTCGGTCTCAAGCGTCCGCGTGTCGGAGACGGTGAGCACGGCGATGTTCACCGGCTTGAAGGGTTTGGATTCATCGATCCTGTTCATGGCCGCATCCTACAACCGGCATCTTGCGGCGGCGAGGCCGTGGGCCTAGATGGGAGCCATGACCGATTGGAAACATGACGGCGTTCGGGTCATCCCGGCGGGATCGCTCGACACCAACACCGCACAGACGCCGGGCATGAACCGCGCCGCGGCCATCAATTTCGCCCGCGTCGGCGCCCAGAAGCTGTGGGCCGGCACGGTCACCATCCACGCCCACGCCAAGACCGGCGCCCATCATCACGGGCACCTCGAGAGCGTGATCTACGTCGTGAAGGGCCGCGCCCGCATGCGCTGGGGCGACCAGCTGCAATTCATTGCCGAGGCCGGGCCCGGCGACTTCATCTATGTGCCGCCCTACGTGCCGCACCAGGAGATCAACGCCTCGGACACCGAGCCGCTGGAATGCGTTCTGGTGCGTTCCGACAACGAGGCGGTGGCGATCAACATCGACCTCGAGCCGGCCGAGAAGCCGGAGACGGTATACTGGGTCGATCCGACCCATCCGCATCCGCACAAGCACTAAAGATCAGGACTGCGCCCGCACCTCGGCGGAGCGGTCCCACAGGTTGGGCTGCTCCTTGTTGGTGTAGCCCGACACGAACAGCTTGGGCTCGCCGGTCTTCACATCGAAGGTGTGGCGGCGCACTGCGCCGATGTTGCCGCCGTAGACGTGGATGCTGATCGAGCCCTGGTCGGTCAGCGCGTTCGTCACCTGGTGGATGTCGCCCTCGGCCGGCGACAGGACCTCGACGTCGCCCGGCTTCAGCGCGTTCAGCACGCCGGGCTTGAGCGCGCCGGTTTCGGGATCGGGCGCGAAATGCAGCGAGGTCTCCGAGCCGCGCAGCATGCCGACCATGCCCCACATCTGATGATCGTGCACCGGCGTCACCGCCCCCGGCGCCCACACGAAGCTCACGACGCAGAAGCGTTCGAAGGGGTCGCACCACAGCAGGTTCTGGGCATAGCCGTGCGCCGGTACCTTGGCCATCGATTCAGGCAGCCAGTCGTCGTGCGACACCAGCTCCCCTAGAAGCTTCTGGCCGACCTCGACGATCGCCGCCTCGTCCTTGTCCTGCCACGCGCCACCCACCAGGGAAGTCATGTCTCCGATGAAGCGGCGCAGGCGGTCGATACTCATACTTTCACCCTGGCAATCAACGTCCGGTATCCTGTCCCGAGTAGCGCGGCCATTCGTGCGCCGCGATCTGGTCGAGCGACGGCGTCGGCTGGCCGAGCCTGATCTGGTAGACCCAGTAATTGGTGAGCACGCGCTGCACGAAGTCGCGGGTCTCGTGCAATGGGATCGAGGCGATGTATAGTAGCGGGTCCTGGCTCGCGTTCAGCGAATTGTCCCAGCGGATGACGTTGCCCGGGCCGCCGTTGTAGCCCGCCGCGGTGCGTACCAGGTTGTTATCGACCTCGCCCAGCAGCGAGATGATATAGGCCTGCCCCAACGCCACGTTGTTGGAGGGATCGTAGGGATTGCCGCCCGCCGTCTCCGGCGCATAGCTTTTCGACACCAGCCGCGCCGTGCCCGGCATCAGCTGCATCAGGCCCATGGCGCCGACCGTCGAGCGCGCCTTGGGATTGAACGCCGATTCCTGGCGCATGAAACCCCAGACCAGCGCGCGGTCGAGCGACCAGCCGCCGCTGGGCTGCCACGGCGGCAGCGGGTACATGGCGCCGTCATAGCCCTTGATGTTGTGGCGCTGGTCCCAGTTGGCGTTGCCGACGCGCACCGACAGGCCGGGCAGGTTGGCCTTCAACGCCACCGCCATGACGGTCTCGATATATTGCGGATCGGCGTCGATCGAGGCGCCGAACAGCTCACGCTCGGCCGCAGTCTGGGCGCCGAGCTGGAACAGCGCCAGCGCGCGCCGGCCGGCACGGTCGTTCTTCAGCACGTCGGCGCGGCGGCGGTCGAGCGCCGGCACGTTCCAGTCGGGCTCGATCCGCATGCCGAGCGCCTTCTGCGCGATCAGGCCGTGGAAGGTGCGGCCATGCAGCGCCGCGCGCTTGAGATACGGTGCGAACTTCTGCGGGTTGCCGGCCAGGAGGTTGGCGCGGCCGGCCCAGAACGAACCGGCCGACAAGGTCCAGGACGAGGCCTGGTCGGGCGCAGCATCGGCCACCGCCTCGAAGCGGCGCGCCGCCTCGGCGTAGTTGCCGCCCTTGAAGGCCGCGAGCCCGGCCATCCAGTTGGCGTCGGGCGGCATCGAGACTTCGATCGGCACCTGCACGCCGCGCTGCGAATCAGCTTCCAGCGCACGCGTACGCATGCGGCCCTTCCACAGCTCGACTTCCTGCGGACCCAGCACATCGACCGTCGACTTGCGATCGAGCAAGGCAAAAGCGGCATTGGTGCCGCCATCGTCGGCCATGCCCTGCAGGCGCGCGCGAAGATCGGCGGCCTGGCCGGCATCGGCGCCGCGCGTCGTGCGCGCTGCCGCGAAGGTCGGCGAGGGCTGCGCGAAGCCTATAAAGCTCGCCGGCGTGATCTCGGGCGAGCCCGGCGTGCGGCGCGCCATGGCGAGCTTGTAGATCGCCGGCGCATCGGGATGGTCGTTGTAGTCCTGCAGCCACTGGGCGAGCTCGGGGAACTTCGCCTGGTATTGCGGGCTCAAGAGGCGCTGGGCGCTGACATAGCCCATCAGGGTCTTGTCCTTGACCTGGGCGATGTCGGCGTCGGCCTGGCCGAACTGACCGGCGGCCTGGGCCTGGAAGATGCGGCGGTAGCGGTCGCGCTCCTCGGCGTCGAGCACGGTCGGCAGGTCGGCGACCACGGCCATCTCGTCGAGCTCGATGACCGGCGGCGGCGGCACGAACACCGGCCGGCGCGGCACGATGGTGGGATGCGCGGCTGGACGTGCCGTGGCGGCGGCGGGCTTGGCGGCCACAGCGGGTTTTGCGGGCGGTTTCGGCTTGGTCTGGGTCTGCGCCAGGGCCCCGGCCGCCAGCACCGACACTGCAGCCCCCAGCAGCGCGATCGAGACGACGTATTTCATAGCGATACCGTAGTGGCAGTTGGCATGGGGCGACAAGCGCCGGATGGCTATACTGGCGCCCAAACGGAGGACGAAATGACCCTGCATCAGGAGCGCGCTGCCGCCGTGCGGCGCCTGGTCGACAAGAGCCGTGCCATCGAGAAGGCGGGCGTGACGCGCGCCAACCTGGAGAAGATCGGCGGTTTGCTGGCGTCGCTGGCGGCCCGCGCCGAGCTCTTCCCGCAGGAGGAATTCCCGTTGGGCGCCGACGGCGGGATCTATCGCCTGGCCGAGGACCCCGACCATCGCTTCGCGCTCTACGCCTCGGCCGGCGGCGCCGGCAAGAAGGTGCCGCCGCACAATCACACGACCTGGGCGATCATCGCGGGCGTGCATGGCGCCGAGCGCAACGTCGTCTACGACCGGCTGGACAACGGCGCGCGCGAGGATTTCGTGCAATTGCGCGAGGCGCCAGCCAAGGAGAAGACGCTGCGCCGCGGCGACGTCATCTCCTACTTGCCCGACGATTTCCATCACATCGAGACGCCCGCCGGCTCGGGCAACGCGCTGCATCTTCATTTCTATGGGCTGAGCCTGGAGCACCTGCCCGACCGCGTGTCGGTCGACATGGCGACGGGCAATGCCAAGCGTTTCATGGCCAAGGCCAAGATCCTGACGCCCCTGCTCGAGGTGCAGCAGGTCAAGGCGATGCTGAAGTCCGGCGAGATCTTCGGCTTCTTCGACGTGCGCGAGGAAGGCGAGTTCTCGATCCAGGGCCATCCCCTATTCGCCACGCCGCTGCCGCTGTCGCGGCTGGAGCCGCGCGTGCTCGCCCTGCTGCCCGATCCGCACACCCGCATCGTGCTGATGGACAGCGGCGATGAGGCTGCCGATCCGCAGTGGCTCGGCCGCGCCAACCGGGCGGCGGCGAAGCTGTCGCAGCTCGGCTACACCAACGTCGCCGTCATGAAGGGCGGGCTGAAAGCCTGGCGCGACGCGGGCTACGAGGTCTTCACCGGCGTCAATGTGCCGTCCAAGGCGTTCGGCGAGGTCGTCGAGCACGAGAACGACACGCCGCGCATCGACGCCGCCGACCTGCAGAAGCTCGTCGACGCCAAGACCGACCTGGTGATCCTGGATTCGCGGCCGATGCCGGAATTCAACAACATGTCGATCCCGGGCGGCGTCGACTGCCCCGGCGCCGAGCTGGTCTATCGCGTGAAGGATTTCGCGCCCCGCCCCGAGACGCTGGTGGTGGTGAACTGCGCCGGCCGCACGCGCTCGATCATCGGCGCGCAGTCGCTGATCAATGCCGGCCTGCCCAACAAGGTGATCGCGCTCAAGAACGGCACCATGGGCTGGCACCTCGCCGGCCTGAAGGTGGCGCGCGGCGAGACCAAGAGTTTCGGGCCGCAGGGACCGGAGGCGGCGAAGTTCGCGCAGGCCGCGGCGGCGAACATCGCCAAGAAGATGAACATCAAGAAGATCGACAAGGCCGGCCTCGACAAGCTCGTGGCAAAAGGCGGCCCGCTCTATCGCCTCGACGTGCGCGACCCGGCCGAGTACGCCCAGGGCCATCTGAAAGGCTTCCGCCATGCCGCGGGTGGCCAGCTCGTGCAGGCGACCGACCAGTATGTCGGCGCACGCGGGGCCACCATCGTGCTGCACGACAATGACGGCGTGCGCGCCACCATGACGGCGCACTGGCTGATGCAGATGAACTGGAGCGAGGTCTACGTCCTCGACCACAAGCCGGCCGCCGGCGAGCTCACCACCGAGGCCGAGCCGCGCTTCCCGGCAGGCTTCGCCGTGCCGACGCCCGCGACCGTCGCGCCGGCCGAGCTCAACAAGTCGCTCGAGCAGGCCCTGGTGATCGATCTCGATACCAGCCTGCGCTACCGCGACGGCCATGTGCCCGGCGCCTGGTTCGCCGTGCGCGCCGGCCTCGCCAAGACCATCCCGGAGATGCTGGCCAAGCAGAAAGGTGTGACACGCATCGTGCTGGTCTCGCCCGACGGC
This sequence comes from Reyranella soli, assembly GCF_007992495.1. Taxonomy (GTDB): domain Bacteria; phylum Pseudomonadota; class Alphaproteobacteria; order Reyranellales; family Reyranellaceae; genus Reyranella; species Reyranella soli. The sequence continues at coordinate 5,621 of NZ_BKAJ01000286.1, forward strand.
GAGATCGCGGCGCTGGCGGCGGCTGAAGCGGCGGACGCGGCGGGCGGATTGCCAGTCGCCGTTCTGGCAGGCGGCATGAAGGCGTGGCGCGCCGCCAAGCTGCCGACCGAGGCGGGACACACGCGGATGGCCGATCCGCCGACCGACGTGTGGTACCGGCCTTATGACTTCAAAGATAATATCGAGGGCGCCATGCGGCAGTACCTCGAATGGGAAGTCGATCTCGTGCCACAGGTGGCCCGTGACGGCGATGCGGCGTTCAACGTGCTGAAGGCGTAGTCTTTACGGGAGCGCGGGCCTCCGGCCCGCTCATGATGATGCGGGCCAGA
>NZ_BKAJ01000287.1 GCF_007992495.1 Reyranella soli
GGAAAACATCTTCCGCCATCTCGCCGAAGCGAGCGCCGGCCATCGGCCCCGCTACACGCAGCCGACGCCGCGCGGCATGACCGGCAAGATCGCCACGATCTATCACGCCTCGGGCGAGGTCACGCAGGCGATCTTCTTCTCGGCCACCATCATCATTGCGGGCTTTCTGCCCTTGTTCACCCTGTCGGGTGTCGAAGGCCACATCTTTGGCCCGATGGCCAAGACCTACGCCTACGCCCTGTCGGGCGGCCTGCTGGCCACCTTCACGGTGTCGCCGGCACTGGCGGCGCTGCTCCTGCCGGAGAAGGTGTCGGAGACCGAGACCATCATCGTGCGCGGCCTGCGCCGTCTCTACCGGCGTGTGGTTGCCGTCGTGCTGGTACGGCGCGGCCTCACGGTCGCGACGGGCCTCGCTCTGATGATAGCGGCCGGCCTGGCGGCCAGCACGGTCGGATTGGAATTCCTGCCCAAGCTCGAGGAAGGCAACATCTGGCTGCGCGCGGCGCTGCCGCCCTCGGTGTCGCTCGACGAGGGCAACGCCTATGCCAACCGCATGCGCCGCCTGGTCAAGAGCTTCGCCGAGGTCGAGACCGTGATCACCCAGCACGGCCGGCCCGACGACGGCACCGATCCCGACGGCTTTTCCAACATCGAGTTCTTCGTGCCGCTGAAGCCCTTCGACACCTGGCGCAAGGGACTGTCCAAGGAGGACCTGATCGCCGAGATGGGCAGCGCGCTGCGCCAGACCTTCCCTGGCGTCACCTTCGCCTTCTCGCAGTACATCCAGGACAACGTCCAGGAGGCGGCCTCCGGCATCGATGCCGAGAACGCCATCAAGATCACCGGTCCCGACCTCGCGACCTTGCGCAGGATCGCCGTCGAGATCCGTGGCGTGCTGGAGAAGATCCGCGGCATCACCGACATCCAGGTGCCGCCCCTGCTCGGCCAGCCGACCATCCGCATCGACATCGACCGCCAGAAGGCCGCGCGCTATGGCCTGTCGCCGGGCGACATCAACGCCACCATCCAGGCCGCGGTCGGCGGCCAGGCGGCGGGCGACCTCTACGAGGAGGGCAGCGATCGGCACTTCCCGATGATGGTGCGCCTGGCGCCGCGCTATCGCGAGAACATCGAGGCCCTGAAGCGCATCGCCATCGGCGCGCCCGGCCCCAACGGCAGTATCGTGCAGGTGCCCTTGGCCGAGGTCGCCAATATCGGGCTGACGACCGGTGCCTTCTACATCTATCGCGAGCAGCAGGAGCGCTACATCCCGGTGAAGTTCTCGGTACGCGGCCGCGACCTCGGCGGCGCCGTGCTGGAAGCCCAGCAGAAGGTCGAGCAGGAGGTGAAGCTGCCGAGCGGCTATCGCCTCGATTGGGCCGGCGATTTCGCCAACTTCGAAAGCGCCATCGCGCGTCTGTCGATCGCCGTGCCGATCGCCATCGCCGTGATCCTGCTGCTGCTCTATGTCAGCTTCGGCTCGCTCACCGACACGTTGATCGCCGGCAGCGCCATCCCGATGGCGCTCACCGGCGGCATCTTCGGGCTGTTCCTGGCGGATATGCCGTTCAGCATCTCGGCCGCCATCGGCTTCGTCGCCCTGTTCGGCATCGCCGCCATGAACGGCATCATGGTCGTCGGCTGCTACAATCGCCTGATCGAATCGGGCCTGGAGCGCGAGCGGGCGCTGAGCGAGACCTGCGACCAGCAGATGCGGCCGGTGCTGATGACTTGCGTGGCCGCCTGCGTCGGCCTGATCCCGGCGGCCTTCTCGACAGCGATCGGCAGCCAGGTCCAGCGGCCGCTGGCCGTCGTCGTGGTCGGCGGCACGCTTCTGGCACCCGTCCTGATCCTGACCGTCCTGCCGGCCGCGCTCAGCATCTTCTCCCGGCGCCGACCCGAGGTGCCGACGGAAACAGACGAGATGGTGCAAGCGGGTTAGGCCGGAGCGCGGACCTCCAGGTCCGCGCTCCCTTAACCCTTGTTCGGCACCAGGACGATCGCGCGGCCGCCTGAGTTCATGCGGCCGGCCCAGTCGGCGGCCTGCGTGCCGGTGCCGAAGAAGACGTCGCCGCGGGCCGGTCCCTGGATCGCCGTGCCGGCGTCCTGGGCGATGACCAGGCGGCGATAGGGTTCGGTGGCGCCGGGCTTGCGCGCCACCGGCCGCACCGTGTCGATCCAGATCGGCGTGCCGTAGGGCGTGAAGGCGGTGTCGATGGCCAGGCTGCGCTGGGCCGTGAGCTGGACGCCCTCGGCGCCGACAGCGCCCTGGGTGCGCGTGTCCTTGAAGAAGATGTAGCGCTCGTTCTTGCGCATCACGTCGCGCGCCTGGGCCGGATTGCGCTTCAGCCAGTCGCGGATGGCGGGCCAGGTCGCCTGCTCCTTGCTGGTGAACACGCCCATCTCGATCAGCACGTTGCCGATCGCCGTATAGGGCCGGTTGTTGGAGCCGTCGAAGCCGAGATTGATGGAGCCGCCCTCGGCGAGCTGGATGCGGCCGCTGCCCTGGACCTGGACTTCGAACAGCGCCACCGGATCCTGCACGTAGGCGATCTCCAGCCCCTTGCCCTTGAGCGCGCCCTGCTCGATCTCGGCGCGCGTGTAGTAGGGCTTGTCGGTGAGGTCCGTCGGACGCTTGTAGACCGGCACCGTGAACAGCCGCGACGGCGCCTTGCTGCCGCGCATCTCGGGCTCGAAATAGCCGGTGAACTTGCCCGCCACCTGGACGACCAGCGGCCGGAAGTTCTCCTCGAAGAAGTCGCGCGAGGCGCGATCGTCGCCAGGCTTAACGGCAGCCGCCGAATCGCAGATCTTCTTCCATTCGGCCGGCGTGATCGTCTTGAAGCCGCCATCGGTGGCGATCTTGGTGTCGGGGCCGGCCGTCAGCTTGGGGCAGGAGCGGCGGAACGAGGCTAGCGCGTCGGCGTGCTTGTCGTCGGCCCAGCCGCTGATCTCGTTGAAGGAAATGGGCGCCATCGCCACACGCTGTTCGTTCGCCGGGCTTGTGCCGTCGGCACAGGCAGCCAGCAGGCCGGCCGCGGCAAGCAAAGCCACGACGCCGGACAAGACGCTCCAGCGCATAATCGAATGAGCCTCCCTCAGCCTTCGCTTTCTGTCTTGATCAGCAGCCAGTTCGGATCGCTGGACTTGGTATCGCGACGGAATGTCCAGAGATCGATCACCTTCTGCACTTCGTTGGGATTGCCATCGACGATCTGGCTATCGGCATTGCGCAGCACGTTGATCTGCTCGCTGACGAAGCGGACGGTGACGCTGGCATTGGTGCCCTGCAGCTCGGCGGCGGCGATGTCGGAAGCCTCGAAGCCGATCAGGGTCGTCTCGGCCTTTTCCTTGCGCTCGATACGGCCGCGGATCGCCGCTTCGAAGCTGGCGAAGGTCGGCCCATCCAGCAGCGGACGCAGAGTCGCGGTGTCGCCCTTGGCGAAGGCTTCGACGATGGCGGTGAAGGCAGCGCGCGCGCCGCCCGTGAAGCCGATCGGCTCGAAGCTGGGATCGGCGGCGCGGATGGCCGCGACGCCGGTCGCGGCGGTCGGCATCACGGTGGCGCGGATGCCGCCCGGCCCGCTGGTCGCCAGCGAGGGCCGCGGCGCCGGCGCATTGGCCGTCGGCAGCGGCACGACATTGTCGTTGCCCTGGTTGGCGGGGGTGTCGCCGACGCGCGGCGTGGCGGTTGGCGGTGCAGGTGGCGTGAACGGATCGCGCGCCGGCGGCCGCTCATTGCCCGTGCGCTTGCCCAGCACGGAGCGCAGCCGCAGGATCAAGAAGACTGCGACCAGCCCGATGAGGATGATGTCGTAGTTGTTACCCACGATGGCGCTCCGCCAATCCGTTCCTTTAGGCGAGGCAAATTACATAGGCCCCGAATGGGGAAAGGGCAAGGCAACGCCGGCCGGCCCGCCATCACTTTGCCAGGACGACGATATCGACCGGTTCGCTGACGCCACCCACCGGTCGGTTGGGCCGGCGCTCACGTGGCAATGGTGCGACATAACCCTGCCGTTCGGCCAATTGGTAGGTGCGGGCATCGGTCAAAGCCCGTGTTTTCTCGTCTTTATTGTGCTTTTCGAGCTTGGCGGCGAAATTTACAGCATCGCCGATCACGGTGAATTCCAGCCGCTCGCCGTCGCCCACGGCGCCGAAGACGACGCGACCGGACGCCACAGCCAGTCCCACTGAAAGCGGCGCCAAGGCGGCGGCCCGGCGCTCGATGGTCCAGCGCTCGGCCGCGCCGAGCACGGCATCGGCGGCGCGCAGGGCGTCTGCCGCGGCGGTGGTCGAGGCCGCCACCGCGCCAAACGAGGCAAGGATGCCGTCGCCCAAAAACTTGTCGATGCTGCCGCCGTTGCTGACGATCAAGGGGCAGACCCGGCCCTGGTAGTCCTGCAGCAGCTTCATGACGGCGTCAGGCGCGAGGTCGACGGAGAGCCGGGTGAAGCCGCGCAAATCGACGGTCAGGATGGCGACGTCGCGCAGCTCGCCTTCGCCCGCCTTGATCGTCATGGCGGCGCTGCGGATGCGGTCGGCCACGCCGGGATCGAAGAAGCGCGCGAGGTCGCGCGCCGCCGCGCCTTCGCTAACCGACCGCACCAGCAGATGACGGGCGCGCGAGATGGCGATCGCCAGCACCGCCGTGGTCAGCAGGATGGCCAAGAGCTTCTCGGCCTCGGCCTGGACCAGGAAGGCGTTCGAGGTCATGTACTCGACGAAGTCGGTGGTCTCGTTGGGTGGTCCGCCGCGGCCGCTCAGCGCGTAGAAGATCAGAGCGAGCCATCCCGCTGCTGCCGTCAGGCCGGCGACGATCACGAAACGCGCCTCGAAGCGTAGCGCTCGGAGCGCAATGAAAAGGAACACGAAAAGCAGTGCCGGCGCCTTCAGGTTGAAGACGGCCGTCTGGGCGTACTTGTAGTGCAGGAAGTAGATCAGCCCCAGCAGCAGGGCCATGTCGACGACCACCGACACGTAGAGCAGCCACTCCGGCAGGGCGTGGCGATAGGCCAGCGCCAGGCGGCCCAGGGAGAACAGCGTGTACAGGATGAAGACATACGTATCGAACGAGTAGTCTTCCTGCACCACGCCGGTCGCCATGCTGGTGGTCTCGTAGGCGACGAACAACAAGGCGACCGCCGCCAGCTCGGCCCAGCCGATCAGGATCTCGCTCTGCTGCTGCTGCTGGCGGATCGCCTCGCGTACGCGCTCGGGCAGGCGTTCCACCCCGCTCGCGCCGAACAGCCAGCCGCTCAGGCGGCCGAACATCAGCGCTTCTCGAGCCAAAGGCTGGCCGGCAGGGCGTCGTCCGGCCGCGGCAGGCGCGCCACGACCGACGAGGCCAGCCGGTCGTTCAGCCGCCGCTCCGCCCAGGCGCTCGAGAACAGCGGCCGGTAGGCGCCGCTGGTCAGCATCGGCACCACGCCCTGCTGCTCGTTGTAGGCGCGCCAGCCCCAGATCGCCGGATAGTCGAACGGCAGGAAGATGTCGTGGATGTGCACCAGCGTGCCGGCCGGCGCCGCCGGCAGGACGCGATTGAGCAGGATATCGGCGTCGCTGCCCGGCATCAGGATATGGCTGGAATCGATGAACAGCGCGTCGCCGGCCTTCAGCACGTTGAACAGGTCGGCGGGTGCGGCCTGCAGGGTCGAGGACACGACGCGCACGCCGGGCAGGTCGATGATGTCGGCGCGTGGCGCGGGATCGACGGCGATGATCTCGCCGAGCCCGCCCAAGGCCTTCGACAGCACGCGCGTCGAATGGCCCGAGCCGACCTCGATGATGTGCTGAGGCTTT
>NZ_BKAJ01000288.1 GCF_007992495.1 Reyranella soli
CTCCACATGAGCGGGCCTGGAGGCCCGCGGTCCAGTAAGATGCTGCGCGCCATCCGCAATTCCTGGCGCCTGTTGCGCATGGCGCTGAGCCTGGCGCGGCACGATGCGCTGTTCCCGCTGGAGATCCTGGGCATCACGCCGGCGCTGGTCGTCTGGGCGCGCCTGTTCGCGCGGCGCCGCGACGCGCGTCGGCCGGGCGAACGGCTGACCGCGGCGCTGCAGGAGATGGGCCCATCCTTCATCAAGCTCGGCCAGGCCCTGTCGACCCGCGCCGACCTTTTGAGCGATCAGGTCGCCGCCGACCTGGCGCGGCTGCAGGATCACCTGCCGGCCTTCTCCGGCGCCGAAGCCAAGCGCATCATCGAGGCCGAGCTCGGCCAGCCGATCGACGCGCTGTTCACCAGCTTCGACGAAACGCCGGTCGCCGCCGCCTCGATCGCCCAGGTGCATTTCGCCGTCACCACCGACGGCCGCGAGGTCGCGGTCAAGGTGCTGCGGCCGGCCATCGAACTCGCCTTCGAACGCGATCTCGATCTCTTCTACTGGGTGGCCGAGCTGGTCGAGCGTACCCAGCCGCGCTACCGCCGCCTGAAGCCGGTCGATTCGGTGCGCGCCTTCGCCGACGTCGTGCGCGTCGAGATGGACCTGCGCATGGAGGCGGCCGCCGCCGAGGAGCTGGGCGAGAACTTCGTCGACGATCCCGGCTATCGTGCACCGACCATCGACTGGGACCGCACCGCCGAACGCGTGCTGACCTTGGAGCGCATCGACGGCATCCCGATCGGCGACCGTGACGCCATCGTCGCCGCCGGCCACGACCCCAACGAGGTCATGAGGAAGGCGGCAGAGGCCTTCTTCTATCAGGTGTTCCGCGACGGCTTCTTCCATGCCGACATGCATGGCGGCAATGCCTTCGTCGACCGTTCCGGCCACATCGTGCCGGTCGACTTCGGCATCATGGGCCGCATCGACGAGGATACGCGCGGCTATCTTGCCGAGCTTCTGGTCGCCTTCCTGCGCCGCGATTATCGCGCGGTGGCGGAGGTGCAGTTCCGCGCAGGCTACGTGCCGCCCGACCAGTCGCGCGAGATGTTCGCCCAGGCCTGCCGCTCGATCGGCGAGCCGATCTTCGGCAAGCCCAGCCATCAGATCTCGATCGCCCGCCTGCTGGCGCAGCTCCTGCGCGTCACCGAGCAGTTCGAGATGGCGGTGCAGCCGCAGCTCCTGCTGCTGCAGAAGACCATGCTGATGGCAGAGGGCATGGGCACGCGGCTCAATCCCAACGTCAATATCTGGGAGCTGTCGCGTCCGCTGATCGAGGAATGGATGCAGACCCACTTCGGCCCGCGCGCCACCGTCGGCCGCGCGGCCGAGGACGTGATGGAGGGCCTGCGCCGCCTGCCGCGCCTGATCGACAGCCTGCATCTCGTGGCCGAGCATGAGCGCCGCAAGGCCGAACGCGAAGCGGCCACGCCGCCGCCCATCCCCGGCCGCGGCTGGCGCCCAGGCTTCTCCGAGATCATCGCCGTCCTCGCGTTGATCGCTGCGATCGTCGCGTGGTGGCATTAGCCTCCCAACCGTCAGCCCGACAGACCCCAACCGTCATCCCGACCGGAGCGCGAAGCGCGGAGCGGAGGGACCTAGTCATAGGCGAACAATGCAACCCGTAATCGTAGGACGTTCCATGCGACAACCGATACTGTCCAGCCATGGAACGCAATCCGGTCGTCCACATTCTCGCCAGCCCGAACAGACGTGCCCTTTACATCGGCATAACGACCGACCTGCCGCGCCGCCTCGAAGAGCACCGTCAGGGAAAGGTCCATCACACCGCGCGTTACAACATCAAATGCCTGATTTATTTCGAAGCGCACGAAACCGCGCCCGATGCGATTGCGCGAGAGAAGCAGCTGAAAAACTGGAGCAGGGAGAAGAAGCTCATCCTCATAAACCGATCGAATCCGGATTGGCGGGACCTGAGTGGCGAGATCCACTGAGGAGGTCCCTCCACTCCGCTTCGCTCCGGTCGGGATGACGGGGTTATGAAGCTATGACTAGGTCCCTCCGCTCCGCGCTTCGCGCTCCGGTCGGGATGACATGACCGCCGACCAGATCATCTTCGGCCTTGCCGTCTTCCTGTTGGCGGGAACGGTCAAGGGGCTGGTCGGGCTTGGGCTGCCGACCATCGTCATTGCGCTCACGACGCTGGTGCTGCCGCTGACCGAATCGATCGCCATGATCGCGTTGCCGACCATCTTCTCCAATGTCTGGCAGGCGGCAGTGGGCGGCAACTTCTGGAAGATCCTGCGCCGCCAATGGCCGCTGATCGTGCCGCTGGCGATCGGGCTCTACCTCACCATGTGGCTGGTCGGCCAGAAGGGCCCCGACTGGGCCTTCATCGTCCTGGCGGCGGTGCTGATCGTCTATAGCGGCCTCGGCCTGCTGCGCATCCGCCTGCACATCCACGCCGACCTGGAGAAGCCGCTGGCGCCGGTGATCGGCGCCATCTCGGGCTTCGTCGCCGGCGTCGTCGGCGTGCCGATCATCCCTCTCATGCCCTACCTGCAGGGCCTCGACATCAAGCCTTCCGAGCTCGTGCAGACCTTGGGCGTGGTGCTCTGCGCCACCTCGTTGACGCTCACGTTTTCGCTGCTGAATTTCGGCCTTTTGGACGGTCCGCGGACCGTCGTCTCGGCCGCCGCGGTGGTGCCGGCGCTGGCCGGCATGTGGGTCGGCCAGCAGATCCGCCGACGCCTGTCGGTCGAGCAGTTCCGGCTGGCCGTGTTCTGGGCTTTGTTGCTCACGGGGCTGTATACTTTCGCCAGTCGGGTGTTGTGATAGGCTGGGGACCATGCTCAAGGGCAAGCGGATTCTGCTGATCGTCGCGGGCGGCATTGCGGCGTTCAAATCGCTCGAGCTCATCCGCCGCCTGCGTGAACGCGGTGCTTCGGTGCGCTGCGTGGTCACCGAGGCCGGCGCCAGGTTCGTCACGCCCCTGTCGCTGCAGGCCCTTACCGAGGACCGCGTCTACAGCGACATGTTCTCGCTGACCGACGAAAGCGAGATGGGCCACATCCAGCTCTCGCGCGACGCCGACCTGCTCGTGGTGGCGCCGGCGACGGCCAATGTCCTGGCGCGCATGGCGGCGGGCATGGCCGACGATCTCGCCGCGACCGTGCTGCTCGCCACCGACAAGCCGGTGCTGGCGGCGCCGGCGATGAACGTGCGCATGTGGACCCATGCGGCCACCGTGGCCAATGTCGAGACGCTGAAGCAGCGCGGCATCCACTTCATCGGTCCCAACGACGGCGCCATGGCCTGCAACGAGTTCGGTCCCGGCCGCATGTCCGAGCCGGAAGAGATCGCGGACGCCATCGAAAGCCTGCTGGCGCCGGCCGCAGCCGAGCGACCACTCGCCGGCAAGCGCGCCGTCGTGACGTCGGGCCCGACGCGCGAGGCGATCGACCCGGTGCGCTACATCTCCAATCATTCCTCGGGCAAGCAGGGCCATGCCATCGCCTCGGCGCTGGCGGCCCTCGGCGCCGAAGTCACGTTGGTCAGTGGCCCGGTTTCCATCGCCGATCCGCCGGGCGTGACGACCGTTCATGTCGACTCGGCCGACCAGATGCTGGCCGCCTGCCTCGCCGCCGGCCGGATCGATATCGCCGTCTGCGCCGCCGCCGTCGCCGACTGGAAGGCAGCCCGCCCGGCCGGCTCCAAGATCAAGAAGAAGGCCGGGATGGCGCCACCCAGCATCGAGCTGACGCCCAACCCCGACATTCTCGCCACGCTCTCCAAGCCCGGCCCGCAGCGGCCCGCCCTCGTGGTGGGCTTCGCCGCCGAGACCGAGAACCTGGTGGCCAACGCCATCGACAAGCGTCAGCGCAAGGGCTGCGACTGGATCGTGGCCAACGACGTGTCGCCCGCCGTCGGCACGTTCGGCAGCGAGCGCAACACCGTGCACCTGATCAGCGCCTCCGGCGTGGAAGACTGGCCGACCCTGGCCAAGGGCGAGGTCGCCATGCGGCTGGCCGGCCGCATCGCCCTGCATTTTGGCCGGCCAACCAAAGCCGAGGCAGCAGAATGAAGGGTGTCGAGACCGTCGAGATCGAGGTGGTGCGCCTCGCGCATGCCAGAGATCTTGCCCTGCCTGACTACGCCACGGCCGCCGCCGCCGGTGCCGACCTTCTGGCCGCCATCGACCAGGACATCGAGCTGGCGCCGCTGGAGCGCAAGATCGTGCCGACCGGCATCTCGATCGCGCTACCGGTAGGCTTCGAAGGCCAAGTCCGGCCGCGCTCGGGCCTGGCAGCCAAGAACGGGGTCACTATTGTCAATTCGCCAGGAACCGTCGATGCCGATTATCGTGGGGAGATCGGCGTGATTTTGATCAATCTTTCCAAGGAGCCATTCCGCATCAGTCGCGGCATGCGAATTGCACAGTTAGTCGTGGCCCGGCATGCCCGGGCCGTGTGGCGTGAAGTAAGCGAGCTCGACCGGACGGCGCGTGGTGCCGGAGGTTTCGGATCGACAGGAGTGACGGCGGGATCAGCCAAAAGCGCCTAAAGGCGCCTGAGGAGAAGCACTGGGGATGCCTCGGCTCAGCAAGAAAACCATGTTCGCCATCGAGGCCGTGCTCGACGTGGCTTTCCATGTCGGCGAGCATCCGGTGCGCAGCGGCGACATCACCGAGCGCCAGCGCATTCCCAAACGCTATCTCGAGCAGGTGCTGCAGCATCTGGTTCGGGCCGGCATCCTGGCCGGCAAGCGCGGTCCGCGTGGCGGCTATCGCCTGGGCCGCGAGCAGCGAAAGATCACCCTGGGTGAGGTCGTGCGCGTGGTGCGCAAGCTCGAGGCCGAGACCGAGCCCAACGATCCCGCGACCGGCTCGCCGCTCGCCCACGAGGTGGTGTGGCCGATGTGGGAGAAGCTGCGCGACGACATGATGGCCCAGCTCGACAACATCACCATCGAAGAGCTCTGCCAGCGGGCGCGCGCCAAGGGGTTGGATCAGCCCACGACCGGCCAGCCGCCGTCAACCGAGCGCATTGCCGTTTGATCTTTTGATCGCCCGAACTGATAACTCCGCCGTTCATCGAACTGGAGGAGTGACAGATGGCCAAGGCCAAGGTGGCTAAGAAAGCCAAGCCCAATCCGCGCAACAAGAAGCTCTACGACGAGGGCATGAAGGTGCGCAAAGCCGTGCTGGGCGCCGGCTACGTCGACAACTCGCTGGCGGGCGCCGCCACCGACGATTTCATGATGTCGTTCCAGGACGTCACCACCGAGTATTGCTGGGGCTATGTCTGGACGCGACCCGGCCTGCCGAAGAAGACGCGCTCGATGCTGAACCTCGCCATGCTGGCGGCGCTGAATCGCGGGCCCGAGCTCAAGCTGCACGTCAACGGTGCGCTGAACAACGGCCTCACCAAGGAGGAGATCAAGGAGATCTTCCTGCAGGTCGCGATCTACTGCGGCATCCCTGCCAGCCTCGACGCCTTCAAGACGGCGAGCGCCGTGTTCAAGGAACGCGGGATCTGACTTTCTCTGTGGACGCATCTTCATGTTCCTCTCCCCCGCTAGGGGGAGAGGATAGGTGAGGGGGCCACGACGTGCGTATCCCCCCCCCCCCCCC
>NZ_BKAJ01000289.1 GCF_007992495.1 Reyranella soli
TCGACAGCCCGTGCAACCCCCTCACCTAACCTCTCCCCCTAGCGGGGGAGAGGAACATGAAGCGAAGAGGAACGAGATAGAAGCCTGAGGCGATCGCCATGTTCACCAACTTCTTCCTCGAGCTGCGCCAGGCCAAGGTGCCGGTCTCCATCAAGGAGTACCTGGCGCTGATGGAAGCGATGGACAAGCACGTCGCCGACTACAGCGTCGACGACTTCTACTATCTGTCGCGCTCCATCCTGGTGAAGGACGAGCGTAACCTCGACAAGTTCGACAAGGTGTTCGGCCACGTCTTCAAGGGGCTCGAGGCGCCGGCCGGCGAGGGCGCCGCCGCCGAGATCCCGGAAGAGTGGCTGCGCAAGCTCGCCGAGAAGCTGCTGACCGACGAGGAGAAGGCCCAGATCGAGGCGATGGGCGGCTGGGAGAAGCTCATGGAGACGCTGAAGAAGCGTCTCGAGGAGCAGCAGAAGCGACACCAGGGCGGCAGCAAGTGGATCGGCACGGCGGGCACCTCGCCGTTCGGCGCCTACGGCTTCAATCCCGAGGGCGTGCGCATCGGCCAGGACAAGAACCGCGAGGGCCGCGCCGTCAAGGTGTGGGACAAGCGCGAGTACAAGAACCTCGACGACACCGTCGAGATCGGCACGCGCAACATCAAGATCGCGCTGCGCCGGCTGCGCAAGTTCGCGCGCGAGGGCGCCGAGATCGAGCTCGACATGCCCGACACCATCCGCTCGACGGCGCGGAACGCGGGCTATCTCGACATCAAGATGATCCCCGAGCGGCGCAACAAGGTGAAGCTGTTGCTGCTGTTCGACATCGGCGGCTCGATGGACGCCCACATCCGCGTCTGCGAGGAGCTGTTCTCGGCGGCGCGCTCGGAGTTCAAGCACCTCGAATTCTTCTACTTCCACAACTGCCTCTACGAGAAGCTGTGGAAGGACAATCGCCGCCGCCACGTCGACACCTACCAGACGCAGCAGCTGCTCCACACCTTCCCGCCCGACTACAAGATCATCTTCGTCGGCGACGCCTCGATGAGCCCCTACGAGATCGCCTATCCCGGCGGCTCGGTGGAGCACTGGAACGAGGAGGCGGGCCAGGTCTGGATCCAGCGCATGGCCGATACCTACCGCAGCATGGTGTGGCTGAACCCGGTGCCCGAGCGGCACTGGAGCTACACACCCTCCATCCAATTGCTGCAGCAGCTAAGCTCCAACCGCATGTTTCCGCTGACCCTGGGCGGCCTCGACAGTGCTATGAAGGAGCTGAACAAATGACAGCCGACAGGCTGTCATCCTGAGCGAAGCGAAGGATCTCATGCCGTGGCAAGCGGCGATGAGGTCCTTCGCTTCGCTCAGGACGACACTGTAGGGAGGGGAACAACGATGAAGACCGGGCCAGCGATCGCCGACATTCTCAAGAAGGAAGGCGTCGAATACCTCTTCGCCTATCCGGTCAATCATCTGATCGAGGCCTGCGCCGCGGTCGACATCCGCCCCATCATCGTCCGCCAGGAACGCATCGGCCTGCACATGGCCGACGCCATGTCGCGCCTCACCAAGGGCCGCAAGATGGGCGTGTTCTGCATGCAGAGCGGACCGGGCTCGGAGAACGCCTATGGCGGCGTCGCCCAGGCGTTCGGCGAATCGGTCCCGTTGCTGGTGATCCCGCAGGGCTATCCGCGGCGCATCGCGCACGTGCCGCCGAACTTCAACTCGACCCTGGCCATGGCGCATGTCGCCAAGCACGCCGAGCCGATCACCAACGGCAGGGAAATCGTCAACATCATGCGCCGGGCGTTCAACATGCTGCGCAACGGCCGCGGCTCGCCGGTGATCATCGAGCTGCCGAACGACGCCTATGCCGAGGACGCGCCCGATCCGCTGGACTACGAGCCCGTCGTGGTCACCAAGTACGGTCCCGAGGCCGGACAGGTGGCCGAAGCCGCCAAGGTGCTGATGGCCGCCAAGCGTCCGGTGATCTATGCCGGCCAGGGCGTGCACTGGGCCGAAGCCTATGCCGAGCTGAAGGAGCTCGCCGAGCTTCTCGCCATCCCGGTCTGCACCAGCCTCGAGGGCAAGAGCTGCTTCGACGAGACCCACCCGCTGGCGCTGGGCTCGGGCGGCCGCGCCTACCCGAAGGCGGTGCGCCAGTTCCTCGATCAGTCCGACGTCATCCTGGGCATCGGCTGCTCGTTCACCGAGACCAACTTCGGCATCTCCATGCCGAAGGGCAAGACCATCATCCACGCCACGCTGGATCCCGCGCATATCAACAAGGACGTGCCGGCAAAGTACGGCCTGGTCGGTGACGCCAAGCTGACGCTGACGGCCCTGATCGCGGCCTGCAAGGCAGCAGGCGCCACGAAGAGGGATGCGGGCCCGGTCGCCGCTGAGATCAAGGCGGTTGCCGACGAATGGCTGAAGGAGTGGATGCCCAAGCTCACCAACAACGAGGCGCCGCTCAATCCCTACCGCGTGCTGTGGGACCTGCAGCACACGGTCGACATGGCCAACACCATCATCACCCACGACGCCGGCAGCCCGCGCGATCAGCTCTCGCCTTTCTGGAAGAACACGGCGCCGCACACCTACATCGGTTGGGGCAAGACCACGCAGCTCGGCTACGGGCTGGGGCTGGCCATGGGCGCCAAGCTCGCCTGCCCGGACAAGCTCTGCATCAACGTGTGGGGTGACGCCGCCATCGGCTTCACCGGCATGGATTTCGAGACCGCGGTGCGCGAGCGCATCCCCATCATGTCGGTGCTGCTCAACAACTTCTCGATGGCGATCGAATTGCATATCATGAAGGTCTCGACCGAGAAGTACCGCTCGACCGACATCTCCGGCGATTACGCCGCCATGGCCCGCGCCTTCGGCGGCTACGGCGAGCGCGTCACCAAGCCCGAGGATATCATTCCTGCGATCAAGCGTGGCATCGAGCAGACCAAGAAGGGCGTACCTGTTCTGCTGGAGTTCATCACCTCCAAGGAAGTGACGATCTCCGTCCCCAAATGACGAGGGAGGCCGACATGGCCATCATTCTCACGCCAACTGCCGAACACAAGGTCACGACCACCGACGGGCTCTGGATGAGCGCGTCGGATGCCGAGAAGGTCACCGGCTGGACGCTGAAGCCGGAAGGCATGTGCCTGGCCGAACGCTGCGTGCCGCTGCCTGTGACCGCCGTGAAGGACAAGCGCGTCGATGTGGCGGCGTTCTGGAACAAGCTCGGCGGCCCCGTGGTCGCCGCCGAGAACGGCGAGGTCTGGGCGCTGGGCGCTCCGGCCGACGAGCGCAATGCCGCGCTCGAAGGCCTGATGGCGCCGGACTTCACCTTGCCCGACGTCGACGGCACGCCGCGCACCTTGTCCCAGCTCAGGGGCAGGAAGGTCTTCCTCGCCACCTGGGCCAGTTGGTGAGGCTGCCGCTTTGACTTGCCCGTGTGGCAGGCACTCTATGACGAGCTGAAGGACAAGGGTTTCATGGTCGTGGCCGTGGCGGAGGAAAGCCGCGGTGCCGAGCATGCGCGGCCGTGGATCGACCAGGCCCGGAAGAGCAGCGAGTCGAGCTACTGGCAGCTGATCGATACCGACCATCGCCTGAGCGATCTCTACAATCTCGTGAACGTGCCGCAGGCGATCTGGATCGACGAGCAGGGTCGCATCGTGCGGCCGCCCGAGACCGCGGGCTCGACCGATCACTTCCGGCGCATGGACCTCAAGACGCGCACCATGTCGCCCGAAGACCAGGCGGCGAGGCTCGCCGCCCGCGAGGAATATCTCGATGCCGTGCGCGCCTGGGTGAATACGGGCAAGCATGCCTTGCCAGCCGATGCCGCGCGCGCCGGGCTGCCCAAGACGACAAGGGAGATCGCCGAGGCGCATGCCCGATTCAGATTGGGTGTATGGCTGCGCGCCCATGGTGATCCGGTCGAGGGCGACCGGCAGATGAACACAGCGAGTGCACTTCATCCCGATTCATGGAGCATGTGGCGCCAGGCCGCCGATCTCGACGAAGTCGGCAAGGCGTCGGGCCCCGACTTCTGGAAACGCGTGCAGGCCCTGGGCGATCGGCCGTATTATCCGCCGCCCAAGCTCTAGTCCGCTGGGGCGCGTCACTCCAGTGACGCGTCTTTGCGTCAACGAAGAAGATCGCGCCACTGGAGTGGCGCACCCCCAGCGACGAGACCGAGATGAGAGTTCACTGGCGCGATCTTGGAAGCTCTCGCGCCAACAGGGCCGACGGCAAGTCCGTCGAGCTCGCGGGCTTTCCGCTGACAGCGATGTCGCTGCCGACCGCCGATCACTTCCTGATGATGGCCGAGCCTGGCTGCTGCGCAGGCTGCGTGCCTGCCAACCGGCTGGCGGTCGTGGAAGTCTTCGCCGACCAGCCGCTGAAGATCGGCAATGGGCAGTTGCGCCTCACCGGCACCTGGCGGGTCTCGTCCGATGCCGACGGCTGGCGCTACCAGCTCCATGGCGCCGAGGTGAAGCGCGGCGTCACCCGACGTGCCCTGATGGCGGCGAGCCCGCTCTTCTGCCTGTCCGCAGTGCCGGCGATGGCGCAGGTCGACGGCACGGCGGTCGACGCCCACAGCCACGCCGGCAACCTGACCCAGATGGCCTATGGTCGCGGCAGCTTCGCGCCGGTCGCCGAGCCGATGCGCCAGGGCGGTGTGTCGGCGATCTGTCTCGCCGTCGTTTCCGATTCGCCGATCATCAAGACCATGGACGGCCGCCTGCGGCCGGGCCGCGATCCG
This sequence comes from Reyranella soli, assembly GCF_007992495.1. Taxonomy (GTDB): domain Bacteria; phylum Pseudomonadota; class Alphaproteobacteria; order Reyranellales; family Reyranellaceae; genus Reyranella; species Reyranella soli. The sequence continues at coordinate 4,765 of NZ_BKAJ01000289.1, forward strand.
CGGCCGGGCGAGCTTTACGACTACACCCAACGGTCGTTCCAGCAGATCCATGCGCTGGCAGGCGCACAGCAGTTGCCGTTGCTCAGGACGGCGGCGGATCTCAACGGCGCGCGCGCCAGCCGGCCGTCGATCATCGTCTCGTCCGAAGGCGCCGATTTCCTCGAGGGCAGGATCGAACGCCTCGACGAGGCCTACCAGCGCTGGGGACTGCGGCATCTGCAGCTCACGCACTACCGGCCCAACGAGCTGGGCGACATCCAGACCGAGCCCAGCGTGCATGGCGGCCTGACACAATTCGGCGTCGAGGTGGTCCGTCGCTGCAACCAGCTGGGCATCGTCGTCGACGTGGCGCACGGCACTTACGAGCTGGTCAAGAAGGCGGCGTCGGTGACGACCAAGCCGCTGGTGCTGTCGCACACCTCGCTGACCACCCGGCCGGCGGCATGGACGCGTCGCATCCTGCCCGACCATGCCCGTGCCATCGCCGCGACCGGCGGCGTTATCGGCATCTGGCCGGTCCTGGAGTTCTTCCCCAACATCGTGGCCTATGCCGACGGCTTCGCGCGCATGGTCGATGTCGTCGGCATCAACCATGTCGGCCTGGGCACCGACCAGCTCGGCCTGCCCGGCGGCAGCGCGATGCCGAGCTATGCCGACTTGCCGCAACTGGCTGCCGCTCTTCGCGGCAAATTCTCGCCCGAGGAAACGGCAAAGCTGCTCGGCGGCAATTATCGGCGGGTGTTTACCGCAAGCCTGCCCTCGTAGCTCGGGGTTGACAGCACTGCTGGCACTCGCGTCCGGCGACACAAGGCGCGGCGTTA
>NZ_BKAJ01000290.1 GCF_007992495.1 Reyranella soli
TTGAGGGACACGGCGTTGCCGAGCGTCACGCCGTCGGCCGCGGCCTGCAAGGTCGTGCCATTGCCGAGGCTGAGTGCGCCCGTGCCCAGCGCCGTGTTGCCGGCGACGCCCAGCGTGGTGCCGACGCCCGACACCGCCGTGCCGCCGCCGTAGGTGTTGGTGCCGCTGAACGTCACCGTGCCGCCGCCCTGTACCGCGACGGCGCCCGTGCCCGACATGTTGCCGGCATAGGTGCCGGTGCCGGCCTGATCGAAGCGCACGCTGGCATTGTTGGTGATGGCGCCTTGCAGGCTCGTCGTCGTGCCGACCAGTGTGGTGCCGACGCCCGACACCCTCGTGCCGCCGCCGTAAGAGTTGGTGCCGCTGAACGTCACGGTGCCGCCGCCCTGCACCGTGACGGCGCCGGTTCCGCCGATGTTGTTGGCGACCGTGACAGCGTTGCTGCGGTTGAAGGTGAGCTGCGCGTTGTTGGTCACCGCATCGCCGCCCAGCGTGCCGGTGGTGCCGCCATTGCCCACCTGCAGCGTGCCGGCCGATACCGTCGTGGTGCCGGCGTAGGTGTTGTCAGCGGTGACGATCAGCACACCGTCGCCGGTCTTGACCAGGTTGCCGGTGCCGCCGATGGCGCCGCCGGACACCGTCGTCGTGCCGGTGTCGGTCTGGATCGTGCCGGTGCCGGTCAGCGTGATGCCGCGCGTCATGCTGAGCGTCGCCGTCGTCTGCAGCGTGCCGCCGCTCAGCGTCAGCGCGCCGGAAGCAGCGCCGAGATTGTTGTCGGCGGAGACCGACAGCGCACCGCCGTTGATGGTGGTGCCGCCGGTATAGGTGTTGACGCCACTGAGCGTGAGCGTGCCGATGTCGGCCTTGATGATTCCGCCTGTGCCATCGACCACGCCGGCTAAGGTTGTCGATGTCGCCGAGCCCACGGTGAGGGTGTTGTTGCCCAGCAGGACCGACGCGCCCGCGACGCCGCTCAGGGCCTGGATCGTCTTGCCCGAGCTGCCGCCCGATATGTCGAAGGTGGCTGCCGCACCCGTGAGGTTGACGCCGCTAGAGGTGCCGATGCTGCCGGCGTTCGACAGGCTGAGCGTGCTGCCGGCGCCGATCGTGGTGGCACCGGTGTAGGCGTTGGTCGCCGCCAGCAGCAGCGTGCTGTTCCCGGTCACGGTGACCGCGCCGACGCCGCTGATGGCGCTGGCGAAAGTCACTGTGTTGCCGTTGGTGTCGAAGGTGCCGCCGCCGGCGCCGAGCGCGGCGAGCCGGCCGGAGATGTCCGTCGTGGTGCCGGTCGCCCATTGCAGGCCGCCGCCGTTCAGGGTGATCGCCCCGCTGCTGCCGAAGTTGTTGGCGGCGGCGAAGTTGACCAGGCCGCCGGTCACCGTCGTGCCGCCGCTATAGGTGTTGGTGCCGGAAAGCGTCAGCGTACCCGCGCCGCTCTTTGTCAGATTGTAGCTGCCGGCATTGCCGCCGGTGCCGCCCGAGCCGGTCTGGTCGGCGATGACGTCTGACACGGTCTGGCTCTGCCCCGCGCCCGGCGCGAAGGTGATCGTGCCGTTGCCCTGCAGGAACATGCCGGCGCCGGACGCCGAGCCGGCGTTGACGCCTGTTCCGCCGGTCACCGCGTTGCCGTTGATATCCAGGCCACCCGCAACGACCAGCGTACCGCCCTGCTGCACGAAGATCGCGCCGCCCATGCCGCCGCCGCCGCCGCCGCTCGTCGAGGTACCATTACCGCCGCCAAAACCGCCGGCACCACCGCCGGCAGGGCCTCTGCCGCCGCCGCCGCCGAAACCTCCGGCTCCGCCGGCTTGTGAGCCTTGACTCGTCGCGCCGCCGCCGCCGCCGAAACCTCCGGCCCCGGCGACTGAACTCGAACCACCGCCGCCACCGCCGAAGCCGCCGGCGCCTGCGACGGTTTGGGTGCCAGCGCCGCCACCGACGCCGCCGCCGCCGCCCGCGCCGCCGCCAAAGTTGCCGCCGGCGCCGCCGCCGCCGGAAGCGCCGCCCGTGCCGACGGGCGCGGTACCGCTACCGTCGCCGCCTGGCGATCCTCCCGCCGCGATGCCGGCCGTGCCGGGCTGCCCACCGACACCGCTGCCGCCGTCCGCTCCGCTACCGAACCCGCCGCCGCCCCCCCTGCCCTCGCCGGGACCGGGGCTGCCGCTGACGCCGCCATTGCCGCCCATGCCGCCGCCGCCGCCCGGACCGCTGCTGCCGCTGCTTCCGGCGCCACCGGTCGCGGCGTTGCCGGACAGGGTGACGTTGCTCACGGTCAACGACGCCTGGTCGGCCACGAACAGCGCGCCGCCCAGTCCGGCGCCGCCACCGCTGCGGCCTGCGCCTGCGCCGCCCCGCGCGTTGGTGTCGGTGATGGAGAGGTCGGAGATGGAAACGGTGACGGCCGTCTGGGTCGTGCCCGAGAAGGCGCCGATGAACAGGCCGCGGAACTGGTTGTTGCCGGAAAGCGTATTGCTGTTGCCGACGATGGTGACGTTCCGGGATACGGTCTGGAGATCGCCGCTGGTCAGCGTGATGGTGCCGACGCCACTGTTGATGATGATGTTGTTGCTGGCGCCGCCGGTCGTGTTCAGGTCGATGATCGCCTGGCGCAGCGAGCCCCCGCCGCTGTCATTGTTGTTGCTGACGATGAAGTCGGCTGCCCAGGCCGGCAATGGCGACAGGCAGGTACCGGCCAATAGTAATGCGGCCAGCCGGCTCGGCTGCCGCGTCATGCTGATGAACGCCATCCCCAACGCCCCCAACCACACACCGCTGCGCATACTCTACGGTGATGGTAATGAGGCAAATTATTGCGCGGTATCTGTCGTGTAAAGCGCGAGGGCACTGATTGGCATCTCAGAAGCTCAGCCGCACGCCGAGGTTGAGGGCGTGATTGTCAGTGCCCGATCCGACGTCGCCGTCGTAGCGGAGATAGAGTTGCGCGCCGGCAGCGACGGCGGTGGCGGCCTGGAAGCCGATCACCGCCGCCTCACGCTGCGGCGTCGCGCCATAGACTGAAAGTCGCTGAAGGCGCGTCGGCGGGACGCATGCTCTTCCGGACCAGCGTCAGGGCCGCGCCGCACCTGCCGGCTTGACCGGCCGCATGTTCTCCCGGAAATGCCGGCCGACGGGATTGAACTTCGGCTGCGCTTCCGGGAGATGCGCCAACGCAAAATAGAAATCGGGCTGCTTGCTCTTGAAGATCTGCATCAGATCGCGCGGCGGAATGCTGATCTTGTCGGCGTTGTCGTAGAACTTTTCGGGGTCCTTCATCACGTTCCAGCCGTCGGGAAGCGGATCGGTGACGACCATGACTTCCTGCTTGTTCACCATGACGCGCGTCGTCTTCTGTCGAATGGAATCGTTGCTGTAGAGGCCGCGAAGGCGGGTCTCTCCCTTGCCTGAGAGGTAGATGTTGGCGATCACCGTGGCGAAGTACTCTTCGATATTGCCGTAGCCGTTGCCCTCCACGCCGACATGCGTCATGCGACCGCGCAGCGACCGGGTGACGTGAACCAGCTCGTGGAACAGGACCTCGTCCGGCTTGAATCCGGGACCCTTGGGCCCATCCCTGCTCTCCCAGATCTCGGCCGAGAAGAAGAGCACGACGTCGGCCCCTTTGCCCGTGCCTTTGCCGAGGCTCGACACCGGCTCGTTGTCGTCGCCGCGCACCGGCGCGCCTTTCTCATACTCGTCCTCGAAATCGTGCAGGGTGCCGTCGCTGACGTGAGCCATCGTTTCACCGGGCTTCACCGGAATCGGCGTCGAGTTGAAATAGTCGCCGCCGGGCATGGTCCTGAAGAAGTGCCAGTAGGGCATGATGCGAAGCGTGTGTCCGGTGCCGGCGAGCTCGGTCAGCAGCGCTTTTCCCGACGAGAAGGTGCTGATCCGGTCCAGACAGAGGGCGACCTTGTCCTGATGCTTCTGCGCCGCATGCTTGTACTCGGCGATCACGTGATCCAACGGGCCCTTCTTCAGGCGGGCCTCGAACTTGAAGATGTCCAGCCAGTCGGGCATCGAGTAGTAGGTCACGAAGATCTTCGGCTTTGCCGCCTTCGCGCCGCCCTTATCGGTGTATGGCTTGGAGTTCGCCGCCAGGAGACTGGCGCGCTGCGCCGCGGGCGCGTTCTTTTTGATGAAGTCGGCGTATTGCTGGTAGTCCATGCAGGCCTCCATCGCGCCGGAGGGGCAGCCGGGTTTGGGATCGACTTTGGCGCGCGATCGGGGCGGACACTGTGTGTTTTCTCACATCATCCCCTGTCATCCCGACCGGAGCCGCCCGAAGGGCGGCGGAGCGGAGGGACCTGTTTTTGTTGATGCATCGACAAAAAAGGTCCCTCGACTACGCCGCCCTTCGGGCGGCTCCGCTCGGGATGACGGATAGATTGATCAAAGACGCTCGCGCTGGATCTGCATGTTGGCGAGGAAGGCGACCAGGGGATGGATGCCCATCGTCACCATGGTCGGCACATCGAGCAGCACCAACGCCCTGCTTTGTTCCGAGGTCAAGGCAAAGCGAGCGGCAAAGCCGTTGGCGTCGGCAAGAAACTGGGCGCGCGCCGACGCTTCATGGGCGAGGCCGTGCAGGGCGGTGGTCAGGCCGACGAGCTCCGGCTTGATCGAGGGATAGTGCAGGTCACGCCCCACACCGCTGCCACTGCCGCCACCGCCGAACCAGGCGACCGAGGCGTAGTTGTGGTGCCAGCTTGGATCCATCGAAACGATGTCGGGCTTGCGCTCGCCCAACGCGCCGGCGGCGCACGCCCAGCAGCGAAGCTCGATGTTGCCTTTGTCGTCCAGCTCATCCTCGTCGTAACCGATCAGGGATTTCAAGTTGCCCGCGGCGATGCGGGCGAGCGCCGCCTGGTCCCAGTCGAGTTCCGGATTGGCGTAGCGATCGGTCCCGGGAAAATGCGACATGCCACCGCTCGCCAGCACCACCGTGCGCAGGCCGAGCGCCGTCACCGACCGTGCGATCGCCTCGCCGAAGGCATAGCAGCGCGCCATGGTCGGCTGCGGCGCGAGATAGGCGTTGATGTAGATCGGCAGGACGGGATCGGTGTGGCCGATATGGGTCAGCGGAATCCCCATGGCGTAGTCGAACTTCGCCGTGCTCGTGAAGGCCGGGTCGAAGCCCTGCTTGTAGAGCTGGCGGACGAGTTCCAGGCCGATCGCTCCCGGGATCTCCCACTTGAAGTCGCGGCCCGCGAAGTGCCCGTGCGCGGCGGCGCCGACATGGATGGTGAAGGGCGGCGCGACGGTGTGAAAGAACTGCTCGGCGTGGTCATTGGCGAAGATGATCCAGAGATCGGGCTTCAGCTCGCGCAGCCGGCCGCCGATCTCGGCCGCCGTGGCGCGCACCCGCTCGACGGTGCCGCGGTCCTCGGTCGGCGGCATGGTGAAGAACTGAGGCGCATGAGGCAGCATCGCGCCACCGATGACCGTTGTGATCATGGATACGTCTCCTCTTTCCGTCATCCCGAGCGGAGCCGCCCCCTCGACTTCGCTCGGGGTAAACTCCGGGCGGCGTAGTCGAGGGACCTTTTTGTCGATGCATC
>NZ_BKAJ01000291.1 GCF_007992495.1 Reyranella soli
CTCCCAGGAGGCCGGCCGGAGGCCGGCGGTCCGGAAGACTAATGCCCCAGGTAGCTCTTCCTCAGCTCCGGATGCTCGGCGAGCTCGGCGGCGGCACCTGACAGGGCGATGCGGCCGTTTTCCAGCACATAGGCACGATGGGCGATGGCGAGGGACTGCACGACGTTCTGCTCGACCAGCAGGATCGCAAGACCGTCGCGGTTCAACCGGCCGATCAAAGCGAACATCTCCTCGACCAGCAGCGGCGACAGGCCGAGCGACGGCTCGTCGAGGATCAAGAGGCGCGGCTCGCTCATCAGGCCGCGGCCGATCGCCAGCATCTGCTGCTCGCCGCCCGACAGCGTGCCGGCAAGCTGCGCCAGCCGCTCGTTGAGCCGCGGGAAGACCGCCAGCACGTGCTCGAGGTTCTTCGCCCGCGCGGCGCGGCCGCGGCGATAGCTGCCGAGCTCGAGGTTCTCGCGCACCGAGAGGTTGGGAAAGACGCGCCGCCCTTCCGGCACCTGCACCAGGCCGGCATCGACGATGCGCATCGACGGCGCACCCGCGATCGCCTGGCCGTCGAAGGTGATTGTGCCGCCGAACGGCCGGTAGAGGCCCGAGACATTGTTGTTCAGCGTCGACTTGCCGGCGCCGTTGCTGCCCAGCAGGGCCACGATCTCGCCGGCGCCGACGGCAAGGTCGACGCCGCGCAGCACTTCGATGGCGCCGTAGCCCGCACGCAGTGACCTGACCTCAAGCACGCAGCACCTTGGCGGCGCCGTGGCCGAGATAGGCCTCGACGACCTGCGGATCGTCGGCGATGGCGGCGGGCGTGCCTTCGGCGATCATGCGGCCCTGGTTCAGGACGTAGACCCGTTCGGCGAGCGAGGTCACGGCCTGCATGACGTGCTCGATCAGCAGGATCGTTATGCCCGAGTCGCGAATGTCGCGGATCACCTGGACGATCTCGGTGATCTCGGTCGGATTGAGGCCGGCCATCACCTCGTCGAGCAGCAGCAGGCGCGGACCCGTGGCGAGCGCGCGGGCGAGCTCGAGCCGCTTGCGGCCGGCCACGGTGAGGTCGGCGCCCATCTGGTCGAGTTGTCCCGCCATGCCGACCATGCCGGCCACGGCCTCGGCCTGGTGCGCGGCCAAGGCGCGGTCGGCGGTGTGCAGGTAGGCGCCCACCATGATGTTCTCGCGCACGCTGATCTTGGCGAAGGGCTGGGTGATCTGGAAAGTGCGCACCATGCCCCTTGCGCAGATGCTGTGCGGCGCCAGCGCCGTGATGTCCGTTCCGTCGAGCGTGACCCGTCCGGCGTCGGGCTTGTGGAAGCCCGCGATGGCCGCGAACAGCGTGGTCTTGCCTGCCCCGTTGGGACCGATCAGCCCGACGATCTCGCCCTGACGCACGTCGAGCGACGCCTGGTCGACGGCCTTGAGGCCACCGAACGACTTGGAAAGCTCGCGCACCTCAAGCATGGCGCGGCTTCCTGCGGAACAGGCCCATCAGCCCGTCCGGCAGCCGAGCCACGATCAGCACCAGCATGATGCCGTAGACCACGAGGCTGAGCGGCTGCACGTTCTTCAGGGCCGGCACGACGCTGGCGAGGCCGCGCGTTACCTCGTTGATGACGGTGAGGGCCACCGAGCCGATCAGCGGCCCGAAAATCGTGCCCGCGCCGCCCACCATGCTCACCAGAAGCATCTCGACCGACTTGTCGACGCCGAAGGCGATCGACGGATCGATGTAGAGGTATTTCTGGGCATAGAAGGTCCCGCCGGCCGCGCACATGGCGCCCGACAAGGTCAGGACCTTCACCTTCTCGGCGAACACGTCGATGCCGAGCGCACGCGCGGCATCTTCGTTCTCGCGGATGGCGACCAGGCGCGCGCCGAAGCGGTTGCGCGTCAGGCGCCAGGCGATCAGCAGGGAGATCACGCAGAGCACGAGCGCGATGTAGTAGATCCAGATCGGGTCCTTGAATTGGAAGTTGATCGGCCGCTGGTCGGCCTTGATCAGCATGCCCAAGCCACCACGCGTAAAAGGCACCGAGTTGGCGAGGATGCGGAAGACCTCGGCGAAAGCCAGCGTGATCAGCGCGAAGTACGAGCCGCGCAGGCCGGCGCGGAACGACAGGAAGGCGATGATCCAGCCGACGATGCCGCCGGCCAGCATGGCGGCCGGCCAGGCGAGCCAGGGATTCCAGCTGTAGGTCACCTGCAGGATGGTCGAGGTGTAGGCGCCGGTGCCGAAGAATACGACGTGGCCGAACGAGGTCTGGCCGGCGAAGCCGCCGGCGATGTTCCACGACTGGCCGATGAAGGCCACGAAGAACACCATCATGCCGATATTGATCAGGTAGTTGGGCGCCAGCAGCGGATAGATCACTGCGATGCCAAGCCCGACGGCGCACAGGACGGCCTGCCGGCTCACGCCCTGCTCCCGAACAGGCCGGTCGGTTTCAGGAGCAGGATCAGGATGAAGATCAGCGAGATGCCGATCTGGCCGAGCTGCTCACCCAGGAACAGGCCGCCCAGTGCCTCGGTGATGCCGATGATGAAGCCGCCGACCGCCGCGCCGATGAAGCTGCCCATGCCGCCCAGCACGACGATGGTGAAGGCGACCAGCACGAAGGCATTGCCCGAGGTCGGCGTGACATAGAAGGTCGGCATCAGGAGGCAGGCCGCGGCACCCAGGCAGGCGATGCCGATGCCGTAGGAGATGGCGAAGATATTGTCGACGTCGATGCCGACCAGGCGCGCGCCCTGGCGCTCCTTGGCGACGGCGCGGATCGCCTTGCCGGTATCGCTCTTGGCCATATAGAGCCCGAGGATGACGCAGATCAGCAGCGAGGCGCCGAAGGAGATGAGCTTGGGCAGCGGCAGGAAGGCCGCCCCCAGCTGGACGAACGAGCCGGCGTAGGGCACGTCGATCGTCTGGGTCTCGCCGCCGAAGAACAGCAGGGCCGCATTGTCGAACACGATCGAGAGGCCGAGCGTGATCAGCAGGACGTTCTCGTCGCGGCCGTGGCTGAAGCGGCCGATCACCAGCCGGTAGAGCACGAAGCCGAAGATGAAGGCGCCGGCCGTCACCACGGGCAGGGCGACGTAGGGGTCGACGCCGACCAGGCGCCACAGCCAGAACACGGCATACATGGCCAGCATCAGCAGACTGCCATGGGCGAAGTTGATGATGTGCAGGACGCCGTAGATCAGGGTGAGACCGACGGCCACCAGCACATAGATGCCGCCGGCGAGCAGCCCGTTCAGGACGCCGGCGAAGATGATCTGAGGATCGAGCACGACCCGTCGCTTCGTCAGAACTTCGGCTTGGGGAACACCGCCTTGGCCGAGGCGAACTCCTCGGGCGCGATCACCTCGATGTCGCCCTTGATCGACTGCATGACGGCGGGCTTGGCGCCCTGGTTCTGGCCGTTGACGAACTTGGTCGGCCCGTAGGGCATGAGCTCGGCCTTGAAGGTCGAGCTGGCGATGGCGTCGGTGAGCTTGGCCTTGTCGGCCGAGCCGGCACGCTCCAGCGAATCGGCCAGCAGCATGGCGGTCGAATAGCCGAGATAGACCTCGAAGGTGAACAGCGCGCCACCGGCCTCGACGCGCTTCTTCAGCGCCTGGGCCTTCTCGCTCTTGGGGTTGAACCAGTGGTTCACGTCCATCATGTACTGCGAGACGTCGGGCATCTCCTTGACGAACTTGTAGTTGAAGCCGCCGCCCAGGATCGAATAGAAGCCCGCGACGTTCACCTTCTGCTGGAAGAGCGTGCGCGCCAGCAGCATGTATTCGTTCTGGTAGTTCGACATCATGACGATGTCGGGCGCGATGGACCGGATGCGCAAGGCGATGTTGTCGAAGTTGCGCGTCGGGTTGTCGTGCGCGATCACCTCCTTCGCCTCGATGCCGATCGACGGCAGCTTGCTCGCGAGCAACTTGGCCGTGCCGGTGCCGAACTCGCCCGATTCGTGGACGATCACGGCGGTCTTGGCCGGGCTGCCGGCGGCCTTGTTAATGTTGCCGAGGTTGGCAATGCCGTCATCGACGCAGACGCCGAAGCCCGGCATCAGGCGGAAGGTGTTCTTGAGCCCGCGATTGACGATCACGTCGGAGGCGGCGACGTCGACCAGGAAGGGCGTGTTGTACTTGGCGGCCGCCTGTGTCGCGGCGATGGTGACCGGGCTCTGGAAGCAGCCGATATAGGCCGCCACGCCCTGCTCGTTCATCTTCTCGACTTCGGCGACGCCGACCTCGACCTTGGACTGGCTGTCGCCCAGCAGCGCCTCGAGCTTGGCGCCGCCCATCGACTTGATGCCGCCCGCCTTGTTGATGTCCTCGATCGCCATCGTGCCGCCGAGCCGGCCCTGCTGGCCGTTGTACGCGACGAAGCCCGTCACCGGATGGATCAGGCCGACTTTGATGGCGGCGGATTGGGCGCGCAGCACGGAAGGCGCGGCCAGGCTGCCGGCAAGCGCGCCGGCGACGAAACCGCGGCGCGAAACGGATATGGTGACTTGTTTTTTCATGTGAAGCCCTGTCTTCAGTCCCCGAGCGCGCGACGCTACGATAGTGCTCATCGGTCGACAACCGCCAACGGCTGCACTGCGATGCCCAATATCCTGTCACGCGCTCAAGTCGAACAATATCGAACGGACGGCTTTGCATTTCCTGTGCCGGTGCTCGACGCCGCCGAAGTGCGCGCGCTGCGCGCCGATCTCGAATACTGGGAGAAGCAGCAGGGCCATGCGCTCGAGTATCCGGAGAAGAGCAAGTCGTACCTGCTCTATGGATGGGCGGACACGCTGGTCCACCATCCCAGGGTGCTCGACGCCGTCGAGGACGTGATCGGGCCCGACATCCTGGTCTATCACTCGACGATGTGGATCAAGGAGGCGCATACGCCCGCCTATGTGCGCTGGCACCAGGACGGCGCCTACTTCTTCCTCGATCCGCTGGAGCATGTGACGGCGTGGGTGGCGCTGTCGGAGGCGTCGGAGCTTGCCGGCTGCATGCGCGTGATCCCGGGCACGCATCGCCTTCCCATGATCGAGCACGACGACAAGCCGGGTCCGCACAACATGATCAACCGCGGCCAGGGCATCAGCGACCGCTTCGACGGCGAGACCGGCGTGTCGATGCCGCTCAGGGCCGGCGAGCTGTCGCTGCACCACACCGCGCTGGTCCATTGCTCGCCGGGCAACGACAATGACGACCGCCGCATGGGATTGGGCATCAGCTTCATCCCCGCGCACGTCCGCCCGGTCGGCCCGGTGAAGCCGTCGGCGCTGCTGGTGCGTGGCGAGGATCGCTACGGTCACTTCCTGCCGGAGAAGCGACTCGGCACGCCGATGTCGCCCGAAGCGCAAGCCGCACATGCCGAGGCAGTGCGGCTGTTCCGCCTCCGCCAGGACCAGGGCTTCACGAAAGCGGCGGAGTAAGGGAGCGCGGGCCTCCGGCCCGCTTCATGCTCTTCCGGACCGCCGGCCTCCGGCCGGCTCATGATCA
>NZ_BKAJ01000292.1 GCF_007992495.1 Reyranella soli
AGGCCACGGGCTTGGGCTCGGTCGTAGCGTGATATGCCCAGGCAAGAGCTCATCGAGGCGGCTCTGGGGATGAGCGTTGACGATGCGGCTGAGAACGTCGGCAAGGTAACGGTATGGTTCGAGGCCGATCAGCTTGCAGGTCTCGATGATGCTCGGCGGCGCCATCGGAACCGGCGAACAGAGCGTTCTTGCGCGTGAGCGCAAGTGGGCGGATCGTCCGTTCGACGACGTTGCTATCGATCTCGACGCGACCGTCATCGACGAACAGGCACAGTCCTTGCCAGCGTGACAGGGCATCGTGGATGCGTCGACCAGAGGCCGGCTGCGCTCCTGGCGGATTGCGCGCCGTTCCTCGCCAGGACGGCCGCGGATCTCGATCCGGTAGAGGGCTGAGATGCGCGTCAGCGCCTCGGTGGGGATCGGCGCCGGACCGTAACCTCAAATGATCCAGTTTTTAAGGGCTCAGAGTAGCGTCGTCGCGAATTAGTGGACTTTCTCCTTTTCGTAAGGAAGTCAGCTTGTCGACAAACGCACGCCTGAAAACTGAACGCTAAGGCGCTCACGAGCCGGCTGACGATAGATGCCAAACTTGAAGTAAGGCCCACGAGTGTTCAGATAGCTGACGCCACCGGAATAATCGACAACGTTCAGCCCGTTTATCTGACACTTAAGCCTGCCATCTGAAAATGGGGAGAACCGTACTAGGTACTTGAAATGATGCCACTCGCCTCGTGGAAAGTTGGGCAAAGAGTAGTGAACGGTTCTCGGCGGCCGAAGAATGAGTGGCCTTAGATGATAAGATCTACTCTGGATCGTAAACAGATCATTTGGTCGAACATATTGAGCCAAGGGCGGACTTGCGGGTTCATCGCCAGGGTCAGGCGACTGATGGAACTGCGTTAGGATAGTCCATTCAGCTGTAGTTCGTGGCCCCTCTTCGACGAGCATATTGAACTCAAGCGTGATCTCTCGATCGGTAGGAAGGGTTCCCGATTGATTGAATTCGGCCCGCTCGGAGATATTCCTCTTCTTAGCATCCTCGGGTGTGGTGTCACCCGGTCGCAGTTCAAATCGGAAACGTGTCCGGTCTTTCAAGTGTCGATCAATGGACCAGCATGCGCCTGATGTGTATGGCGTGAAGTGCATGCCAGAAAGCTCGATGGGCTTCCTGCCCCAAGGCTCAAACCCTTCAACGGGGCAACTTTGATCTGCAGTTTGAGCGCGTCCCTCGACCGAGGTTAATGCTGCTGCGACAGCAGCCGATTTGATTAGCTGCCGCCGACTCGTAAAGTTAACGGTCACTGAGTTCCGGTCCGTGCTTGAGTTTGGCATTTGCAACAAGTACTGTGATGTAGGGCCTGTGGTGGTTCAGGATTCCACACTGAGTTTGATTATGATTCAAGCTCGACGCCGGGCATGCCCACAGCACGCGACCCAAACGACCGGCCTCGGCAGGCGGCCAGCTTCGTACGGCCGGTCGTAACAGGGGTGGCTGTGGGCCCTGCATTGACACGGGTTACGATGCCGGACGCGCCTCGGGATGCCCGCCCGGCGGGCGAGCAGAAGTAGGCTGCCACCGACGAATTGGCGCTTCGTGATTGGTCGTCGTGCGCTCAGGCCTATAGTCGGTGGGCACGGGGCCACCTGAGGTCGAGCACTGGCACGGTAGTGTCGCCGGTGTGCAGCTTTTCCGCGCTGAGGCGCAGACCTAGTAGGCCGGGGCCGGGCCGATACGTCGAGCTTGACACCTACGCCGCCACAGCGCTCATGCGCTTAGCGGCAGTTGCAAGCTATACTTCTCCCTGAACGGCGTCCCACGCACCCAACCCGCTAGCTGCCCTGGCCGGCCGTTTCGTCTGCTAGCGTCAATGAAGCACTCTTGATCAGCCTCTCGAAGTGTTGTCGTCTTAATTGCTCGTCCATGGTCACTTACCAGAGAAGCCGAAGGACTGGTTCTATGCCGCTCCATGTCTATTCCGCAGATGCCGCCGTCGCCATTCGAAAAGACAACAGCCTCTCAAGCTGGGGAGGTCGTTCCGAAATCAATCGAGTTGAACCAATTGCTAAGCCTGGCTTTGACGCGCCCTTCAAGCTTGAGCCCGGCGATTCGATCTTCACCATGGGTTCCTGCTTTGCTAGGAACATCGAGAACCATCTCATCACTCGCGGATATCGAGTGCCGATGCGTGAGTTGTTCAAGACACCGCTCTTTAGCGCGATGGCCCCCGATACCATTAACAACTACGGCGTGCCCTCTCTAGCAAACGAGCTGTCCTGGGCACTGGACCCCGAGACGCCATTCCCCTACGATGACCATATCCTCGAGGTGATGACGGGTCGCTACGCCGACTTGCACCTTAGCCCTACACTGCGGCCACAGCCAAAAGAGACTGTGCACGAACTGAGAAAATTGCTAATCGAGGCGACGCAAACTGTGCGCAACTGTCGAATCGTGATCATGACGCTCGGCTTGGCTGAGGTTTGGTTCGATAAGCAAACCGGCACATACATCAATGAGGCCGTGCGCCCTGCATTTATCCGCTCCTATCCCGGCCGATTCGAACTGCACGTCTTGTCGTTTGACGAAGTACTCTCTTACATGCGCCGGGTATTGGATCTTTTGCGGCTGTACGGCCAGCCGGAGACGAGAGTGATCCTGACAGTCTCGCCGGTGCCACTGAACGCCACCCACCGGCCGATGGATGTAATCGTCGCCAATACCTATTCAAAGTCGGTCCTACGGTGTGTAATCGACGCCGTTATGACAGAATATTCGTTTGTCACCTACTATCCGAGTTATGAATCCGTAATGCTCTCGGATCGGCGACTGACATGGCTCGACGATTTTCGTCATGTGTCGGAGGCGCTGATCGGCGTCAACGTCTCGAGAATGCTGTCGGCGTTCAGCCGGGCAGCGGATGACCTCTCTACGGCGAAAGCGGAAATCGAAGCCGGTGGCGCAGTAGCCGCGGCAGCCTGGGCCGAAAAGGTCGTGACGATGTCAGAGGAGGATGCCGAAGCATTCTTTCGCGACTTCGGTCAGTGGGCACAGCAGTCATCCGACTTCGCCTTGAAATATGCGACCTACGCGAAGGAGCGGGGCGACCAGGCCCGCGCCATGGAGATCGTGAGGGGCGCGCCGCAGATGACAGAACCCCTTGCGGCGCTTGGTGGCGAATGTGCACTGGCGGTCCAGCAACCTAATGTGGCGATTGAGATATTGAACAAGGTCATCAAGCTCGGTCTGCGCTCGCATCCGCTATGGCGACATTACGTCAGTGCCCACCTGCAGCTTCATGGGATTGAGCAAGGTATTGCGATCGCCCAGGACTATATCAATTCTACAAGTGGTCATGAGGCCACAACATTCTACCATCTTGCGATTTGTTCGAGGCGGCTGCGCCGTCGCTTGCTGCATCCTACTTTCGGTCGTCGAACGAATTTAGTCGAACGGACATGACTTCCCTACGTCTTGCAGAAATCTTGATCAAGATCAGGGACTATCGAGCAGCTCATGAGCTGCTTCTTTCCGTGAATGAAAATTCAGAAGTTATGAAGAGACGTAAGGAGCGCGCTCTTGCTCTTGTGGTCCCGCTGCTCGCTTAGCCTTCTTCTCATCCTTGCCTCGCTTCAACAAGTCCTGGGGCGAGAATGCCTGATTGATGACCCCGTACGGTTGGGGTTTCGGCAGATTGGTGTCGGTCAAATCCAAGTGTCGTGGTTTGACCACCGGAAGCTCATTCGTGTCGAGATGGCAAATGCTACAGCGAATGGGTTGCCTACAATCAACGGCATTTACGTTGACAACGCTCGCATCGCTCGAGCCGGTGGCGATTGGTGGCCGCCAGTGGTAATCAAGGCAGATGAGGGCGATGATGCACCGCGAGACTACACCGGCGGCAACCACCTCAAAGGCGGCGTGAGGACCGCAAGGTTGTTGGACTGGCAGCTCAATCGTGGAGGCGGCGATTGCTCGTCGTTCTCGGTGAGCTGGACAGTCGAACTGATGGCGTACAACACCGTTGGCAAACGCCGCCCGATCGCCCAACAGCAGTTCGTCGCTCGTTTCTATCCTGGCGTCATTGAGACGGTGTACGGAATCACACTCAGCGAGCCGGCCTCGGTGCTTTGGGAAAACGGGCCGCAAATGACGACCGACGGCTTCCGCGAGTCGCTGCATTTCATCGGTGGCGCGCCGCAACCCGGCACGCCGTTCATAGACGACGTCCGAAACAGCGGGCCGCGACGGCAGTTCAAGACTGATCGCATCGCAGTCGTAACTGGGACTAACGCCGTTCAGGCATCGTGGGTCGACCCGAAATTCGACGCCGGAGACGGCCGCTACGTTGATCCGAGATCCGCTTTCATGCGGAGCGCGCAGCGCACGGGGAAGGTCTATCAGGCGATCGTCACCACTCCGATACACTTCAATGCGGGGCAGGGATATCAGTGGCGCGGGGGGTATGCTTGGGGTATCCATGAATCGGATGTCATCGCCCTTATCCGGAAGCGGATGTGAGCACCCGCAAAGCGGGGATCAGTCAGGCGACCTACTTCAACTGGAAGAAGAAGTACGATGGGCTGCTGCCGACGGAGATGCGCCGGCTGAAGCAGCTCGAGGACGAGAACAACAAGCTGCGCCGTGTGGTGGCCGATCTCAGCCTCGACAAGGAGATGCTGCAGGACGTTATCCGGCGAAAACTCTGAGGCCTGTGCGGAAGCGCAAGCTGGTGGACGAGATGCGTGGCGAGTGGAATGTGTCGATCCGGCGGGCCTGTCGGGTGCTACTGTTCGACACCTCCTCCTACCACTACAAGTCTCGCCGCCCCGGACAGGCCGTGCTCGAACAACGGATCAAGGAGATCTGTCAGACGCGGGTGCGCTATGGCTATCGGCGCGTTCACGTGCTGCTGCGCCGCGAAGGCTGGTGGCTCAATCACAAGAAGACATACCGCGTCTATCGCGAGATGGGCTTGCAACTGCGCAACAAGACGCCCAAGCGTCGGGTCAAGGCGAAGCTGCGGGACGACCGCAAGATCGCTACGCGTCCCAACGAGACCTGGGCGATGGACTTCGTGCACGACCAGCTGGCGACCGGCCGCAAGATCCGGGTGCTGACGGTGGTCGACACCTTCTCACGTTACTCACCGGCGATCGATCCACGGCTCAGCTATCGTGGCGAGGACGTGGTGCAGGTCCTGGAGAAGGTTTGCTCGCAGACCGGCTATCCGACGACGATTCGCGTCGACCAGGGCACGGAGTTCGTCTCAAGAGATCTGGACCTGTGGGCCTACCTGAAAGGGGTGACGATCGACTTCAGCCGACCAGGCAAGCCGACCGACAACGCCTTCATCGAATCGTTCAACGGCAAGTTCAGGACCGAATGCCTGAACGCGAACTGGTTCCTGAGCCTCGACGAAGCGCGGGCAAAATGCGAGGCTTGGCGTCAGGACTACAACGAGGG
>NZ_BKAJ01000293.1 GCF_007992495.1 Reyranella soli
GCGCTCCGATGAGAAGACGCGCTCCCTACGCCTTCCGAGTGCGCAGCCGCATGCCGGGGAACGGATGATCGGCCGGCTCCGGCTGCTGCCAATCGGTCAGACTGCGGAAGATCCTGGCCAGCCCATAGCCCACGGCCGCCAGCAGCAGGCAGTCGACCACGCGCTGCAGGCCGGCGATCATCGCCACGACCCAAGGCTTGGCCGGCAGCAGCATCGCCACCAGGCTGAGCCCGAGCCCGGTCATCAGCGACACCAGGATCGCTCCGCCGATCAGCAGGAAGAGATGCGCCTGCACCGGCCGTCCCAGCATGAAGGCCTCGTGCAGCGAGAGCGGTCTGTGGGCGGCAAGCGACGGCAGCAGCATCACGAACACCGACGCGGCCGCGGCGCAGGCCACGGCGTTCAGCTCGATATAGGGGCAGGGCACCATCATGATCGCGAACAGGCAGAGGGCGGCGGCAAGGGTCAGGAAGCGCACGGCGATGGTCGAGCGGCGCAGCTCGTGGACCTCATCGCACGGCAGCGCGTCCTCGAGCAGCGCCTCCTTGATCCAGCGGTCGAGGAACATGGCGTAGATCATCGCGAACAGAAAATCCCAGCCCCAGTAGTTTTGCCAGTCGACGAACTCGCGACGGGTGTCGAGCACGTAGGCCACGGCGGCCGCCAGTCCGGCGATCGGCAACGTCATCAGCCAGAACGTGCCTTGGTGGCGACACCAGAAGATGAAGGCGGACAGCGCGGCCATGCGATGGCTCCTCTGCGGGCCATGGAAGTGTATGGCTCCCTCCGCCGCGCGCTATCGGCGCAGTGTTTCAATTGGTGCAGAAGTCGTTTCAGTGCGAGCGAAGTGACTGCCTTCTGCCAGACCGAAGGTTTCTTGCCGGACCGCGGGCCTCCAGGCCCGCCTCTGTCATCCTGAGCGTAGCGAAGGATCTCATGCCGGTTGCGAGCGGCGATGAGGTCCTTCGCTTCGCTCAGGACGACAGCTAAGAGCGGACCTAGACCTGCCTGCGCGAAGCCGAAGCGGCTTCGCTTCGGCGGAGGCAGAGGTCCGCGGTCCGGCAAGACTTACAGTGTCTTACGGGCAAGCGCGGCGCCCTCGGCCAGCGCGCGCAGCTTGCCGTACGCCGTCGCCAGGGTCATCGGCGCCATGCCGCAGTTGGTGCAGGCCTGGATGCGCTCGGGATCGACGTACCTGGTCGCAAGCTTCAGCGTCGCCGCCACTTCCTCGGGCGTCTCGACCTTGTCGGAGGCGACGTCGATCGCGCCGACCAGCACGGTCTTGTTGGGCAGAAGCTTCATCAGCTCGGGCGGTACGTGGCTCTCGCGGCATTCTAGCGAGACCTGCTGGATCGTGCTGCGGTCGAGCGCGGGAAAGGTCTTCTCGTACTGACGCCAGCTCTCGCCCAGCGTCTCCTTCCACTTGATGTTGGCTTCGATGCCGTAGCCGTAGCAGATGTGCACCGCCGTCGTGCACTTGAGCCCCTCCGCCGCCTTCTCCAGCGCCGGCACGCCCCACTCGATGGTCTCATCGAGATAGACGTTGAAGGCGGGCTCGTCGAACTGCACGACGTCGACGCCCAGCTTCTCGAGGTCCTTGGCCTCCTGGTTCAGCAACTCGGCGAAAGCGAAGGCCATCTTCACCCGGTCGCCATAGAAGCCGTCGGCCAGCGTGTCGATCAAGGTCATCGGCCCGGGCAGGGTGAACTTGAGCTTGCGGCTGGTCGCGGCGCGGGCGACGCGCGCCTCGCGCTCGTGCACGAACTTGCGCCGCCTGAGCGCCGACGTGACCGTCGGGCAATCAGCGTCGTAGCGATTGTTGCGGATGCCCATGCGCACCTTCTTGTCGAAGTCGACGCCGTCGACCTCGGCCAGGAAGCCGTGCACGAAGTGCTGCCGTGCCTGCTCGCCGTCGCTCACGATGTCCAACCCGGCTTCTTCCTGGCGGCGGACGGCAAGGGCCGTCGCGTCGTCCTTGGCTTCCAGGAGCGGCGCGCCGGTGAGCGTCCAGGGCGCCCACAAGACGTTGGGCGTGGCGAGCCACGAGGGTTTCGGCAGGCTTCCTGCCAGCGTCGTCTCGAACATCGCGTTTCCTTCCCTTTATTTTTTGTCGTTGCCGGCGAACTCCAGCTCCGCTCGCGTCTCCGGCGGCAGTACATGGCCGAACGTTCCGGGCGCACGCCACTGCAAGGTACCGAAGGCGCCGCAGCTCTCGCACACCGAGCGCCAGGTCTCGTGCTGGGCGGCGCAGGCGCCGCAGCGCCAGGCACGGTCGGCCGGCGCATCGGCGGCGCGGGCGAGCCAATCGTGCACCTTGGCCTGCTCGGCTCCCGACCGCTCCTCGACCTCGGCCATCAGGCGGCAGACGCGTACCGGCGGGCTGGTGCCACCGGCGATCTCGAGATGCCGCCGCGCCTCGCCCCACAGGTTCGCCTCGAGCGAGGCCTGGGCCAGCGCCAGCTGGCTTTCGATGTCGTTCTCGTTGTGCGCCACCAGCCGGCGGATGACGCCGATGCGCTTCAGCGGATCGTTCTCGCCCGACGCTTCGAGATAAAGCATGGCGAGATCGGGATGCGGCGCCAATGCCCATCCTCGCTCCAGCGTCTTCTGCGCGCGCTTGCCGTCGCCTGCCTTGATCTGCAGTCCGGCGAAGTGCTGGGTGACGGCGATGCGCTCGGGTGCCAGGGCGAAGGCCTCGCGAGCCAGCGTCAGCGCATCGGCGGCATTGCCGTCGCGCTCGGCGGCGCGGCTGCGCTCGACCAGCAGCAGCGCCTTCAGCGTCCGGCCCTTGTCGGCCGTCACGACCTTGCGGCGCTGGCCGGTCTCCAACGTCTCCTGTGCCGCCTTCCACTGGCCGGTCTGCGCCTGCATGTCGAACAGCGAATGCACCACCCACGGCGTCTGCGGCTTCAAGCGGAAGGCGCGCTCGGCATAGGCCAGCGCCTTGGCCTGGTCGCCCTCGCGCAAGGCCTGGCCGATCAGGCCGCGCAGGCCGAGGAAAGCGGTGTGCTCGTCCTCCAGCATAGCGGTGAAGGCACGGTTGGCGCCGTCGCGGTCGCCCGCCAGCTGGGCAGCCTGCGCCGACAGCAGCAGCGTGATCGGCGGCTCGGCGAGAAGCTGCTCGGCCTTCTTGGCGTATTTCTGCGCCTCGGCGCCGTCGCCGGCGGCGACCGCAGCCAGGCCCTGCGTCAGCGCGCGATAGCCGCGCTTCTTGCGGCTCTCGCCCCAGCCTTCGAGCAGGGCGAACGGCGCGCCGACGATCCAGCGATAGAGCAGCCAGCCGCCGATGCAGAGCCCGATCAGGACGATCAGCGCCACCAGCAGCACGCCGACGCTGCTGTCGAGCCGCCAGCCGTGCCATTCGGCGGTGACCGTGCCCGGCCGCTCGGCCAGCCACACCGCGCCAAGCATCGTCACGGCGGCGACAGCGAACCAGATCAGGACGCGCAGCGTGGTCATCGGATCAGCGCGCCGCCCCTAGCAGGTTGACGGCGTAACCAGCGAGCTGGTCGAGGCTGCGCTTGGCGGCGAGATGGGCGTCGGCCTTGGCGAGCCAGGCCGTCGTCGCCTTGTTGGTCTGTGGCGGCAGCGACTTCACCAGCTCGACCGCCTTGGCGATGTCGCCGGCATGCAGCGCCTGCTCGGCGCGCGCCAGCTTGGCTTCCGTGGTGTCACCCGGCACGTCGCCGACGCGGCGCAGCGAGACCAGGCCGCGCAGCTTCCCCATGAGGCGCTCGCCGTAGGAATCGTCGGCCACGTCCTCGGCCAGGGCAGCCTTGGCGACGGCTGGGAACGCTTCGTCGAGTGCGGCGCGCGAGGCCACGCCGGTCTGTGCATAAGGCTGCAGCGCCGTGACGATCTCGCCGAGCTTGGCGTCGCCCTGCGCCAGCGGCTGCAGAAGATTGAGCTCGGGCGCAAACGGCACGCCGGCATCGATCGAGCCCGCGAGCCGCGCTGCCAGGCCGATGACCATCGAGGCCCGCGCCGCCGTCATCGCCTTCTGCTCGCCGCTGTTTCGCGCGCCGACGGCGTCGCTCAATGCCTTTGCCTGGTCGCGTTGGCTGGCGACGGCCTGGTCGAGCGCGCCGAGCGTGGCGCGGAGCGCCGCGATCTCGCGCGTCAGCACGGCGATCTCTTTTTCGGCCTCGACGTTGCTCGGCGCCGGGGTCGGCGCCGCGCCGCTGGCGGCGGGGCGTTGCTCCAGCGCTTCGACGCGGCTCTTCAAGTCGGCGATCGAGGGATCATGACCGGCGGAGGCCGCTGGCCGCTCGGCCGCCGTCGCCGAGACAGCGCGCAGGCGCTTCTCGAGATCGTCCAGTCGCGCCGTCAGCTCCTTGCGTGCCCCATCGACGGCGGCATTGGCGACGGTGGTGGCGTCGGCCCGCACCGCCTGCAGGTCGATGCCGGATGTCGGCGGCGTCGGCGCGGCAGCCTGGCCACGCCACAGGTCGCGGGCCGGTTGCGGCCAGAAGGGCAGCGAGATCAAGGCGGCGGCCAGCACGATCACCGCGGCCAGCACGCCGACCACGAAGGCGCTGACCACGCCCAGGCCGCGCCGCACGATGATCGGTTGGGCAGGCGGCGGGTTGGCCGGGTCGTCGGGGGCGATGGAGGTGTCGCTCATGGTCGCCTGTCCTTGTACAGGGGCTTCGGCCAGTCGGTCGATCTCGTCGAGCACGGCCTGCCGGCTGGGTCGCTTTGCCGTCACCACCGCCTTGAATGGCAGGCCCGCCGCCGGCGCTAACGCAGCCGGGCTGATGGCGACGGCGGTGACGCCGCGCAGGTTGCCGGTGAGGCCCGCATCCTCGACCATGCTGGTGAACACCGACGCCGCGCGCGGCGAGAAGAAGGTGACGACATCGAGCGCGCGCGCCTCGAGGGCGGCACGCGCCGAGTCCGGCAAGACGGTCTCCTCGCGCGCGTCGTAGAGCACGAAGCGGTTCACCTCGAAGCCGGCCGGCTGCAGCAGTGCGCCGAGATCGGCCGCAACCTCGCGGCCCGATACGTGCAGCAAGGGGCCATCCTTGGGATTGAGCCGCTGGCGCGCCAGCTCGGCCAGCGCCTCGCCATCGCCCGCCGCCGAGGTGACGGCGCTGAAGCCCAGCCCTTCGGCGGTGCTGGCCGTGGTGTCGCCCACCGCCAGGATCGCCCGGCCGCGCTGCTCGCTCGCTTCGGCCAGCGCGCGGGCGCCGTTGGCGCTGGTCAGCAGCACCGCCTGGCAGGCGGCGAGCGCGGCGGAGAACTCCGCCGGCGGATGCAGGAACTCCAGCCGGAACAACGGCGCGATCACCGGCGTGTGGCCACGCTCGGCAAGCGCCGCGGCCAGCGTCGTCGCCTCGCGTTCCGGCCGGATGATCAGCACGCGCATGGGCTCTCCGTAGCGGGCACCTGAGGTTGATGCAATCATGCTCTTCCGGACCGCGCGCATCCTGCGCGCTC
>NZ_BKAJ01000294.1 GCF_007992495.1 Reyranella soli
GCGGGCCTGGAGGTCCGCGCTCCGGGACACAGGTTGCATGGACTATTTCGTCATCCTCCTGCTGCAGATCGGCAGTGCCGTTGCGAGCCTGGTGCTCTTGAGCATCGGGCTCGCGGTGATCTTTGGCATGATGCGGGTGATCAACCTCGCGCATGGCGAGTTCCTGATGCTGGGCGGCTATGCCGCCATCACTGCCTACAACAAGGGCGTCAATCTCTGGGTCGCCATGATCGTGGTGGCGCCGCTGACCGTTGGCCTGTTCGGCGCGCTGGTCGAGCGGCTGGTGATCCGCCATCTCTACGGCCGGCTGATCGACACCATGCTCGCGACCTGGGGCCTGAGCCTCGCCATGATCGGCTTCGTCACCGTGGTCTTCGGCAACACCGTTTCAGGCATTTCCGCGCCATTGGGCAGCCTGCAGATCGGCGCCTATCGCACGGGGGTCTATGAGCTGTTCCTGATCGTCGTGGCGGTGATCCTGCTGCTCGCGGGCTGGCTGGTGCTGCGCTACACGCGGCTCGGCCTGATCGCCCGCGGCACCATGCAGAACGCCGCCATGGCGGCCGCGCTGGGCACCAACCCGTCGGCCGTCTATGCCGTCACCTTCGCCGTCGGCGCGGCGCTGACCGGCCTTGCCGGCGGCCTGCTGGCGCCGCTCTCCGGCGTCGTGCCGACCATCGGCGCAGCCTACATCGCCAAGGCCTTCATCACCGTGATCAGCGGCGGTGCCGCGATCCTGTCGGGCACCGCCATCGCCTCGGCGCTGCTGGGCGCCATCAACGTCGTCGCCACCTTCGCCTTCACCTCGGTGCTGGGCGAGGTGGCGCTCCTGGTGGCGGCCGTCGTGCTGCTGCGGCTGCTGCCGCAGGGCATCACCGGCCGCTTCTTCCGGAGGGCGCTGTGAAGGCGCGCCTGCTGCCGATCATCGGCAATCTTGCCGTGCTGGCCGCGGGCCTTGCCGTGCTGTTCGGGCTGCCAGCGATCGGCGAGACCTACCTGATCATCAATTCGACGATCTTCGCCGCCTTCGCCATCCTGGCGCTCTCGCTCGCCCTGATCTGGGGCTATGCCGGCATCCTGTGCTTCGGCCAGGCGGCGTTCTTCGGCCTCGGCGGCTACACCTACGCCGTCACCGCCATCAACATGGGCGACACGACAGTGCCCGCGCTGCTGGCCGTGCTGGTGCCCGCCCTGTTCGCCGCCCTGCTCGGCTATTTCATGTTCTGGGGCCGCATCAGCGACGTCTATCTCGGCGTCATCACGCTCACGGTCTCACTGATCTTCTATCGCTTCATCAACCAGACCGCCGGCGAGCAGTGGAACATCGGCGATGCGCCGCTCGGTGGCTTCAACGGCATCCCGGCGACGCCCATCCTCAACTGGCCGGGCCGGCCCGGCGAGCAGCTGGCGCCGGAGGAGATCTTCGGCCTGACGGTCGGTCTGCTGCTGATCGTCTACTTCCTGTGCAAGGCGCTGCTGGCCACGAGCTTCGGCCGCATCATCGTGGCGATCCGCGAGAACGAGACGCGCGCCGAGCTGCTGGGCTACGACACAAGGGTCTACAAGCTCGCCATCTTCGTGGTCGGCGGCGCGCTGGCCGGCCTTTCCGGCCTGCTGTTCGCCAACTCGGTATTCGTCAGCCCCACCATGTTCAGCCTGCCGGTGAGCGGGCAAATCATCATCTGGGTGATCGTGGGGGGCCTCGGCACCCTGATCGGCCCGGTGATCGGCTGCATCCTGATGCAGTTCCTGACCAACTATCTCGGCACGCTGAGCCAGATCAAAGGCTTCGGCTGGGTCGATCCCAATCTGGTGCTGGGCGTCCTGCTGGTGATCTTCGTTCTGGTCGTTCCCAAAGGACTCACCGCATTGGTCTCCGACACCTGGCGCTGGTCCCTGGGCTTCCTGCGCCGGCCACGGGCGACGGCGCCGCCGGCCGGCGAGCGAGTGCCCAACCCATGACGCCGCTGCTCGAGACGCGTGAGCTCACGATGCGCTTCGGCGGCGTCGTGGCGGTCGACCGCGTCGCCTTTACCCTGCAGGAGGCCGAGCTGCGCTGCGTCATCGGCCCCAACGGCGCGGGCAAGAGCACCTTCTTCAAGTGCCTGACGGGGCAGTACCGTCCAAGCAGCGGCGACGTGCTGTTCCGCGGCGAATCGGTGGCCGGCATCCCGACCCATGCCATCGCCCGCCGCGGCGTCGGCATCAAGACCCAGGTGCCCAACGTCTTCGACGGTCTGAGCGCGCGCGAGAACGTCTGGATCGCGGCCAACAAGGTCGCGCCGGGCAGCATCGCCGACAAGCGCACCGACGCGGCGATGGAGCGCGTCGGCATCGCCGGCATCGCCCAGCGCCTGGTCGGGCAGCTGGCGCATGGCCAGCGCCAGCTCGTCGAGCTCGCCATGGTGATCGCGCCCGAGCCGGATCTCATCCTGCTCGACGAGCCGGCCGCCGGCATGACCGACGAGGAGGTCGATCGCCTGGTTGGGTTGATCGCCGAGCTGAACCGCCGCCACGCCCTGGTGGTGGTCGAGCACGACATGCAGTTCATCCGCCGCATCGCCAAGACCGTCACCGTGTTCCACCAGGGCGCCGTGCTGATCGAGGGCAATGTCGCCGACATCCTGACCAACGACCAGGTCCGCGACGTCTATCTCGGCAAGCAGGCAGCCTAGACCATGCTCGATGTCCGAGCCCTCGCCTCCGGCTACCAGAAGATCCCGATCATCCTCGGCGTCACCTTCCAGGTCGCCGACTCAGAGTTCGTCGGCATCCTGGGCCACAACGGCATGGGCAAGTCGACGCTGCTCAAGACGCTGGTCGGCCAGCTGCCGGCGACGGGCGGCGCCGTGCGCTTCACCGGCACCGACGTTACGCGCGCGCCCTCGCACAAGCGCGCCCGCCTGGGGCTTGGCTACGTGCCGCAGGGCCGGCAGATCTTTCCCGGCCTTTCGGTGCTCGACAACATGCGCATGGGCGCGGCAAGCGCGGGCCTCGGCGACGACGTGATCGACGAGGTGATCGAGGCGCTGCCGCGGCTGAAGCCGATCCTGGGACGCGCCGGCGGCGTGCTGTCGGGCGGCGAGCAGCAGATCCTGGCGCTGGCCCGCTGCCTGTGCGGCCGGCCCAAGCTCATCCTGCTCGACGAGCCGACCGAGGGCATCCAGCCCTCCATCATCGACGAGATCATCGATATCCTGCTGGCGCTGAAGACGCGCCATCGCCTGACGGTGGTGCTGGTCGAGCAGAACCTCGAATTCATCCGCCGCCTGTCGGACCGCGTCCTCATCATCCAGAAGGGCCGCATCACCGGCGAGATCCCGCCCGACCACCTGCACGACGATGCCCTGGTCGCCGAGTTCGTCGGCATGAGCGCGCACTGACATCCAGCCAAGAGAGGGAGAAGCACCATGGCAAGCGTGAAAATGCCGACACCGGCCGAGCTGAAGCAGGTCGGCAGCGAACTGGGCATGAACCTGTCGGACGCCGACGTCTCGTTCTTCCTCGAGACGATGGGCGGCAACGTCGCCGCCTACAATCTGCTCGAATCGCTGCCCGACAATCTGCCGGTCGTGAAGTATCCGCGCACGCCGGGCTACCGGCCCGAGGGCGCGGAGAACAAATTTAACCTCTGGTACTACAAGAGCGAGATCAAGGGCGCGCCCGAAGGCAAGCTCAAGGGCAAGAAGGTGGCGCTGAAGGACAATGTCTGCGTCGCCGGCGTGCCGATGATGAACGGCGCCTCGACACTCGAGGGCTATGTGCCCGACACCGACGCCACGGTGGTGACGCGCATGCTCGATGCCGGCGCCACGGTCGTGGGCAAGGTGCATTGCGAATATTTCTGCTTCTCCGGCGGCAGCCACACCTCGTCGCCGGGCCCGGTCCACAATCCGCGCAAGTACGGCTACTCGGCCGGCGGTTCCTCGTCGGGCAGCGCCGCCGTCATCGTCACCGGCGAGGCCGACATGGCGATCGGCGGCGACCAGGGCGGCTCGATCCGCATGCCGTCGGCCTATTGCGGCATCGTCGGCCTGAAGCCGACCTGGGGGCTGGTGCCCTACACCGGCATCATGCCGATCGAACTCACCCTCGATCACACCGGGCCGATGACGGCGACGGTGGCCGACAATGCGCTGATGCTGGAAGTGATCGCCGGACCCGACGGGCTCGATCCGCGGCAGATGGGCTGCACGACCGACAGCTACACCAAGGCGCTGGGCGGCAGCGTGGCCGGACTGAAGATCGGCGTGGTCAAGGAAGGCTTCGGCCATCCGCAGTCGGAGAAGGTGGTCGACGACCTGGTCAAGAAGGGTGCGGCCAAGTTCAAGGAGCTGGGCGCCACCGTCGAGGAGGTCTCGATCCCCTGGCACATCACCGGCATGGCGGTGTGGTCGGCGATCGCCGTCGAAGGCGCCACCTGGCAGATGATGCTGGGCAACGGCTACGGCTTCAACTGGAAGGGGCTCTACGTCACCAGCCTGGTCGACGCGCATTCGGCCTGGCGCGAGCGCGCCGACGAGCTTTCAGACACGCTGAAGACCACCATCCTGTTCGGCAAGTACGCGCTGAACAAGTATCGCGGCCACTACTACGCCAAGGCGCAGAACCTGGCGCGCAAGCTGGCGGCGGCCTACGATTCAGCGTTGGCGAAATATGACCTGCTGCTGATGCCGACCCTGCCCTTGCGCGCCACCAAGCTGCCCGATCCGGCCGGGCCGCGCATGGACATCATCAACCGCGGCTTCGAGATGCTGCCCAACACCGCGCCGTTCGACGTCACCGGCCATCCGGCGATCACGCTGCCCTGCGGCATGAGTGACGGCTTGCCGGCCGGCCTGATGCTGATCGGCAAGCACTGGAACGAAGCGACGATCTACAAGGCGGCCGACGCCTACGAGAAGAGCCACGACTGGAAGACGGTCACGGCCTGATCGACGCCTGCGTTGCGAACGAGCTAAAGTCTCCCCCATCGAGGGGGGAGACGAACGATGCGGATCATCGCGCTGCTGCTGGTGGTGATCGTGGCGTTGAGCCACGTGGGCTTCCTGGTCCTCGAGATGTTCTTTTGGAACCATCCGGTCGGCTACGAAGTCTTCAAGACGACGCCGGAGTTCGCGGCGCAATCGGCGGTGCTGGCGGCCAACCAGGGCCTCCGCAACGGCTTCCTCGCCGCCGGCCTGCTCTGGGGCCTCATCAGCGGCCGGCGCGACGTGAAGGTGTTCTTCCTGTGCTGCGTGATCGTGGCCGGCGTCTACGGCGGGCTCACCGCCAAGATGTCGATCCTCTACGTCCAGGCCGCGCCGGCCTTGGCCGCGCTGCTGGCCGTGCTGGCAACACCGACGCCGCGGGTACGGCATCGCCTCTGACTCATTGGAG
>NZ_BKAJ01000295.1 GCF_007992495.1 Reyranella soli
TCCGGCAAGAGCTCAGAAGCTCGGCGCCTCGCGTGACCCAGGCTCGAGCACGCGCTGCATCAGCAAACTGTCCGTCCAGCGCCCGAACTTGTATCCCACGCCCTCCAGCAGGCCGACGCGGCGGAAGCCGAAGGCCTCGTGCAGGTTCTGCGACGGTACGTTCTCGGCGTCGACATAGGCGATCATCTGGCGAAAGCCGGCGGCGCCGCAGGCTTCGATCAGCGCCGGCAGCAGCGCCCGGCCGACGCCGGAATGCAGATGGTCGGGATGCACGTAGATCGAATGTTTTACGGCATAGCGATAGGCCGGCCGCTTGCGGAAGGGCACGGCGTAGGCATAGCCCACGATCGTCCCCGCCCGTTCGGCCACGAGATGCGGCAGCTTGCGCCTGAGCATGTTCTTGCGCCGGCGCTTGATATCCTCGTCGTGCAGCGGCTCGGGGTCCTCGACGTTCACGCCGTTGCGGACGTGATGGGCGTAGATCGCCAGCATCGCCGGCACATCGTCCTCGGTCGAGGGACGGACGATGGCATCGCGGGACTCGGTGACCGGCAGGTTCAAGGCGGCATCTCCTCGGGATGCCGATCAATCACGCATTGGTGACACTTTCATGTCGGCGACACCGGCCGGTTGATCCACATCAACGTCGCGCATGGCTGTTCGGGCTACAGGAACGATGACGTCTCCGGAGGTCGGCATGAAGATCCTGCCATCGGTCGCGGCCATGCTGTTCGCCGCGCTGGCCAGCCCGCCCCTGCACGCCGAGGAGGGCGGCGAATACCAACGCGGTCTGGCGGTGGCGCGGGAGGTCTGCTCGGCGTGCCACGCCATCCAGGCGCAGCAGCTTCAATCGCCGAACGCGCGGGCGCCGACCTTCCTGGCGCTGGCAACGACGCCCGGGATGACCGCCACGGCGCTCACCGTGGCACTGACGACGCCGCATGCCGGCATGCCGATGTTCAGGCTGACCACCGAGCAGCGCGACGGGATCATCGC
This sequence comes from Reyranella soli, assembly GCF_007992495.1. Taxonomy (GTDB): domain Bacteria; phylum Pseudomonadota; class Alphaproteobacteria; order Reyranellales; family Reyranellaceae; genus Reyranella; species Reyranella soli. Next base: position 997 of record NZ_BKAJ01000295.1, read on the forward strand.
CTACATCCTCAGCCTCAAGCAAAGCGGCTCGCCGCCGGGCAAGTGAATCACTGGGCGGCGACGGCGGCTCGAACGAACGCCTTGGCGTCGAAATCCTCGGCGACCTTCATGTCGTTGCCGATCAGCTTCTCGACGTCGATCTTTGCGTACTCCATCACGCCCATGTCGCCCAGGGCCTTCTGCATCCTCGGTCCGAACAGTCCGATCTCCTTGAGGATCGGCACGATGCGCGTGAACAGGCGGGCGCGGAAGGCCTGCATGGCGCCGGACTCGTAGGCGTACTTGACCAGTTCGTCGACCGGAAGGCCCGAGCGTTCCCAGACCTCGGCCTGGTTGAAGCGATCGCGCATGAAGTAGAGCGCCTCGACGGCAAACTCCTCGCGCTCGGCGCGCTCGGCATCGGAAAGCTGCGGATAGTAGTCGCGCAGCGCCAGGCGACCGAAGGTGACGTGCCGTGCCTCATCTTGCATCACATAGGCGTTGATCGAGGCCGCGAGGTTGTTCCTGGCGCTGTCGCGGATGCGCTGGAAGGCGGCGAGCGCCAAGCCTTCGATCAGCACCTGCATGCCGAGATAGGTGAAATCCCAACGCCGGTCGCTCAGTGTCTGCTCCAGCAGGTTCTTGAGCGATGGCGTGATGGGGTAGGCCGACTTGAATTTCTCGTGGATCAGTCGCTTGTAGGCCTCGATGTGGCGAGCTTCGTCCATCACTTGGGTGGCGGCGTAGAACTTGGCATTCATGTCGGGGACGGTGCTGACGATCTTGGCGGTGGCGATCAGCGCGCCCTGCTCGCCGTGCATGAATTGACAGATCGTGTGGCATTGAAGGTTGAAGCGCAGCCAGTTCTTTTCCTTGTCGGTGAGCTTGGCCCACACCGGCGAGCCGTAGATTGGGATCGTCTCGTCCGAGAGACCCATCGGATTGTCCTCGAACAGGTCCTGGGACCAGTCGATGCGGCTGGAAGTATTCCACTGCTGCTGCTTGCCCTTCTCGTAAAGCTTCAGCAGGTCGGCCGAGCCGTCCTCGTACTCCCAGTTGAACAGCACTTCCGTCTGGCCATCGAAATGCCACTGCGTGATGTCGATCGGCAATTGATAGAGGGTCTGCGTGGTCATCGCTGCTCCATCCCTGGGGAAGGGAATGATGACGCGTTGTTCATTTTTCCATTTGATCTGGATCAAGGACGCAGGCGCACGCCCTGCTGTCCTTCAGTCATGGATGCCTCCTACTACTCGCTGATCCGACACGCCCCGGATAACCACTACGTTGGCTGGGTGCCGGACTTGCCGGGAGTCATGGCCACCGGCGTCAGCGAGGCGGAGATCATCTATCGCCTGTCGCGCGATGCCCGCGAGCTTCTCGACAAGATCGTCGCCAAAGGGTTGCCGTTGCCAAAGGCCAGCACCGCCGACGAGCTGCCGCTGGGCGACCATCGCGGCCGCTATCGGCGGCTTCTGCTGATCCTCGGGTGAAGGGCTGGCCGGTCAGCCCGGCTTGGCGAGCAGGCCGACGCGCTTCAGGTTCTCGCGCTCGACGGCTTCCAGTTCCTTGTAGTCGGCCTGGTAGGCGGCGGCGTCCTGGTAGAGCGTCGGCATGCTGAACTTCTCCATGACGGCCTGCGTGGCGGCGTCGTACAGCGCCTCCTTGAACGCGTCGTGGAGTTTCTTGACGATCGCCGGCTCCATGCCCTTGGGACCGCAGATGCCGTAGGGCGAGTTCACCACCAGCTCGATGCCGGCTTCCTTGAGCGTGCGCACCTCGGGGAAGAGCTTCATGCGGTTGGAGCCCCAGACGACGAGCAGGCGGAACTGGCCGCCCTGCACCAGCGGGATCCAGCCGCTGGCGTCGGCGATGATGTCGATCTGCTTGCCCAACAGGCCCTGGTAGAGCTCGCTGCCGCCGCGGTAGGGCACGTGCGTCAGCTCGATGCCGAGCCGCTGCTGCAGGTCGACCATGGTCATGTTCTGGACCGAGGACGGCCCGAACGTGCCGTAGTTCAGCTTGCCGGGGTTGGCCTTGGCGGCGGCGATGAGCTCTTCCAGCGTCTGCCACGGGCTGTCGGCGCGCACGACGATGCCGTGCGCCGAGCCCGAGAGCTGGATGATGTAGGTGAAGTCGGTCTGGGCGTTGTAGGCCGGCTGCTCGGCCATGAGCTGGGCCCGCACCACGCCGGTATGGATCTGCGCCAGGGTGTAGCCGTCGGGCTTGGCGTCCTTCAGCGCGATGGCGCCGAAGGTGCCGTTGGCGCCGGGCTTGTTGTCGGGCACCACGGTCTGGCCCAGCCGCTTGCCGGCCTGGTCGGCGATGGTGCGCAGGAAGGCGTCGGCCGACGCACCCGGCGGCCACGGGATCACCAGCTTGATAGGCCGATTGGGAAAGTCGCCTTGCGCCCGGGCGATCGCGGGCGCGGCCAAGGCAGACGCGAGAACGGTGCGGCGCGTGAGATGGCGCATCTTCATTGCCTCCCCCTCCATGTTGACACGACTCATGTTCCTCTCCCCCGCTAGCCCCCCTTCGCTCCTCCGGAGCTTCGGGGGACTTGAGGCAAGTATGCAGCTAAAGCCACCGAAGCTGCAGCGCAGCGTAGGCGGCTAGGGGGAGAGGCTAGGAGAGGGGCTTCGACAGCTCGTGCAACCCCCTCTCATCCTGTTCCGCAGAGCGCGGATCGCCCGGATGCAGCGGCCGGCGGTCCTTGATAGCCTCGGCGGACCATGAAGCCCCACGTCATCTGTCACATGGTCTCGAGCGTCGACGGGCGCACTTGGCAGAGCCGCCAGCGGCCGGCGCGCGAGAAGTCGGGCAACCTGTTCGAGGTCCTGCATGACAAGCTCGAGGGCGATGCCTGGCTTGTCGGGCGCGTGACCGGCCGGGAGTTTGCCAAGCGCGATGCCTATCCCGCGAAGCCGGCGAGCCAGACCTATCCGCGCACGTCGTGGTTCGCGATCAAAGGCGCCAAGGTCTGGGGCATCGTGATCGACGCCCAGGGCAAGATCGCCTGGGGCCGCTCCGACATCGGCGGCGATCCTATCGTGGTCGTGCTGACCGAGCAGGTTCCGGATTCGCATCTCGAGGCGTTGCGCGGGGAAGGCGTGTCCTACGTCTTCGCCGGCAAGACCAAGCTCGACCTGGCGCTCCTGCTGGAGATCCTGAACAAGGAGCTCGGCATCAAGCGCCTGCTGATCGAGGGTGGCGGCAAGGTCAACGGCTCGTTCCTGCGCGCCGGCCTTTTGGACGAGCTCAGCCTCGCGATCGTGCCGACCGTCGACGGCGCGCGGGGTGGACCCTACGTGTTCGATTCGGAGACCGAGATGACCGGTCCGACGGCACCGGTGGCGGGCATGACGTTAAAGAGCTGCGAGAGGCTGGAGGACGACGCGCTCTGGCTGCGCTACGAGATAAAAAACGGCTGAGGAGGAAACAATGGCCATCACGGTGAAGGCACGACACCCCGCGCTGGGCGCGGAAATCCGCGGCGTCGACATGAAGAAGCCGGTGGACGCCGAGACGATCCGCGAAATCCATGCGGCCTGGATGAAGCATCTGGTCGTGGTGTTCCCCGACCAGCAGATCACCGACCAGGAGCATGTCGCCTTCACGCGCAACTTCGGCGAAGCGGAGATCTTCCACCAGACCTCGCTGCATCTGCGCTCGGATCGGGTGCGCGAGATCTTCCTGGTGTCCAACGTCGATGAGCAGAACCGGTTGTTGCCGCCCAGTGAGCCTGGGCAGAAGCAGCTGTCCTCCTCGCAGCAGTGGCACACCGATTCGAGCTACCGGCCGCTGCCGTCCATGGGCTCGCTGCTGCACGGCATCGAGATCAGCCGAACCGGCGGCATCACCCAGTTCATCAACATGTACATGGTCTACGACGAGCTGCCGGAAGGCCTGAAGCGCCAGATCGAAGGCCGCAAGGCACGGCACGATTTCAGCATGCTGAGTCGGGTGGTCGGCTCTCCGCCGCCGACCGCCGAAGAGAAGGCCGCCATGCCGCCGGTGTGGCACCCCATGGTGCGCAAGCATCCTGTGACTGGCCGCAAGTGCCTGTACATCAGCTCGATCTACAACGACGCCGTCGAGGGCCTGGAAGAGGGACCGGCGCGCCGGCTGATCGAGGAGCTGTCGGCGTTCGCCGCCCAGCCGAAATACATGTACCGGCACGAATGGGAGCCGCACGACGTGCTGATGTGGGACAACCGCTGCACCGTGCACGCCGTGACGCCGCACGATCCCACCGAACGCCGAGTCATGCACCGCACGACCATCGTCGGCCGCGAACCGGTGATGGCGGCATAATCTTGCCGGACCGCGAGCCTCCGGCTCGCTCATGAGCTTG
>NZ_BKAJ01000296.1 GCF_007992495.1 Reyranella soli
AGCCATTGCCCCCAGACAGGAGCAGGCGGAGATCGAGCGGGCGAAGCGCAAGCCGCCGGAGAACCTGAACGCCTATGACTGCTTCTTACGGGGCATGGCCGAATGGCACGACTGGACGCAGTCGAGCCACAACAACGCTTTGAAGCTCTTCTATCAAGCGATCGAACTCGACCCCAAGTTCGGCAGACCGTATGCGCTGGCGGCCGGCTGCTATCTCATGCGCAAGGCGAATGGTTGGATTGTCGATCGAGCTGCCGAGATCTCCGAAACGGAGCGACTGGCCAGGCTGGGCGCGAACCTCGGCCGTACCGATGCGGTGGCCCTGGCCTGGAGCGCGCACGCGCTCGGCCACGTTGCGGGGGACATCAAGACCGGTTTAGGTCTTGTCGACCACGCTCTTCAGTTGAATGCAAATCTCGCCGTGGCTTGGCAGCGAAGCGGATGGCTCCGGGTATATGCGGGAGACTGCGCGGTGGCGATCGAACATCTCGAACGTGCGGTCCGCCTGAGCCCGTTGGATCCCTTGATGCATCTCGCCCACAGCGCGATGGCCTTCGCATACTTCCTTCTGGGTCGCTTCGATGCGGCGTCGGCCAAAGCGGAGCGTGCGCTGCATCTGCGACCGGATTGGCCTCCCGCCCTTCGTGTGCTGGTGATGAGCGACGCCCTTGCCGGACGGCTGCAGCCTGCCCGGCAGGCCATGGTCCGCTTGCGGTCGATTCAACCAACCTTACGAATCTCGAATTTTCAGGATCAGTTCTTTCTACAGCGGCCGGAGCATATGGCGAGTTGCATAGAGGCCATGCGGAAAGCCGGGCTCCCGGAGTAGTCGGATCGCGGGAAGCAATAGACTCGCGAAAGTACGCGCATGGAACTGCATCGGCACTTGGATGCGAGGCGGCTACGCTCTCAGCCTTCAGCATGTTTCTCGCCGCATCCTCCTGTAGGAGGAGATGCGCCATTTTTCTGATGTTTGCTGACCGCTCACACGCGGCGACGTCGGCTCCTTCGGCCCGACGCACTTGTGTCCTCGGGGTGTCCCCATAACACAGGCCGATCCGTTCTCTATCCAAAAAGGAATTGATTTTATTGGCGCTCCCTACGGAAGCCGCGAGGCCCGTCAAACTCGCAATTAATGGGATTTTCCTATAATCCGTACCCAGTTTTGCACCCAATATGCCGGCCTGGCGGCGACCCGCCCTCCAAGCCAAAGCCGCCCGCTCGCCGCGGATTTGACGGCCAGTGGGCGGGGCGGCGGCATCACAAAAGGAATGATCAGCCGTCGGCACCGGCCGGCTTCCGCCGCCGGCCGGCCTTCCGATGTCTGCTGAAGCGTAACTCTCTAGCGCGTGCCATTCCGGCATCGGTAAGGGCGACGCGGTCGGCCCCTTCCATTCTGACAAAGCGCGCTGAGATCAGAGCCTCAAGGGCCTGCCCATCCGCACTCGTCAGCAGCACAGCCACCGCCGGCCAAAGCGATGCGGCGCAGCAGTTCGGCTTGTTCCTTATTCCACCCCGTCAGCACTCGCCCAACGAGTTCCACTACTTCAAGCCGCTGGTACCTACGCGTCGATGGCAGTACGTACGGCAGCGGAAAGCTGCTCCAGGGTAAACGGCTTGATCAGCAGCCGCGCATCGGCATCAACGACGCCGTTGTGCACGATGGCGTTGCGGGTATAGCCGGTCGTGTACAACACTTTTAGGCCGGGGCGCCGCCGCTTGCGTCGGCGAGCAGCCGTCCATTCATTTCGGGCATGACGACGTCGGTGAGCAGCAGTGTAACGCCGGGGTTGGCATCCAGGGCGGCGAGCGCGAGCTGGGGGCGGGCGACATCGATCACGGTGTAGCCGAGTTCGCGCAGGAGATCGGCGTTGACGGCTCGGATCTTGTCGTCATCTTCCACCAGCAGAACGAGCTCCTCCAGGCGTCCGTGCTGGATCGGCAGCGGCGCGCCTGATGCGGCGGCCTCCTCGATCCCGAGGTGCCGAGGCAGGTAGATCTTCACGGTCGTGCCCTGGCCCGGCTCGGAATAGATCTTCACATGGCCGTTGGATTGTTTGACGAAACCCAGGATCTGCGAAAGTCCCAGCCCCGTGCCCTTGCCGACTTCCTTGGTGGTGAAGAAGGGATCGAAGGCACGGGCGACTGTTTCACGTGACATGCCGTGGCCGGTGTCGCTGACGGCGAGTTGAACGTACTGGCCGACGGCCAGCTGGTGGGCCTGGGCGTAGGCCTCGTCGATGAAAGCGTTGGAAGTTTCGATCGTGAGCTTGCCGCCCTCCGACATAGCGTCGCGGGAATTGAGGCAAAGGTCGATCAGCGCGTTCTCGACCTGGTGGGCATCGACATGGACACTCCATAGGCCCGCGGCCAGTACAGTCTGCAGCTCGATCGACTCGGGCAGCGTACGTTCCAGGATCTCCGAGACGGCGACGACCAGTCGGTTGGGCGCAACGGTCGTGGGTTTTAGCGCCTGCTGGCGCGAGTAGGCCAACAGCTGGGCGGTCGGGCGGCGCGCTGCGCGGCATCCATCGAAGAATTGATGAACTGAACGGCCTGGTCCTGACCGGGGGCAAGGCGGCGCTTGGCGAGGTCAAGCGCACCCAGGATGATGGCCAGGATGTTGTTGAAATCGTGCGCGATGCCGCCGGTCAGCTGGCCGACGGCCTCCATCTTCTGGGCCTGCCGCAGCTGTCCCTCGGCCGCCTGGCGCAACGACATTTCCGCCAAGGTAAGGTCGCGGGCGGCGCGCAGCTCGGCCACGACCTGGCGCGCGCCCAAGGCGGCGAGGCCCGCCAGGACCAGCACGCCCAGGCTGGCGGCGATCAGTGTGAAGCGCAGGAACTCCGAGGTCCGGTCCATGGCAGCCTGGCGCTCGCCCAGCAGACGGGCCTATTCGCCGCGCATTTCGGCGATGGTCGCACGCGCGCTGTCCATGACCTGCTTGCCGCGGTCGGTGAGCACGATCTGTCGTGCCGCGTCCGACTGTCCGTCGTGCTGCAGGGCGATCGTGGTTGAAAGTTCGGTGAGCTTGCTCATGACCAGCGGGCGCAGGCGGGCGAGGCGCTCCCGCTGGCCGGGATTGTCGGCAATCTGCTGCTCTATCTGGTCGAGCGAGCGGAGTGCCTGGCTTCGCGCGTGTTCATAGGGGGCGAGATAGGTTCCCTGGCCGGTCAGCAGGTAGCCGCGCTGGCCGGTTTCGGCGTCCTGCAGGTTGGAGAGGAGTTCGACCAGCTGCCGGTCGGCGTCGAGCGTATGGCGAACCCAGCGGGCGCTGTCCTGACCGCGCTCGACCCAGGTCATGGCAGTGAGCACGATGGCGGCCAAGAGGGCAGCAATGACGCCGGCTGATGCTGCCAGCAGGCCGGCCCGGGACCGGCGTATCAACGCGAGGACGTTCACGCCGCCACTATCGGAAAGAACCGCCCGCGATGCAAAGCGCGCGATTTGACCTGCGGCCAGGGAACCAAACGGTAACTCTCCGCTTCGGGTCAAACTCAGACGGGGTCTTTCGCGTGACCAAAGTCTGGAGTCGGCCCGAAATCGGAACTGGATGGACCACACTTTATTGGGTTTTGACCCTGGTTGACCATCGCAGACAGAGAAAATGGCCACATCGATGTGATCAAGCGATCCGTCGCCGCTCGCGAGAGATTTTTGCGTAGCAATGATGCAGTCGTTGCAAACACTGGTTTGACGCCTGCACTGCTTTCACCAAAGTCGGATATCTCCCCTGCCGGTTCGGCGTTCATGCCGCCCAGCTTACACTGGCATCCGAGACATCATATACGCACGGGTTGGGTTGAAAGGCGCCACGATCACGAAGCCGAAATCCGTCATCACCGTCCCCCAGTAACGCCAAATGTTGTCGAGGATTTTCACGTTTTCGCTCGTCAAGAAACCGGTGGACGTGTCCTCAGGTGGTTCCAGTCGCTGGTCGTAGTCGCCATAGCCACCCCGCAGTCGGGTGCTGCCGCCGGCTGACATGTAGATGTTTGTTAAGAGCACTGCCAACCACTCTTCTTCATTCATCCATCTATAGTCGCTTGTCGGGACTGGATTGCGCACGCCGTGGAATATGCGAAGGGCGTGAACCAGTTCATGGAATAGGACGGCATCAGGACTTCTGTCGAAAACCTTCTTCGTCACTATGCTGGCGGGGTTAAATTTGATGATCACATCGCTTCCCTTACCGGTTCCGACCATTCCCAGAGGCGCCATTTCTTCGCGCTCATCCTCCTGCGTGGCCGGATGGTCCGGGTTCCCCTTAAACCAGTAGGGCAGTGTGGGGTTCGCCGGCGCCCTGGAGGCCCCCGCCGGTGCAGCGTCTTCGACGTTGCGTGGGCTAGTGCTCGCGTTATCGTCGCCTATCCGCGCGGCCATCCCTTTGTCCATCGGGTAAATCCGCACGCTCTTCCTGTGCTGCTCAAGTCGAGTGATGAGCACGCTGCCGACGCGGTTCTTGTTGATCGTGCTTAAGAGACCTCCAACCATCTCGTAATAGCCGGCGGGGTCCTTACCAATCTTGATACCCATGGCATCCTCCGTTTACGCGGGCACCTACGTCAGTTCCATTTCTCCAAGGTTACTCACGAGCCAGACGCCCAAGGCGCCGCGGCGACTAAATGTCGACCACGCAAGAAATAAATTCGTCGTGACGTTCGCTATGTAGTTTTCGTCACACTAAAAGTGAGCGACCGATTATTGTGTCGCCCGCGCTGGTGCTTGCACTGCTTTCAGCAATTCCGGCTGCCTCCCTGCTGGATCGGCGGTCGCGCACGCCCGACCGCGCGTACTCTCCCATCATGGTCGGTCCTGGCCCTATCGCGCCCAACCTTCCGCGCGCTCGCGAAGACCTAAGGGCAGATGTGAGTGCGCTGCGATGTCTGTCGAAAGTACGCGCGACTTCATCTCGGCGGCCTCCACGACACAGGCGTGCGCAGCTTGATCAGCGATCAGGAGGAGGGACACGCCATGGTCTTCCGTGTCGCCGCGAAGTCGCTAGCTATCAACAGATTGGCGCTAGGTATCAATGCATGCCAGAGGCACTTACCTCACTTAAGCGTCAATCAAAGTCCAAAGCCCGATCTACGCAAGGAAGCCGGCTTCATGATTTTTGCTTCGGTATCGGCGAGCAGTTCACTCAGGGCCAACCCTCGCGGCTCACCGCGACGCGGGCTTAGGGCGCCGCCGGCAATCCCGCCGGTTCAAGGAGCCACACATGACTGACTTAGCTCAAACTGACGCT
>NZ_BKAJ01000297.1 GCF_007992495.1 Reyranella soli
GGCTCTAGACGATCGTCTGCTTCAACTTGCCGGCACGGCTGAGGACGAGCGTAACGGCTGCCAACGCCAGCACCGTCACCGCGATCAGAAGAGTGGCGACGGCGGTGATCGTCGGATTCACCTCGAGGATCAGCTCGTTGAACATCTTCTTCGGGACGGTCTCGTACTTGCCGGCAATGAAGGAGGTGACGATCACCTCGTCGAAGCTGCCGATGAAGGCGAAGATCCAGGCGGCGAAGACGCTGGGCGCCAGGTTGGGCAGCATGACCTTGACCACGGTGTAGCTCCACGACGCGCCGAGGCTCCACGCCACCTGCTCGATGCGCAGGTCGAACTCGCGCACGGCGACGCCCATCACCATCATGACCAGCGGCACGTTGAGCACGGTGTGGGCCGCGACCAGGCCGATGAACGAGCCGAGCAGGCCGACCTTCGCCAGGCTGAGATAGAGAGCGATGGCCACGATGATGGTCGGCACGATCAGCGGCGACATGAAGTTGCCCTCGGCCCAGTCACGGCCGGCAAAGCTGCCGCGGCGCAGCCCGTAGGCGGCCAGGCTGCCCAGCACCAGCGCCGCGACCGAGGACAGCACCGCCACGACCGTCGAGGTCCACATCGCTTCCATCCAGCGCGGATCGCCGAAGAAGGTCTGGTACCAGCGCAGCGAGAAGCCGGGCGGCGGAAAGGTGAGCGCCCGCGCCGGCGAGAACGACATCGGGATCACGATCAGGAGCGGCACGGTCAGGAACACCAGGCCGAAGATGCCGGTGGCGGCAAGCAAGCGGCGGCTCCAGGGTGTACTCGTCATGCTGACGCCTTGCGGTCGAGCCGGCGGTAGCCGGCGAAGATCAGCAGCGCCACGATCAGCAGGATGGTCGAGATCGCCGACGCCTGTTCCCAGCGCGGGATCTGGTTGATCAGCGTGTCGAGCAGGTTGGAGATCATCGGCACGCGCCCGCCGCCCAGCACCGCCGGCGTGACGTAGAAACCGAGGCACAGGATGAAGACCAGCAAGGTGCCGGCCGCCAGCGCCGGCAGGGTCAGCGGAAAATAGACCTTCCAGAAGATCGTGCGCGGCGGGGCTCCGAGCGACGCCGCCGCCTGCAGCAGCCGGTCGTCGATGCGGATCATGGCGGCGAACAGCGGCAGCACCAGGAACGGCAGCAGCACGTTGGCCATGCCGATGGTGACGCCGAGCTCGTTGTAGAGGAACTGGACCGGCGCATCGGTCAGGCCGAGCCATTGCAGGCCGCGATTGACCAGCCCGCCATTGCCCAGCACGACGATCCAGGCATAGGTGCGCACCAGGATGCTGACCCAGAAGGGCAGTACGACCAGGGCGATGGCGACCAGCCGCGCACGACGACCCAGGCCGCGCATCCAATGCGCCAGCGGATAGCCGATCGCCACGTTGGCGATGGTGGCGATCAAGGAGATGCGGAGCGTGTTGCCCAGCACCCGCAGGTAGACCGGCGCTTCGAGCAGGCCTTCGTAGTGCTCCAGCGTGAAGCCCTGCCCCTTCTCCCAGAAGGCGAGGCCCAGCATGTAGAGGATGGGCAGGTTGAAGGCGACGATCATCAGCACCAGGAGCGGTGCGATGAAGGCGAAGCCGGTGGAGCGGTTCATGGCCTAGGCACTTCCTCCCCAGCGAAGCTGGGGAGGTGGCCCGCAGGGCCGGAGGGGTCATAGGCACCACGACTGCTGCTCATGACCCCTCCGTCCGCTTCGCGGACACCTCCCCACGCGCAGCGTGGGGAGGCAGGCTGGTGTCGAGAAACCATTCCTACAGGCTGAGCTTGAAGGCTTCCCACTTCTTGTTCACAGCCTCGCCGTTGTCGGCCCACCATTCAGCATTCTCGAAATACTGCACGGCCTTGTTCTGCTTGCTGGTCGGGAACTGCCAGAGCTTGTCCTGCGGCAGCAGCGCATCGAGATCGGGACTGGGGCCGGTATAGGAGATCACCCCCGCGGCCTTGGCCTGGTTCTCCGGCAGCGACATCTCGTGATAGAGCTTCCAGGCGGCCAGCTTGTCCTCGGACTTGGAGCCCTTGACCACGGCGATGTAGCTCAAGTCGGCCTTGCCGCCGGCGAAGTTCAGGCCGAACGCCGGATCGCCGACGACGCGGCCCGACCAGCAGATCGCGTACTGCACCTCGTTGTCCTTCATCAGCTGCGGCGGCTGGGCACCCGCCTTCCACCACACCGCGACGTCCTTCTTGATCTCGTTCAGCTTCTTGAAGGCGAGGTCGACGTCGAGCGGAAACAGCTTGTCGATCGGCACTCCCGCCGCTTGCAGCGCGAATGGCAGGCAATAGTGCGGGTAATCCGGCAGGGTGCGCTTGCCGGGGAACGCCTTGGTATCGAAGAACTCCACAAAGTTCTTGGGTTCCTTCTGGCCCTTGCGCCACGCCATGATGGTCGAGAAGTACTGGTAGCCGAAGCCGTACTCGTTCTTGGCCTCGGGGAACATCGCCGCGGGATTGATCGCTGCCCAGTCGAGCTTCTCGATCAGCCCGAGCTTCTTGGCCTGCAGCACGACGCCCGACCCCAGCTCGAACAGCGTCGTGCCGCTCTGCCCGCTCTCGACCAGCGCCCGCAGCTTGCCGAGCGAGCTCGGGCTTTCGCGCACGACGTTGATGCCGGTCTTGGCCTTCAACGGATCGATATAGCCCACCTGGATCGAATCGCCGCTGAGACCGCCCGATTCGATCATGCGGATCTCCTTCGACTGCGCCCGCGCCGCCGACAGGATACCGAATGTCGGCAGGCTCGCCGCCGCCGCCTTGACGAAACTACGCCTTTTCATCTCCGACTCCTCAGTTGCCTTCCCACCTCAAGCCACCGGCCAGATATCGGCCGTATCCCACGACACCGCGACCTCGTCGCCCGCTGCAAAAGCCTTGCCGACGAAGGGTAGCGCCGCCACCAGCGGCACCGCCTCACCAACCAGCGACAGGTGATAGCGCACCATCTGGCCGAGATAGATCGTCTCGACGACCCGCGCCGGCCGGCCGCCATTGATGTTCGCCGCGGCCACGCGCACGCGCTCCGGCCGCACCAGCCCGGTACGGCCGTCTGCCAAGCCGACGAAGTTGGCGATGCCTAGAAACTCCGCGACGAAGCGGTTGGCCGGCCGCAGATAGGCGTCGGCCGGCGCCGCAACCTGCTGGGTCCGGCCCTTGTCCAGCACCATGATGCGGTCGGACAGCGACAGCGCCTCCTCCTGGTCGTGCGTCACCAGGAGCGTGGTGACGCCAAGCGAGCGCTGCAGCTGCTTCAGCTCGACCTGCAGCTCCTCGCGCAGCTTGCGATCCAGCGCGCCCAGCGGCTCGTCGAGCAGCAGGATGTCGGGCTTGAAGACGATGGCGCGCGCGAGCGCCACGCGCTGCTGCTGGCCGCCCGAAAGCTGCGACGGCCTGCGATCCTGCAGGCCGTCGAGACGCACCAGCTTCAGCGCATCGAGCGCCTGGGTACGCGCCGCCGCGCCGCCGATCTTGCGTACGCCCAAGGGGAACAGCACGTTCTCCAGGACCGTCATATGCGGGAACAGAGCGTAGGACTGGAAGACCAGGCCGATGTTGCGCTGCTGCGCCGGTGCGTCGGTGACGTCGCGGCCGCCGATGAAGATGCGCCCCACCGTCGGCCGGTTCAGCCCGGCGATCAGCGACAGCAACGTCGTCTTGCCCGAGCCGCTCGGGCCCAGGATGGTGACGAACTCGCCCTGCGCCACCGCAAGGTCCACCTCGTCGGCCGCGGCGACGGCGCCGTAGCGCTTGCTCACGCCTTCGAGGCGGATGTCGCTCATCGCAGCGTCGCCATGGAGCGATCGGCCGCGGCCAGCGTGTCCTCGATGATGGCATCGTCGTGCGCGGTCGACAGGAACCACTTGCCGGCCGGGTTGATGCGGACGCCCTCCTCCTGCAGCGCGCGCTGGAAGGCCAGCACGGCATCGCGGTCACAGGCGTCGGCCTCGCGGTAGTTGCGCAGCGCCGGGCCGCCGCCGAAGAAGACCTGGAAGATCGCCGGCAGTCCCTGTACGCGCATCGGCAGGCGATGCTTGGCGGCCAGAGCTGCCAGCCCCTGCATCAGCCGCGTGCCGCGCCGCTCGAGATCGCGATAGACCGCGCCGTCGTCGCGCTCCAGCTCGTCGAGGGCGGCGATGGCGGCCGCCATGCTCTGGACGTTGCCGTTGTAGGTGCCGCCATGCATCACGCCCTTGTCGAGCAGCGTATCCATGACATCGCGCCGCCCGCCGACCATGGCCAGCGGAAACCCTGCCGCGACGGCCTTGGCGTAGATCGCAAGGTCGGCCGTCACGCCGAACCGGCCCTGAGCGCCACGCAGGCCAACGCGGAAGCCGGTGATGACCTCGTCACAGATGAACAGCGCCCCCTTGGCGCGGCAGAGATCGCGCACGCCCGCGAGGTAGCCTGCCTCGGCCACCACGGCGCCGCCATTCACCATCACTGGCTCCATGATGACGGCGGCGATCTGCCCGGGATGTCGCTCGAACGCGGCCTCGAGCGCGGCCAGGTCGTTCCAGCCCGCGACCACGACGTCCTGCAGCACGCTTGCCGGGATGCCGGGCGAGCCCGCGACCGGCACGGGCTCGTCGGCCGGCCCCGCCTCGTTCAACGACGGTCGCGCGCTGATATAGGCCTGGTCGCTCCAGCCGTGATAGTGGCCCTCGAACTTCAGGATCTTGTCGCGGCCGGTGAAGGCGCGGGCGAGCCGCATCGCCATCAGCACCGCCTCGGTGCCGGACGTGGCGAAGCGCACGACCTCGGCGCCGGGCAGCAGGCCGCACAGGCGCTCGGCCAACTCGGTCTCGCGCGGATGCTGGGCGGCGTAGACCTGGCCGTCAGCCAGGGTGCGCGCCACCGCCTCGATGACAGGCCTGGGCGCATGGCCCAGGATCGCAGGACCGTTGCCCAGTACATAGTCGATGTGGACATTGCCATCGACGTCGTAGAGCCGCGCACCCTCGCCGCGGGCGAAAAACAGCGGCACCGGCGTGCTGGCGTAGCGTACGTTGCTGCTGACGCCGCCGGCGAGATGCCGTTTCGTCCGTTCGTAGAGTGCGATCGACTTGTCGTAGCGGCGCATGTTTCACTGGCCAAAATATGTGATCACAAAGAACTCTAGAGCC
>NZ_BKAJ01000298.1 GCF_007992495.1 Reyranella soli
GCGCTCCAATGAGGTGACGATGTTCAAATATCAGTTCCGCTGGGACACCGTCTGGGGAAGCTTCGACTTCCTGATGGGCGGCCTGCAGATGACGCTGATCATCTCGGCCATCACGCTGATGCTGGCGATGGCGGGCGGGCTGGTCATCGCGCTGCTGGACATGTCGCGCTTCCGGGCCCTGCGCTGGATCGGCGTCACGATCGGCGAGGTCGTGCGCAATACGCCGATCCTGGTGCAGCTCCTGTGGGTCTACTACGTGCTGCCGATCGTGTTCGGCGTGCGCATCGAGGCGCTGACGGCGCTGATCATCGGCCTGGCGCTCTACCAGGCCGCCTTCATCTCCGAGGTCTACCGGTCGGGCATCCAGAGCGTGCCGGTGGGCCATCGCGAGGCGGCGCAGGTGCTGGGCCTGTCACCGCTGCAGTCGTTCCGCCGCATCGTCCTGCCACAGGCCATCAAGATGACCCTGCCGCCGCTCGCCTCGAACTTCGTGCAGCTCATCAAGTTCTCGTCGCTGGGCGCGGTGATCTCGGTGAGCGAGATCACGCGGCGCGGCATGGAGCTGTCGGCCACCAACTTCCGACCGCTCGAGACCTTCACCTTCATCGCCGTCGTCTACTTCTTCATCTGCTGGCCGCTCGCCATGGCGATCCGCTGGTGGGAACGACGCCTGCAGAGCCGTTGATGAGCAAGAACCTTCGCCAGGCGCTGGCACGCGACGTCGAAGCTGCGCGCGACGCACTGATCGCCACCACGCAACGGCTGGTGGCCGTTGCCTCGCCCAACCCGCCGAGCGACACGCAGGAAGTCGCCGCTGTGGCCGAGGCGCTGCTGCGCGAGATCCCCGGCATGGAGGTCGAGCGCATCGAGCCCGAGCCGCGCGTCGCGAGCCTGATCGGCCGCCTCAGGGGAGCTCGGCCCGGCCGGCGGCTGATCTTCAACGGCCATCTCGACACCTTCCCGCTGCTCGAGCAGCTGCCCTGGACCGTGCCGCCGCTGGGCGGCGTGCTGAGGGACGGCAAGCTCTACGGCCGCGGCGTCTGCGACATGAAGGGCGGCATGGCCTGCTCGCTGCTGGCGGCGTCGCTGCTGGCGCGCCATCGCGACGCCTGGTCGGGCGAGATCGTCCTGACCTTGGCCGGCGACGAGGAAAACATGGGCTCGCTCGGCACCGGCTACATGATGAAGCACGTGCCGCACGCGCTGGGCAACGCCAACATCTGCGGCGATGTCGGCTCGCCCCGGGTCGTGCGTTTCGGCGAGAAGGGCCTCATGTGGGTCGAGGTCGAGGCCACCGGCTCGCCGGCCCATGGCGCGCATGTCCATCGCGGCACCAACGCCATCGACAGGCTGCGCACGGCGCTCGATCGGTTGAAGGACCTCGAGGAGATCCCCTTCCAGGCGCCGCCCGTCGTCAGCGAGGCGATCGCGCGTGCCAAGCCCATCTCCGAGCCATTATCGGGCGCGGGCGAGGCCGACACGCTGCAGCGCGTCACGGTCAACATCGGCACCATCGAGGGCGGCACATCGCCCAACCTGGTGCCCACGCACGCCATCGCCCATGCCGACATCCGGCTGCCCGTCGGCATCACCACCGATGTCCTCGTGGCCAGGCTCGACGAATGGCTGGCCCCGCTCGAGGGCGTGAGCTGGCGGGCCATCCGGCGCTTCGAGCCATCGTTCACGCCGCCCGGGCACGAGATCGTGCAGCGCACCGCGCGGGTCGCCGCCGAGGTGCTGGGCGAGACGCCAGCCGTGAACATGCGCGTCGGCGGCTCGGATTCACGCTGGTACCGCCAGTACGACGTGCCGACGGTGGTGCTCGGCCTGACGCCCTTCAACATGGGCGGCGCCGACGAGTATGTTCTGGTCGACGAGCTGGTCGCGGTCGCCAAGATCCACACGCTGGTCGCCTACGATTTCCTCTCCGCGGAGCAATGACCATGGACCGCCTGCCAGAGTCCGAGCTGTTCACCTCGCCCATGACCTTCATGGGCGCTCCTTACGGCCGACCGGGCCCGAACAACAAGGCCGCGATCCTGGGCATCCCCTTCGACTGCGGCACCAACATGCGCATCGGCGCGCGCGGCGGGCCCGATTCGGTGCGTCAGCAATCGGCGCTGATGCGCCGCTTCAACCCGACCAACGCCGACTTCGATCCGGTGGCCGCACTCGGGCTGGTCGACTGCGGCAACGTCAAGCTGACGCCGAGCAAGATCGTCGACGCCTTCGAGCGCACCGAGCAGGCGGTCGACCGCATCGTCGAGGCCGGCGCCATCCCCATCACCATCGGCGGCGACGGCTCGGTCACCGTTCCGGTGGCGCGCGCGGTCGGCAAGAAGCACAAGAAGATGGCGGCGCTGCATATCGATTCGCACACCGACTCCTATCCCTACGGCGAAGAGGAGAAGTACAACTCCGCCACCCAGTTCACCCACGTTGCCGAGGAAGGGCTGGTCGATCCGGAATTCTCCTGGCATGTCGGCATCCGCAGCACGACCTATGCGCAGGGCGTCGTGCCGCGCGCCATGAGCCTCGGCTACAAGATTGTCTCGATCGACGAGCTGATACGCGGCGGCTTTGCCCAGCGCATGGCCGAGTTCCGCGACAGGGTCGGCAAGCGGCCGGTCTATCTCTGCTTCGACATGGACGTGTTCGACCCGTCGACGGCGCCCGGCGTCTGCACGCCATCCTGGGGCGGCCTGTCGGCGCGCGAAGGCATCGACCTGCTGCGCTGCCTGACCGACCTCAACATCGTGGCGGTCGACGTCAACACGGTAAGCCCGCCGCAGGACGTCAACGGCATGGCTGCGCACCTCTGCGCCCACGTGATCTACGAGACGCTGGTCCTGCTCTGCCGCCAGATGGGTCTCGCAGGCGCGAAGTAGTCGTCGTCTTCCGGACCGCCGGCCTCTGGCCGGCTCATGAGCATGAGCCGGCTGGAAGCCGGCGGTCCGGAAGAGCATGATCGACCCATGAGACTTCTCTCGGCCATTCTCGCCCTCCTGCTGTCGTTCGCGACTGCGGCGTGGGCCGACTATCCCGAAAAGCCGATCCGCATCGTCGTGCCCTTCCCGCCCGGCGGCGTCACCGACATCGTGGCACGCCTGCTGGCCGAGCGGCTGACGGCCGAGTTCGGCCAGCAGGTGCTGGTCGACAACAAGACCGGCGCGGGCGGCGTGATCGCGGGCGAGCTCGTCGCCAAAGCGGCCCCCGACGGCTATACGCTGCTGCTCACGACGCCCAACCACACCATCAACGCGGCGTTCCGCGCCAACCTGCCGTACGACACCGAGAAGGACTTCCGCCCGGTGTCGAACGTGGGCCAGATCCCGATGCTGCTGGTGACGCACCCGTCGCTGCCGGTCACGACCTTCCAGGGCTTCATCGATTATGCGCGCCAGAACCCCGGCAAGATCAACGTCTCCTCGGCGGGCAACGGCACGCTGCCGCACATCACCATGGAACTGCTGATGCTCAGGGAGAAGTTCCAGGTGACCAACGTGCCCTATCGCGGTGCCGCGCCGGCGCTGGCCGACCTGGTGGCAGGCCAGGTCCAGGCCAAGCTCGACAACTACACCCAGTCGGCGCAGTTCATCGCCGACAAGAAGCTCAACCTGCTCGCGGTCACCAGCACGCGGCGGCTGAAGCAATTCCCCGACGTGCCGGCGATGTCCGAGAAGCTTCCGGGCTTCGACGGCTATCTGTGGATGGGTATCCTAGCGCCGGCCGCCACGCCCGACGCGGTGGTCCAGAAGCTGGCAACGGCCATCCAGCGCTTCGTCGCCATGCCGGCGACCCAGGCGCGCTTCGACAAGGACGGCATCGAGCCCGTCGGCAACGGGCCGCGCGAGTTCGGCTTGGAGATCACCGAGGAACTCACGGAATGGCGCGAGCTCGCCAAGACGACGAAGATCACGGTCGACTGAGCGTCAGCGCAGGTACTTGGCGAAGAACGCCTTGGTGCGCGCCTCGGCGTCGGGTGCAGCGCTGGGATCGTAGGCCAGGCGATGTTGCTTGCCGTCAGCGACGGTGATCGTGCGGTCCGGCGAGCGGCTGTCGAAGCTATGATAGGCATTGGGATAGTAGACGACGTCGACGAGGCTGGGCTGGGTGAAGCCTCCGGCCTGCAGCTTGCGGCAGTCCTCCGCGCGAGTCCAATCGTCCTGGTCGCCGATCAGGATCAGCAGCGGCACGGCGACGTCGCGGTCGAATCGCTGCTGGCAGCTTGGATAGTAGGCGACAGCGGCCTTCAGCCCGCGCGAAGCGAGGCCGTAGCTCTTCTGGACCGCCCGCACCGTCGTCCAGCCTCCGTGGCTGTGGCCGATCAGGCCGATCTCCCCCTTGCGCATGAAGGGCTGGGCATTGAGGAAGTCGATCGCGCCCGCCACGTCGGCCACGCGCATGTTGCCGTTCACCACGTTGCCGCGGCCGCACACCGACTTCTCGCCGCGTGGCCCGAAGGAATCGGGGGCGACGACGACGTAACCCCAACTGGCCAGCAGCTTGCCCCAGACATCGGTATGCGGGCCGACGCCGCCGCAGGTGTGGGCCAGCACGATCGCAGCAAACGGACCGGCGCCGGAGGGCTTGTACATCCAGCCGGAAATCTCCGGTCCGGCCGCACTGCTGCCGACGGCGACACTGGGAAAGCGTACGGTCTGGGCGGAGGCGCTGCCGGCGAACAGCAGCAGGAGAGCGATCGCGAACGCGCGTATCATGCCTCATAGTAGGCCCAAACTGGAGAGACGCCCACCATGATCAAGACGATCGGCCTGTTGACGCGCAAGGACGACTGGACTCACGAGCAGTTCATGAAGCACTGGGTCGAGGTGCATGCACCGCTCGCCCATGCCGTGCCCGGCCTGCGGCGCTACGTGCAGAACCACATCAAGGGCGAGCGCACGCGCGCCGACATTCCCGCCACCGAGGTCGCGATCGACGGCATCGCCGAGCTATGGTTCGACGACCAGGCCGCGCTCGAAGCGGCGGCGCAGACGCCGGAGATGAAGGCGCTGCACGCCGATGGCGCGAAGTTCATCGGGCGGATCAGAAGCTACGTGATCGACGAGAAGACAGTGATCGGGTGAACGGGAGCGCGGGCCTC
>NZ_BKAJ01000299.1 GCF_007992495.1 Reyranella soli
CATGATTCAAGAGCGAGCCGGAGGCTCGCGGTCCAGAAGACTAAAAGAATCTTGATGGCGGCCGCGGCAGGCCGAGATGGTCGCGCAGGGTCTCGCCCTCGTAGTCGTGGCGGAACAGGCCCCGCTCCTGCAGGATCGGCACCACGAGGTCGACGAAGTCGTCGAAGCCTTCCGGGAAGTACGGCGGCATGACGTTGAAGCCGTCGGCGGCGCGCTCGTCGAACCACTGCTGCAGCGTGTCGGCGACCTGCTCGGGCGAGCCGCACAGTACCCAGTGGCCGCGCGCCGCCGCCACGAGATCGTAGAGGTCGCGCAGGGTCATGTTCTCGCGCCGCGCCTTGGCCAGCATGACGCGGGCGAAGCTGTGGTAGGTGTCCGGCAGGGCGATCTCGGGCACCGGCTGGTCGAGGTCGTAGCCCGTCATGTCCTGGCCCAGCCGGTCGGACAGCAACTGCAAGGCGTTCGAGCCGTTCACGAAGCTTTGCAGCAGGGCGAGCTTCTCGCGCGCCTCCGTGGGCGTGCGGCCGACCACTGGCATCACGCCGGGCAGCACCGTGACGTGCTCGGGCGAGCGGTCATGGGCCGGCAGCCTTTTCTTGAGCGCGGCGTACTGCGCCTTGGCCTCGTCCATGTCCTGGACGACCGAGAACACCACGTCGGCGGTGCGCGCCGCCAGCGCCAGGCCCGGCGCCGAGCCGCCGGCCTGCAGCACCACCGGCTGGCCTTGCGGGCAGCGGCCGATATTGAGCGGTCCCTTCACCTTGAAGAAGGTCCCGGCATGGTCGAGCGCTCGCAGGCGCGCCGTGTCGATGTAAGTGCCGGTCGCGCGGTCAGCGACGATCGCGTCGTCGGCCCAGCAGTCCCACAGCCCCTTCACCACATCGACGAACTCGGCGGCGCGTTCATAGCGGCTGGCATGGTCGGGATGCACGGTGCCGAAATTGCCGGCGCCCTGGCCGCTCGCGGTGGTGACGGCGTTCCAGGCGGCGCGCCCCTTGCTGATATGGTCGAGGGAGGCGAAGACGCGCGCCACCGACCAGGGATCGTTATAGGTCGTCGACACGGTGGCGCCCAAGCCGATGCGGCTGGTGCCGGCCGCCAGCGCTGCCAGCATGGTCATCGGCTCCAGCCGTACGGTATAGGAGGGGTGGGCGCCGGGATCGGCGTAGAGATTGTCGCCCATGAAGATCAGGTCGAACCGGCCGCGCTCGGCGATGCGGGCGATCTCCTGCACCTGATTGAAATCCTGGAAGCTCGTCATCGCCCCGGGATGACGCCAGCCGGCGACATGGCTGCCCGTGCCGAGGATGAACAGCCCCAGATGCATGCGGCGTTTCATGTCGGCGTCACTGGCGATAGGACGGATCGCTGCGGTCGAGCTGGCGCAGGAAGGCGGGCCATTCGCGCTCGCCCGCCACCAGGATGTCGCCCTCGAGATTCCAGAACTGCCGCGCCGCCTTCTCGCAGACGTCGTGGGTTGGAACGGTGAGCGTGGCGCCCGCCGCGGCCGCCGCCTGCATCGCGAGCTGGATGCGCGCGGCGCGCTCGAAATAGTACAGCAGCATGAAGGCCTCGCCCGGCGTGCGGCCTACCGTGAGGATGCCGTGGTTGCGCATCAGCATGACGGAGTGGGATCCGAGATCGCGCACCAGCCGCTGCTGCTCGTCGAGATCGATTGCCACGCCTTCGTAGTCGTGGAAGGCCTGCCGCCGATAGAAGCGCATGGCGAACTGGCTGAGCGGCAGCAGCCCGTCGCGCTGGCCCGAGACCGCGACGCTTGCATCGGAGTGCGTGTGCAGCACGCAGACCGCGTCGGATCGGCTCTTGTGGATGGCGGCGTGGATGACGAAGGCCGCGACGTTCACCTCGTGCGGCACGTTGTCGAGCTTGCGGCCCTCGGTGTCGATGCGCACCAGGCTCGATGCAGTGATTTCCTCGAACAACAGACCGTAGGGATTGAGCAGGAACTGGTCCTCGTGCCCGGGCAGGCGCATCGAGATGTGGTTGTAGATCAGGTCATCGAGACCGAGCTTCGCCACCAGGCGATAACAGGCGGCGAGCGCCACGCGGGCTTCACGTTCCGCGTCGTTCGGGTGCAGCAGGACAAGGCTCCGCAAATGGCTACGGGGGCTGCTCAGCAACTCACGTGCCATCGGCAATCGCAGTCGCGATGCGAGCAGCGGGGCCTGTGGCCAATCGGTGGCAAGCACGGCCCCCCGCATTCGTTCGCATCGGATCGCGCTATCTTGGGTTGTCACCGCGCCGTGCTCTGTCCCATCCCAAGCAGGCTCGGCCCCGCAAGCCCCCATTTGCGGGTGGCGGAGGCTCCCTCCCCAATTGGCCTCCGCCAGGTGACGATTATCTCCCTCTAGGTCTGGTGTGTGTGGGGAAAGCATCGACTCGATCTTGTGGATCGATGCTGTAAACAATTGAATCAATTGTAATTTCTTGACGGTGAGTCGGTGGATGACTCATCTTGAGCAGATGCTCGGGGAGAATCTGGACCGCGTCCTGGTGGGCGACTGCATTGAGCTGATGCAGCGTCTGCCCGAAGCCTCAGTCGACATGGTGTTCGCCGACCCGCCCTACAATCTGCAGTTGGGTGGCGAACTTCTGCGTCCCGACAACAGCAAGGTCGACGCCGTCGACGATGACTGGGACAAGTTTGCCGACTTCGCCCGCTACGATGCCTTCACGCGCGCCTGGCTTGCCGCCGCGCGGCGCGCGCTGAAGCCCGAGGGCACGCTGTGGGTGATCGGTAGCTACCACAACATCTTCCGCATCGGCACGGCGCTGCAGGACCAGGGCTTCTGGATCCTGAACGACGTCGTGTGGCGCAAATCCAACCCGATGCCGAACTTCAAGGGCAAGCGTTTCACCAACGCGCATGAGACCCTGATCTGGGCGGCACGGGGCCAGCGCAGCCGCTATACCTTCAACTACGATTCGATGAAGGAGCTGAACGAGGGCATCCAGATGCGCTCCGACTGGCTGTTGCCGCTCTGCACCGGCGGCGAACGCCTGAAGGGCGAGGACGGCAAGAAGGCGCATCCCACACAGAAGCCCGAGGCGCTGTTGTTCCGCTGCCTGATGGCGGCGTCCAATCCGGGCGACGTGATCCTCGATCCCTTCTTCGGCACCGGCACGACCGGCGCGGTGGCGCGACGCCTCGGCCGGCGCTTCATCGGCCTCGAGCGCGATCCCGACTATGCCGCGATCGCCGCCAAGCGCATCGCCCAGATCGAGCCGCTGGCCGGCGAGGATGTCTCGCCCAAGCCCAGCAAGCGCGCCGAGCCGCGCATCCCGTTCGGCGTGCTGATCGAGGCGGGCCTGTTGCAGCCCGGCACCATGCTCAGCGATTCAAGCGGTCGCCTGCATGCGCGCGTGCGCGCCGACGGCACCCTGTCGGCCAGCAATTCGCTCGGCGACCATCGCGGCTCGATCCACCAGGTCGGCGCAGCAGTGCAGGGTGCGCCCGCCTGCAACGGCTGGACGTTCTGGCACTTCGAACAGGCCGGCGCGCGCCTGCCGATCGATCACCTTCGTCAGCAAGTCAGGGCGGGACTTTAAGCACCGCCTCACCCTGAGGAGCCGCGCAACGCGCGGCGTCTCGAAGGGTGGAACGAGCACCGAGCCTGCAGCCCACCCTTCGAGACGCGCACTGAGTTTACCCCGAGGTACTCGAGGGGTGCGCTCCTCAGGGTGAGGTGTGCGTGTTAACCGGCCGCTTCGAGAGGCTCGCGGTTGAGCATGCTTGCGAACGTCACCTGATCCTGAGGCGTGACTTGGGTCGGCCTCTTGCCGACGAACTTGCGCGTGAACGCATCGAGGCGGTCGGCCTCGGGAACATTCAGTCCGAGTTCCACCAGGTCGGCGGCGACGGTGCCCGGTGCAGGATCGAAAAAGCGATTGGTGGCTTCGAGGCTCGGCGTATCCGGCACGCGGATGAAGACGATCGGCGAGGCCGACGGCAGCGGCTCGTGCGCGATGAAGGCCACGCCCGACATGACGCCGCAAAGAACGTTTGCCGGCGGTCCCGGCAATTGCAGGCTGATGAAGGCCGGCATGTCGCCGTCCGGATCGCGCACCAGGAAATGCATCGCCCGGCCGCCGATCCATACCTCGGCCGACATGTGCAGGTGGCGTCCTTGAAAGGTCTCGGTGTACGTCGCGATCAGGGGGCCATTCTTGCCGGCGGCCAGACGCAAGAAGCCGCGCACCACGCGGCCCAGGAAAGGCGGCGACCAGGCGAGCGAGTAGGCCGCGAAGGCGCCGGTGAGGGTGGTCACGCCGCCGAGCAGTCCGGCAGCGCGCGGGTTGCCGCGCCGCGAAAGGTTCTCCGGGACCGCCAGCGTGGCGGCATCGGCCTTGGTGAGCACCATGAGCTCGGCGGCGAACGCGTCCGGGCTGCAATCGGCGACCCATCGTCCGGGCTTGGTCGAGCCGATGACGGCGGCGAGGTCGGCGTAGACCGAGGGCGCCCGCGGCAGCGATCGCCCCTGCACCCATTTGTTCATGCGGTCGAGATCGCACTGCGTCTTCGGGTTCACGCTTCGGAAGCGGGCGCAGAATTCCTTGCGCGAGCTGCAGCCAAGCGCTGCCGCGGCCATTCGCAATTTCGTGGCAAAGGCGACGGCCAGGCGCGTGTTCCTCTCGCTTTGCGACGTACGAGAATTCGCCAGATATCCGTGGAATGTCCAGGAATTTCCAGGCCCGTCCACGCGCGGCGATTCAGGAAGTGCTGCCATCGTGGTACCGGCTGACCGCGAACTTGAGCTACGAGGAGAAGAGAATGGCTCTGCGAATCAATGCCGAGGCGCCGAACTTCACCG
>NZ_BKAJ01000300.1 GCF_007992495.1 Reyranella soli
GATGCATCGACAAAAAAGGTCCCTCGACTACGCCGCCCTTCAGGCGGCATCGCTCGGGATGACGGGGAGGAGACGATGCAACGATTGGCGATGACGATCGCGCTTGTGATGTCGATGGCCCCGGGGTCGATGGCAGGCGGCGCGAGCGCGCAGGACTGCCGTTCCTCGGTGGCGCTGCCGGCCGAGGGCTGGGCGTTCCTGCCCTTCTCGCCGTCGGCTGTCAGCGACACGCAGGTCTTCGAGCGGCTGGTGTGCACGGCCTGCTCGCCCGTGGTCGAGGTCGTGCTGGCCGCCGCCCCGCCGAAATTCCCGATGCCGGCCAGCCCGAGCGGGCTGGCCTGGGCGGAGGCGGCGACCGCCGATCATCACGAGCGCGCGGTGCGGCAGCTTCTCGACAACCTGCGCGCCACGGCGCCGGGCTGCACCGTCACCGGCCATGCGCGGCCGGGCGCCAGCGTCAGGTTCGGTCGCTGACACTCCTCGGCCCGGGATAGGCTAGAAGCCTCTTACCGGGACGAAGGGGGATTGCCAGGGTGGGGAAACCAGCACGAGCACCGCGCGCTGCGGCCGATCGCTACATGGCCGACCGCAAGGGCGACGCGGCACCCCGACGCCGCGCCACGGCGACCGCGACGGAAGGGCGCCTGGCCCTGGTCGAGAGGCCGGCGAACAGCCGCATGTTCGTCTACCTTGCGGGCAACTACCTTCACCGCATCGAGCGCGAGCGCCGCGAACTCTATTTCGGCGATCTCGACCTCGCCCTGGTCGCCGAGATCATCGGCACGGCGGGCGTCGAGCCCGGCATGCGCGACGCCGCCTTCCGCCAGAAGCACAAGGATTTCGACACCGCCATCCCGGTCGCCGAGCAGCGCGCCGTGAACGCGGCCTCTATCGCCGCCGCCACCGGCATGCCGCGCGAGACGGTGCGCCGCAAGATCCGCAAGTTGCTCGAGCTCGGCTTCGTCGTCGAGAAGGAGCCGGCGCGCTATGTGCTGAAGCCCGGCGTGCTGCTGGAGCCCGAACGGCAGGCGGCGTTCGCGCGCGGGATCGAGCAGACGGTGCGGTTTATGAACGAGCTGCTGGAGAACGGGGTGGTGAGGTGGGTGCCGGCGAAGAAGGGGAGGGCTGCAGCGCGGAGGTGAGCGGCGCTGGACGCCGCCCTAGAGCTTGGCCATCTGGCGGCCGGCATCGGTGAGGCAGAGGCTCTCTCCGTCCTTCACCGTCAGCCAGCCCTCGGACTCGGCCAGCGCCAGGGCGGCCGATGTCGCGTTCGCGTCCTTAAGCACCAGGCGCCGCGCCACGGTCTCCAGCGGCACCCAGCGCATCTTGACCCCGCGCGTATAGATCATCATGTCGCGAACGAGGCGACGGGCGAGCAGGTCGGGACGCTGGTTGGCCATCGGCGCTACGTTCGGCGGGCGGCGAAGCGGCGGGCATTGCCGTGCGACGCCACGAACGGCTTCCTGGCTTCGCGATTGCTGCGCCGGTGCTTCTGGGCCATCGGATTCCTTTCGGCTGGCCGGAACAGGGGCCAGCACGCGGGACATCCGCGGTACGCGACCCTATAGGCGCTTTCCGCGACAATGTCCGCTTTATCCCGTGTCGGCAGGCGCGACGCCGTGCAAGCCGTGGCCTGCCGCCCGTGTTAGATCGGGACATGCCCGACAAGTCATTGACCCCCGACGAGTTCGCCGCCCTGGTTGCCATCGACAGCAGCATCGGCCAGCGCCGGCCCTCGATGGACATGGAGGTGCGGCTGCGCCGCCTCGGCCTCATCGAGCGCAACGGCATGTCCCGGCTGCCCGCACGCACCGCCGAGGGCGAGGCGCTGGTGCGCGCCGGCCGCAAGGCCGCCAACGACTGAGCCGCGCCCCGGCTTCGCAGAGGCGCGTCGCCCGAAGTCCGTCCACGCGGTGCCGCCCTTCCGGTGAACTTCACTCTTGCTGCGGTTGTGTGCGCTAAGCCACAGACCCGTTCGGCCAATTGTCTAAGGTCACCATCGCCACCCTGCACGCCGGCCATCGTTGCGCCTCGGCGCGACACCTCCTCGCCGGTAGCCGCAGTTCGCGTCTTCTCCAACAAGAGGTGCACCATGGCAAAGGCAACCAGCCTCAAGGTCAGCGTCGTTCCCAACGAGATCCTGTTTCCCCGCGCGACCGTCGCCGTCGAGGCCGCGAGCGCCTTCGACGCCGAGGCGGCGCAGGGCGGCATTGTCGTCCGCGGCGTGCGTGGCAAGGTGGCGCTGGCCCGCGCCGGCCGCGTCGCGAGCTGGTCGCCCGAAGCGGAGTCGCTCCCGCCGGGACAGCATTGCCTCGTCGTGCGCGGTCTCGTCTCGCGCAACGGCAAGAGCCTCCCGGGCGACCGCGAGATCCCGTTCTTCGTCACTGATTCGGTGGCCAAGGTGCCCGGCCGGCTGCGCGTCGAGAGCATGGTGCGCCTGCGCGTCGGCGCGCTGGAGGCTGAGCGGCTGTCGATCGATCGCCGTCCGCGCGGCCGCTACATCGAGATCATGAAGGCCTCCGACCGCAAGAGCGGTGCGCCGACGGCGCTGGCCTTCGACCAGTCCGGGCGCCGTGTCGATGCCGAGCGGCTCCTGCGCCGCCTGCAGGCCGCGCGGGCGAAGAAATTCGGCAAGCTGCAGGAGAGCCTGCATGCCCATCTGGCGAAGGCCGGAACGCGCGGCCGCGTACCGGTGGCCATCTGGCTGCGCAGCGAGGAAACGACGGCCAACGGCGAGAAGAAGCTCAGGGGCGAGACCAAACGGCCGGCCCGCGAGGTCGAGCGGCAGGGCCGCGAGATCGGCCGCGTCGTCGCGGCCTTCACCACGCGGTGCGGCGACAAGTGGCGCGGCCTCGAGCGCGATCCCGTGGCGCCGGTCGTCTATGCCGAGCTGACGCGGGCCGAGATCGCGGCCCTGGCCAAGGACCGCGCGGTCGCCGGCGTCTTCCTGCACGAGCGCGAAGGCATCGAGGATCTCGTCAATTCGATCGGCATCGCCAATTCCGACGACGTCCACACCCAGGGCTTCCGCGGCTCGGGCGTGAAGGTCGCGGTGTGGGAGGACGGCCCCGACGTCACCACCGACCTCTCGATCACCGCGCGCTTCAAGTCGTCCGGCTTCGCGACGTCGGACCATGCCCGCCACACCCACGGCATCGTGAAGAACATCGAGCGCAACGCCCCGCACGGGCATGCGCCGTCATGTTCGCTGCATTCGGCCAACACCAAGGACCTCGATGCGCTGCGCTGGGCGGTCAAGGACAAGGGCTGCACCGTCGTCAGCCAGAGCTTCCATCGCTCGAGCGAGCCCGGCGCCTCGGGAATGTCGTTCGACGACATCTACAAGGACTGGCTCGCCCTGCACTGGCCGTGGCCCACGATCTGCCAGGCCGCGGGGAATTTCTTTACCGGTGACCCCGACAACATCAACCCGCCGAGCAGCGAGTTCGTCAACCACAAGGGCTACAACGGCCTCGTGGTCGGCAACCACGACGACACAGCCGGCGCCATGTCCGGCAGCTCGGTGTTCCGCAATCCCGCCAGCAGTCACGGCGATCGCGAGCTGCCGGAGATCGCCGCCAACGGCACCAGCGTGACGGCCGTCAAGCTCACCAAGAGCGGCACCAGCATGGCCTCGCCGGCTGCCGCCGGCGTCGTCGCCCTGATCCAGAACCACGACGCCACCTTGAAGTCGTGGCCCGAGGGCTGCCGCGCCATCATGCTGGCCGCCGCCAAGCGCAACATCGCCGGCAGCACCTGGTGGCAGGATGTCGTCTCCTCGGTCGATGCCTCCGACGGCACCGGCGCCACCGATGCGCTGGAGGCCTCCGACATCACCAGCCAGCGCCGCTCGCGCAACGCCGCCGGCACGCGCCGCGGCTGGGACGTCGGCACCCTGCGCTCGCGCGACATCGGCCGCGACCGACGCACGACCTTCTCCTACAACGTCACCCTGCCGCGCTTCTTCCTGGGGCCACGCAAGGTCAAGGTGGCGCTGGCCTGGGACAGCAAGATCACGATGTTCCCGTTCCCGGGCATCGAGCTTCCCATCGCCTCGGTGCTCGGCGTCGATCTCGACCTGCAGGTCTTCGACAGGAACGGCACGCAGGTCGGCTACTCGGGCTCGTGGGACAACAGCTACGAGATCGCCGAGTTCACCGGCACGCCCGGCGAGACCTACACCATCAAGATCCGCCGCTGGTCGGGCAGCGACGACGTCTGGTACGGCATCGCCTGGACCGTGACCGGCGGCCTGTTCTGGGCCGACGCGACGCGAGCGACGGTGCTGCAGCAGGCCCTCGAGAACGGTGGAGACTGAGACTCATTGCCGGGAGCGCGCCACTGGAAGCGGAGTAACCTCCGAACGTAGTGGCGCCCATCCTCTTCCCCTCATGTTCCTCTCCCCCGCTAGGGGGAGAGGTTAGGTGAGGGGGAAGCGACGTGCGTAACCCCCTCACCCTGCCTTCCCCTTGCGGACAGGACTATCGCATATGGCGAAAAGAGATGATTTCGGTCGTCTCGGCCAAGGCCCCCTCGACTTCGCTCGGGGTAAACTCCGGGCCGCGCGGAGAGACCTTCTCTCCACGATAGGCCGTTTGTGGTGGAGCGAAGGTCTCACCGCTCCGCGTGGAGTTTATTCCGAGCGAAGTCGAGGGGCGCGCCGGTCGAGACGACGGAAGGGCCGTATGCGATAGCCCT
>NZ_BKAJ01000301.1 GCF_007992495.1 Reyranella soli
GGCGAAGGGAATGGTGGCCGACACGATCAGGGCGCTGCGCAGGTCACCCAGGAACAGCCACTGGATGGCAAAGATCAGCAGCACGCCCATCACCATGTTGTGCAGGACGGTGCGGGTGGTGATGTCGACCAGCACGCTGCGGTCGTAGATGCGCTCGATGCGCACGCCCGGCGGCAGAAGATCGGAATTGTTGATCCTGTCGACCTCGGCCTCGACCAGGCGCAGGGTCTGCATGGTCTTGGCCCCGCGCCGCATCAGCACGATGCCCTGCACGACGTCATCGTCTTTGTCGTGCCCGGCGACGCCCAATCGCGGCTCATGGCCAACGGTGATGGTGGCGATGTCGGACACCAGCACGGGCGCGCCATCGCGCACCGTCAGCATGGTGTGGCGGATGTCGTCCATGGTGCGGATCTGGCCGACGCTCCTGATCACCGCCGACTGCGGCCCGAGATTGATGGTGTTGGCGCCGACATTGATGTTGGCGCCGGTCAGCGCATCCATCACCTGCTTCAGCGTGACCCCGTAGGCCAGGAGCTTGTCGAGATCGACGGTGATGTCATAGGTCTTGCTCTTGCCGCCCCAGGTCGTGACGTCGATCACGCCCGGCACCGATTTCAGCCGACGCAGCAGGATCCAGTCCTGGATGGTCTTGAGGTCGGTGACGGTGAAGCCTGCGGGGCCGACGACACGATAGCGGAAGATCTCGCCGATCGGGCTGGTCGGCGAAATGATGGGCTGGGCGCCGTTGGGCAAGGGCCCGAGCTGCGACAGGCGGTTGATCACCATCTGCGCTGCCTGCGGGTAGGTCAGGTCGTAGGTGAACTGCACCTTCACGTCCGACAGGCCGGTCAGCGAGATGGTGCGGATCGACTTCACGAAGGGCAGCCCCGCCATCTGCACCTCGATCGGGATGGTGATGTAGCGTTCCATCTCGTCGGACGACTGGCCGGGATTCTGGACAACGATGTCGACCAGCGGCGGCACCGGGTCGGGATAGGCTTCGATGTTCAGGTTGCTATAAGCAAACAGGCCGCCGGCGATCACCGTCACGCTCAGGATCATCACGAGGATGCGCTGGCGAAGAGCTGCGCCGACAATTGCCTGCATATCGTGACCTGCCCTGATGGCTGCCGTCGCACGGCAGCTGCTCCCTTACAGGTCTCTTACGATACGTGGCTTACAGCTTACTGACTTGGAGGCCGCTGCGGCTTGGGCGGCTTGCAGACCATGCGCTGTGCCGGATTGGTCGGCTCATCGCGATTCCACCAGCCGCCGCCCAACGCCTGGAACAATGCCGCAGTATCCATGAGTCGATTGGCCTGCGCCTGGATGCGCGCCAACAGCGCCTGCTGATAGGTGAGCTCGGCAATCAGCACGACGACGTAAGTCGTGTCGCCGACGTCCAGCCGACGACGCGCGATGGTGAGACTGGTCGCCGCGGCCTGCTCGGCCGCCACGGTCGCCTTCAGCGTCTGCGCGTCGTACTCGAGCGCACGCAACGTGTCGGCGACGTTGCGGAAGGCGATAAGGACCGTCGATTCATACTGCGCCTGGGCCTGCTCGAACGAGGCCTGCGCCGCCCGCTTCTTGGCCTGCAACGCGCCGCCGTCGAACAGCGGCTGCAGGATGCCGCCACTGACGACGCTGTAAGCCGGGCCGACCGCCGGGCTGAACAGCGAGCCCAGGGTCAGGGCCTGCGAGCCGATCGTCGACGACAGGTTGATCTGCGGCAGCTGGGCGGCCACGGCGACGCCGACTTGCGCCGAAGCCGAATGGACGTTGGCCTCAGCGGCGCGGATGTCGGGCCGCTGCTCGACCAGCCGTGCCGGCAGGCTGAGCGGCAGGTCGGCCGGCAGCTTCAGGTCGTTGAGCTCGAAGTTCTCGGCCAGTGCCGTGCTGGGCAGGCTGCCGGTCAGGGTGGTGAGCAGGTTGCGCTGCTGCGCCAGCGCCTTCCGCAAGGGCGGCAAGGTTGCCTCGGCTTGCGCCAGTGCCGCCTCCTGGCTGGCGACGTCGGCGCCGGAGATGGCGCCGAGCCCGGCCTGGCCCCGCAGGATACCAAGCGTCTCGCGCTGGGCGGCGATGATGCGCTCAGTCGCCGCTACCTGGGCGCGCAGCGACGCCTCGGTGATCGCCGCCACGACCACGTTGGAAGCCAGCGTAAGGTAAGCCGCCTCGAGCAGGAAGCACTGCGCTTCGGCCTGCGCCTCGGCAGACTCGATGCCGCGCCGCGTGCCTCCCCAGACGTCGGGCGAGTAGGTGATGTTGAGCAGCGCTGTGAACAGGCCGAACACAAAGTTGTTGGGGTCGGCCGTCGGCGCCGACAGCACGGTGGGCGCCTGGGTCTGCGCGGCGGTGCCGGCCACGCCGACGGTCGGGAACAGGGTGGCCCGCTGGGCGCGCGCGGTGTACTGCGACACCTTGAGCGCGGCAATCGCCGACTTGATGTCGGGATTGGCCCTGAGCGAACGATTGATCAGGCCGTTGAGCTGCTGGGACTGGAAGACCATCCACCATTGGCTCGGGATGTCGAGGTCCTGCACCACGCGCTGGGCCTCGCCGCCGGGGATGCCGGCGGAGACGAGGCTCAGGGTCGTGCCCTCGTCGGGCAGATAGCGATTGGTCGGCGGCGGCTCCGGCGTCTTGAAGTCGGGGCCGACCATGCAGCCGGCGAGCGACGCTGCCAGCGCCAGGCAAGAGACACGGCGGCCGCGGGCCATCAGTGGGCCTCCGCCACGCCGGCCGCCAGCACCGTTCGCCGCGCCGTGCGGCGCGAGAAGAGTCCGATCGCGGCGGGCAGCACCGTCAGGAACAGCAAGGGCGCCAGCAGCGTGCCGCCGACCACGACGACGGCAAGCGGCCGCTGCACTTGGCTGCCGATCGCCGTAGAGAAGGCGGCCGGCAAAAGGCCGACGCAGGCCGCCGCACAGGTCATCAGCACCGGCCGCATCTGCACCGAGCAGGTCTCGATCAGCGCCGCCTCGGGCGCGCGGCCGGCATCGATCAGGCGGTTGTAGCAGCCCAGGACCATGATGCCGTTCATGGCGGCGATGCCGAACAGGGCGACGAAGCCGATGGCGGCCGAGATGCTGAACGGCATGCCGAGCGCGAACAGCGCCAGCACGCCGCCGACCAGCGCCAGGGGAATGGCGCTGCCGGCCAGCAGCGTGTCACGCAACGAGCCGAAGCTGGTGAACAGCAGCAGCAGGATCAGGCCGATGGCGATCGGCACGGCGATCGCCAGCCGCTGCAAGGCGTTCTTGAGGTTGCCGAATTCGCCGACCCATTCCACGCGATAGCCACCCGGGATCTTGACCTTCTCCGCCACGCGCTCCTGCGCTTCCAGGATGGCGCTGCCAAGATCGCGGCCGCGCACCGAAAACTTCACGGGAACGTAGCGCTCCTGCTGTTCGCGATAGATGTAATAGGCGCCCGACACAAGCTCGACGGTCGCGACCTCGCTCAGCGGCACCTGGGTGATGCCGCTGGTGCCCTGCACGCCGATCGGGATGCGCTTGATCGCCTCGATGTTCTCGCGATAGCGCGGCGCCAGGCGGACGACCATGGGGAAGTGGCGGTCGCTGCCGTTCTCGTAGACGTCGCCGGCCGCCTGGCCGCCGATCGCGGCCTGCACCGTGGCGTTGACGTCGCCGGGCGCCAAGCCGTAGCGCGCCGCCTTGGCGCGGTCGATGTCGATCTTGATGGTCGGCTGGCCGAGCGACGCCGACACGGCGAGGTCGGTGATGCCGGGCACGGTGGCGATGGCGTTCTTGATATCGTCGGCGACCTTGCCGAGCGTCTCGAGGTCCGGGCCGTAGACCTTGACCGAGTTCTCGCCCTTCACGCCCGACGCCGCCTCCTGGACGTTGTCCTGGATGTACTGCGAGAAGGTGAATTCCACGCCCGGGAAGGCCTTGGTCAGTGCGTCGTTCATCTCGGCGATCAGGCCGTCCTTGTCGAGGCCCTTGCGCCACTGGTCGAAGGGCTTCAGCGGCACGAAGAACTCGGCATTGAAGAAGCCCGTCGAATCGGTGCCGTCGTCGGGCCGGCCGTGCTGGGAGATCACGGTCTCCGCCTCGGGGAAGCTCTTGATCAGCCGGCGCATGCGGTTGGCGTAGTCGTTGCCCGCTTCCAGCGAGATCGAGGCCGGCATGACCGCTCGGATCCACATGTTGCCTTCCTCGAGCTTGGGCAGGAATTCCAGGCCGATCGTGCTGCCGGCGAGGACGGCGAGAGCGACGGCGCCCATGCCCGCGGCCACGGCGGCGCGGCGATGAGCCAGCACGACGTCGCGCAGCCTGTCGTAGCCGCGGCGCAGCGTGCGCACCGCGCGGGTCTCGGCATGGCTCACCTTCTCGGGCAGCAGCATGGCGGCAAGCGCCGGTGAAACGGTGAAGGTGGCCAGAAGGCCGCCCGACAGGGCGTAGGCGTAGGTGCGGGCCATCGGGCCGAAGATGTGGCCTTCGACGCCCGACAGGGTGAACAGGGGCAGGAAGCCCGCGATGATGATGGTGGCCGAGAAGAAGATCGCCTGCGTCACCTCGGTCGAGGCATGGAAGATCGTCGCCAGCTTGCCGTCGAGCCCTTCGGGCGTTGGCCTGAGCGGGCGGCTCTCGGCGTGGCCGACTTCCGACAGGTGCCGGTAGATGTTTTCG
>NZ_BKAJ01000302.1 GCF_007992495.1 Reyranella soli
ACCGGATTGCGACCTGAGTCGTTGTCCAGCACGTCGGCCTTCTTGATTGTAGCCATGGTGCTCCCTTCTTCGTTCCCAATCGCTACCCGGCTGGAAGAATTTGTTTGGGACGATTCCATCAAAGGGACACCTCGCGCATCCCCCATATGGGGTATGCCTATCCTGTTCGAAGTGAGTGAACACGTGACAGCAACGCCACCAGCTCACCTTGCCGATGGGTGTCGGTCTTGGCGAATACAGCCTTAAGCTGAGTGCGTGCAGTCAATGGCGCGATGGAGAGCTGATTGGCGGCCTGCTCAAGTGGCTGGCCAGCGCCGATCAGTGCCGCCAGCTTCGCCTCGGCGCGGGTCAAGCCGAATGTCTGCATCAGCAAATCGGGCGCGATTGAACGCGTTTTACGCAAATCCGTGAGCAGGAGAAGAGCACGCGCGCCGAGAAACGGACTACGCGCCGCAGGCTCGATCGGCAGAACGCGTATCAATACTGGTGGCCTCTCTCGCCGCCTCACCAGGATGGGATTCGTGGGCACGAACGCAGTCTCTGAAACGATGCGCATCCTCGTGACAAATTGCTCCAACGCGATGCTCGCGCTTTGGTCGCTGATGAACAACCGACGGTTTTGCAACCTCAATTCATGGTCGAAGGTCGCCTCTGCCGCCGCGTTTACGTCGAGAACTCTTCCTGAGCGATCGATGGCGAGAGCGGGCAAATGGACTAAATTCAGCGCATTGGTGCAGCCTGTTAGCGCGGCATGGCTGACGGCCTTGGACAGGGTTGCAGCATCGGAAAGTCGGCGCGACAGTTCTGCGAGAGCTGGCTTGGACTCCGGCGTGAATATTCCTTCGTTCGGCGTTCGTTGGAGCGATAGCCGCCAGAGATCCGAGCCAGCGCGGAAGGCGACAACGCCGAGCCAGCGAAAGCCGTTCGGGATCAGGAACTCTGTGTAGTAGGGCTCGCGACGTACCTCCTCTGCCGTGAAAAGGTCGAGGTCGGTGATCACGGGCTCTCCCCCAACGAGCCGCGGTAAGTATCGGGCCACGCGGGGGTCGTTTAAATGCCAACCGTCCCGAACATAGCCCCGTCCGAGTTCAGTCAAAGTTGACGTGTACAGAACATTGGTCGGCCGCACGTCACTCTGCACCATGATGGCGCCCGTGGCCCCGACTGCCCGACAAATGTCTTCCATAACGCACAGCCAAGCGGCGGGATCGACGACAGCTTGCCCGAGCCGGGCGCCTGCAGCCATCATGCTAAGCTCGTCTCGGATGGACTTAGGCATGCCCTTGCTTCCTTCCTATCGGCTGCGGGATTATCGCTCGCTTCAGGCCTGCGCTACTGATGCCGTCGGGCTTCGGCAGGCTTGTCGGTAGCTCCAGCCACTACGTCGCCGGCGCGCATGAGGGCATTGCGCAGGGTCATCGGGCCGGTCTCGTCGCCGAGCGTGCCGCGTCCCGTGTAGCGCACGAGGGTCCACTCTTCGCGCTCCGGCTTGCCAAAGAGCGCCGATTTCCATACCGCCAGCACCAGACAGTCGCCGCTTGGCAGCACACGCTCCCAGCAAGCGCCATCGCGTTCGTAGTCAACCGCGTAGAAGCTGGCAGCTTCGATCAAAGCGCGGCATCGCTGGCGGTCGGCCTCTGTCACGTCGGGGGCTTCAGGTATCGGTCGCATCAATCATCTCTTCAGTTAACCCCTCGCCTGCGGTCGAATCGCCCTGCAAGTCGGCCCGTGTCGAGTGGGAGGTGTGGGTGGACACGGGCCGACTTCTGGTTGACGGACCGAACCACGTAGCGCGGCGATCCTGTCTCCCTGGGGGTGAACCACTCCGGCCAGTTTGCGCATCACGCGCGGTACGTGCATTGACTTCACCCGTCAGACTATTGACCCTTGGCGTCATTGTGCCGGTTCAAATGATCGAGGCCCGATGGGCCACCTACATCGCGGACGATCTGCGGCGCGCAGGGCATGCGCTCGACGGCCTATTGAGGGAGGTGGGCATATCCCGGGCAGAAATCGCCAGTCCCGACGGCCGCATTTCCTATGCCGCCTTCATGCGCTTGATCGAGCGCGCGGCCCTGCTCCTGGCAGAGCCCGCCTATGGCCTGAAGCTCGGCGTCTCACACGACGTTCGCGACAACGGTTTGCTCGGTTTTATTGCTGCCAATTCGCCGACACTAGGGGACGCGCTGGCCAACGTAGAGCGCTACATCGCCGTCACCAACGAAGGAACCGACGCAGCTCTCGAAGAGGCAGGACCAGTCAGCGCCCTTCGCTTCCGTGACGCCAATCCCACCCTTCGCACGTTGAGGCAAAATTCCGAACGGGTGTCGGCGCTGTTCGTGAAGGGCGCGCGGGAGCTGACGCGGTCGAAGGCGACCCCAGTACGTGTGGAGTTCATTCATAGCCGGCCCAACGAGCGCATCGACTACGAGGGCATTCTCGGTTGTTCCGTCCGGTTCCAAGCCGAATGGGATGCGGTCATCTTCTCGGAGGAGACCCTGCGGCTGCCGGTGATTGGCGCCGATAACCGGCTGCTGCGCACGCTCGAGGCCGCTTGCCGCCGTATCATCGGCCCCCGGCCGCGAAAGGAGGACCTTGCCCATTCCGTCCGGCAATACGTCGTGGAACGACTGGCGAAGGGGGCGCCCGCTTTCGACGACGTTGCGCGCCATTTCAACATGAGCGCCAAGACGCTCGAACGCAGGCTCGGCGAGCGCAACGCCGGCTATCGCGAGTTGGTCGACGGCGCACGTTGCGATCTCGCCAAGTATTACCTGGCGAACACCAATCTGCGCCTGAATCAAATCGCTTACACGCTGGGTTATACAGAGCCGGGGCCGCTGGTGCGGGCCTTCAGGCGGTGGACCGACGAGACGCCAATGCAGTATCGGCACAAGCACCGCTGATGGCTGGACGCGTCTAATCCATCGCCATGGGTCGGAACATTGTCCCCAATAAAGGGCGCTACACTCCTCGAGGAGCGCGGAAACCTCCGTGTATCTGACGACATGCGAAGAACCGATGTTGGAGTAGGCTGCTACAATCGTCATGACGACCCCGAGGTCGAGGACTGAGTCTCGGAAGCGCGCATCGCCGACGGGAAAGCCGCTACCGAAAAGGCAGCGGCAGTTAGGCTTTTTGAACCGAGCCGGCCCTACGGAAATTGTTCGAAACCGAAATCCAACGTTCTCCGTGTACCTTCCCTTCTCCCCTCGACTTCCTGTCGGCGGCCTAGTCCGCCAACGGTCGGCCGAGTTCAACTTTGGCATCTTGCTCCTGCCATCTTTTTGCACCGCTAGCGGGCGACTGACCTGTCCTCCAATGACCGTCGGTCACAAGAAGTCCGTAGTTTGGAACAACCCGAGGTTGGTTGGATTGGTCAACCTTAGAACAAGGTCTTCTCCGGCTTGGTATCCGGCCAGCCCATTTTGATCGACTACCACGAAGGTGGAGCCGTTGAGGTTGCCGCCCGTCGCCGTGAACAGGGCGGCTTCGTTGTCACCCAGCCCGGCCAGTGCAGCGGCCAGACCCGAGTCGAAGGTCGCCCCACTGCTCAGCGCACCGCTGGCCAGTTTGGTGTTGGTGACCGGGCCTGCCACATCGAGGCGGTCCTGCGCGAAGTCGAACCCCCCGACGGTGTCATATGTCGTGCTGGTGGACTGCCCTGCGGACGTGTAGCGGAGTGTATCCACCCCGCTACCAGCCGCTACCGTGTCCGCTTGGTTGCCGCCCGTGAAGGTGTTCGGGCCGGCGCCTCCCCGGAAGGTAAATCGCCCATCGGTTTCGGCTGACCCGTTGAAGATCAGCGAGTCGCCAGTGCCGAGCGTAGTGCCCGCCACAGTCAACATCTGACCGCTTCCGACGTTGGCCTCGACCGTCGTGACGTCGAAATCGCCGCCGGGCTGAAGCACGATCCGCTCGATTCCCGACAATGCCTCGGACCCGAACGTCACGCCTGCCGAGTAGTCGCCCCCCAACGTCAGCGTATCGTTGGTACCCGCACTTCCGACCAGGCTGTCGTTGTTGGTGAAGGTTTGCGTCGTGAACACGAAGTTGTCGTCTGCCGCGGTGCCGACCACGGTTAGCGCGTCGTCCAGGGTTGCCGTTACATTCCCCAGCGCCACGAATTGCGCTCGACTCAAGGTCAACGCATCGTCCGTGGCGTCGATCCTATCGATGCCAATGCCGGTCAACGCTGTGATTTGAGCCGCAGTCAACCCAGCCAGGGTTGCTCCCGTGTCGGCAAGCGTCACGGTGTCAGCAGCCGTCAAGGTGACCGTTCCCAGCGCCAGGTATTGGGCGACCGACAGCGTCAGTACGTTGTCGATGGAGTCGAGCCTGTCGACCCCCTTGGTCGCCAGCCCGCCAATGTCTGCAACTGACAGCCCAGCCAGGGTGGTTCCCGCGTCGACAAGCGTCACGGTGTCGGCAGCCGTCAGGGTGACAGCCCCCAGCGCCTGGAACTGGGCAACGCTCAGCGACAGTACGTTGTTGGTGGAGTCCAACCTGTCGACGCCGTTGGCCGCCAGTCCGCCGAAGTCTGCGCCTGACAGCCCGGCCAGGATGGCTCCCGTGTCGGCAAGTGTTACGGTGTCAGCAGCCGTCAGGGTGACAGCCCCCA
>NZ_BKAJ01000303.1 GCF_007992495.1 Reyranella soli
CCGGAAGACCATGAGCGGGCCTGGAGGCCCGCGGTCCGGCAAGACTATGAATGCAGCCGTTTGGCGTGATGGTCGGCCAACGCCTTCAGGGCGGCTTCGCCGTCACCTTTGAAGGTGGGGCCGTGCATCAGGGCGATGGTGCCGGGCTTCAACGCCGCCAGCCGGCGCAGGGTCGGCGCGGCCTGCGGCGTGGCTGGCATGAAGGGGACCGCCTTCTCGGTGGCGATGGCCGGCTCGACGATGTCGCCGGTTGTCGTCGTTGGACAGGGGCCGAACTGGGTGAACAGATCGCTGCTGAACAGCGTGCCCGTGGTCTCCTCG
The DNA here is from genome assembly GCF_007992495.1 of Reyranella soli. Taxonomy (GTDB): domain Bacteria; phylum Pseudomonadota; class Alphaproteobacteria; order Reyranellales; family Reyranellaceae; genus Reyranella; species Reyranella soli. The sequence goes on from NZ_BKAJ01000303.1 coordinate 322, forward strand.
TAGATCACGCCGGCGTCCCAGTTGTGCGGCACGTGCGGCGTGTCGATCCAGCGCACCTTCTTGCTGCCGAGGTCCAGCACCTCGTCGTTCTTGAGCGCACGCGGCGGCCGGTCGGCCATGTCGGTCAGCCAGATGTTGCAGCCGACCTGGCCGTGCGCCGGCGTGGCGCTGGGCGCCGCGGCCAGCCACTGGTTGAGGGCGCCGCTTTCGTCGGCCTCGACATGGCTGCAGGTCGTCCAGCGCAGCCGGTCGAGCGGGATCACGCGCTTCACCGCCTCGGAGATCAGCGGGAACAGCGAGCGCTGGCCGTAGTGGAACAGCAACGGCTCGTCGGCATCGATCAGGAATTGGTTGAAGGTGAATCCGTTCGGCCCGATCTGGGGCACGAAGGTCGACAGGCGATAGATCTTGTCGGCGATCTCGGAGACCTCGGTCTTCATGGAATGCTCCTACCCCTGCGTGTTCTTCTGTCTTGTCTTGGGGCAAGACATGAGGGCCTTGCCGGCTATTGCAAGAGGACGTCGATCAGTTTGCGATTGAACGCCTCGGCGCCCTCGTAGGCAACCCAGTGGCCGGCACCCTCGATCACATGCATCTGGAAGTCCGGTTGCAGGGCACGGAACAGGTCGATTCGTTCCTGGATGTGTGGATAGGTGGTCGAATCGAACTCGCCCCAGATGCCGGTCAACGGCGTCTTCACCCGCGGCAGCACTTCGCTGAGCTTGTAGGCCCGTCCCATGTCGCGGCTGCGCGTCTTGGCGCGCGTGGTGTTCATGATCTGCATGTGGATGGCTACGCCATCGACATTGGCGGGATCATGCAACATGAGGATTTCGAGATTGCGCCGCGCCTCGGCGGCCAAGGTCTCGGCCGGCATCTCGGGCAAAAGCTTGCGGAGCTTCGGCCCGGGATCGCGCGTCGCCTTGAGCCCGCCGGCGCCCACCATGACGATGCGGCGGATCCGGGGCTCGAACAGCGTCGCGATATGACCGGCCACCATGCCGCCGAACGAGAAGCCGGTGATGGCGAACGTCTTGTCGGCCGGCAGCAGCTCCTTCATCGCCGCCTCGACGCAATGCGTCACCGACCAGACATCGCGCACGTCGTTCGGCGGATCGCTGTCGCCCAGGCCCGGCATGTCGGCGGCGTAGATCGTGAAATGCTGTGACAGCGGCTGGACGTTGCGGATCCAATGGATCCACGAACCCGAGCCGCCATGGAACAGGAGCAGGATGGGCTTGCCCGAGTTCTCGCTCCAGATGTGCCACATCATCTTGCCACCGTTACCCATCGGCACGCGCACCTTGCGCGATGCGGTGGCTTCGACGGCGGCGATGTGTTCGGCGGCGGTGCGTCCGTCCGGCATGCGCGGGACGGCCGAGTAGTCGAGGCTCATTTGGCGATCGCCCCCAGCAGGCGCTCGACGAAGCCCGGCGCCTGCTTGCGATCGATCCAGCGCAGCACCGTGACCAGATCGTTGTCCGGATCGATCCAGACGATGTGGCTGCCCCAACCCAGCGCGAAGTAGCTGCGCTCCGACGCCGCCGCGAACTGCCGCTTGTTGGTGTTGAGCCACCACATCAATCCGTAGAACGGCGCGACGGGGCAGGGCTTCACCAGTTCGTCGGTCCAGCCCGTGGGCAGCAGCTGCTTGCCGTCCCAGACGCCGCCTTGCGCCACCAGCAGGCCCATCAGCGCCAGATCACGTGCCGAGATCACGATGCCGCCGCCCCAGTGGCCGCCGCCCGGCACCGAGACCATCGGCTTGCCGTCGATGGTGACGGTCGAGTTGCGATAGCCGTCCCACTTCCAGTCCTGCGAAGCGCCGATCGGATCCATGATGCGCCGCTTCAGCACCGACGGCAGCGGCTCCTTGAACAGCTGCAGCAGCGACAGCGACAGCCGGTTCACGCGCACATCGTTGTATTCGTAGAACGTGCCCGGCTTCTTCAGTTGGCGCCGCGTTCCCTTGGGCGCCTCGGCGACGGCGAGCCCGACCACGCGGTTGTGGTCGATGCGGTCCTCCTTGTCGAACAGCGTGCCCTGCCATTCGCTGGTCTGGGTCAGGAGGTGTCGCCAGGTGATGTCCTTGTTCTGCTCGCTGGCGAAACCGTCATCGAGCGCGGAAGGTCCGGCCTTGTCGTCGAGGCCCTTGATCAGTCCGTCGCCGACGGCGAGGCCCGCCAGCACGGAGAGGAAGCTCTTGGCGACGCTGAAGGTCATGTCGGGGCGCGCCACGTCGCCCCATTCGGCGAGAACCTTGCCGCCGCGATAGACGATGCCCGAGTGGCCGCCGCGCGGCGTGACCGGTCCCAGCACCTCGTTGTCGGGGGCTTTTTCGCCCGAATCGAAGGTCATCACGAACTGGCCGTCCGGCATCTTCATGCTTGCGGGCCACTTGGACTCGGCGGCCTTGGCGTAGGCGATCGCCTCTTTCAGTTCATTCATGCCCGCAATCAACATTGGAGCCTGCCCGGGGGCAAGCGTAGAAAACGCATCATGACCTTGCCCAGTTCGATCACCATCCGCCGACCCGACGACTGGCACGTCCATCTGCGCGATGGGCCGATGTTGCAGGCCTGCGCCGTGCATACGGCGCGCCAGTTCGCCCGCGCCGTCATCATGCCCAACCTGGTGCCGCCGGTGACCCGGATCGCGGAAGCGTCGGCCTACCGAGACAGAATCCGCAGAGCGGTTCCAGCCGGGCTCACCTTCGAGCCCCTGATGACCTGCTACCTGACCGACAGCGCCGATCCGGTCGAGCTCGCCAACGGCAAGCAGCAGGGCGTGTGGGTGGCGGCCAAGCTCTATCCCGCGCATGCCACGACCAACTCGGCGCACGGCGTCACCTCGATGGACCGCATCGCCAAGGGGCTCGAGGCGATGGAGAAGGCGGGCATGCCGCTCCTGGTCCATGGCGAGGTAACCGACGCCGACGTCGACATCTTCGACCGCGAGGCGGTGTTCCTGGACAAGGTGCTGGCGCCGTTGCTGCGTCGGCATCAGGGGCTGAAGGTCGTGCTGGAGCACATCACGACCAAGGAGGGCGTGGCGTTCGTCGAAGCGAACGGTGCGCGCATGGGCGGCACCATCACGCCGCATCATCTCAGCTACAACCGCAACGCCATCTTCAAGGGCGGCATCCGTCCGCACCTCTACTGTTTGCCGATCGCCAAGAGCGAAGAGCATCGCCTGGCGCTGCGCCGTGCCGCGACCTCAGGCAGCGCGCAGTTCTTCCTCGGCACCGACACCGCGCCGCATACCGCCGACACCAAGGAATGCGCCTGCGGCTGTGCCGGCATCTTCAACGCACCCGTGGCCATGCAGGTCTACACCCAGGTCTTCGCCGAGGAGAATGCGTTGGATCACCTGGAGGCGTTCGCGTCGCTGAACGGCCCGCGCTTCTATGGGCTGCTGCCTAACGAGGAGCGCATCACACTGAGTGCAGGCAGCCTGGACGTGCCGGAACGCATCGACGTGCCAGGCAGCGATAAGAGCGTCGTGGTCTTCCGCCCCGATACGCCGATCAACTGGTCGTTGTAGCTGCCGCAAAGAGTCCATTAATCGGGCGTAGGGTTCGATGTCGCCATCGAGACCGGAGAGTCGCCCATGGATGATTTCGCGATCAGCATCGATTTGCCCGTTTTCAAGGCGTACTACCCGATAGTCACCCAGACATCGGCGACCGTCGGGACGCCGCCCAAGGTCAAGTACACCGTCACCATGAGCGACCCGGGAGGATCTCTCGGCAACGAACTGGACAGTTGGGTGACCGAGCTCAAGAACCTCGACCCCAGCTATACGACCTGCTGCATTCAGATGTCGCATGCGCTCAACATGTCGTTCCACACGACCGATCCCACGAAGATGGTCGGGAACAAGAGCTACCGGCGCCCGACCCGCAAGTTCAAGATCCAGGCGGCCGCCAACAAGGAGTTCCACTACATCGCCTCGGTCGACGAGATGAAGGAGTTCCTCGATACGACATTCGAGACCGGCGAGGAGATCTCGCGTCTCGGCAACGGCAAGGTGGCGTCTCGGGCCGAGTCGAGATCGGCCATTCTGAACCGGCCGGGAATCGTGTGCTTCATGAACAACCAGTTCGCCGGCCTCCACACCGAGGTCTGGACCGGCTTCGACTGGCATCAGGATTGGATGAAGGGACGCATGGATCCGTTCGACTGGCGCCCGTTGTGGTTCTGGGACATGGGTGTCGTGCGCGGACTGCCGATGGTGTAGCTCTCATGCTCTTCCGGACC
>NZ_BKAJ01000304.1 GCF_007992495.1 Reyranella soli
AGGCGGAGGCGGCGCTGGTGGCGCAGGCGGTGGCTCAGGTGGTGGTGGCGCAGGCGCCAGCAGCGGCGGCAGCTCAGGCAGCGCCGGCGCGGCGGGCGGCTCAGGCAGCGCCGGTGCGGCGGGCAGCTCGGGCGGCAGCGGCAGTGCGGGCAGCGCCGCCTCGACAGGCGTCAGTGTCGGCAGCGCGGGGGCGGCGGCGACCAACAGCGTGGCGCCCGCTCACAATGGCGGCGTCGGAATAGGCGTCGGCGGCGCGGGCAACGGCGTCGGCGGCAACGGCAATGGTAGCGGCATCGATGCCGGCGGCGATCCGTCCGGCACGACCGCGCTGCAGGGCTCGGCGCGCCCCTATTCGTTGCGCGCCATCTATTTCCGGCGCGATCAGTTCAGGAGCACGGCCGACTGCCTGACGGCTGCCTACACCCAGCGCCTGCCGCTGGAAGTCTGCCAATGATCGACGAATCGGACGACGTCACGACCTGGCGCTTCCGTCGCGCGTCGGCGCTGGCCGTGGTCGCCTCGGCGCTGCTGCACGCGACGGCGCTGGCGGCATTGCTGCCCGAGACATTGCCGCGCCAGGAGCGGCTCAGCGAGCAGGCCATCGAGCTCACGCTCGAACGGCCGACGGCGCCGTTCGAAGAGGCGGCCGTGCCCGCCGCCGAGCAGGCGGCGCAGCGGCTGCCCTCCGGCGGATCGGGCACCGCGTCCGCCGCTCTCGCGCCCGGCCCGTCGGAAGCGGCGTCGGCGCCATTGCCGACGCCAGCCGAGCCGCACATCGCCCGCACCCTGCCGTCGGCCGAACCGCCGCCCGTACTGCTGTTGCGCGACTTCGGCACCAGCGCCGCGCCGCCGGGGCCACAAGCCACCCTGGAAACGATGCTGCCGGGTGTCGACGCGCCGCCGCTGGTCAGCGGCCGCGACTTCGCCCGCACCGCGCCGACCGCGCTTGCCAGGTCCTCTGTCCTGCAGAACCACCCGCAGGCACCCGCGCCGCAGCAACCCGTGCGGCAGGCAACCCCGAAGCGCGCATCCCAGCAGAACGAGGCCGATCTCTCGGGCGGCGCCTCGCCGGGCGCCCCCTCGCCGGTCACGCGAACGGCCGCCACCTACAGCGCCCACCAGGCACAGCAGGATTACCTGCTGCAGATCGTGCGCAAGCTGTCGCAGGCCCGCTTCACGCCGGCAACGCGCGAGGAGCGCGAGCGCGGCCTGGTGGTCGTGCGGATGACCATCGGCCGCGACGGCAGGCTGGTCGATGTCGCCCTTGCCAGGCCGAGCGGCTCGCCAGCGCTCGATCGCGGCGTCATGGAGACGGTCCGCAAGGCGTCGCCCTTTGCACCGCTGCCGGCGGAACTCGCCGACAGCAGCCATACGTTCGTCGTGCCGATCAACTACGAGCGCTAGTCAGGTAGTCCCACGCCGCGAGCGCATGGACCTTCATCACGTGATGGAACTCCGCCAGGCTGACGCTCTCGTCGACCCCGCCCATGCCGGCGGGTGAGCAGCCATAGACGAAGGCGGGCACGCCCTTGGCGCGCCAGAATCGCGTGTCGGTGCCGCCCAGGCTGACGATCGGCTGCGGCGGCGACGCGAGCAGTGCGCCGGCCAGTGCACCAGCGCGGCGCAGCAGATGGCCCATCATCTCGTGCGTCGGATCGGAGACGTTGGCCTCGGGGCCGCCCGGCAGCAGCTCCTCGAAGCGCGTGCCGGGATGGCGGGCGGCGATCTCGGCGACCCTGGCCAGTACCGCGGCGCGGCTGATGCCGACGGGCAGGCGGAAGTCGACTTCCAGCACGCACTGCGGCGGCAGCATGTTGATCTTCACGCCGCCCTGGATGGTGCCGACATTGACCGACACGCGGCGCATGACCTCGGCGGCGCCGGCGCCCAGCGAGAGCTCGGCGGCCGCCCGCACCTCCGGCCGGTCGAGAGTGGTCCGCACCGTTCCTGGCTCGTCGGGCACCATCTTCTCGATCGCCAGCAGATCCTGGATCAGCGCCGCCGCCACCTTGTTGGCGCTGCCGCCGGTGTGGGGATACGCGCTGTGGCCACCCTTCACGGCGATGGTGAAGCGCAGCCAAAGCATGCACTTCTCGCCGAAGCGCACGGTGGCAAGCCCGCTGGGCTCGCTGTTGAGCACGCATTCGCCCGTCACTTCGCTTGCGCAGTTCTCGAGCAGCCAGGCAGTGCCCCATTTGCCGCCGGTCTCCTCGTCCGACACCACGGTGAGGGTGACGCGGCCCGAAAGCTCCTCGCGCAGGCGATGGAGACAGGCGAAGGCGAACAGCAGCGCCGTGGTGCCGCATTTCATGTCGACGGTGCCGCGGCCGTGCAGGCGGCCGTCGGCGATGTCGCCTGACCGGGGATCGCGCTGCCAGGCGGCGCGGTCGCCGACCGGGAAGACGTCGAGATGGCCGTTCAGCACCAGATGGCGCCCGGGACCTTTGCCGCCCTCGAAGCCGGCGATGATGTTGGGATTGTCGGCCTTGGGCGCCTCGGTGCGATGGGCGATGCCTTCCTTGTCCAGAAAAGCGCGGAAGAGGTCGGCGGCCTGGCGCGTGTCGCCCGGCGGGTTGGCGGTGTCGATGCGTGCGAAGCGCTGCAGGAAATCGACCTGGCGCTCACGCTCGGCCTCGAGGAGAGCCAGCAGCTCGGCGTCGCGGCTCATGCGCGCACCAGGTCGGGCCGATCAAACCGAGGAACAGGCGCCTCGTGCACGATGCGGCCGTCCTTGATCACGGCGAGGCAAGGCGCGCCGCCAATGGCATAGGCGATGCCGCGCGGATCGTCGGTGTCCCATACCGCAAGGTCGGCGGCGCGGCCGACGGCAATCAGGCCGGCACTCGCCTGCAGGCCGAGCGCGCGGGCGCCGTTCACCGTGAAGCCCTTCAGCGCCTCCTCGGGCGTCAGCCGGAACAGGAAACAGGCGAGATGCATTTGCGACGCCGGCGAGACGGTGGGCGAGCTCACCGGGTTCGAGTTGGTGGCGAGCGCCATCGGCACGCCGAGCTCGCGGAAGAGCTTTACCGGCGGCTTCTGCGTCTCGTTCAAGGATAAGTGTGCGCCGGCCAGAAGGGTCGCCACGGTGCCGGCCTCGGCCATGCCGCGGACCGTCGCTTCCGAGGCGTATTCGAGATGATCGGCCGACAGGCCGCGATGCCGGGCGACCACGGCACCGGCGCCGAAGTCGGTGTACTGGTCGGCATGCAGCTTCACGCCGAGCCCGTACAACCGGGCCTTGGCGAACAGGCGATCCATCTGGGCGTGGGTGAAGCCCACCTTGTCGCAGAAGCCGTCGACCTGATCGACCAGGCCCTGGCGCACCGCCTCGGGCAATACCTCCTCGCTCATGAAGGTGACGTAGTCGTCGCGCCGGCCGGCGAATTCGGGCGCCAGGCCGTGCGCGCCGAGATAGGTCGAGACCACGGTGACCGGCAGGTCGCGACCGAGCCGGCGCGACACGCGCATGGAGCGCAGCTCCGTATCCATGTCGAGGCCCGCGCCCGACTTGCTTTCGACCGTGGTGACGCCGTTGGCGATCAGGCGGCTCATGCGCGCACGGCTCGCGGCGTAGAGCGCCTCTTCCGACAAGAGCCGCGTGCGCTTCACGAGGTTGCCGACACCGCCGCCGGCCGGCTCGAGGTCCCAGCGCTGGCCGCCCTGCGACAGCACCTCGAAGTCTATGAGGCCTTCCTCGCCGTAGACGATATGGGTGTGCGGGTCGACCAGGCCCGGCGTCAGGACCTTGCCGGAAAGGTCTCGCACCGTGGTGGCGGGCGGCGCCTGCGCAGCGGCGCCGATCCAGGCGATCTTTCCCTTCTCGATGCCGACCGCACCATCCTTCACCAGACCGAAGGGACGACCGTCGGCCATGGTGGCGACGGCGGCATTGGTCAGGAGCAAGTCGAGCATGGACGAACGCTAGCACGGCCTTGTTGACGGCCGACAGAACCAATACTCTCGGTGGCGAATGAAGCGGCTTTCTACCATCGTCGTCGACGCCAGCGCGACGCGGGTCGGCGTCGAGGCCAGCCGATGCCGCTGAAATGGGACATCTTCCACGACCAGAAGCTGGTGCATATCATCGCCGAAGGGCGCGTGACGCTGCCCGAGATGGAAGAGCATTTCGATGCCCTGGCGGTGGCCGACGTGCTGCAGTACGGCAAGCTGTTCGACGCGACCAAGGCCGATCCGATCTATACCGACGAGGACGTGATGGCGATGGGCGCCAGGCTGAGCGCCTACACCGCCACGCTGAAGAGCGGGCCGCTCGCCGTCATCGGCCTGAACGAAAGGGCGCGCACGGCCTTCCGGCGATTCGTCAATATCTCACCCGCCAGGCGCCCGGCGCGGCTGTTCAAGACCGAAGAACAGGCGCGCGCCTGGCTGAAGGAAGTGGCCGACCAGGTCGACGACCAGCGCAACCAGCCGTTCCACACGCCGAAGGACTGAAGGCGGCAGCCTCATGCTCTTCCGGATCGCGCGCTTCCAGCGCGCCTCATGAGCGCTGGAAGCGCGCGG
>NZ_BKAJ01000305.1 GCF_007992495.1 Reyranella soli
TGACAGCGGGCGCGTGTCGATGTCCTACTTTTCGCTTCGCGCAACGACTCCGGTAGCATCGTTGCCTCCCCTGCTCTAGGCTTCGCCCCTTGATTCCCAGGGGGACGAGCGTGAAGACAAAGGCGGCAGTCTGCTTCGAGGCCGGCAAGAACCTCGAGATCGAGGAAGTCGACCTCGAAGGGCCGAAGTTCGGCGAGGTGCTGGTCGAGATCAAGGCGTCGGGCGTTTGCCATACCGACGAGTTCACGCGCTCGGGCGGCGATCCCGAAGGCCTGTTCCCGGTGATCTTCGGCCATGAGGGCGCGGGCGTCGTGGTCGATGTCGGGCCGGGCATCGTGTCGCTGAAGAAGGGCGATCACGTGATCCCGCTCTACACGCCGGAATGCCGGCAGTGCAAATCCTGCCTCTCGGGCAAGACCAACCTCTGCACCGCCATCCGCTCGACCCAGGGCCAGGGCGTGATGCCGGACGGCACGTCGCGCTTTTCGCTGAAGGGCAAGAAGGTCCATCACTACATGGGCTGCTCGACCTTCTCGAACTACACCGTGCTGCCCGAGATCGCGCTGGCCAAGATCCGGCCCGACGCACCGTTCGACAAGGTCTGCTACATCGGCTGCGGCGTTACCACGGGCATCGGCGCCGTCATCAACACCGCCAAGGTCGAGGCCGGCGCCAATGTCGTGGTGTTCGGCCTGGGCGGCATCGGGCTCAACGTCGTGCAGGGCGCGCGCCTGGTCGGCGCCAACATGATCGTCGGTGTCGACCTCAATCCCGAGCGCGAGGCGCTGGGCCGCAAGTTCGGCATGACCCACTTCGTCAATCCCTCGACCTTGGGCAGCAAGGATCTCGTCGCGCACCTGGTCGAGCTGACCGACGGCGGCGCCGACTACAGCTTCGAATGCGTCGGCAACACCAAGCTGATGCGCCAGGCGCTGGAATGCTGCCATCGCGGCTGGGGCAAGTCGGTGATCATCGGCGTCGCCGGCGCCGGCCAGGAGATTTCCACGCGCCCCTTCCAGCTCGTCACCGGTCGCCACTGGATGGGCACCGCCTTCGGCGGCGCCAAGGGCCGGCGCGATGTGCCCAAGATCGTCGACTGGTACATGGACAAGAAGATCGACATCGATTCGCTCATCACCCACGTCATGCCGGTCGAGAAGATCAACGACGCCTTCGACCTGATGCACAAGGGAGAGTCGATCCGCAGCGTCGTCACGTTCTAGAGGGAAGCCACGCCATGACCGTGCGCAAGCTGGGCGGAGCCACCATCGAGAAGGTCGAGGAGATCTGCGGCGCGGGCTTCAAGCCGGCACGCATGTTCCCCAAGTTCAACCAGGAAGCCTTCGACGCCCAGAAGAGCTGGATGGTGCCCGACCATGTCGAGCCGGGCTCCGACCGGCTGGTCGGCTCGGTCCATACCTGGATCGTGAAGACGCCCAGGCACACCATCCTGATCGACACCTGCCTCGGCAATCACAAGCAGCGCACCAATCCCGGCTGGCGCAATCTCGACACGCCCTTCCTCAATCGCCTGAAAGCCTGCGGCTGCCCGGCGGAGTCGGTCGACTTCGTGATGTGCACCCATCTGCACGTCGATCATGTCGGCTGGAACACCCAGCTTGTCGACGGCCGCTGGGTCCCGACCTTCCCCAACGCCAGGTACCTGTTCGGCAAGCGCGAGTACGCCCACTGGGAGAGCGAGCGCGGCAGGCAGGGCGACGGCAAGGTCAATGACGGCTCGTTCGACGATTCGGTGCTGCCCATCGTCGAGGCCGGCAAGGCGGTGATGATCGACAGCGACCACCAACCCGACCCGCTGCTCACCATCAAGGATTATCCCGGCCATACGCCGGGCTCGATCGCCATCAACCTCAAGGACGGCGGACGGCAGGCCTGCTTCTCGGGCGACATCATGCACCACCCGATCCAGGTCTATCATCCAGACTGGTCGAGCCAGTTCTGCACCGACCAGGAGATGTCGGCGCGCTCGCGGCGCCAGCTCCTGGAGGATTGCGTCGAAAGCAGTGCACTGCTGTGCCCGGCGCACTTCCCAGGCGCCAATGCCGGCACCATCAAGCGACAGGGCGAAGCGTTCCGCATCGACTGGGACGACGCGAAGTGAACCACTCGTCCTGAGTTCGGGGGAGCAAGGGGGATCGGATGAAGGGACCGGAGGATGACGCCGGCTTGGCCGGCAAGGTTGCGATCGTATCGGGCGGCGGTGCGGCGGGCGACGGAATCGGCAATGGCCGGGCGGCCGCGATCCTGCTGGCGCGCGCCGGCACCAGGGTGCTGGTGGCCGACCTCGACCTGAAGCTCGCCGAGCGCACCGTCGACATGATCAAGGCCGAGGGCGGCCACGCCGCCGCGCATGCCGGCGACATGACCAAGGAGGCCGAGTGCAAGCAGCTGGTCGATGCCGCGGTCGACCGCTGGGGCCGGCTCGACTTTCTCGACAACAATATCGGCATCGGCAGCCGCGGCAGCGTGGTCGACGAGAAGCCCGACGAATACCGCCGCGTCATGCAGGTCAATGTCGAGACGATGTTCCTGCTGTCCAAGCACGCCATCCCGGCCATGATCAAGACGGCCAAGGGCGGCTCGATCGTCAACATCTCGTCGATCTCGGCACTGCGGCCGCGCGGTCTCACGACCTACACGACGTCGAAGGCTGCGGTGATCGGCCTGACCCAGGCGATGGCGGTCGATCACGGCCGCGACCACATCCGGGTCAACTGCATCTGCCCCGGCCCGATGTACACGCCGATGGTCAATCGCGGCAACGGCATGAGCGAGGCCGCGCGCGCGGCCCGCGCCAAGGCCTCGGTCCTGAAGATCGAGGGCACCGGCTGGGACATCGGCCATGGCGTGCGCTTCCTGCTGTCCAACCACGCCCGCTATATCACCGGCCACGTGCTGGTGATCGACGGCGGCGTGACGCTGCAGGGGCCCGAGCGAGATTCAGCCACCTAGAAGTTAATTGGAGGAAATAGACGAATGGCCCGCCTGCCCTATCTCGAGCCCGACCAGGTCGCGCCCGAATACCGCGACATGCTGAAGCGCAACACCAACCTGCACAAATTGCTGGTCAACTCGCCGGACATGGCCAAGGCCTTCAATGGCATCGGCAACTTCATCCGCTTCAAGAGCAAGCTCGACCCGCGCCTGCGCGAGCTCGCCATCCTGCAGGTCGGCTGGCTGGAGCGCTCGGAGTACGAGTTCACCCATCACGTCAAGATCGGCAAGGAGTTCGGCGTCACCGACGAGGACATCCAGGGCCTGTTCGCCGAGACCGAGGGCAAGCCCTCCAAGCTCGAGCCGCTCGCCAAGGCGATCCTCAAGGGCGCCCGCGAGATGACGCGCGACATCGGCATGTCCGAAGAGACCTTCGCCGAGATCAAGCAGCATCTTTCAAACGAGCACATGACCGACCTGGTGCTCACCATCGCCTTCTACAACGCCGTGGTGCGCGTGCTCGCCACCATGAAGATCGACAACGAGCCCTACTACAAAGAGGTACTGCAGCAGTACCCGATCCCGGGAGTGAAGTGACATGCGTTTGAAGGACAAGGTCGCCATCGTCGTCGGCGCGGGCCAGAGCCCGGGCGAAGGCGTCGGCAACGGCCGCGCCACCGCGCTGACCTTCGCGCGCGAAGGCGCCAAGGTGCTGTGCGTCGACTACAACCTCGGCAGCGCCGAGGAGACCGTCGACATGATCAAGAAGAGCCAGGGCACGGCCCATGCCATCAAGGCCGACGTCACCAAGGAATCCGACATCAAGGCCTTCGTGGACGACGTCATGAAGCGCTGGGGCCGCATCGACATCCTGCACAACAATGTCGGTGTCTCGATCGCCGGCGGCGACGCCGAGCTGCTGAGCCTTACCGAGGAAGCCTTCGACCGCTGCGTGGCGATCAACCTCAAGAGCTGCATCCTGGCCTGCAAGCACGTGATCCCGATCATGCGCGCCCAGAAGAGCGGCGCCATCGTCAACATCTCCTCGAACGCCGTGATCAGCACCTATCCCTATGTCGCCTACAAGACGACCAAGGCGGCGATGGTGTCGTTCACCGAGCAGCTTGCCTACCAGAACGCGGAGTACGGCATCCGGGCCAACGTCATCCTGCCCGGCCTGATGAACACGCCGATGGCGGTCGATACCCGTGCGCGCGAGTTCAACAAGCCACGCGCCCAGGTCGAGGCCGAACGCGACGCCAAGGTGCCGCTTCGCCGCAAGATGGGCACCGGCTGGGACGTCGCCAACGCCGCGCTGTTCCTGGCGTCGGACGAAGCCTCCTTCGTCACCGGCGTCACCCTGCCGGTCGACGGAGGCGCCGGCGTCATTCGCGGCGGCTAATCTTGCCGGACCGCGGG
>NZ_BKAJ01000306.1 GCF_007992495.1 Reyranella soli
GGCATCCGCCGCCGCTTCATCGAAAACGTGTCCTCGTCCTTGCATCTCATGTGTCCATAATGGCACTCGGCGAGCGACTGGGCGCTCGGCAGTGCTGGATACACCAGACGTCGGCCAGCGCTATTAGCAGAGTGCGCAGCTAGGGCTCCCGTGGTTGTCCACACGTGATGTGAGGACGCAACCGAAACTCACGTCTAAAGTCGAACTCCACCAATCGCGTGAGACCAGCCGATGACCCGTCAAAGGCAAAAGAACGAAGAGCGATTTTTTGCTGAAGAGTATCTTCGTCGGAGCGGTATCAGAGAGCGAGCATCCGGATTTCGTGATCGACACACCTGTCGGGCAGCTTGGCGTCGAGGTCGTCTCGTATGGTTATCGCAGCGGCCGCGAGGTTGACGCCGCGTGGGACAAGTTGATCGATTATTCTGCGGAGTTTCGCGAGAAGCACCCCGACCTAAATCGCTTCGGCGCAAATCTGCATTTTCGGAACTACCGTATGCCGCCACCCCTGCACTACAAGCCCTTCTGCGAGGCCATCGCCGCGCTGTTGCGCAAGCAAGCCGACCTTCCGGCCCGGGGCGAGTGGCGCACGCTACGCATCGATCCGCAAGACCCACTTCTCGGGTGCCACCTGATCTCACATCGAGGTCTATGGCGTAACGTTCTATTCCGATTGGAAATGGCCGAGCTTGATGAACGGCGGCATCGGCACCAGGGACCGAGAGATGCTGGCCGCCGTCGAAAGAAAGCTCCGCGAATATCGGCAGCCGATCCTCATCAGCGAAAGTCACCTCGTCATCTACGGCCGGGGACCGCAGCGCACGCGCATCGCGTCGCCGTTTTCCGCCGAGCAGCTTGGTCGTTTCCGTTCTCTAAACACCGCACTGCGCGCGGGACCGTTCGCTGCCGCCGCGATCCTCGGCTACCGCGACTTTTATTGGAGACGCGCTCAGGGCTGGCGCGACCTGCCTGCCGATCACACGTCGAACGGCACCGCCGGCTGAACAGTGAACCGTCGTTTGGCGGCGGCTTCATGGGGGAGGAACATCCATGACACTTGCAAAATGCAAGGAGAACTTCGTCGATCTACTTGGGGATGCTGATAACCGCGTGATCGCTCTGTCCGGTAAGTGGGGCACGGGCAAGAGTTATCTCTGGAAGGAGGTGCAGGGAGCATCTGCGGACAAGAAAATGAAGGATGCCGTGTATGTCTCCCTGTTCGGATTGGCACGCATCGCCGACCTCAAATTCAAGGTCGTTCAGGAAGTGCTGCCCAAGCTTAAGGCAGGCGGTACGTTGACTGACACCCTCACGAAACGCTACGCCGGCGCTAAGAAGGTGCTCCAACGCATTTTCCCCAGTTTATCTGCACTCGACGAATTGGAATTGATCGCGGCCCCTTGGTTGCTCAAGGACCGCTGCATTGTAATCGATGATATTGAGCGTAAGCACCAGAACCTAAGCATCGACGAGATCTTGGGCTTCATTGACGACTGCGTGCAGAACCACGGCTGCCGCATTTTGTTGATCCTCAACAGCGACCAACTCGAGGACAAGAAGCTATGGGAGCCGCTCCGCGAGAAGGTGATCGACCAGGATATACCACGCAGATCAAGCCTGCTGTCGAAGCTTGCCACGTTACGAACATTCGAATTGTGCGGAAAATCATCCGGGTGGTGAACCGTCTGCTCCCGGACCGGGGAGAGCTGCCGCCAGACGTGCTCACCCGGGTTATTCCCTCGGCGACGCTTCTCAGCGCGATCTACTACAAGGGCCTTGAAGATGGTCCTAGCTTCGATTTCGTGCTCGGCACCTCGCCGCTTGAGTCCAGGATGCTGGCGCACGACAGGAAGAAGCTCGGCGAGGAGGATACGCCCGAGGACAAGGCGCGGGAACGCTGGCTGCTGCTGCTCGACAAGCTCGGGATACTTGGAACCGACGAATTTGAAGTTTTGGTCGTCGCCTACCTTAAGTCGGGATTGATTGAAGGCGCTGCCGTGGGTCGGATAATCGACCGATACCTTGCTGAAGATCGAGAGCTGGCTGCTCGCGAACGTTTCAAGAAGTTCGGGGAACGCTCCACCTGGCACCCCGAGGTCACGGAGGCAGAGCTAGTTGAGGAGCTGAGAGGGATGCTTCCAGACGTCGGCCTGCTGGATATGTACGGCGAGACTCACCTGCACAACGAAGCCATGTCCTTGGCAGGAAGTGGCGACTTGGGTCAGAAGCTTGTGGAAGAGTGGCTGGCATCATTTCGAAAGCGCTATCCTGCAGGGCAAGAGCCAGACCTGGACCCAAACGACAATTACTTTCGCCGTCCTCTACACCCGAACATCGCTGCCGAGTTGCAATCGATGCTGGCCCGGAAGCAGGCCGGTGCGACGCTCCTCGAAGTTTGTCGGACCGTAAGAGACGATCAAGGCTGGGGCAGCCGCGAGACAATGTTCATGAAGTCCGTGTTACCCGCGGACTACGAGGCAGCTATCCTTGCCACGACTGGGGCCGACTTGAAACTCCTACTCCTGCAAAGCCTGGACTTCCTCAGGAACCCTGGCGTGTACGATGTTCACTTCGGTGGCGCCCGCCAGAGCTTCCTCGAAGCATGTCGCAGAATTGCTGCGCACGAGCAGGGCTCTCGGCGTGCCAAGCTGATCTTCAATGTCTTCCGTGACGCCGGCATGGAAGCACAACTCACCCCGGCAGAGGAGACTTCTCCGGCTGCGACCGATGGGGGTGGTTGAGGGCGTGCAGCAGTAAGTCGCCGCGACTTGCTGCTGGAGGCGCGCGATCTTGGTGCTACCTCATGTCGGGACTAGGCAGTGCTACCCAGCGGGTTGCTCGACAGGTCATCGAGGTCCGCGGCCAGGCACGAAGGCCGGCGCAGGCGACGCGGCAGTCGGCGCGCGTCCTGGCGGTCGTACCGTAGCGGCAGTTCGAGCAGCGTGAGGATGTCGAGCGTGTGGTCCAGTATCCATTCGCTGCTCGCCTAAGCGTTGTCACCCACCCCGACCTACGTCTCACCTGGTCCAACCTACGGAGCGGGTGCCACCCCTGCCACAGCAGGCGAACTGCCAAGGACCAGGGGTTCGCTCAGCCCGGCAGGCCCTAGGGCTCAGGCCTACCCACCCCCTCAGGTCGAGCCCCAAGGTCGAGGCCCACAGTTGGCTCCACGTTTGAAACGCCGAGAGGGTGGCTACACAACCACCCTCTGCCCACAGCGAGGCCCTGTGTGGCCCCCGGTGCCCATCGTCGGGCCTCCGGGTGGGGGGATCGGTGTAAACGGTGACCGCCCCAAACCGCCGTAGGCCGCTTTCCAAATCCGCCCCCGAAATAGAAACTAGGGGGGTAATCGAGGGCAATATTATGCGACGGGGTCGTAAGCCGGTTCCGGCTGTGCTGGCGGCGCTGCATGGGCGTCCTGGTCATCATCGCGGCAAGGAGCAGTCGGAAGGGGTTGGCATCCTCGGCCAACCGCCTGCTTAGATGGATGACGAACAAAAGGCCCAATGGCATTACGCAATAGAGCACTCGCCCCTCGGTCTGCTCACCAAGACTGACCGAGAGATTTTGGCGGTGTGGGTCACCGCCGCAGGGGAGCACGCGCGTGCTTCCCAGGAGGTTCGCAAGCTTGGCCAAGTGGTGAAAACGCGCGATGGCAACTCGGTCCAAAACCCGTATCTGCCTATCGTGAACCGGCAGGCGACAATCATGCTGCGGGCGGGCGCCGAGATGGGCTTCTCACCGGCATCGCGCGCGGCAATCGGGGCCGCCGCGCCGATGGGGCTGGGCGCGCCGTCCCGGCTCAGGGCCTACCTGGACGAAAAACCAGATCGCCTTGATTGACCGAAGCGCCTCACCCTCGAAGGAGAAGATCGAAGATGCGCCTCACAGCGACCACCCGCACTCCTTCGAGATTGGCCCGAGCGCCTCTCTGATGCCCTCGATGTCAAACTCGTAGTTGCTGTTACGGCCCTGCATGCCGCGCGCCTCGATGGTGAGCTTGCCCTTGTCGGCCTTGGCCAGTTGCTTTAGCCAGCCGATGGGCGCGCCGCTCCAAGACCCGATGGCTTCGCTGTCGTCTGAGCCCGTCCACGTGGCCTGATGGACCGGCCGTCGCCGAGCTTGTAGCGGACGGGGATGCCGCTGCGGGAATAGTAGGCGAAGGCCATGCGGTCGTCCCACGCCAGTGCGCGGCGGTCGAGCACGCGTTGGG
>NZ_BKAJ01000307.1 GCF_007992495.1 Reyranella soli
TGACTGGTTTCTCGACCGTTTCAGTTTCTTGGCCTTACGGGGTAGAAACCGTGCCGGGACTGACCCGCGTACCCCACAGAGCCTCAGTGATGTCCTCCACTCGGCGCACCGATACACCGGCCAGGTACATCTCGATCAGTGCCTCCTCCACCGAGCTCTCGCGCCGCCGATAGCGTTCGATGATTGCTGTCTCGAACGCCTGCCGGCGCAGCTTAGGAACCTTCAGCCGAACCTCACCAGCTTTGGTCTGCAGCTTGCGATCGTAGCTGCCCGAGCGCTGATCACGACGGGCCTCTGTCCGCTCGTACCGACCGCCATTGCATAGCCGATCGGCTTCCGCCTCGAGCATCGCGTTCAACGTCTCCTCGACGGTGCCTCGCACGATCCGCCCCAGATGGTCGCGCACGCGCTCATCGTCGATGCGGATCACATTGCTCAGCTCGCTCCCGTTGCTATCCTCTTCCATGGTGGCTCCTTGTCCTTCTGGCTTCGTCGGTCGTCTTCGCAAACACCAACTTAACCAGAGCGGGAGCCACCGCCCTATGTGCGAAAGATTCTATACGTCATCACTGCGCCTGCACGGCTCTCGCATACTCCGAAGGGGGAAGGGCGGCCTTCGCTGGAACGAACATGTCGCGGGGTACGCGCGAAATTCCGTGCTCAAGCCTGTGAGCGATAGGTGCTCGACGCCAACAATGTCCGCGAATGTAATGGCAAGGCCAACCGCCATCTCTTTGACCCGCTGCGCCAAGGCCCCGACGGTCCCGAAGATCCGTTTGCCGTCGGGGAACTGGCATCAGAGGGTTACGAAGCCTCCTTGGCGAGGATCCGCGAGGCGACGGTAATGTACTTGCGGCCCCCCTCCTGGGCCATGCGCACCGCCTCGGCGAGCGGCCGCGTTCGGACGGAGGCGAGCTTTACCAACATTGGCAGGTTTACGCCGGCCAGAACTTCAATGCGCGCCTGGTCCATGATCGAGATGGCGAGGTTCGACGGCGTGCCGCCGAACATGTCAGTCAGCACAATCACGCCATCACCGATGTCGCAGGCCTTGACGCTCTCCAGGATCTCTCCGCGCCGTTTCTCCATGTCGTCTTCGGCGCCGATACAGACCGCCGAAACACCTTGCTGCGGACCCACGACGTGCTCCAACGCGGCTATTAATCCCGCGGCCATAGTGCCGTGGGTGACAAGTACGACCCCAATCATGCGTATGCTCAATTCTGCACCGCCACCCTCTTCGGCTACCCCCGCGGAGTGGGCTGAGGCTGGGTAGTGAGTTTATCGGTAGGTTACCAAGCCGATATCGCACTGGGGCGGGGTCGGCGATCGTTCACAGAGGGTACCCACACGGGGCGTGTTGACGCGCGTCAGGGCGTCCCCAGCCCTCGTTCGTCAGGATGACGAGGCCAGTATCGACGTACTGCGTAGGAACCATTTTTAGCTTCGCGGCCTTGATACCGGCGCGCGCACCTATGGCACTGATGCGCAACTGCGACGAGGGCTTGCGTCGGTTGGCGTCATAAGGCGCCGTGACGAACTTCGTCGCCAACGCGAGGCTAAAAGGCGAATGCGCAGGCGATCAGCGTGAACACGAAGCCCCACGCTGCAGTAGGCCGCAAAGATGCGGCGTGCGAAGGTGTCACTGTCCATCATCTTCACCGCTTATGCTTCGGTCTGACTGGGGCTTTGGTCACAGCATCGCGCGGGGCAGCGACGATGTTGCACAGGAAGGCTGCACCCGTGCAGGGCCGGGCCACTTCTCTGAACACAACCTTGATGCAGGAGTAGTCGGACGACACATGGTGGGCGATGGTTTGGCTGGCGTTGAGGCGTGGTCTATCTTGACGTGCCAGTGTGAAAGGAGCTGCGGCATGTTGAGATAGTTGCCGTCGAAACCGGCCAATCCGACGAGCCGTTCTCTGTCCAGGACGTTGATGGTGCGTCCCTCCGACAGGATGTTCAGCCTGCGAAGCTCCTGGAAGGTGCGATTGATGTGGACGATCGAAAGCCCCGCCGCATCGGCCAGGTCCGTCTGGGTCAGCGGAATGGTTGCGCTGTTGATACCGACCGCTTCCCGCCGGGCCAGCTGCTCGCACAGGAGATGGGCGACGCGCTGAAGCGCTGGCTGGCGGCCAACGTTGAGCAATCTTTTGCGGAATATGCTCGCCTCAAGCATGCTGGCGCGCCACAAGGCCAAGCTCATTGATGGATATTGCGCTATCAGGTGCTCGAGGTCCTTGTGCTCGATGATGCCGATCGAGCAGTCCGTCACAGCCGCTACAGCGACTTCACTGTTCGTTTCCGGCAACACGTGCTGGTGAAGATCACAAAAGTCGCCAGCATACTGAAATGCGTAGATCTGACGGTTGCCGTCCGGCAGGCGCTCATACAAGCAGGCGACCCCCTCCAGCAGCAGCGTTGAATGTCTCGGCGACGTGCCGGGGGCGATTATTTCTTCACCTCGACGGGGGCCCGGCCTCACCTTGATACGCTTCAGAACGGCATCCAATTCCGTGTCGCTGCCCACGCCCAAACTTCTGAGTTTCCGAATCAGCGGCTCATAGGCCTGTCGCCCAGGCCGGTGCAGCAAACTAATCATATGCAAATCCCCAAGTATTCCCACCGGACGAGTAGCGCTTCGCGCATTGCCTGCGGTGCTTTAGTCGAGACAAGCATCCCCGATCCCGGCTGGCATTACTGCCGCCTTGGCTAAGTGATGATGCTGATGAAATTGTCGAGGCGACGCGACTCCGCCGCGCGAACCTCACGCCAAGCGTAGTCAGTCGGGCGGGGTGAACCGTCCCGTCTGTCCGCTATCGAGCAGCGGCTCGTTGTCTTGACTAAAGGACCCCCGCGTTGTGCAAATGCACGAAGCCCCTAGCGTGCCGTTCAGGCGCGCTCCAACGTCGCTAGCCATCCAATGACTCCCACACATGGCGCTGGCCATTTGCTGAGCAGTACCCCTACCGCTCACTTCCAGCGCCCCACACACATGCTGCTAATAGGCGATTGCACTGAGTAAATCTTGTGACAACATGAAATACATTGGCGGCAGGATGTCGCAGTGTTGCGGCAGTAACCTCGGGCTCTCACCGACCGCATGGCCGTGTTTGGCGGCCTCGAAAACATGCGGAATTGCATATTCTGAACGCTATGCAACAAAGCAACACGGCTGAGATATGCGTTTTTGGTACTTCATTGTGAGCTCGTGACGCTATATCCAAGGCGCCACACACACCGAAGCGTGTTCCCACCACGCGATCTTCAAAAGGCCCGGCTCCCAACCGGGCCTTTTTCGCGTTTGGCCATACCGCAGCACAGCGGAGGCTTGCTTGTTAAGCCGAGATAAGGTCGTGCATTCGCTGTGGACGCTTCCGAGAACGACACCTCGGCCGCCAGAATGGATCTAGATCGGCTTCCTATGGCGCAAGTTGCGGCGCCGATACGTGCCTCCGCCCCTCGGGCGACTTGGGGCCCGAGCCTGTTCACCGAGAATCCAACCCGATTTGCCGGGTAGCCTTACGCAATTTTTCGAGAGAGTGACTAACCAGCATGTACGCTTCCAAGTCTTCGACTAAGGATTGACCTCAGTGGGAAGCAGAGGCGTCGCTAGTAGTCATGTGGGTGGCTAGCTGAGTGCTTTGGGTGAAGCGGTGTGGTTGGGGCTGCACCGCTCCATCCAGCAAGCTCAGCGCATTGACCTTCCTCGTCAGCGCGGTTCATCAAGACGCTGCCGAGAGTTCGATGGAGTTGGTTGCCCGCTTGATCGGCCGTCAGGCGAGACCAAAGCCGAATCGTGAGCTGTGTGGGCTGATTCGGCTTTGGTCCCTGACGCTGCGATCTGTTCGTTAGATGGGTTCACCAACAGAGCCTTGCAGGCGTTGCCAAAAGACTACGTGTTTAAGCGCAGCTCCTCACTGGCGCATCTGGGTAATGCACTGCAGGGCGAGCAGCAGAGGGGATC
>NZ_BKAJ01000308.1 GCF_007992495.1 Reyranella soli
TCATGAGCGCGCAAGATGCGCGCGGTCCGGAAGATTATGAGCGGGCCAGAGGCCCGCGCTCCCTTAGTTACCGTCCCGCGCGATCGCTCGGCAGCTTGTCGGCGGTCTGCAGCATCAGCCGCTCGACGCGGCCGCCCTCGACCAGATGCTTCTGCAGCACCTCGTCGATGTCTTCCTTGGTCGGGCAGCAATACCAGACGCCTTCGGGATAGATCACCAGGTTCGGCCCCAACTCGCAGCGGTCGAGACAGGCGGCGCTGTTTATGCGCACGTTGTTCAGGCCCAGCGCCTTGGCGCGGGCCTTCATGTGGTCGCGCAGCGCCTCGCCGTTCCTCTCCGCGCAGCAGCCGCGCGGATGGCCGGCCGGCCGGCGGTTGGTGCAGCAGAAGACGTGAGCTTCGTAGTATGGCTTGGGATCATCTGGCTTCTCACGATGGCTCATCGCTTCAGTCCTTCTTGCCGGTGGCGATGTTGGCGAGCTGGGACCAGAACGCCTGTTGGATCTGCTGCATCTGCTCGACCCCCTGCATGGAGGCGGGCAGCCAGGTCTTGAACACGGTCTCGGGGTTCATGGCGCCCAGGCTGGAGCGCAGGCGCTCCTCGATCTCGGCCATGATGCGGTCCTGCATCGGCTTGATGTCGGGCAGGCCGAAGAAGGCGCGCGCCTCCTCGGGCGTGCAGGTCACTTCGACGTTCACCTTCATGCTTCTCTCTCCGTTTGGACCCAACCTTAGGCGATCTGGGGCCGCCCGGCCATGCTATGACCGGCCATGGTTACGCCCTGGCTTGAAAAGAACCCACGCACTGCAAAAGGCCTGAAATTCGGCCGCGACCAGCAATATGTGATCAATCCCAACGGCATTGCCGAGCTCTGCGAAGAATTGAAGCAGTGCCCCAGGCATGTGCCGACGCCGCTCGTCGCGCTGCCGGCGCTGGCCGAGCGGCTCGGCCTGAGCGAGATTCGCGTCAAGGACGAGAGCCAGCGCTTCGGCTTCGGCGCCTTCAAGGCGCTGGGCGGCGTGATCGCCGTCTACAACGCACTGTCGAGCGCGGTCGGCGACGCCTACCACACCAATGCGAGCTTCGCCGACGTCATGAACGGCCGGCACAAGGAGGTCACGCGTCCGTTCGTGTTCTCGACCGCGAGCTCGGGCAATCACGGCCGCTCGGTCGCCGCCGGGGCAAAGCTGTTCGGCAACCGCTGTGTGATCTTCCTGCCCAAGTTCACCTCGGCCGAGAAGGAGGCTGCGATCCGCGCCCGCGGCGCCGAGGTGATCCGCATCGACGGCGACTACGATACCGCCGTCGCCGAGTGCAAGCGCCGCTCGCAGGAGAACGGCTGGGCGATCATCTCCGACACCTCGTGGGACGGCTACGACTCCGCGCCGCGCAGCGTCATGCGCGGCTATTGCGTGCTGGCGCACGAGGCCGTCACGCAATGGCAGCAGGCGCCGACCCATGTCTTCGTGCAGGCCGGCGTCGGCGGTTTGGCTGCCGCGGTGATCGGCTATCTGTGGGCCGTGCTGCCGACGCGGCCCACCTTCGTCGTCGTCGAACCCGAGAGCGCAGACTGCTGGTTCCAGAGCAATCGCGTCGGTAAGCCCACGCTGGCCAGCGGCAATGCCGACACGGTGATGGGAGGCCTCGCCTGCCGCGAGATCTCGCCCATCACCTGGCCGGTGGTCGGCGAGGCGACGGACTGGTTCATGACCATCGAGGAAGACCAAGTCCTGCCGGCGCGTCGGCTGCTCGGCCATCCGCTGGACGGCGATGCGGCGATCGCGTCGGGTCCGTCGGGCTGTGCCGGCATGGCCGGGCTCGCTCGTGTCTGCACCGACGAGGCGGCCTTCAAGGCGTTGAAACTCGATCGCCATTCCCGCGTTCTGTTGATCAACAGCGAAGGCAACCTCGGAGAAGAACCGGCATGAACCGCCTCGGCGCCGAGACCAGCCCCTACCTGCTGCAGCACGCCGACAACCCGGTGCATTGGTGGCCGTGGGGTGAGGAGGCGCTCGCCGAGGCCCGGCGCACCAACCGGCCGATCCTGCTCTCCGTCGGCTACGCCGCCTGCCACTGGTGCCACGTCATGGCGCACGAGAGCTTCGAATCACCGGACGTGGCCGCGGTGATGAACGAGTTGTTCGTCAACATCAAGGTCGACCGCGAGGAGCGGCCCGATGTCGACGCGATCTACATGCAGGCGCTGCAGGTGCTGGGCGAACCGGGCGGCTGGCCGCTCACCATGTTCTGCACGCCGGCGGGCGAGCCGTTCTGGGGCGGCACCTACTTCCCCTATCCTGCACGCTACGGCCGGCCGAGCTTTTTGGAGGTGCTGCGCGGCGTGTCCCAGGCCTTCCACGAGAAGCCTGAAGAGGTCGAGACCAATCGCGCCGGCCTGCTGCAGGCCCTGCAGCGCAAAGCAGCCAACAAGGCCGTCGAGTTCAAGGGCGACGGCCCGCCGATCCCGCTCGAACTCCTGGACCAGATCGCCGAGCGCATCGCCCAGGAATGCGATCCGGTATGGGGCGGCCTGGGCCAGGCGCCGAAGTTCCCCTCGCCCTACCTGTTCGAGATGCTGTGGCGCGGCTGGCTGCGCGATCGCTCGAAAACGAAGCTCTTCGACTCCGTCACCGTCACGCTCGACCGCATGTGCCAGGGCGGCATCTACGACCATCTCGGCGGCGGCTTCGCGCGCTACGCCACCGACAACGAATGGCTGATCCCGCATTTCGAGAAGATGCTCTACGACAATGCCCAGCTCGTCGATCTTCTCACGCTCGCCTGGCAGGAGACCAAGAGCACGCTCTACGCCACGCGAATCGCCGAGACCTGCGACTGGGTGCTGCGCGAGATGGTGGCTGAAGGCGGCGGCTTCGCCGCGACCTACGACGCGGACTCCGAAGGCGTCGAGGGCAAGTTCTACGTCTGGGACGAGGCCGAGATCGACGCGGCCCTGGGCGACGACGCGGCCTTCTTCAAGCAGGCCTATGACGTCACGGCCGAGGGCAACTGGGAGCATCACAACATCCTGCACCGCAATCGCGCCCCGGCGCTTCTAGGCGAGGCGGAAGAACGGCGACTGGCGAGCCTGCGGGCCAGGCTGAAGGCGGTGCGCGACAAGCGGGTATGGCCGGGCTGGGACGACAAGGTCCTGGCCGACTGGAACGGGCTCATGATCGCCGCACTCGCCAACGCCGCCGTCGTGTTCCAGCGCGACGACTGGCTTGCTGCCGCCGAGCGCGCCTGGCGCTTCGTGATGGACCGCATGCGCGATGAGCACGGCCGGCTGTTCCACTCCTGGCGAATCGGCAAGCGCCTGCACCGCGGCACACTCGACGACTACGCCAACATGGCGCGCGCCGGCATCGCCCTGTTCGAGGCGACCGGCGAGACGCGCCATCTCGACGAGGTGAAATCCCTGGTGGCGGTGCTCGATCGCCATTTCGCCGACAGCGCGGCCGGCGGCTATTTCATCACCGCCGACGACGCCGCCGACCTGATCGTGCGCACCAAGCACTGCCACGACAATGCCGCGCCGGCCGGTAACGGCACGCTGCTCGGCGTGTTCGCGCGCCTGTGGGTGCTCGACGGCGACGAGGCCTGGCGCGACAAGGCCGAGCGCCAGTTCGCCGCCTTCGCCGGCGAATTGGAGGGCAACTTCTTTCCGTTGATGACGCTGCTCAACAGCTACGAGCTGCTGCAGAGCGCGATGGAGCTGGTGATCGTCGGCGATTCGACCGCCAGCGAGACCGAGGCTCTACGTCGAACCGTCTATGCGCAAAGCCTGCCCAACAAGGTCGTCCGCCGGTTGGCGCCGGAATCCACCTTGCCGGCCCATCATCCCGCGGCCGGCAAGGGGCTGGTCGACGGCAAGCCCGCGCTCTACGTCTGCCAGGGCATGTCGTGCCGGCCGCCGATCGTGGATGCGGCTGGAGCCAACTTGCTCC
>NZ_BKAJ01000309.1 GCF_007992495.1 Reyranella soli
ACAGTGCCTCGCAACAATGGTCCGTCTGACCGAAGATCCACGAAGGCGCCTCCACTAGTAGCCAAATGAATTTGAGACGCTCCAACAGCACAGCCTTGCGTTTGTTCATTCGCCAGTTGGCCGATACCCCACCTACAAGACACCGTTGGCGTTCCATCCATAATGTGCAGCGTGCGCATGCTTGTCCCGCCGAAGCTGAAACCTTCAATGACCCCACGCCACATGCCAACGGCCCACCGCCCGTCGGAACTCTCAACAAGAGCGTTTACCGTCAGTAGTGGGGCAAGCAGGTACCGGCACTCGTTGTTCTGATTGCCAAGCCAGATGCGACGAGGCCCAGAGCCCGCCTCGAAAACGTACTGGAAGGTTGCGCCTTTGCCGTTTGTGCCTCGGAGAGTTCCCGAGCCATCCGGGTTTAATGACGCAAGGTTCAAATTTATTGTTTGCAGGCGCTGATTGTCGCCCTGCGCGGGCACGGCGCGAAATGCCTTTCCTCTAACCTCGACGTTGAAGTTGTCCCAGGGAGGATTTCCGCAGTTGCGGTGGATTCCACTGGCTAGATCGAAAGACGCTGTCCATCGATAGTACTGTGCGTTCGCAAAGGCAGACAAAGTCGAAGTGCTGAGCACTATCGCTATAAGCAATTTCCAGTTCATGGCCGCCCCCCGTGCTAGGCGACGCTACCACAACCCCAAATAGGCAGACCTCGATCATAAGGGGTATAACTTGAGGCGCGGCGCTCGATGGTGTCAGTATCCCCTCTAACCAGAAAAGCCAGGGAGGGGAAAGGCGATGGTCTGCTCGAAATTTGCTGCGATTGTTTCCGCGGTTGTCCTCGCCGCCGGGGGGTCATTCGCTCAGACCGTTTCTGTTCCCATCCAAAACTACAGCCAGATCGCAGGTGTATGGCATGGCACCACCAAGCACGGAACGAAGGCGGTCCTTCAATTTGAAGCGAGTGGCCAGTGTTACTCCGGTACAAATCAAGGAACGAGCAAATGCTTTAAGGTCGCCATTCAAGACGGCAGCGTAAGGGCGGAATGGGGTAACGGCTCGGGACACGTCACCCTCAAACTTACAAATGCCGGCACCCTTGAGGGGCGCCTCGTAAACGGCTAGTACGTCACCGACAACATGATTTACACCAAACAATAAACCATCCATGAGATCCCGCCTTCCGGGAATAGCTCATTGGGAGGGTTACCGATTGATCCCGGTTCCACCACCGCATGCACAAAATCGCTCCACGGGCAGAACCGGCTAGCGGCGATGCTGACCAATCTCAGAGGAAAGGCCCGCCCAGGGCGCTGACACTGGGCGGGCGGCCCGAGGCTTACATGCGGGCCGGAGCTAGCGAGCGAATGCCGGCTGCCACCCGATGCCACGCGGCTTGTTTCATCGCCGGCTGTGATTGATTCGGGGCACCCTGCCGAAGCGAGATCCGACGGAGAAACGTCGCCGATAGGAGGGGGCCGCGCTATGCGCAAGGCCGCGGCATAGCGGCCCCGCATAGAGGGTCATCACTATGCGGGGCCTAACCATCACTCCCTTGGCTTGGGGTGTAGGAAGTGAGGTGCTCAAAAGTAGCCCTCCAGCGAGCTCACTGTGGTTGGGCCCAAAAGAGGTGCCTCTAAAGCGCACATCCCCCCTTCGCAGCCCATAAGAAGGCAGCTCTTGATCGCCACGCTTCCCTGTCGATCCTTCGCCAAGCACGATGGTCGTAACAGGGAAGAAAAAGAAGCATCGGCACTCTCATGCGGGCGTGCCGCACAACAATAGTGGCATGTCACCCGACGAGCCCGCCTAAGCGTGGCGCAACCGTGAAGCACATCGGTGGTTTTCTTTAGATAACGGAGACCGTCTCTTGAAACCGATGCAACTAATCATTCCCGCGATTGTCGTACTTTTGGCTAGTTGTGCTGCGCTGGATAAACTTGGTGAAGCGGATGCACACGGATCCAGTTTCTCGGACGGCCGAGATTCTCCACCTCAAACGGCATTGCCGGTACGACGCAGCCAGGGCGTTCCGTCAGGGAGGTACGGAAGGCCCACGATCCGAACTGTATCTGAGCGCATTTAAGCGGAAATCGGCTCCCTGGGGGCGCGGCTTGATATGCCGTGGGCGCCGGCCCTGCTTGCGCAGTAGCTCGATGCTGGCCCGTAGCATGCCCACCACAAGCGCCGAGGCCTCCGTGCTGATCGCACGGGGCTGCGGTTCGTGCGGCGCGCCATGGTCAGACCGTGGCGCGTTGCAGCAGCACAACATCCGCGGCGGCGAGGTCGCGCAGGATACCGTCAACGATTTCGCAGCCTTGGGCTCTATCGATTAAGACGCTCAACTTGATGGCGATGCCGACAAGGTCGACCGTGTGCGCGTCCATGATGGCCCGCTGGGCGCCCTCGAAAGCCGCCATTGTCTCGGGCGTGCCGTCGTCCCGGATACGGATGGCCGCTTCGAAGGCGTCTTTAGTCTCCTGATACTGCAGCCAAAGGGCCGTCATTTATCGGCCCCTGTTAGGTTATGGTGGCGCGTCACTCTGCGCCCCCATCCGGCAGCTCGAGACGCACCACGTTGCCGGGAAACGTGGGCCTGGGAGACCCGCTACAGGGCGCGACCCGTCAGTCTCCGGACGCGTGCCGCAGGAGACGATAGACGCCATGGATGCTTGGGCCGAGGCTGACGCCGCAGCAACTGCATCCTCAGCGGCGTGGATCAACCCGCCCGGGCAGCTCCCCACCTGAGCGGTCAACGCGCCTAATTCGCCTGCTTCCGGTGAGCCGATCAACGGCTGCGGGGTGTCGCTGCCGGATCCTCAGTTTCATACAGGTGATAATCTTGCAGCCCCTCTTCCTAAAATCACGGCGCCGGCCTTGTCGGGATGAAGGCGTCAACTTCGTCCTGCCGGTTGAATATCGTCGGCATCCCAATCCGCGAGCCGCAGCGCCCGCGCACGCGTCACCCAATTGGGTGAAACACTAGGCTTGTGTGCCTGATAGTCTTGAGGAGCGACAGAGGCGCGGAAACCATCCCAAAACTGCCGCGCACTCAAAGGACCGCCAATTCCCACTCGGCGGTCCTTCCATTTGGGCTAGGTGCGCTTGCTACCTAATGCCGGGACATTGTAACGCGGCGTTACGGTCGTGGATGGGGCTGGCCACGGCGCGTGGCTGCTCGGCGTCGGCCGTGAATGGCGCCCCCTGCCGCACCCGGGAACACCCCCAAAATCCCCCTCGCGAGGCCGTTGAGCCAAGCACCGGTATCCAGCCGCATGTCGAACAGATTCATGAAGTGCTCGAGTAGAAAACCGACGGCGAATGCCAGCATGAACAACGCCACCACCCCGGCGGCACAAGCCAACGCAAGAGATACCGCAACCCCGACCAGGCCAGGGTTCCGTTCGGCAAACTTTCGGGCAACAAAGTATGGAACTCCGACCCCGACCAGCATCGCCAGCAACGTCGGAACCATAGGTGATCCTCTGATAGTTCGCGAAACGCGCGTGGGAGATGTTGGAACGCTTCGTCACAATTGGCCGCGACGCAATCCCACGTCAACTCCGTGCAAACATCACCTATCGAGGACATAGGTCCGGCTCCTCGGCTGCCGCTCGCAAAGCCTCTTTTAGGGCGAGATGCGACATCGGAAAGCTAGCGGCAGCCTTACCGAGGGACATGGACCACACTAACTTATGGAGCTGCTGCCCGGTCATCTCGATCCGATTTGCCAGGGTCTGCGCTTCCCGCCAGCGCGTTCGCTGAGTCGGTTTTTTGACTCACTGGACGTTTTTGAGGCTGGGGGAGTCCTCGGCTGCTAGAAGGAGCCTAATTCGATTCTACGGGCAGAAGAACACGGCTAGGATT
>NZ_BKAJ01000310.1 GCF_007992495.1 Reyranella soli
TGAGCCGGCGAGACGCCGGCGGTCCGCAAGAGCGTGAGAAGACGCGCCACTGGAGTGGCGCGCCCCCAGCTATGAATGCCGTCGTTTCAACGCCGCGGCAAACCACAATCCCAGCGCTGGCAGCACCACCGCCGCTGCCCAGAACACCGGCGGTGCGCCCCAGCGGTCGACAATCGGCGCGGCGATGGGCACGCCGATAGCCTGGCCGACGAACAGGCAGAGCGCGAACAGCGCCATGGCCGCGCCGCGCGCTTCCGGCGCCATCTGCGTGCCGTGGGTCTGCAGCGTGTTGTGCAGCATGTAGAAGGAAACGCCCGACAGCATGATGCCGGCGAACTCGACCTCGGGCGAGGGGGCCAGCGCCATGGTGGCGAAGGCGATGCCGAGGCCGAGACCGCCCCAGATGCAGAGACCGCGTTCGCCCAGCAGGCGCACGAGCTGCGGCGCCACCAGCACATAGGCAAAGCCGCCCGCGCCGAACGCTGCGACCGCGAGCCCGATGGCGGCGAACCCCATGTCGAAGCGTTGGTGCAGATCGGCGCCGACAAAGGTGAAGGCGCCCCAGAAGGTGCCGCCTTCCAGCGCCACCACCAGCACAACGGTGATCACCCAGCGCCGCCGCAGCACCTTGAGCATCTGGGCGATCATCGAGCCCTGCTGGCCGCCCGTCGGCCGCGCCACGTCGGGATGGGCGCGCATGACGCCGAACAGGGCGCCGCCCGCCGTGACGTAGATGGCCGCCAGCACCCAGAACACCGAGCGCCAGCCCAGCCAGTCGCCGAGCGCACCACCCAGCGCGGCGCCGGTCATCAGGCCGAGCGTCTGGCCCGTGAGGAAGCGGGCCAGCACCGCCTGGCGGCGCTCGTAGCTGACGTTGTCGCCGAGCCAGGCGATGGCGAGTGGAATGATGGCCGAGCCCGTGACGCCGGTCAGGAAGCGCGCCGCCGTCAGCCAGGCGAGCGAGTCCGCCATGGCGCTCAGCAGGCAGCACAGCGCGGCGGTGAGGCAGGCGATGGCGACCACCGGCATCTTGCCGTAGCGGTCGCCGAACGGGCCGTGCACCAGCACGAACACGCCGTTGGCGAACAGGAAGGACGTGGCCGCGATCGAAGCCGCGCCGACACTGACGCCGAAGGTGGCGGCAAGCTGCACCAGCAGGGGATCGACGACGCGCATGTTGGCGGCAGAAGCGAACGCCGCCACGGACAGCAGCACGATGGCCAAAGTCGGGGCCCGCGCCGGCGGCGGTCTCGCTGCCGAAGCGGGCGGACTCATGTCAACCCGGTTAACGGCTCGTCCGGCAAAAGGAAAGGACTCTTGGCGGGCAGCAGCATTGACCTATGGTGGCGGCATGCTGGAAGAAATCCTGGTTCTCGTCCGCGATCCCAACGCCTGGGCGGCGCTGGTGACGCTGGTGGTCATGGAAGTCGTGCTGGGCATCGACAACCTGATCTTCATTTCCATCCTGACCAACAAGCTGCCGGAGCATCAGCGGTCGAGCACCCGCCGGATTGGCATAGGACTTGCGGTGATCCTGCGGCTCGGCCTGCTGAGCGGCGTGGCCTATATCGCACAGCTTACGACGCCGTTGTTCTCGCTGTTCGGCCACAGCTTCTCCTGGCGTGACCTGATCCTGATCGCGGGCGGTCTTTTCCTGATCTACAAGGCGACCAGCGAGATTCACGACCATGTCGCGGCCGACGACGACACCGAGGCCGCCGGGCGGGCGGTGCAGGCCACGGTGACGGGCGTGATCGGCCAGATCCTGATCCTCGATCTGGTGTTCTCGCTGGACAGCATCATCACCGCGGTCGGCATGACCGACGATATCCCGATCATGATCGCGGCGGTGATCATCGCTGTCGCCATGATGCTGCTGGCGGCCGATCCGCTGGCCGGATTCATCAACAAGAATCCGACCATCGTCATGCTGGCGCTGAGCTTCCTGCTGATGATCGGCATGACGCTGATCGCCGACGGCGTCGACGTGAAGGTGCCCAAGGGGTACATCTATGCCGCCATGGCGTTCTCCGCCCTGGTCGAGGCGCTGAACATGCTGGCACGTCGCGCGGAGCGAAAACGCCGGCCGCTCAGGACACGACCGCGCTGACAAGCCCGCAGGCGGCGCTTAAGCTCGCCGCCATGAAGCTCAAGGCCCCATGAAACTGAGGGATCGCGTGGCGATCGTCACCGGCGGGGCGTCCGGCATCGGCGCTGCGTCGGCGCGCCTGTTCGCGGCCGAAGGCGCCAGGCTCGCCCTGGTCGATCAGGACGAGGTCGGGCTGGGCCAGGTCGCGGCTGACATCGAGGCGGCCGGCGGCAGCGCCATCATCATTCCCGCCGACGTCAGCAGCGATGCCGAGGCGCGCGCCGGCGTCGACCGGGTGATCGAGAAATGGGGCCGCGTCGACGTGCTGCTGACGGCGGCCGGCCTGTCGAGCGGCGGCACGGTCGACACGATCGAAGAAGCGGCCTGGGATCGTACCTTCGCGGTCAACGTCAAGGGCACATATCTCTGGATCCACTACGCCATCAAGTCGATGATCGAGAACCGCTCCGGCGTCATCGTCACCATCGGCTCGCAGCTTGCGCAGTCGAGCCCGGGCAAGAACGCGGCGTACATCGCCTCCAAGGGCGCCATCGCCTCGTTCACCAAGACCATGGCGGTCGATCACGCGGCGCAAGGCATTCGCGTCAACGCGCTGATGCCGGGCGTCATCGACACGCCGATGCCGGCGCGCTCGCTGAAGCGCTATGCCGATCCGGAAGCCATGAAGACCTTCTGGAAGCACCGCCATCCCATGGGCCGCATAGGCAAGCCGGAGGAGGTGGCGCGCGCCGCGCTTTTCCTGGCGAGCGACGACTCGTCCTTCGTGACAGGCACGCTGCTGTTCGTCGACGGCGGCTGGACGGCGCACTGATGGCAAAGAAGCTCACTCCCGAACAGATCGCAGGCTACGAGCGGGACGGCTATGTCTGTCCGGTCGATGCCTTCTCGCCGGAACGGGCGCGCGCCTGGCGCGACAGGATGGAGGCCTTCGAACGCGCCCAGGGCCAGAAGATGACTCGCGGCCACAATTTCAAGCCGCATCTGCTGTTCCCCTGGGTCGACGAGATCGTGCATGCGCCCGAGGTGCTGGACGCGGTCGAGGACCTGATCGGTCCGGACATCCGTCTGTTCCATCTCACCGTCTGGCCTAAGGATGCGGGCTCGGGCGCCCATGTGAGCTGGCACCAGGACGCGACCTACTTCGCCCTCGAGCCGGCCTGCCATGTCACTGCCTGGGTGGCCTTGACCGACGCGCCGATCGAGGCGGGCTGCATGGAGGTCGTGCCGGGCTCGCACAAGCTCGGCCAGCTGCCGCACGCCGAGCTGCAGAATACCGAGAACCTGCTGTCGCGCGGCCAGACCCTCGCGGTCGACGTCGATCGCCAGCGCACGGCCTTCATGCCGGTCAAGGCCGGCCAGTTCTCGCTGCACCACACGCATCTGGTGCACAATTCGCGGCCCAACCGCTATCACGACCGGCGCATCGGCCTCGGCATCAGCTACATCCCGACCTCGGCGCGCTGCACGGCCCGCAATCGCGTCACTGCCATGCTCGTGCGCGGCAAGGACGAATACGGGAACTTCGACGATGAGCGGCGGCCGGTCGAGGAGGCGGGTCCTGCCGAGCGCGCGTTCCACGCCGAGGCCGAGGCGCGCTTCCGGGCGATGAATGCCGTGGAGTCGGAAGAGAACAAGGTCGCCGTTGTGAAACGCTAAGATCAATGGACCGCGGGCCTCCTGGCCCGCTCATGATCATGATG
>NZ_BKAJ01000311.1 GCF_007992495.1 Reyranella soli
CTACGACCTCTGTCGGAAACCTCAGAAACTCCGGAAACCTCCGTCAACAATGACGGCGTTGCATGCACTTGGCCCTCGACGAGCCGCGCCGAGGAACGCGCAGTGTCGTTCATGTCCGCGTTTAGCGGACAGTGCCCGGCCGCTGCCGATGCCGAAAGGATCAAGGGCATCAATGGCTTGCGGTGATTTCCGACACGCGTAGCGAACACGATCCCGTTTGTCGTTCAGCGCTGACAGAGTACCCGCCCGAAATCGGCAGCGGGCCCAACCGATAGAGTGGACTGCAACCCTCAGGTGAGACAGAAGAACCCCGAGCACCGCCGAAGGCAGCACTCATGGGCTCGAGCAGGACCGAGCCATCAGAACGACGGTGCCGAGATGCTGGTAGTGCAGGGTCCGCAGACCTACAGGATCTGGTTGTTAGATTCTTGCGCAAGCAGAACGGCGGCCGACAGGAACGAGTCAGACCGCCTAGGCTGGAAACGCCAGCAATATCAAAGAGAAAAGCGTTTCACTGCGCTTGACGGCAGTGCCATCGCGGCCATATAAGCGCGCACCTCGTCGAGGGGCTGGTAGTTAGGCGCAAGCCTAAGACGCAGCCTGACGTCGAGGACCGCTACAAGTCAGGCCTTCTGGCCGCAGAGTTTTTGATCGCGCGGGCGCTGCGCTCTTGCCGCTAGCCCCGCGTATTCGCTTTGCGCCGAAGCTTGTCCTGGGTGGACCCGAGATCAGGCCCCGAACAGGGGCGCATTAGGAAACCGGAAGTCGATGCCGACCATCAACCAGCTGATCCGCAAGCAGCGTCACGGCCTCACCTCGCGCAACAAGGTGCCGGCGCTGCAGGCCTGCCCGCAGAAGCGCGGCGTCTGCACGCGCGTCTACACGACGACCCCGAAGAAGCCGAACTCCGCGCTGCGCAAGGTCGCCAAGGTCCGCCTGACCAACGCCTACGAGGTGGTGAGCTACATTCCGGGCGAGGGCCACAATCTGCAGGAGCACTCGGTGGTCATGATCCGCGGCGGTCGCGTCAAGGATCTGCCGGGCGTCCGCTACCATATCATTCGCGGCACCCTCGATACGCAGGGTGTCAAGGACCGCAAACAACGCCGTTCGAAGTACGGCGCCAAGCGTCCGAAGTAAGGCGGGGAGGAAGAGAAAATGTCCCGTCGTCGCGCCGCCGAGAAGCGTGAAGTTCTGCCGGACGCCAAGTTCGGCGATGTCGTTCTCTCCAAGTTCATGAACACGCTCATGGAGCGTGGCAAGAAGTCGGTCGCCGAGCGTGTCGTCTACGGCGCCCTCGACGAGATCGAAGCCAAGCTCAAGCAGGATCCGGTCCCCGCCTTCCACGAGGCTCTGGAGAACGTGAAGCCGGCGGTCGAAGTCCGCTCGCGCCGCGTCGGCGGCGCCACCTATCAGGTTCCCGTCGAGGTCCGCCCCGAGCGCCGCCAGGCGCTGGCCATCCGCTGGATCATCCAGGCCGCGCGCGATCGCTCGGGCCACAGCATGAAAGAGAAGCTTTCGGCCGAGCTGCTCGATGCCTTCAATCGCCGCGGCAACGCGGTGAAGAAGCGCGAGGACACCCACAAGATGGCCGACGCCAACAAGGCGTTCGCCCATTATCGCTGGTAACCGGCCGTACAAGAATCGAGAAAGCCCCCTCCATGGCCCGCACCACCCCCATCGCCCACTACCGAAACATCGGTATCATGGCGCATATCGACGCCGGCAAGACGACGACGACCGAGCGCATCCTCTACTACACCGGCAAGTCGCATAAGATCGGCGAAGTCCATGACGGCGCCGCGACCATGGACTGGATGGAGCAGGAGCAGGAGCGCGGCATCACCATCACGTCGGCCGCGACGACCGCTTTCTGGAAGGCCGAGACCGGCCCGTTCGCCGGTCCGTCGTTCCGCGTCAACATCATCGACACCCCGGGCCACGTCGACTTCACCATCGAGGTCGAGCGTTCGCTGCGCGTGCTCGACGGCGCGGTCTGCGTGTTCGATTCGGTGGCGGGCGTGGAGCCGCAGTCGGAGACGGTGTGGCGCCAGGCCGACAAGTACGGCGTGCCGCGTATCTGCTTCGTCAACAAGATGGACCGCACCGGCGCCAACTACTGGCGCACCGTCGACATGATCAAGGATCGCCTCGGCAGCAAGCCGCTGGTCACCCAGATCCCGATCGGCACCGAGTCGAGCTTCAAGGGCCTGATCGACCTCGTCTCCAACAAGGCGATCATCTGGCTGGAAGAGACGCTGGGCGCCAAGTATGAGGTCGTCGAGATCCCGGACGATCTCAAGGAGCAGGCCGCCGAATGGCGCCACAAGATGCTCGAGATGGCCGTCGAGCAGGATGATGCGGCACTCGAGAAGTACCTGGGCGGCGAGGAGCCGGACTACGACACGCTGATCAAGTGCATCCGCAAGGGCACGATCTCCTACGCGTTCGTTCCCGTGCTGTGCGGCTCGGCGTTCAAGAACAAGGGCGTGCAGCCCATGCTCGACGCCGTCGTGAACTACCTGCCGGCGCCGACCGACGTTGCCGACGTCAAGGGCGTCAAGATGGGCACCGACGAGGCGATCACGCTGCCGTCGAGCGACGACGCGCCGCTGTCGGCCCTGGCGTTCAAGATCATGACCGATCCGTTCGTGGGCTCGCTCACCTTCGCGCGCGTCTATTCGGGCGTGCTCGAGTCGGCGACCGGCGTGCTGAACAGCACCAAGGACCGCAAGGAGCGTATCGGCCGCATGCTGCTGATGCATGCCAACAACCGTGAAGACGTGAAGGAAGCCCGCGCCGGCGACATCATCGCGCTGGCGGGCCTCAAGAGCGTGACCACCGGCGACACGCTGTGTGATCCGGATAACCCCGTGATCCTCGAGAAGATGGACTTCCCCGATCCGGTCATCGAGCTCGCCATCGAGCCGAAGTCGAAGGCCGACCAGGAGAAGATGGGCGCCGCTCTCGGCCGCCTCGTCCAGGAAGATCCGACGTTCCGCGTCTCGACCGACCAGGAGACGGGCCAGACCGTCATCAAGGGCATGGGCGAGCTCCATCTCGAGATCAAGGTCGACATCCTGCGCCGTACCTACAAGGTCGACGCCAATGTCGGCGCCCCGCAGGTCGCCTATCGCGAGACGCTCGGACGCAAGGCCGAGATCGACTACACCCACAAGAAGCAGTCCGGCGGTTCGGGCCAGTTCGCCCGCATCAAGGTGGTGTTCGAGCCGGGCGAGCCGGGCTCGGGCTACAGCTTCGAGAGCAAGATCGTCGGCGGCTCGGTGCCCAAGGAGTTCATCCCGGGCGTCGAGAAGGGCCTCGAGGCCTCACGCGAGACCGGCGTGCTCGCCGGCTTCCCGGTGATCGACTTCAAGGCGACGCTGGTCGACGGCAACTACCACGACGTCGATTCGAGCGTGCTGGCCTTCGAAATCGCCGCCCGTGCGGCATTCCGCGAAGGCCTCGCCAAGGCGCAGTGCAAGCTGCTCGAGCCGATCATGAAGGTCGAGGTGGTGACGCCCGACGACTACATGGGCGATTGCATCGGCGACCTGAACAGCCGCCGCGGCCAGATCCTCGGCATGGATGCCCGCGGCAACGCGCAGGTCATCGATGCCATGGTGCCGCTGGCCAACATGTTCGGCTACGTGAACACGCTGCGGTCGATGACCCAGGGTCGGGCCGCCTACACGATGACCTTCGATCACTACGCGCCTGTGCCGCAGGCGGTGGCGGACGAGGTCATCACCAAGCTGGCGGGCTAAGGCCGCCGATCGAACCAAGACCGATTGAAGGAACAAG
>NZ_BKAJ01000312.1 GCF_007992495.1 Reyranella soli
CGCTCATGATCATGGGCGCGCTGGAAGCGCGCGGTCCGGAAAATCCATGAGAGTTAAATGGCGTCGATTACCCTCAATAAACTCAACAAGCACTACGGCTCGCTGCATCACGCGGTGAAGGACGTCGACCTCACGATCGCCGACAAGGAATTCGTCGCCCTGGTCGGTCCGTCGGGCTGCGGCAAGTCGACGACCTTGCGCATGATCGCGGGGCTGGAGGACATCTCGAGCGGTGAGATCAGGATCGGCGATCGCGTCGTCAACAACCTGCCGCCGCGCGACCGCGACGTCGCCATGGTGTTCCAGAACTACGCGCTCTATCAGCACATGAGCGTCTACGACAATCTCGCCTTCGGCCTGCGCAACAAGAAGGTGCCGGAAAGCGAAATCAAGGCCGCCATCGACCGCGCCGCCGAGATGCTGGGCCTGCACGAGCTCCTGAAGCGCCGGCCGCGCCAGCTCTCGGGCGGCCAGCAGCAGCGCGTGGCGCTCGGCCGCTGCATCGTGCGCAATCCGCTGGTCTTCCTGTTCGACGAGCCGCTCAGCAACCTCGACGCCAAGCTGCGCGCCCAGATGCGCATCGAGATCAAGCGCCTGCACAGCCAGATGCCGACCACCTCGGTGTTCGTGACCCACGACCAGGTCGAGGCCATGACATTGGGCGACCGCGTCGTGATCATGCGCGACGGGGAGGTCCAGCAGGCCGGCACGCCGCTGTCCGTCTACGGCCAGCCGGTCAACAAGTTCGTCGCCGGCTTCATCGGCGCGCCGGCAATGAATTTCCTCGACGTCTCTATCCGCAAGGAAGGCGATACGCTGGTCGCCCAGTCACCGGCCGTGAAACTCGCCATCAATGAGCCGAGCGTGCGCGCGCTGGAGGCTTGGCAGGGCCGGCCAGTGATCATGGGCCTCAGGCCCGAGCACCTCGGACTGGGCGGCGACGGCCCCGTGAGCCGCAGCTTCCCCGCCAAGGTCGAGGTGGTCGAGCAGCTCGGCTCGGAAATCCTGCTCGAGACGCGGGTCGGCGAGGCCCGCGTTACCGTCGCTCGTGTGCCGCCCGAGACCCAGGTCGCGGCCGGCGATCAGGTGCGCCTGTCGGTGCAGCCCGGCCGGCTGCACTTCTTCGACCCCGAGACCGAGGCCGCGATCGTCGCCCGATTATAGCGCCGCGGCGTCTAACGCCCTGGAATGTAAGTGCATTCGCGCTAACTCACGGTTGCGTGAAACGAATTCGTTCGTTCTGCGTTTTGCTTCCTGCCCGGAGGCGAGTTTGGGGAGAGCGGAGGCGTGGCGGCATTGCGCTATATCTGGTCATTGAAGTGGTCCTTGGCGGGCTTTGCCGCAGCTTTTTTGCTGAGTTTTCTGAGCTTCGGCCTGCTGGGATACGTACTTTATTACGCGGCCTATCCCGTGGTCGGGAACGCCTACCCGCCCTTGTCGACGTGGCGTCCGGATTCGGTGTGGCCCCTGATCGTCGGCGCCGGTCTCGTCTGGTCCTTCAGTTTCATACCGGCCGGCGTCATCGACCACGCCCTGGCCGGGCGCGGCGTTACCCGGGCGCAGCGGAACCTCTGGTACGTCGTCGTGCTCTGGATCGGCGCGGTCGCGGCGTGGCTGTTTCTGATCGCGACAAATCTTCCCCCATTGCGGCACTGAGACCACGAAGGAGAGTGGATGATGAAGAATGTCAGCTGCGCCGTTGCTGCTTTCGCACTCCTGTCCGCCGCCTCCGGCCTCGCTCAGGCACAGGATGGCGTCGTCCTCGACTACACGAAACGGGGGTTCCGCGACGCCGCGCCCGCCGTTGCCGCAGCGGACAAGACGAGGGTCACCTCGGCGCTGGCAGCGACGCCATCCGACGCGGTAAAGGCCCTCGGCAAGAACCGCGTCGTGCTGGGCCAGGCCAAAGGCAAGTCGGCCAAGGCGGGGGACGTGGATTTCTTCCTGCTGTCTGAGAAACCGCCGATCGCTGCCGAGCCCTTCCCGAAGGCGGCCGCCCAGGTGATCGTGGCCCTGAAGGGGAAGGACGTCGTCGGCACCTACGTCCTACCGGCCGAGCGGCAGTATGCCAGGCTGGTCGGCGCGGTCGATATGGACGGCGACAACGCCAGCGAAGTGCTGCTCGAGGGCAGTGGCTACAACATGGGCCAGCTCATCATGGCGGTGGATGCCGTCAAGCTTGAAGCAAGCGGCA
Organism: Reyranella soli; assembly: GCF_007992495.1. GTDB lineage: Bacteria > Pseudomonadota > Alphaproteobacteria > Reyranellales > Reyranellaceae > Reyranella > Reyranella soli. Next base: position 2,195 of record NZ_BKAJ01000312.1, read on the forward strand.
CGACGCGTGTCGCTCAGTCCATTTCCGAGGTCTACTGGGACGGCTGTGAAAATCCTGCCGGCAAGAAGGCCCGGTCAGCGAAGACCATCAGTCTGCGCGGCGGCAAGCTCGTGGAGACCGTCCATCCCGAAAAGTGCGGATAATACCTAGGCCAGCCTGACCGATCGCGCCTCGTTGCCGAGCTCGGTGCCGAACGGCCGCGAGAGCGCGGCGAAGCGGTCGAGGATGGTGCGTCCCTCCACTGCCTCGGCGAGGCGGGGACGGCCGCGACGATGGCGGGCGTCCTTCCAGCCGAGCGAGATCGGCGTCAGCTCGATCGAGCGCAAGGTCAGTCGCCCGTCCGCGCCGCCTTCGTAGGCGAGCGTGGGCACGATCGATTCCCAGTAGCGGCGGTCGGCCGGGAAGCCTGCCTTGTCGCCCTGCACGCGCTTTTGATAGACCTGCCCCGGCTTCAGGTCGGGCTCGGCGCGGAAGCGCTCGTAGCCGTCGGCCGGGATCTTGGGCACCAGCTCGTTCTGCCCGAGGAAGTTGCCCAGGCTGTAGAAGATCGGCTTGCCCTTGTAGAGTTCCAGCCCGCGCAGCAGGTGCGGGCCGTGGCCGACCACGAGATCGGCGCCGGCGTCGATCATCTCGCGGGCGAAGGCGCCGATGAACTCGGCCGGCACCTCTTTGCTGCCGAGCTGCTCGTGCGAATGCAGGCTCACCAGCACGAGGTCGGCGAGGCCGCGCGCCTCCTCGATCCAGCGCACCATGGCGGCGACGTCCGCGGGCCTGGGCGTCGTGCGCACCTGCGCCCGGTTGGCCGACTTGAACTTCAGGTCGCCCAACGGGAACAGCGCCGGGTCGGCGAGCGGGAAGGCGAAGCCCGATTTGATCTTCTGCTGGCGGTCGTCCTCGAGGCCGAGCTGCTGGGCGACCTCGCGCAGCACCGCGAGCTGCTGCTCGGTGACTTCGTGCACCGTGTCGACGTGCAGGGGATTGAGTCCGGGGCGTCCCGGCAGGTCGGGCCGCTGTGCACCCGCCTCGTTGCCTTTGGCGAAGGTCGAGCAGCAGGAGATCATCGCCACGGTGCCGGCGGGCGAGGTGTGATAGCAGGGCCGGCGTGCATCCTCGAGATTGCGGCCGATGCCCGCGAAGGAAAGCCCGCGCATCTCCAGCGCCTCGATCGTATGCACAAGGCCTGAAATCGAATAATCGAGCGCATGGTTGGTGGCGGCGGCGAAGAGGTCGAAGCCGGCCGCGGCCAGCTCATCCAGCACCCAGGCAGGCGCGCCGAAGTGCGAGCCGCCGCTCTCCAGGGCGGGATCGCCGCGATAATCGTTGGCCAGCACCTCGAGATTGGTAAAGGCGACGTCGGCTGAGCGCACCTTGTCGAACAATGGCCTGAGCTCGGCGTCATCGCGGCTGTTCAACCGGCGCTGCAGGATCGAATCGCCGGTGAGGAGAAGGGAAAGGGACATGTGACGCAATGTGCCGGCGCGGACTCGATGGAGTCAATCAGGCGGCCAACCTGCCAACGTCAAGCTGCCTAGTACTGACTATCGCTGGTCGGTGAGTCACGGCTGTCACCCCGAGCG
>NZ_BKAJ01000313.1 GCF_007992495.1 Reyranella soli
CTCTGCTATCGCGAAAACAGGATCGTCACCCGTCGGTCCTTATCCGACGCGTTGTAGCTGCCGAGATCCATGTTGCCGAAGGCCTCGGGGTCGGCGGCGATTACGACGTGGTTGGCGGGATAGCCCGCACGGATCAGCTCGGCGGCCACGGCCTGCGAGCGCTCGCGGGCGAGCTTGGCGTTCAGCGCCTTGTCGCCCAGCTTGTCGGTGTGGCCGACCAGGCAGATCGACGTCACCTGCCGGTCCTTCGCCGTCTTCACCGCTTCGGCGATCACGGGCTTGTCGGCCGGCCGCACATGCGCGCTGCCCAGGTCGAAGAGCACCCACACCGGCTGCGGTTGGTTGGCGCCGCCGCCGCGGGCGCAGGAGCCGACGGTCTGGGCGAACGACGGCGTCGCGCCGACGAGGATGCCGGCGGCGAGCAGCAGGCCGAGCTTGGTCATTTGAGGTCTCCCTTGAGGGCCATCTCGACGAAGGGCAGCCGGTCGTTGCCGAAGAACATCATGTCGCCCACGAAGCTGGTCGGTGCGCCGAACACGCCGCGTGCCACTGCTTCGTCCGTCGTGGCCTTCAACCGATCCTTAACGTCCTGGTCCTGGATGCGGTTGCCGATCTTGGCGGCATCGAGACCCGCCGCGGCCAGGACCTTGGCCACTTCACCCATGTCATTCAGGTTCACGCCATCGACCCACATCGCCTTGTAGATGGCGGGATGATAGCGCTCGAAGAAGCCGTCGATCTGCGCCGCCGCCGCACCGCGCATCAGGGCGAGCGTGTTCACCGGGAAGAACGGGTTGTGGTTGAAGGGCACGCCATAGTGGCGGGCCCACATCGGCATGTCGAAAGCGCTCCATTTCGACTTCAGTTCCACCGTCATCGGCGAGGCGTTGCCGGTCGCCTTGAACACGCCGCCCAGCAGCATCGGCTTGCGTGAAAGGCTGGCGCCGACGCGCTTGGCGATGGCCTCGACCTGGGTGTCGGCCAGGTAGGAATAGGGGCTGCCGTAGTCGTAGTAGAATTCCAACGTGCGGGCCATTCGGGCTCCTCCTTGCTTGTCGCCAGCCTGCGCTGCTTCTAGCCTTGCCTCAAGAAAGTTAAGGGACGAATCGCATGAGCAGGGTAGCAGGCAAGGTGGTGCTGGTGAGCGGCGCCGGATCGGGCATCGGACGCGCCACTGCTACGTTGCTCGCGAAGGAAGGCGCCACGGTGATCGTCACCGACATCAACCGGCCGGGTGGGCTTGAGACCGTGCAGCAGATCGGCGGCCAGATTAATGGAGGAGGGGCTCGGTTCGAGGAGCATGACACGTCGAAGGAAGCCGACTGGAAGCGCATCATCGACGGCATCCTGGAGCGCGAAGGGGCGCTGCACGGGCTGGTGAACAATGCCGGCATCTCGGGGCCATTCCCCGCAACCTTCGAGACCGAGACCGTGGAGCAGTGGCAGCGCATGCTGTCGGTCAACGTCCAGGGCGTGTTTCTGGGCTGCAAGCACGGCGTGCCGGCGATCCGGCAGTCGGGTGGCGGCTCGATCGTCAACACCTCGTCGCTGGCCGCCTTCCTCGGGACTCCGGACCTCTCGGCCTATGGCGCGAGCAAGGGCGCGGTGCGGCAGTTCACCAAGACGGTGGCGATCGACTGCGCGCGCAAAGGCTACAAGGTACGCTGCAATTCGGTGCATCCCGGCATCATCCTGACGCCGATGGGTAACGCGGTGATGCCGAGCGACAAGGCCCGTGAGCGAGCCCGGCGGCGCATCCCGATCGGCGATTTCGGCGCGCCTGAGGACATCGCTTATGGCATCCTCTACCTGATTTCCGACGAATCGCGTTTCGTCACCGGCACCGAGCTGGTGATCGACGGAGGCATGAACGCCATTTAGACGCATCCAGCGACGGAGACGGCAATGCAGCAGGCCGATCAAGTTGCGTATCTCGAGCGTATGTTGTGTATGGTGCGTACCAACACGCGCGACGACGCGCCTGGCGTCATGCACACGCCGGTCGAGGGTTACTACGACCCGGTGCGCTACCAGCGCGAAGTCGACCTGCTGTTCCGCAAGTATCCCATCGTCGCCGCCTTCTCGAGCCAGCTGCGCAACGCCGGCGACTTCGTGGTGCACAACGAGACCGGCCAGCCGATCCTGGTGACGCGCGGCACCGACGGCGTGCTGCGCGCCTTCCTCAATGTCTGCCGCCATCGCGGCGCCGCCGTCGAGCAGAAACCCTGTGGCGCCAACAAGCGCGCCTTCGTCTGCGCCTATCACGGCTGGAGCTACGACCTCACCGGTCGGCTGGTCGGCATCACCGATGCCGCCACGTTCGGCGAGATCGACAGGAGCAAGTACGGCCTGCGGCGGCTGAAACTGGCGGAGAAGTACGGGCTGGTCTGGGTCGTGCCGACCGCGCTGGAGGACAACGAGGACACCAGCCTCGACATCGAAGGCTATCTCGGTGCGCTCAACGCCGACCTGTCGGGCTGGGACATGCAGGGCTGGGAGCTGCACTCCTCCGAGCCGATCCGGCCGCGCATGAACTGGAAGCTGGTGATCGACACCTTCCTCGAGCTCTACCACTTCCGCTACCTGCACCCCGGCACGGTCTATCCGCTGTTCCTGGACAACATCGCCACCTACGAGCGCATGGGCAACCACATGCGCTGGGCGGCGGCCAAGCGCTCGCTCACCGAGCTGGAGGGCCAGCCCCAGGAGAGCTGGCGCATCCGCGACCACGCCATCGTGTTCTATTCGCTCTTTCCCAACACCGTGCTGACCTACACCCAGGATCACTGCGGCGTGTTCTCGAGCTTCCCGATCTCACCCGACGAAGCGGTGTTGCGGTTCTCGGTGCTGGTGCCGCCGGAGGAGAAGGCAGCAAAGCCCGAAAAGTACTGGAAGGCCAATGTCGACCTGTTCGCCAACGCGCTGGTCGAGGATCTCGGCATCGGCGAGACCATCCAGAAGAATTTCAGGAGCGGCGCCAACCGCCAGCAGACCTTCGGCAAGTTCGAAAAGGCGCTGGGGTGGTATCACCAGGAGGTCGAGACGGCGGTCGATGACGTCGTTCTGAAGAAAAGCGGGCGGTTTGGCCGGTTTGGGCCGAATATCGCTTGCTAGTTGGTAAAAAAGAGCCATTTCTCTACCAGTTGTTGCGTCGTGTACGCCCAGGAGGCGCCCGCCGCTCAAACCCGACAAACTGGAGAAAATCGCCATGAGATTCCGGCCGTTGCACGACCGCGTGATGATTCGCCGTGTCGCTTCCGAAGGCCGGACGGCCGGCGGCATCCTCATTCCCGACACCGCGCAGGAGAAGCCGATGGAGGGCGAGATCGTCGCCGTCGGTCCGGGGGCCCGCGACGAGACGGGCAAGGTGGTGCCGCTCGACGTCAAGCCGGGCGACCGCATCCTGTTCGGCAAATGGTCGGGTAGCGAGATCAAGCTCGACGGCGAGGATCTCCTGATCATGACCGAGTCCGACATCATGGGCATCGTCGAACGGCCTGCCGTCGCCAACAAGAAGGCGGCCTGACGGCCCGCATCGCCCAGCATTCCAACAAGGAACAAGACCATGGCTGCAAAAGAAGTACGTTTTGGCGGCGACGCCCGCGCCCGCATGATCCGCGGCGTCGACATCCTGGCCGATTCGGTCAAGGTCACG
>NZ_BKAJ01000314.1 GCF_007992495.1 Reyranella soli
GCCTGTTTCACGGCGTTTCTCCTGTTCAAAAGTCTTGTCAGCGAAATCTAAGACAACTCTAACTGGTCGGCCCTATGCGCTACTGGGACCAATTTGGGGTGGCAAGGGGGCCCGCACGCCTGCGACAGTTTAGTGTCGAGGAATATGTGGATCAGATTTTGCAACCGCGAACAAGATGCCGCGCCGCGGAATCACATCGTCCTCGCCCTACCAACCAACGAAACCAGCACCTTCCGAGCCTCGGAAGCCGCAGCCAGCGGCGTGTCGAAGGCCAGCCGGGCCACCTGCCCGCTCTGCCGCAGATCGATCCCCTCGGCGTCGATGCCGGTCATCCGCCAGTCACTGCCGGCGAGGCCCAGCAGCTTGCCGGCATAGAGCTGCACGGCATCGGCATGGTCGTCGTTCATGTGGCTGACGATGCCCTCTTCGGCATCGGCCAGGCCGCTTGCCGGCACGGCGTTCAGCTCGGCGGCCGAGAGCCATCTGATCTTGCCGAAGCCCGCCACCAGATGGGCGCGCTCGACCGCAACCCGGTAGAAGTGGAAATCCTTGAAGCCCGCATACATTTCAGCGTCGGGATGGCGGGCCAGGAAACGGCGGGCCAGACGGGCATCGTCGCTCAGCGCCGCGCGACCGACCAGCGTCACCCGCGGTCCGGTCAAGGGCTGGTCGAGGCCGTGGGTGCCGTCGAACAACAGCGATACGCGGTCGTCGGCGGCGATGGCTTTGGTATGTTCGGCCAGGTCGCTCAGCAGCAGGATCGGCGACAGGTCATGGTCGACCGCGACCAGCACCAGCGAGGCGTACGGCCAGTTCCCTCCCTCGGCGGGCAGGGCGGTCGCCAGGGAGGCGCGGTCGAGGCCGCGCACCAGGTCGCGGACGCCGCGGGACATGTCTTCAGATTGCATGATTTTTAGGGTTGGGAGCCAAAAGCGCCTTAATTCACTCACATCGATGGCAGATTGGGGCAGCGGCGGCAACGACCCGGACTGTGGTACCATTGTCCGCCCCGACAGGAGAAGCAACGCCGTGCGCAAAAACATCGCCCTGGTTGACGACGACCGCAACATCCTGACCTCCGTGTCGATGCTGCTCGAAGCCGAAGGGTTTCAGATCAAGACCTACAACGATGGCGCCTCGGCGCTGGAGGGGCTGAACCAGTCTCCGCCCGACCTCGGCATCTTCGACATCAAGATGCCGCGCATGGACGGCATGGAGCTGCTCAACCGCATCCGCAAGACCCAGCAGTTCCCCGTGATCTTCCTCACCTCCAAGGACGAGGAGATCGACGAGGTGCTGGGCCTGCGCATGGGCGCCGACGATTTCATCCGCAAGCCGTTCTCCCAGCGCCTCCTGCTGGAGCGCATCCGCGCCGTGCTGCGTCGCGCCGACGCCGGCACTGCCAAGGGCGAGACCGCGGCCGAGCGTATCGTGCGCGGCGAGCTGATCCTCGACCCGAGCCGCCACCAGTGCACCTGGAAGGGCAAGGAGGTGCACCTCACGGTCACCGAGTTCCTGCTGTTGAAGTCGCTCGCCGAGCGGCCGGGTCATGTGAAGAACCGCGACCAGCTGATGGATGCCGCCTACGGCGAGACGATCTACGTCGACGACCGCACGATCGACAGCCACATCAAGCGCGTGCGCCGCAAGTTCCGCGAGGTCGACGGCGAGTTCGAGCAGATCGAAACGCTTTATGGCATCGGATATCGATACCGCGACGCCTGAGCCCGGACGACGGTTCGGACTGCAGGGTCTGCGGGCACGGATCGCCGCGGCGCTGGGGCACCGCGAAGAGCTGCCGACGCGTGCCGCCTCCGCCGAGACGCCGTCGCTGCTGCGGCGCCGGCGCAGCGCCACGCGGCGCTATTCGCCGCTCACCCGCCGCATCCTGCTGCTGAACATCATCCCGGTGGCGCTGCTGACCTTGGGCGCCGTCTATCTCAGCGACTACGAAGAGGAGCTGATAGACGCCGAGCTCGCCTCGCTCGCCGTGCAAGGCGAGATGGTGGCGGCGGGCATCGGCGAGGTCGCCGTCGCCGGCGGCGAGACCACGGTCAACCGCCTCGATGCCGACGCCGCCCGCCAGCTTCTCACCCGGCTGGTCCGTCCAACCGGCGTGCGCGCCCGCCTGTTCAGCGAGACCGGCGAGCTTTTGGGCGATTCGGCCATCCTGAGCGACGCCAGCCGCATCCATGTCATGCCTCTGCCGCCGCCACAGGACATACCCGCGGTCGAGCCGCATTGGGGTGAGAAGATCGGCGACTGGATCGCCCGCCAGCTCTCGCGCGTCGACCGCTTCCCCGAATATGTCGAGCGCGCCGTGCCCACGGTGCGCGACTTCCCCGAGGCGGCGAGCGCCTTGCGCGGCTTCAATGCCTCGGCCGTGCGCGTCTCGCCCGACGGCATGCTGATCCTGAGTGCCGCCGTGCCGGTGCAGCGCTACAAGCAGGTGCTGGGCGCGCTGATGCTGACGCGCGACAACCGCGCCATCGCCGCGTCGTTGCGCGAGGTGCGCTACGACATGATGGTGATCGCCGCGGCGGCGCTCGGCATCACCGTGCTGCTGTCGCTCTACCTTGCCGGCACCATCACCCAACCGATCGTGCGGCTGGCGCGCGCCGCCGACGACGTGCGCCTGGCGCGCGAGAGCCGGCCGGAGATCCCCGACCTCGGCAAGCGCGGCGACGAGATCGGCGACCTGAACGATGCGCTGCGCTCGATGACCGACGCGCTGTGGCAGCGCATCAACACCATCGAGAGCTTCGCGGCCGACGTGGCGCACGAGCTCAAGAACCCACTGACCTCGCTCAGGTCGGCGATCGAGGTGGCGGCGCGGCCCAATCTCGAGCCGGAACGGCGCGAGAAGCTGATGGGCATCGTGCTCGACGACATCAACCGCCTCAACCGGCTGATCACCGACATCTCGGAGGCCTCGCGCCTCGATGCCGAGCTGATGCGCGGCGAGGTCAAGCAGGTCGACCTCAACGCGCTGCTCGGCGACATGGTCAACCACTATGCCGTGACGGCGGTGCAGAAGGGCGGCGTCGAGGTCGAGTATCGGCTGGCGACCAATCCGCCGTTCCTGGCGCATGGCCATGACGGCCGCTACGGCCAGGTGTTCCGCAACGTCATCGACAATGCGATCTCCTTCAGCCCGCCGGGCTCGAAGATCGTGGTCGAGCTCGGGCGCGCGCCGCGCGGCGGGCCGTTCATCGTCACCATCGACGACCAGGGGCCGGGCATTCCCGAGGACAATCTCGAATCGATCTTCGAGCGCTTCTATTCCGAACGGCCGACCGAGCATTTCGGCCAGCATTCGGGATTGGGCCTCTCGATCTGCCGCCAGATCATGGAGACCTACGGCGGCGCGATCTCGGCCTCCAACCGTCGTGCGCCCCCTGATGGAGCTGGGGGCGGCCGCGTGCTCGGCGCGCGCTTCACCGTGCGCGTTCCGGCCGGCGACGGCCGCAAGTGATCAAGGTCATCCTCTTCCGGACCGCGCGCTTCCAGCGCGCTCATGATCATG
>NZ_BKAJ01000315.1 GCF_007992495.1 Reyranella soli
GGGCGCCGTCGGCGACGCGGCGTCCCGCCGATGAAGCATCGCCATCGACGCGGTGCGCCGGCCGATTCCAAGCCGCCGCAGTGCTGCGACTTCCACGCTGGTGCGCTGCCTGCCGATCGCGCGGAGACCCGCAAGATAGATCGTGCGGAAACCCGCGATGTAGTCTTTCATGTAAACTCCGAAGGCAGAGCAGCTTTCGGAGAGGCAATGACCCGCCGGCTCCAGCAGTTGCCGAAGAGGCGATCTCTGTCCCAAAGGGGACGCAGGGTCCCTCTGTCCCAAATGGGACGCGGCTCGATTGAAGCAGTCTTCGCGGCGGCTCACGCCGCCTTGTGGCGCCTCAAGTCTTCTCCGAACAGCCGCCGGTATTCGTCCTCGGGCGCACCGTAGAAGCCGTTCGCCGTCCGCTCGAGGCCGGTGCGGTCGATGATGCGAACGCGGTTGCGCGTCGAGCGAATCAGCCCCTTGCCCTCGAGCTCGTGCAGGGCAACGGTGACGCCCTGGCGGCGCACACCCATCAGCAGCGCCAGAAATTCGTGCGTTACGAACAGTTCGGCCTCGCGGACGCGGTCGTGCCACATCAGCAGGCCACGGGAGAGACGCTCGTCGATGCGGGCGCGCCCGGCGGCGATTGCCGCATGATTGCTGTGGACCATGAAGACATGCGCGAAGCGCAGCAGCGTCTCCTGTAGGGAACGGCTTTGTTCGATCGCGTCGCGCAGGCCGGCGGACGGCAGGCGCAATGCGGACCCGGGAGATTGCACCAGGGCCTCATGCGCCGCGACGCCGTCGGCCAGGACCGTCTCCAGACTGGTCATGCCTTCGAAGCCCACCATGCCTACCTCCATGCGGCGGCGGCCCTTGTTGGCGCCGACGATGGAAACGAGGCCGCTCTCGACGAAGTAGACATGGCGGACCAGCTGGCCCGGCGCGTAGAGGACCCGGCCGACATCGAGCTGAACCGATTCGAGCGCCGGCCGCAGCAAGCCAGCGTCTTCGCCGGACAAGTGCTGAAACAGGTGGTTGGCAACGCGGATCGGGGAGCTTAGGCGGGTCGGTGAACCGGAGTCGGGCATGGCGAACACTCCCGCCAGCGGGCCATCATGTGGCTGGCGTCATCACGATCTGGACGCGCCACCAAACGAATTACGCGTGCCGCCAGTTGCCTGCCGCGAGTGACCGACTTGCCGACGTTCTGGCTCTCCCATGAAAGCGAACAGCGAACTCGAGCCACACGAGGCCCACTCCCATTCCCTGGCAATCAGGTCGCCCCAGCTTTCGGTCGGGCATCGGGCTTACCGTCGGCGATCACCTCGATCGCCCTGTCCTCGCTTCGCGACCGTCTTGGCCTTGCGCCGGCGGTCCTGGGCCAGGGATCGGCCAACATCCTCGACTTCCTTGAACGAGGTGCCACGACGGTTGCGCCGGACATAGAGCTTGTTGGTGCCGGTATCGATGAGCTCGCGCTTCGCGGCCTTACGGCGCGCTGTCTTCTTTTTCGCGGCCTTCTTGCGTGCTGCCATCTGCGCTCCACTGGTTGGTGCGGGTGGAACGTGGTGGCGAAAGACCGGTTGCCGGCTCCGCAGACCCGTTGTGCGATCGACTGAAGGGCCGCGGACGGACATGGCTCAGCTGATGCTGGAGCACGGGCAACGGCAGGTCGGGCACCTCGGCTCCACAGACCGAGCACGTGTAAGGCCTACGTTTGGGCATGACGTCCAATTGGCGACGGCTCTGGCGTTTCCCAAGGGTGGGAGCCGGTTCGCCGCAGAGACCTTACGTACTCATTCCGCGCGGTCCGCGCTTGGGCTTGGGGCCCCGCAGATCCGAATTTTGGCTTCCCGGCAGCGCCGCCTTGTTCGGCGTCCGTTTGCGCGGTGGCTGCGGCTGCGCCACGCGACTCGGTTCACTGCCAGGATGAAGCCGCTCCTCCTCGTTGGCGTCGGTGATGGCTGCATCGCGCGCCTTACGCTTGACCGGCTCCGCCATGGCTCCACTCCTGCAAGCTGGGTTAAGGGCGGCTGGCCGTGGCCGAGCTTCCGTCCGCTGCTTTGTCGCTACGACGCAAGCTCTGGCGCCACGGAAAGGCCATCGGCTTTTCAACCAGCTCTACATCAAGTCCTTCCGAGTTTGCTTCGCACGGGCCGCGCCGATTGCGGTCTTCACGTCTTTCTGCTCCTCGGGCGGCGGCAGAACGGCCTTCATTCCGAGGCTCGCGATCGATAGCTCCCGGCACCATCCTTTGCTGTGATAAAGGTGCTCGTCTTCCTCGTCTTCGGTCTCTTCGACCGCCGCATCGATCGCCTTCTTCTCATCGCCCTCCGCTGACTGTCCGTAGGTGCTGAGAAGTTCCCAGTTGGCATGGTCTTTCGTTTCCGCGTGGACGACGCATTCGCACGCCACGATTTCCGCTGCTTCCGGAGGGGCGCTTCCTTTCGCCAGCTTCATGGCCGCAACGAGCGACCCGCCGATGTGCCTGACGACCAGGCGGCCAGGCGTATCCAGAGACGGCACATTCAACGCTTGCATCAGGGTTTCGACCGTTGCGACATGGCGCTTTGTCTGTTCGAGGTACTTTTCCCATTCCTCTTTGAGGTCGTCGTTCAGCGCACAGGTAAGCGCCGTTTCGTAGACCTTGACCCCGCCCATCTCTGTCTCAAGCATCTGCTGCAACAGTTCGTTGCGCTGTTCCACATTCATAGAAACCTCCCATTCGCTGATTGCTGCACGAGCCCAACGGCGCGGAGCATGAAACGGATGCACAGCTGCGCGTATTTTTGCGCCAACCGGCGCCACGGGCGGCCGGGCGCGGGGAGGCGGCGCGGATGTGCAGTATCGGACAGCATGCACCACCAAAAAAGCGCTAGCCTTCGATCATCGCTGGCTTGGCCGTCATAGAGCGCCAGCGGCAGAGAGAGCCAATGCTGTACTCCCGCTCGCAAGTCGACGGGGCGTCGTATGACATACGAGGAATATCTTCAGCACGCGGAGGAATGCGAGCGACTGGCCGAGTCGGCCACGCTGCCAGTCAACCGACACTCCCTGCTGTCGGCCGCGGCGATGTGGCGCCGGATGGCCGCGGATGCCAAGCCGCGCGACGGCGCTGGCACAAATCCTGTCATAGGAGATTCTCGAAGTGGCAAATGATGTCCAGGGACTGCTCACCCAGATCGAGGAACTGGATTCATCAATTAACCGCGATATGGACGAGTTGAGCCGTACGAAGTCGCCGGCTAGCAGCAACCCCCTTTGGGCAAGCATCCGGAAGAAGATGGCCGAGCGTGACGATCTGCTCGAACGCCTACCCGGTCCTTCGCTGTCAAACTAGAAAAAGCGGCGGCGGAAGGGCCTCGATCGTACGGCCATAGCGGTGCGACTAGTCCAGCCCCGTGCGCGTCAGGAGCTTTGCCCTGATT
>NZ_BKAJ01000316.1 GCF_007992495.1 Reyranella soli
GGCCCGCGCTCCCGATCTAAGCGATCTTCCTCATCGGCAGCTGGTCGATGATCTTCTGCCGCTCGGGATCTTCCAGCATCATCCAGCGGCCGATTTCCTCGACGGTGCGCTTGCAGCCGAGGCAGAAGCCGCTCTTGCGGTCGAGCGTGCAGATGCCGATGCACGGCGACATCACACGCCTCAATGGCGGTGGCCCATCACCCAAGATTGGCACCCATGATCGCTCAGGACTTCTTGCTGAGTTCCGCGAGCTGATTCTGCAGCTCGTCCAGCTTGCGCTTGAGATCGTCGATCGCCGTGTCGTTGGCCGGCGCCGGCGTGGCGGTCGCGTTGGTCTTGGCCGACGGCTCCTGGCCGTTGGCGGCCGTGGGCGGCATCCCCGGTCCACCGGGACGCTGGAACGGATTGAACATGCGCATGGCCCGCTCGAACATCTCCATGTTCTGCTTGCCCATCGTCTCGAACTGCTGGAACGGGTTGAAGCCGAAGGCGTTCTGCAGGTACTTCCGCATCTGCTCCTGGTTGCGGGCGAACTGCGCCATCGACATCTCGAGATACTGCGGCACCACGCCCTGCAGGCTGTCGCCGTAGAACGAGATCAGCTGGCGCAGGAAGGGGATCGGCAGCAGAGTCTGCCCGCCCTTGCTCTCCTCCTCGACGATGATCTGGGTCAGGACCGAGCGCGTGATGTCGTCGCCGGACTTGGCGTCGTAGACCACGAAGTCGGTCTTCTCCTTCACCATCGTCGCCAGATGGTCGAGCGTCACGTAAGCCGATGTCGCCGTATTGTAGAGTCGCCGGTTCGCGTACTTCTTGATCACTACCGGAGCGGATTTGGGGCCGCCTTCGGATCCTGCCTGATCGGCCATTACGCTTCGCTCCCTAGCGGACGCGAGTAAACATCCGTTTACTTCGGATGCGGTCACCTTAGCGCCGATACCGCAGTGCGACAAGGAGCGGTTTGCGCGTGCGAAAGAAGTGTTCGCCGGACGATCGTCATCGTTCATGGGTTATAGTCCGCACATGGCCCCTGAAAACGACGACGCAGGCGATTTCGACAAGCTTGCCCGGCGCTATCTCGACCTCTGGCAGAGCCAGCTCGCCGGGCTTGCCTCCGACCAGGCGCTGACCGAGCAGATCGCGCGGCTTTTCGCTGCCGCGAACGCCCAGGTCGCCAGCGCCCTGCAAGCAGCCCAAGGAGCATCTCATGCAGCCCAGGACTCTTCCGGCAAGACTGGGACCACGTCCGCTGCCCCTCCACCTGGGAACGGCGCTGATGACGTGGGCGAGCTCCGAAAGCGCCTGGAAGCTCTGGAAGCCCGGATCGCCGAGCTCCAATCAAAGCTCGGTTCCTGAGGCGATCGCGGCTCTCCTGCCGGAGATCGCCGCCCTCGAGGCCAAGGCCGGCGCCGGCAAGTTCGAGAGCGCCCTACATCGCGAGATCGCCCGCCGCATGGACCGGCTGGCCGAGGGCGTGCTGGCCTATCGCCGGCATCCGGTCCATCGCGACCTCGAGAATCCACCGGCCGTGTGGAGCGAGGGCAACACGCGGCTGCTCGACTATGGCGCCACGAATCGCACCGCCCGCGTGCGCGGTGCGCGCGCCGTGCTGGTCGTGCCCTCGCTGATCAATCGCTGGGAAGTGCTCGATCTCACGGCGGAGAAGAGCCTGCTGCGCGCCATGGCGGCTGCGGGGCTCCGGCCCTATCTCGTCGACTGGGGCACGCCCAATGCCGACGAGCGCCGCTTCGACAGCACGGCTTACGTGGCCCGCCTCGAACGCGCGCTCGCCTTCCTCACCAAGCGCGCGCGTCGCGCGCCGGCGGTGATGGGCTACTGCATGGGCGGCACGCTCACCGTGGCGCTGGCCGCACGCCAGCCGCGCCGCGTCGCGGGCCTCGCCCTGCTGGCCGCACCGTGGGACTTCCACGCCGACCGCACCGGCCACGCGTTCCTGCTGTCGGCCGGTCCGATGCTGGCACGCGTTGCTGACCAGGTCGGCGAACTGCCGGTCGACATCCTGCAGACGCTGTTCTGGTCGCTCGACCCGTGGCTCGCGGTGAAGAAGTTCGGCCGCTTCCTCGGCATGGACCAGCAAGGCAGCTCGGCGCGCGAGTTCGTGCTCCTGGAGGATTGGCTGAACGACGGCGCGCCGCTCGCCGGCCCGATGGCGCGCGAATGCCTGATCGGCTGGTACGGCGACAACACGCCCGGCGCCGGCCAATGGATGGTCGGCGGCAAGCGCATCGTGCCCTCGAAGATCGCGACGCCCTCGCTGGTCATGATCCCGTCCGGCGATCGCATCGTGCCGCCGTTGTCCGCTGCGGCGCTGGCCGAACCCGGGCGTGGCCTCAAGAACGTGACGCGTCTCGATCTGCCGCTTGGCCATATCGGCATGGTGGTGAGCGGCCGCGCGCGCGATCTTTGCTGGACGCCGCTGATCGAGTGGCTCGGCAACATTCCGTCCAAACGCTCGCGATGACAGAGCAAGACCGTTCGATTGTCTGGAAGCATGTCGCCGTCTGGACCGTGCTGCTCACGGTCTCGGTGTTCGCCCATACCCATGTCGAGCTCGCCAACGAGGCGAGGCGTGGCGAATCCGTCACCTATGGCCGCGTCTTCGCCATCGAGGTGGCGAGCCATCTCGTCGTCGCCGCCCTGCTGCCGGTGCTCTACTGGATGCATCGGCGCTGGCCGGTCCGCGGCGGCGTGCGCAACCTTGCGATCCACGTCGCCGGACTGGTGCCCTTCAGCATCATCCATACGCTCGGCATAGCGGCGCTGCGCCCGCTGTGGTTCTCCGGCATTCTGGGCGAGGACTACAGCTTCCCGCTGACGGTCGACCGTCTGACCTTCGAGTTCGCCAAGGACGTCGTGAACTACGGCATGCTGAGCGGCGCGACCGAATTGCTGCGTCACCTGATCGGGCGTCCGCAGGCCACTGCGGCCGAGACGCCGCCGCCTGTGCCTGCGCCTGCTCCGTCCAGCGCCCTGCCCACTGTACTCCCCGAACGCTTCGCGGTCAGAAAGCGCGGCAAGGAGATCATGGTCGAGGTGGCCGACATCGACTGGATCGAGGCGGCCGGCAACTACGCCGTCCTGCATGTCGGCGGCGAGACGCTGGAGATCCGCTCGTCCCTCACCAAGCTCGAGGGCGAGCTCGATCCCAAGCGCTTCGTCAGAGTCCACAAGTCCTATGTGGTGAACGTGGCGCGCATCGCCGAGGTCACGCCCTGGATCAGCGGCGACTGGCGCATCCGCCTGCAGGACGGCGCCGAGGTGAATTTGAGCCGCCGCTACCGCCAGCGCTTCGAGGCCCTTGTGCCGGTGAGGAGCTGAGGGAGCGGGATCATAGAGCGCAGCGCGGACCGCGGGCGTCCCGCCCGCTCATGAATCATGAT
>NZ_BKAJ01000317.1 GCF_007992495.1 Reyranella soli
GCGCTCCGCTTGAGTCACTGTCCGAACCGATTGGCGGTCTTCAGATACTCCAGCTCCTCGTCGGTACAGTTCCGCCCCAGCACCTCGTTGCGATGGGGGAAGCGGCCGAAGCGCGTGATGACGTCGCGATGCTCGTGAGCATGCTTCATCATTTCCTCGTCCTCGAAGGCGGCGAACAGCGAACAGCCCAGCTCCTGGTCGGTCAGCGATTCGCTATGCTGGAAGGGCATGTAGAAGAACAGCCGCATGGTGAGGTTGAAGGCGGCCGGATAGTTCCGCGCCAGCGCCAGCCGAGCCGTCGGCAGCGCCTTGCAGTCGCCCGAGAAGGCCCGCGAGGCCTTGCGATGCATGTTGCGCGAGAACTGGTCGCACAGGAGGATCAGCGCCAGCGCCCCGTCGGGTGACTTCTGCCAGTGGTCGAAGGCGCCAACGATGGCCATGTCGAGCGCCTCGGCAAAGCGTTCGCGGATCTCGGCGTCGAACTCGGCCGGCCCTTTCCACCAGATGTCGCGCGGCTTGCCATGGTCGGGATGGTCGAGCGGCAGGAACCAGAAATCCAGGACATCGCGGATGGTCGGTGCGTTCATCGGCCGTTCTCGCCCAGCCCGGCCAGCAGGCCGGCAAACAGGCGCGCCCGTGGCGCCAACTCCGAGATCAACACATGCTCCTCCAGTGTATGCACGCCTGCGCCGATGGCACCCAGCCCGTCGAGCGTGGGGATGCCGAGCGCGCCGGTGAAGTTGCCGTCGCTGCCGCCGCCAAACGTGCCGTGCTCCAAGGTGATGCCGATCTCGCTGGCCGTCGCGGCGGCCTGCGCGAACAGCCGCATTGTTCCCTCCGATGGCTCGAACAGCGGCCGCTCGGGTCCTTTTTCGACTTCGAGGGTCACGCCTTCGATCGGTGAGACCAGCCGCGCCATGAACTCATGGACGAACACCAGGTTCTCGGGCGACGACGCCACGCACAGCACCTCGGCGGTGCACTCGGTCGGGATCACGTTCACGAACAGGCCGCCGCGGATCACGCCGACGCTGAAGGAGACCAGCCGATCCATGTCGGTGGCGCTTTCGATCGTTTCGACCAGGCGCGCCATTGCGCGGATGGCGCTGCGGCCGGCGCGATTGTCGGCGCCGGCATGCGCCGGCCGGCCGCGCGTGGTGATGCGGTAGCGCGCGAAGGCATGACGGCCCGTGATCACCTTGCCCTGGCGTGCGGGCTCGGGCACCAGCACGCAGCGATGCCGGCGCGCTTCGTCTTCGATCATCGCGCGCGTGCCCGGACTTCCGATCTCCTCATCGGGGATCATCAGGAAGGTGACGGGGAGCGGCGTGTCGCCATTCTCGGCGCGCAGCCGGCGCAGGGCATGCAGCGCCAGGCAAATGCCGCCCTTCATGTCGAGCACGCCCGGTCCATAGAGCCGGTCGCCGTCGATGCGCAGTTTCAGCCCGTCCTCGATCGTTCCGACCGGATGAACCGTGTCGAGATGGCCCAGCACCAGGATGCCCGGGCCGTCATCGCGCCCGGCAAAGTGTGCACGCATCACCGGTGCGCCCGAGATGGCCGACGTACGGTCGATGTCGGCGCCGGCGGCGCGGAAATCGGCCTCGGCGAGGTCGAACATGCGCGCCACCGCTTCCGGCGTCACCGACGGGCTCTCGACCGCGGCCCAGCGCATGATGTCCTCGACGATCTCTCGGCTGGAGAAGCTGTTGGAATCCATCGCCTCATCCTAGCGATGAGGGCATAGTGGCGGCAAACAAAGGGGAACGAACCAAGTGGGCAAGGTCCGGAACGTCCTGTTCATCATGTGCGATCAGTTGCGCGCCGATCACTTGTCGTGCGCCGGCCATCCGCATCTCAAAACGCCGGCCATCGATTCGCTGGCGGCCAAGGGCGTGCTGTTCCCGCGCGCCTATGTGCAGTCGGGCGTCTGCGGCCCCTCGCGCATGAGCTACTACACCGGCCGCTACATGTTCTCGCACGGCGCCACCTGGAACCGCGTGCCGCTGTCATTGCGCGAAAAGACCATCGGCGACTATCTGCGGCCAGCCGGCATCCGCGTTGCCCTGGCCGGGAAGACGCACGTGCTGCCCGACCTCGACGGGCTGGAGCGCTACGGCATCGAGGGCGGCTCGGCCATGGCGGCGCTGATGCGCGCCGGCCGCTTCGAGGAGCTCGACCGCTACGACGGCCATTCGCCGCCGGGCGAGGAGAGCCACTATGCCGCCTATCTGCGCAAGCAAGGCTACAATTCCGACGATCCATGGAGCGACTATGTGATCTCGGCCGACGGTCCCGATGGGCCGGTGTCGGGCTGGCACATGCGCAATGTGCACCTGCCCGCGCGCGTCGCCGAGGAGCATTCCGAGACCGCCTACATGACGCGCGAGGCCATGCACTTCGTCGAGGACATGGGCGACAGGCCGTGGTTCCTGCATCTCAGCTACGTCAAGCCGCACTGGCCCTATATGGTGCCCGCGCCCTATCACAAGATGTACAGCGCCAAGGATTGCCTGCCGCTCAACCGCGATGAGCGCGAGCTTCTGGACCAGCATCCCGTGCTCGCGGCCTATCGCCAGCATGACGAGTCGCAGTCCTTCCAGCGTGCCGACGCGCCGGACATCGTGCGGCCCGCCTACATGGGCCTGATCAAGCAGGTCGACGATTGGCTCGGCCGCCTCTTCGAGCACCTGAAGAAGCTCGGCCGCTTCGACGACACGCTGATCCTCTTCACCGCCGACCACGGCGATTTCCTGGGCGACCATTGGCTGGGCGAAAAAGAGATGTTCTATGAAGAGGCGCAGCGCGTACCCTTCATCGTCTACGACCCCGATCCGGCCGCCGACACAACGCGCGGCACGATCGACGAGCGTTTCGTCGAGGCGGTCGATGTCGTGCCGACCTGTCTTGCCGCGCTGGAGCAGCCCGCCAACGATCATCTCGTCGAAGGCTGCTCCCTGCTGCCCTTGCTGCGCGCCGGCAAGGTCGAGAACTGGCGCGACGCGGTGTTCTCCGAGCTCGACTACTCCTTCCGTGAGGCCCGCAAGATCCTGAAGCGCGGCCCGCGCGACTGCCGCGCCATCATGGTGAGGACCGACCGCTGGAAATACGTCTGGTGGCAGGATTTCCGGCCGATGCTGTTCGACCTCGCCAACGACCCGAAGGAGCTCAGCGACCTCGGCGCCGACGACGCTCACGCCAACATCCGCCGCGAGATGGAGGAGCGGATGGCGGCCTGGCTGAAAGGACGCAAGACGCGCGTCACCGTCGACGACGCCTACGTCGAGGCGCGCACGGCCACCCACAAGAAGCACGGCATTCTTTTCGGCATGTGGTGATACGGGAGCGCGGGCCTCTGGCCCGCTCATGATGCGGGCCAGAGGCCC
>NZ_BKAJ01000318.1 GCF_007992495.1 Reyranella soli
GGTCCGGAAGACCATGAGGATTCCCCAATGACCCATATCCTTCACCGCCAAATCGCCGGCACCCTCCCCGTCGCCGCCACCGGCAGCGGCATCGAGATCGTCGACAGCACCGGCAAGCGCTACCTCGATGCCTCAGGCGGTGCCGCAGTATCCTGCCTCGGCCACGGCCATCCCGCCGTGACCGCCGCCCTGCACGAACAGCTCGACCGCCTTGCCTACGCCCACACCGGCTTCTTCACCACTGAGGTCGCCGAAAAGCTCGGCGACCGGCTGATCGCCGACGCCCCCCAAGGCATCAGCCACGCCTACCTGGTGAGCGGCGGCTCCGAGGCGATCGAGGCGTCGTTGAAGATGGCGCGGCAGTACTTCATCGAACGCGGCGAGCCCAAGCGCCGCCACGTCATCGCCCGCCGCCAGAGCTATCACGGCAACACGCTGGGTGCGCTGGCCGCCGGCGGCAACGAATGGCGCCGCGCTCCCTTCTCGCCATTGCTGATCGAGACGCACCACATCGCGCCCTGCTTCGCCTACCGCTTCCAGGAGCCGGGCGAGAGCGAAGAAGAGTACGGCCGCCGTGCCGCCGATGCCCTCGAAGCCAAGATCCTGGAATTGGGCGAGGGCACCGTGATGGCCTTCGTCGCCGAGACCGTCGTCGGCGCGACGGCCGGCGCCGTGCCGCCGGCCCCGGGCTACTTCAAGCGCATCCGCGAGATCTGCAATCGCCACGGCGTGCTGCTGATCCTCGACGAGGTGATGTGCGGCATGGGCCGCACCGGGACCCTGCACGCCTGCGAACAGGAAGGCATCGCGCCCGACCTCATGACCATCGCCAAGGGCCTGGGCGGCGGCTACGAGCCGATCGGCGCCGTGCTGCTCGGCCGTCACATCTACGAGTCGTTCGCGAACGGCAGCGGCTTCTTCCAGCACGGCCACACCTACATGGGCCATCCCATGGCCTGCGCCGCCGGCCTCGCGGTGCAGGAGACGATCCGCCGCGACAACCTCTTGGCCAATGTGCGCACCCAGGGCGCGCTGCTGCGCCGGCGGCTCGGCGAGCGCTTCGGCAACCATCCGTATGTCGGTGACATCCGCGGCCGCGGCCTGTTCCAGGCGATCGAGCTTGTCGAAGAACGTTCGACCAAGACGCCGTTCGATCCGGCCAAGAAGCTCCATGCCAAGGTCAAGAAGGCCGCCATGGCGCGCGGCCTGATGGTCTATCCCATGGGCGGCACGATCGACGGCACACGCGGCGATCATGTCCTGCTGGCGCCGCCCTTCATCGTGACTGAAGAGCAGATCGGCGAAATCGTCGATCGTCTCGGCAGTGCGCTGGACGACGCTTTGGCTTAGCAGCTCTTCACACAGGTTTTGACTGGCTGAGCAGCATGCCAAATACGATGAGCGCGACGTCGCCCTTGTCGACGGCATGCCGCGCCGCCCGCCGCCGGGCGCAATGGTATCGGATGAACAATGCATAGAGCAGAGCCGCCGGCAGGCGAGCACCAGATGTATATAACTTGGGTGCTCGTTTGAGTCAACTACGGTTCTATTTTTTGCGTCCCATAAGGGGCTAAAGAGCGCAAAATTGTTTGCGAGCATCGGTGCCAGCAGTGCTGGCAATCGGACCCGCGCCAGCTCGTTAGGGTCCCCTGTGACGAGCTGCCAGCAACCATTCCTGATACGATCGAGTTTCGTCGGTGTTGCCGTTGGAGGTAGCCCGTGTCCGCAAGATCGATCCTCATCGCCATTGCGCTTTCGGCCTGGCTGCTGGGCTCGGTCGTGGCCTTCTTCATCGTCGCCTACATGAGCTTCTTCGGCGTGGCCTTCATCGGCCTCGTCATCTGCTATGTCAGCGCCCAATTCGAGCTGGACGGCGACCGGCCCGTTGGCAGTCTCGCGACCAGCTTCCTCGGCGCGCAAGTGCGAGCGCAGCAGGACCTCACGGCGGAGCAACGTCAGTCCGTCCGCCATGAACAGTCGCTCGCGGCCCAATCAGCTCGCTTCTTCAAGTTCTTTGGCTTCGGCCTTATGGCGATCGGCCTCTGCGGTGGGCTGTACTATCAGCTCTAGTGAAGTCCCCGTCTGCATATCTCCCCTCCTCTGTCAGCGGATTGACGGTCTCACCGGCGTCCGAAAAGCTCTTCGATGACGATTTGATCGGACTATCGATCTCAAATCGATCGAACGATCGCGTCGCTCATAGAGAACAGAGAGAGGGAGGACGATCGTGAACAAGCTATTGGCTACCGCTGCCGTCACCGCCGCTCTGCTGGGCCTTGCCGGCACCACTCAATCGCAGAACAAGAAAACCCTGGCCTTCGTGGTCAACGGCGCTTCCGATTTCTGGAAGGCGGCCGAAGCCGGCGTGAAGAAGGCGCAGACCGAGCTGCCGAACTACACGCTGGTCTTCAAGTATCCCGAGCAGGCCTCGGCAGCCATCCAGACGCGCATCATGGACGACCTCGTCGCCGCGGGCGTCGCCGGCATCATGGTGAGCGCCGTGGACCCCAAGACCATGGGCGATGCGCTGAACCGCGTCGGCGGCCAGGTCGCCCTGTTCACCACCGACAGCGACGCGCCCAACAGCAAGCGCGTGGCCTATATCGGCTCGTCCAACACCGACGCCGGCAAGCAGGCCGGCCAGCTGATGCTGAAGGCCCTGCCCAACGGCGGCAAATGCATGGGCTTCGTCGGCCTGCCCGGCGCCGACAATGCGCGCGAGCGCATCGAGGGTGTGAAGGAGGCCATCAAGGGCTCCAAGATCGAGCTCGTCGACGTGCGCGCCGACGACATCGACCAGACCCGCGCCAAGCGCAACGTCGAGGACACGATCACCGCCCGACCGGAGATCAACTGCATGGTCGGCTTCTATTCCTACAACACGCCGCGCATCTACGAGGCGCTGAAGGATGCCGGCAAGATCGGCAAGGTGACGATCATCGGCTTCGACGAGGACCCGATCACGCTCGGCGGCGTGAAGGACGGCACCATCGTCGGCACCGTCGTGCAGCAGCCCTATGAGTGGGGCTACCAGGGCATGAAGGACATGGCGAAGTATCTCGAGGGCGACAAGTCCTTCATCCCGGCCAACAAACTGATCATCGTGCCGACCCAGATCATCGACAAGAGCAACGTCGATGCCTTCTGGACGACGCTGAAGGAGCGGCAGGGGAAGAAGTAGGTTTCATGGTCTTCTGGACC
>NZ_BKAJ01000319.1 GCF_007992495.1 Reyranella soli
GGAAGACCATGAACTCTCATCAGATCGCCGCCACCACCATGATCTCGATCTTCATCTTCGGGTCGTTCAGCTTGGCCTCGACGGTGGCGCGGGCCGGGGTCTGGCCGGGCACGACCCAGGCGTCCCACACGGCATTCATGGCGGCGAAGTCACTGATGTCGCGCAGCCAGATGACCGCCGACAGGATCTTCGACTTGTCGCTGCCGCCCTTCTTCAGCAGGGCATCGATCTCGGCCAGCGCCTGCTGCACCTGGCCGGTGATGTCGGCCGAGGTGTCCTCGGGGATCATGCCCGAGAGATACATGCGGTCACCGAAGACGCTGGCCTCGCTCATGCGCGGGCCAGGATCGATGCGAACGACAGTGCTCATGCGGTGGGTCTCCGGTCGATGGCGATCATGTGGATGGGTGTATGGCCGACGATGGCCTGCAAGCCAAGATCGCGGCAGCGCGCCTTGAGGTCGCTCGGCAAGGGGCTGGCGCGCTCGGCCGCCGCCACGGCCTCGGCGCTCAGCAGGACGCCGGCATCGAACTGGCGCGTCATGCTCTCCAGGCGGCTCGCGACGTTGACGGTGTCGCCCAAGGTCGTGAACTCCAGCCGGTCGGCAATGCCGACATTGCCCTGGATGACCGGCCCGTAATGGATGCCGATGCCGACGGTAGTCGCGACCCTGCCGACGGCGATGAGCCGATCGCGCCATTGGTCGATCGTGTCGAGGATCTCGACGGCGCACAGCAAGGCATCGCGCGCCGCGTCGGGCGTCTTCTCCGGCGCCCCGAACACCGCCATCAGCCCGTCGCCCAGAAACTTGTCGACCGAGCCGTTGTGGCGAAAGACGATGGGCACGATGCGGCGATGGAAGGCGCGGATGATGGCGATCACCTCTTCCGGGGTGACCGCCTCCATGCGGCGCGTCGAGCCGATGACGTCGACGAACATCACGGCGGCGTCCTGGGCGCGGCCAGCCTCGAGGCCGCGCACGTCGGCTGCTGCCAGATGCTCGACGACACTGGGTGAGAAGTAGCGGCCGAGGTTGGCGCGCTCGGTCTCGGCCATGACCGCACGCTCGACGTGGCGGCGGGCGCGCCAGATGGCACCGGCGATCAGGCCGATGGTGATGGCGAGCAGCACGAGCTGGTTCAGCATGAACACGACCGGATCATCGATGCCCTGCACCTCGATCAGCTGGCGCAGGAGGTCGAGGGCGCCAGCGGCGGTGAAGCCGCGGAACGAATCGACGTGCTCGGCGGAATGCAGCACGAAGGCGAAGGAGGCGAGCTGGCCCACGAAGGCCGCCGCGCCGGCGATCAGCACGATCCTGACGGAAAAAGTGAGCGCGCTCGCCGCCACATAAGCCACGAGATAGAGGAAGGCCGAGCGACGCAGCCACGACTGCAGCGCCCATTCGTACCAGTCGTTCTCGGGATAGTGGCTGGCCAGGACGATGATCGCCACGTCGACCAGGGCGCACACGCCCTGCATGGCGAGCATGTAGCGGCTGCGGCGGGTGGCGTAGCCGATCCAGCCGACCGCGAAGAACACCGCCATCGCCGCGATCAGGACCGGCAGGCGCGTCCACGACGAGGACAGCACCACCCAGATGAAGACGATGCCGAGCGCGATGGCGCGCGCCTTGAAGGCGAAGGCGAAGCCCGACAGCTCCTCCTCGTGCAGGCGCTGCAGCCAGCCGGGCGGCCCCGTGCGGTCCGGGCGGATGGATTGGTCTGCCACGGGCGGACCCTAGTGGAGACCCGCCGAGTGTGGCAATCGCCACAGCCCCCGGGCCAACAGCCCCATACGGTGCCGGCCTCATTCCATTGGGGGAGAGGCCAACATGGCAAGACGTGGATTCTGGAGAACGCTGGTTCTCCTGGTAGGCCTGTCGCTGTTCGCGACGGTGCCGGCGCAGGCCCAGAACGGGCTGCAGCGCTTCGAGAAAGAGATCAAGCCGCAGCTCGAGTTCAAGTCGCTGACCTACGACAAGGCCGCGCCCCTGGGCGACAAGGGCTTTACGCTGAGCAACGTCGTTGCCGTGGTGCCGGCCTCGGTGACCGGCGGCAAGGACAGCACGGTCAAGATCGAGAAGGTCACCGTCGAAGAGATCGACTTCGATCGCATGAAGGATAGCGGCAAGAAGGACGAGATCCCGCTGTTCGCCAAGCTCAAGATCGAGGGCATGACGGGCGACGACGATCTCAGCGGCATGCTCGAGAGCTTCGGCATCCCCAAGGCACCGGTCGACCTGGCGCTGGACTACCGGCTCAACGCCGCCGACAAGGTGCTGACCATCTCGAAGCTCGAGATGGGCCTGCAGGGACAGGGCACCTTGTCGCTCAGCCTGGTTCTCGACGGCGTCAGCGACAAGGCGAGCGAAGCCGCCGGCGCCAAGGACACCGCCAGCCTGCGCTCGGCATCGCTGGTCTACACGGATGTCGGGCTGCTATCGCAGCTGGTGCCCGCCGTCGCCAAGCAGCAGGGCATGGCGGCCGACGCCATGGTCGCCATGGCCGTGGCGCCGATCGGCGCCTTCGCCACCGGCAAGGGGCCGGGCACGGTCAAGGCACTGGACGCCCTGGCCTCCTTCATCGCCGACTGGAAGAAGCCCAAGGGCCCGATCACCATCTCGGTCACGCCGGCCAAGAGCGCCTCGATCAACGATCTCGACAAGATCGAGCAGCCCAACGCGCTGACCGACATCTTCGGCCTCAAGATCGAGTATGCCGGCACGCGGGCCGGTGCAGCGGGCGGCGTTGCCCCCTCGACCGGAGGCCAGTCCGCAGCCGCGGCGGCGCCGCCGGCCGACAAGACCATGACCGGCGCCGAGGCCTGGCTGACGATCATCGGCAATACGGTGACGGGCAAGGTCGACGGTGAGGTAATCTTCGAGCACTACCGCAAGGACGGCACGCTCGCGCTGCTGGAAGGCAGCGAGATCACCAAGGGCAAGTGGTCGCTCGAGGGTGAGCGGGTCTGCTTCAAGTACCCCGACGAGGACAAG
The DNA here is from genome assembly GCF_007992495.1 of Reyranella soli. GTDB lineage: Bacteria > Pseudomonadota > Alphaproteobacteria > Reyranellales > Reyranellaceae > Reyranella > Reyranella soli. The sequence goes on from NZ_BKAJ01000319.1 coordinate 2,999, forward strand.
GACTGCCAGACCATCACCCGCACGGGCGACGAGGTCACCTTCAAGCGCAAAGACAAGAGCGGCTACAAGCTCAAGGTCCTGCAGGGCAATCCGAAGAACCTCTAGTACTTGGTATCGCAGATACCTGATCCAGGCGCGCTGTCATCCCGAGCGTAGCGAGGGACCTTTCCTG
>NZ_BKAJ01000320.1 GCF_007992495.1 Reyranella soli
CTCCCGCACTAACCCTTCCGCTCCGTCACCGGCTCCGTGACTCGCTCGGCGCGGAGCTTGGCAAGCTCCTCCGCCTTCAGCCCTAAAAGCTCGGCCAGCACCTTCTCCGTATGCTGCCCCAAGGTCGGCGCCGGGCTCCTGATCTCGGGCTTGCCGCCGGCGTGCAGCCTGATCGGCGAGATCGGCACGCGCGTGCGGCCGCGGCGCGGATGGTCGATGTCGACCCAGAAGCCGCGCGCCTCCAGATGCGGATCGCGCGCCACCTCGCTGGCGGTCTTCACCGGCGAGCAGGGCACGTGCGCCTCGTTCAGGAGGCGCATCACCTCGGCCTTGCTGCGCGGCAGCGTCCAGGCGCCCACGATGTCGTCGATCTCCGCCATGTTGCGGGCGCGCGCCACCGTGCTCCCGTATTCGGGATGCTCGGCGAGCTCCGGACGGCCAAGCAGCTGGCACATCGACTGCCAGTGACGCTCCGCCGAGGTGAAGATCGCCACGTAGCCGTCGCTGCAGCGATAGGTGTTGTAGGGCGCCATGGCGAGCGCGGGATGACGATTGCCCGTGCGCTCGGGCACGCTGGTGTCGCCGTCCATCACCGCGCCCAGCGCCGAGGCCAGCGCGATCGTGCCGGCCTCGTGCATGGCGACCTCGACACGCTGGCCCTGGCCCGTGCGCTCTCGCTGCACCAGCGCGCCCAGGATGCCGGCGCAGAGATGGATGCCCGCCAGGAAGTCGCAGACCGCGGCGCCCGCCTTGGTCGGCGGACCGTCGGGCTGGCCGGTCGAGTTCATGATGCCGGTCATCGCCTGGACCGTGACGTCCATGGCGGCGAGGTCGCGGTAGGGCCCGTCGAGCCCGTAGCCCGAACTGCCGCCATAGACCAGCCGCGGATTGAGCTTGCTCAGCACGTCGTAGCCCAGCCCCAGCCGGTCCATGACGCCGGCCGCGAAGTTCTCGATCAGGACGTCGGCCTGCTTGACGAGATCGAGGAAGATCTCCTTGCCGCGCGGCTGCTTGAGGTCGAGGACCACCGATTCCTTGTTGGAGTTCAGCATGACCAGAGGCCACGGCTCGACCTCGCGCTTGCGCCGCCGCACGACGTCGCCCTCCGGCGGCTCGATCTTGAGCACGCGCGCGCCCATGAAGCCCAGGGTCAGGCCGCAATAGGGTCCGTTGTAGATCTGCCCGAGATCGAGGACGAGAAAGCCGTCGAGCGGGCGACGGATGGTCATGGGTGTCTCCTCAAACTAACGCACTCCGATTTGCGACCAGCGTTTCTGTCATCCCGAACGTTTCTGTCATCCTGAGCGAAGCGAAGGATCTCATGGCGATTGCAAGCGGCATGCCGGTCGAAATGCCATGAGATCCTTCGCTGCGCTCAGGATGACAACGGCGCAGGATGCACCTTCCGCCAATGTCGCGCGATGTCGACACGCCGCGTGATCCAGACGCGCGGCTGGGCGGCGAGCCAGTCGAGCACTCGGGCGAGGCCCAGCGCGCGGCCGGGATGGCCGATGATGCGATTGTGCAGGCCGAAGCTCAGCATGCGCGGCGGATCCTCCTCCAGCACGCACTGCACGGCGTTCTTGATGTAGGCGAGGTATTCGTCGCCCGACGTCATGCCCTGGCGCTGGAACCGCACGTCGTTATGGGTGATCGAGTAGGGCACGATCAGCTGTTTGCGCGAACCGACCTTCAGCCAGTAGGGCAGTTCGTCGTCGTAGGTGTCGCTGTCGTACTCGTAGCCGGCGTCGAGCAGCAGGTTGCGCGTCTGCATCGATGGTGCATAGCGGCTGTACCAGCCGGCCGGCCGCGTGCCGATGGTCCGCGTGATGCTCTCGGTCGCCAGCTCGATCTGCTTCTTCTCGTAGTCGGGCGCCATGGTGGCGTGCATTTCCCACTTGTAGCCGTGCCCGGCCACGTCCCAGCCCGCCTCGCGCATGGCCGCGCACGCCTCGGGATTGCGCTCGAGCGCGCGGGCGATGGCGAACACCGTGCAGGGCAGCTTGCGCCGGGTGAAGATGCGGTGCAGCCGCCAGAAGCCGGCCCGGCTGCCGTACTCGAACATGCTTTCGGCGCCGAGGTCGCGGCCCGCGAACGTGGCGGTCGAGCCCTCGGTCAGGGCGGTCTCGCTGGCGGGATCGCCATCGGGCACGGCGCGCTCGCCGCCCTCTTCGTAGTTGATGACGAAATTGACCGCGACGTGCGCACCGCCCAGCCACTTGGGATCGGGTGGATTGCGCCCGTAGCCCACGAAATCGCGGACGCGGCCGGCCTCTTCATCGGTCATGGATCAACCTCTCGGCCGACTGTAGCGCGAAGCAGCAGTCGATGGGCTGGTGAAGCGCTTGCGAAAGGCTATTTCGTCCGCCGGACGGAATGCCCCTGCAACAGCTCTATCGCGCGCCCTTCTTCAGCCGCGCCACCGGATCGGCGCGGACGGCGATCATGAGGAAGCGTCCCGCGAGAAAGCCGGCGCACAACGCTCCGCCGGCGGCAACGAGTGCCGGCTCCAGGACGGGCTCGCGCAGCGTCGCCGAGGTGAAATCCGTCGCGGCGACCGCGACCAGCGCGAACGCTGCCGCCAGGTGGTCCGCCGTCTGCGCGACGCGGACCGATCCGGGCGCAGGCAGAAGCTCCATCGGCAGCATGCGGCCCCGCAGGCGACCCAGGACGAAGCCGACGATCGCTCCACCGACCCACAGCGCATCGGTGGCCAGGCCGGACTCGAACACGCCAGTGAGCAGGATCAGGGCGACGACGACAGCCAGAGCCGGCGGAACGACGAGACGGGATATTCTTTGAACGCGATCGGATCTCTGATTCAGCACCATCGTCAGGCAGGTGACGGCAAAGATCAAAGTGAGGACGTTGGAAAGGCTGAGTGGTGAGATCATGGCTGCGGGACTGCGCGCTTCCGCGTGCTCAAGGGCGCCCTCGACGAGGCATGCCGCAGTTTCCCGCCTTCCTGCCGACGCAAGCAAGAGTCTTCGCTTACACGATCATGGCATCGCACACGCTGTGTGACGCGCAGTCGGCGTGCAATTCATCGCCGCGATCCGGCGAGAATCAAGCGGCGCCGATCGTGTCGATCGGCGCCGTAATTTTCTCACTCAGTCACCGCTGTCACTCCGAGCGT
>NZ_BKAJ01000321.1 GCF_007992495.1 Reyranella soli
GGGAAAACAGCCCACCCTGATCCCGGAACTCACCGCGCATTGCACAGACTCCACAGCCAAAACTACGCTATAGAATCACTAATCCTGAAAAATCGGAAGGTTCTTCAGCAAACTGCTAGAGCCGATACGTGCGCTTCCCGACCTTTGGATTTGCTGATGGCCGCGGCGCACGCGCGTCTCCGCGACCTCCATAATGCGCTTGCTGAGGGGCACCGGACTGATAGTGATAGCTTGAGCGCGCGGTCGGTAGAGCCTGGCAGCTCGCCGAATGCCGACGTGCCAACCGTGCGCCCGTGATCCATAATCTTCGGTTGCCGGACAGGCCCGATATTTTTCGGCGGATGACGTCCTGCAGCATCTCATTGTCGAGGTTGAGGTCGGCCATCAGCTTCGTAAGCTGTCGGTTCTTCTCATCGAGCCTTGCGCCAGGTGTCGGACGTCGTCTTCGACCTTTCGGCAGACCTCCTCGGCGCTCGTGCCTCCTCCGATTGTCGTAGGATGAAGGCGATGCTGCTCGTTGAAACGTGACTCCAAGCTGTGGAGAGATGCGCGTTCAGGCAACTTTTAGTGCGCTCCACAACGGTTTGATGTTTAGATTGATGCCACACTTATATCACTTTCTATGACTTCTCATGGCGGCCGGTGATTGGTAGGGCTACCGAGCGATGCGGGCAACAACTGCGTCTCGAGAGTCGCAACATCGAGGGCTATCTATCATGACGCGGCGGGTTGAGGCGGCAACGCTGAGACAGTTGCGACAGTAGAGCCGGCTACGCAAAGGTCTGCCATCCGGGAGTGGCAGCCAGCGCGACATGGCATGGTATGCCGAATCCCAAAAAGGGGGCTTAAGATCTGATGGCAACTCTCTATGTCGGGGCCGAGCAGGCCGATGGAACGATCACCGCTGCAGCCTTCGCTGCGCTTGACGGCAATGTCCTCGCCGTGCGGGCCGGCAGCTATGTGAATGGGCTGGCGACGATCTCCAAGGACATCACCATCGTCGCTACGATGTCCTATCCGACAACCTTGAGCGCGGGTATCGATATGGCGGCCGCAGGCAATTCCGCAGCGGCGCAGTCTGGTGGTACCGCTACGGTTGCGATCGCGTCTGCGGTTGCCCATTCTAGGGCTAATCTGCAGAACGAGGTTGTTGCGCATGGCTAACACGAACGCCAACGGGCGCGTGGTGGCGCCGGCTGTTCTCCAGCCGCAGCTGTCGACGGATGTTGTCGGATTCAATCTAGAGAACAACCAGGCAAATACGCTCGGCCAGCAGTACGTTACTTTTCAGGAGACGTTTCTGCCCGGGGAGGTCACGACAGGCACTCACCTTGTCGCGATCGTTAACGGGCAGAAGATTCCCGTTCAAATGGATGTCAAGACGATCAACGCCGACGGGTCGGTCCGCTCCGCCTTGCTGACATTCGAGCAGCCCTCCATAGCAGCCAATTCCTCTCTTAACTTTATGCTGTCCACCACGGGTACCGCCTTCACAACGGGCCCGCTTTCGCTCGCCAATCTCAACGATAGCAACTACGATCTTAAAGTTACCATCGCGCTGCAAGGCGGCAGTACCGTTGTACTTGATGCGGCGACGCTGCTGCAGCAGGCCCTGAACGCGGGCACGGTTTCCTACTGGCAAACCGGACCATTGGCAACGCAGGGACGCGTTGACATTCCCATCGCCGGCTCACTGCACGTCACCCTCGACATAACCATGTATGCCGACGGGAGCACATCGACGGACGTCCAGTTCAATAACGACTACGCCATGCAATCCGTCGGCGGCACCACTGTTTACAATGTCGCCATTCAACAGAATGGCAGCACCGTACTGCAGCAAAGCAATGTCACCCAGTACCAGTATCAGACTTGGCACACCGTCGTCAGCACGGACGGACTAGCGGACGCCAATGTCGTTCAGGACATCAACTATCTCCAGCTGACCGGTGCCGTGCCGAACCTTGATCTCACGTCCGGCATAAGTCCCTCAGATTTGGCTGCAGAGAAGATAACGGGCAACCAGATTCTTGGTCCTGGCAGCGTCACGAAGTACATGCCTCAAACCGGTGCGCGGGATGATATTGGCCTGATGCCGGCTTGGAACGCCATCTGGCTTGTGACCCAAGATCAGAAAGCGGCGCAATATGCGCTGGCGCAAGCCGACGCAGCCGGAAGCGTTCCGTGGCACTATTTCGATCCGAAGACAGGGACCTATCTCAGCCTTGACGACTACCCCACGCTCTGGACGGATCCTCGCGGCACCCCCACGCTAACTCAGCAACCTTCCGGTTCGTCGGGCTGGACGCCCGACGGGGCGCATGCGCCCGATCTCAGTTACGTTGCGTATCTGTTGACGGGTGACCGCTACTACCTCGACCAGCTGAATGCACAGGCGACGTTCGCCCTATTTTATGCTTGGCCGGATCCACGCGAAAATGGCCTGGGCCTGGTTGCAAACGGATACGATCAGGTGCGGCAGCAGGCCTGGAGTCTGAGAGTCATTGATGAGGCCGCGTGGGCTAATCCGGCGGGGTCGGTCGAACAGACGACGTTCGCGCAAATCGCCAATAACAACTGGTCCTGGCTGGTAAGCCAGATCCCACTCTGGACGCAGCAGCAGGGAGAGGCCTACGGTTATGTGCCTGGCGACTATAGAGATGGTATGGCGCCATGGCAGCAAGACTATTTTGCAAGCGTGGCGATTGAGGCTGCCCAAATGGGCAATGCGGATGCGCTTACCTTCTTGAAGTGGGAAGCGAATTTCCTCGTCGGACGCTTCCTCAATAATGCAAGCGGGTTCAACCCGCACGACGGTGTTGCCTATAGTCTCAATATCAAGGATAGCAACGGGACCAACTACAAGACCTGGGCGCAGATTGAGCAAGCGACCATCGCGGCCGGAAACAGTAACGGTAGTGGTTGGACCAACGCTGACTACGCAGAACTTGCGGCGCAAACTCTCGCTGGCATCATTACGTTGACTGGATCGGCTACCGCCACGCAGGCCTATAACTGGCTGATGTCCAGTGGCGCGCCGCAGATCACGCCCTACTTCGTTGATCCCCAATTTGATATCGATCCGGGTCATACGGCAAGCACGGACAATGCGACA
>NZ_BKAJ01000322.1 GCF_007992495.1 Reyranella soli
AAGATACACTCGACTCAAAGGTTCTTCAGCAAACTGCTAGATCACAAATATTCTCGCTGCGACGACGCCGGGTTGGCGGCCATCCACGCGATTGCGTTGAAGGCTGCCATGCCATGAGCGGGTCGATCTTGGCGGCGCCAGAGGCCTGCTTGGTAATGGTGATGGCATTGCCTTTCGGCTCAAACACGCGCGTTGCTCACCGCCCACGCCATTAAGGCCTGCCCGCCGTGCGGACTTCGACCTGATCGGTGAGAAAACAGGACGTGACGCGCCAGAATGGGTAGGACGCGCAGCGGGAAATCGGTAAGATAGTTATCGGCTGCAACCTGGCTAGCAGCGACGCAGCCGCAGCGTTAGCGCCAAAATTGACGTCAGCTGGTCTACTCTTGGGGGCGCCTTTGCTCGCAAGCTCCTGTACGCACTGCGGTCAACAGCTGCCCTCGACGGCTAAGTTCTGCTTAGAGTGCGGGCGGCCAACAGGCATGGCCCAAGACGCACAGTCATCAATTGGGGCGCCTGATACCTACACACCGGAACATCTGGCCCATAAAATTCTGAACTCAAAGGCCGCCCTCGAAGGTGAACGCAAGCAGGTAACGGTCCTGTTCGCTGACCTCAAGGGCTCGACGGAGCTATTGGCCCACCGTGATCCTGAGGAGGCGCGCAAGCTTCTCGATCCGATCCTCGATCACATGATGGAGGCCGTCCACCACTACGAAGGAATCGTCAACCAAGCCGCCGGAGACGGGATTATGGCATTGTTCGGCGCTCCTCTCGCTCACGAGGATCACGCCGTGTGCGCCTGCTTCGCAGCGCTGCGGATGCAAGAGCGGGTGAAGCGCCACGCCGAGGAGGTGTTCCATGCTTATGGCGTGAACCTGCAGATCCGCGTCGGACTGAATTCCGGTGAGGTTGTTGTAGGCACCATCCGCAGTGATCTCCGTATGGACTACACAGCCGTGGGGCGAACCACGCACCTGGCTGCGCGCATGGAGCAACTCGCGAGCCCAGGCAGCATCCTGCTCACGCCGTCCACGCTTCGGCTTGCCGAAGGCCTTGCCATGACTAGGTCGTTGGGCCCTGTGCCGGTCAAAGGGCTTGCCGAGCCACTGGAACTTTACGAACTAACAGGTGCCGGCCCGGCGCGCACCCGGTTCCAGGCCGTCGCCCGTAGGGGGCTTACACGCTTCGTCGGACGCGACGCCGAGCTGGAGCAGCTTCGGGCCGCCAGGCAGCTTGCCGGCGATGGTCAGGGTCAAATCGTAACCCTCATCGCCGACGCCGGGATCGGCAAATCACGACTCGTCTACGAACTCACTCACTCGCACAGCGTGGAGACATGGCTAGTGCTCGAGTGCGGCGCGGTCTCTTACGGCAAGGCGATGAGCTACCTGCCCGTCGTCAATCTCCTCAAGAGCTACTTCAAGATCCAGGACCAGGACAGCCTCCAGGCCATTCGCGACAAGGTTACTGACAAGCTACTAGCGCTCGATCCAGCACTCGAGGAGGCGCTCATCGCCTTGCTGGCCTTGCTGGATCTGCCGGTGAAAGACGCCGCGTGGCAGGCGCTCGACCCTGCCCAGCGGCGGCAGCGTACACTTGACGCCGTGCGTCGCCTGCTGCTGCGGATAGCGCGCGAACAGCCAGTCGTCCTAGTCTTCGAGGACCTGCACTGGATCGACGGCGAGACGCAGGCACTGCTAGACGGCCTGGTCGAAGACCTTGGCGCAACGCGCATTCTGTTGCTTGCGACGTATAGGCCCGAATACCGACATGGCTGGAGCAGCAAACCGCACTATGGCGAGATATCGCTGGGTGCGCTCCCCACCGACAGCGCCCGCGAACTGCTGGACGCGCTCCTTGGCTACGATCCTGGGACAGCACCGCTCAAGGAGCGCCTCCTCGACCTCGGAACGCCGTTCTACCTCGAAGAGGCGGTACGGACCTTGATGGAAACCAAGGCGCTGGAGGGGTCGCTGGGCCTCTATCGCCCGACCCGGCCGGTCGAGGTCATCGAGGTCCCGGCGAGCGTTCAGGTGATGCTTGCCGCTCGCATCGATCGGCTCTCCGCCGAAGACAAACGTCTTCTGCAGCTCGCCGCCGTGATCGGCAAGCAAATACCGTTGCCCCTGCTGCGAGCCGTCGCCGAACTGCCGGACGAAGCGCTTCGTCATTCGCTCGATCGTCTGCAGAGCGCTGATTTCCTCTACGAGACAGATCTGGTTTCCGATCGCGAGTACAACTTCAAGCACTCGCTCACCCAGGACGTTGCGTATGGCAGCTTGTTGCAGCAGCATCGCCGCGAACTACACGCTCGGATTTTTGCAGCCATCGAGCGCTTGCATCACAATCGTTTTGGTGAGCAAGTCGAGCTGCTGGCCCACCACGCGCTGAGCGGCGACTTGCTCGAAAAGGCCGTATTGTACCTCTTCGAGGCCGGCAAGAAGGCCAGCCGGCACTCCGCGCATCAGAGCGCCCTGAGTTGGTACGATCAAGCACTCAATGCATTGGAAAGGTTGCCGCATAGCCGATTGAAGCTAGAGCAGGGCTTCGACATACGCCTCCACATTAACGCTGCCCTCGGCCGCAGCGGTGAACCGCGAGAGGCTGTGCAGCGCTTGCAGGAAGCCGCCGATCTGGCAGAAAAGTTGAACGACGAAATCAGGAGTGGGCGTGTCGATGTGCTTCTGGCAGTTCACAATTGCCGGAGCGGCCAGCTTGATGAAGCCCTCTCCAACACCTCCCGGGCTCTCAGGATCGCCGATCGTCTAAGCGATCGGGCGCTTCTCAGCATGGCGAATGCCATCCTTGAGAATGTGCACTATGAGCGTGCGGAGTACGAGCGGGTGGTGAGCTTGGCCAATGGAAATCTTGCCGTCGAGGTCGAGCATTCCTACTGGATTGAGCGGCACCTTGGGTCGTTTCATAATCGCTATTGGCTGGTCAGAAGCCTAGCCGAACTCGGACGATTTACTGAAGCGGCGGCGCACTCGCAGGAGACACTCAGGCTTGCCGTCCCGACAGAGAACTTTGCTCTGGGCGTAGTCCACCACGGCGAAGGGTGGCGCCTCGTGGCCAAGGGCGACTGGGCTCGGGCGCGC
>NZ_BKAJ01000323.1 GCF_007992495.1 Reyranella soli
TGTGCAGGTCGCGCTTCAGGCGCACAATCTCCTTCAGCGCCTTGTCGTGTCTCGGCGCCGTCACGCGACCATCGTAGAAGGCTGTCCAAGCGACGCTACTCCAGGGTCACTGTTGATCCTGGCTGTCTTCTTCGAAGGTTACACCCCTGAGAAGCTCTGACTTCTTGAACAGTGCTTTGTCTTTCGCCGTCAATGCAAAGACCGGCGTGTCCTTCATCAACTCGGCCAGGCTGCGGTTCAGTGGCACATGCTTCTCGAAAAGCGAGACTAGAAACTTGGCGGCCGCCGTGTTGCCTTTCATGGCTTCCGAAAACTGCTTGAGGAAGACCGCTTCTATGAAGGTCACTTTGGTTTGCTTGCCGTTGAACTGACCGACAAACTCTCGGAGAGCCAGATCCCGAAGCATTTGCTGGAGCGACTTGTTTTCCTGAGTCCTCTTAGGCCGCCCCTTAGGGTTGCCGGACTTGCCCTTCTGAAACCGATTCTTCTCGGGTGGCTTGCCGTAGCCCCCTTTATCTCTGGTCTTCTTCATAGCTCCCTCCCCTTACGCAGCATCGCGGTCTTGCCGTGCGGCCAACTCGTCAAACGTGCGGCCGCTTTCGACATGAACAGCTGCCTGGCCCGACAACGTCTGCCATCGCCGGATGGTCGCATCGACATACTGAGGATCCAGTTCGATCCCTCGCCCGTAGCGGCCAGTTTTCTCTGCCGCCAACAGCGTGGTGCCACTACCTAGAAATGGGTCCAAGACGATACCTCGACGTTTCGAACAGTCCTTCAAGGCGTCGACCACCAAGGCCAGAGGCTTGACTGTAGGATGCGCGCTCAGCTCCTCCATACGACCGCGTTTGAACGTGTTGACGCCTTCATAGTCCCAGACGTTGGAGCGGTAGCGGCCGCCGTCGCCTAGGCCGAAGTTGTTGATGTGGGGTGCCGTCCCGCACTTGAATACAAACACCAGCTCGTGCTTGGAGCGGTAGAAGGTGCCCATGCCGGCATTCGTCTTGTTCCATACGCAAAGGTTCTTCGGCGCGCCGTAAATGGGGTCGGTGGCGGCCAGCATCTCGGTCATGTGCCGCCAGTCCATGCAGATGTAGTGGATGGCTCCATCAACACTGTAGTCGGCCATGAGTCGCATGGCTGTTTGGAGGAAGCTGGTGAATTCTTCCTTCGACATCTCGCCCGAGGCCATCTTGAAGGCCTCATGCTTGACCGATCCCAAGCCGCAGACGTGACCGTCAATCTTCACGTTGTAGGGCGGGTCTGAAAATACAAGTTGAACGCGTTCGTCGCTCAGCAAGCGCTGGTACGATGCCGCCTCAAGGGCGCTGCCACAGAGCAATCGATGATCCCCGAGCTGCCAAAGGTCGCCGACAGCACTGACAGGTGGCAGCGTGCGATCTAGCTCGGGTACGACCTCTTGCGTAGGCTTTTTCGAGTGTGTCGTGCCCTCGATGCGGTCGAGATCCACGGTTTCGAACCCCGTGACTTCGAAGGCGAAATCCAGCTCGAGCTCCGCAAGCTCTTTCAACTCGATGGCCAGCAGCTCTTCGTCCCAGGTTGCCAGTTCGGCCAGGCGATTGTCGGCCAGCGCGAAAGCGCGCTTGCGCGATGGGGTCAGATGTTTGACGGCCACGGTGGGGACGGCCGTCATTTTAAGAAGCTTGGCGGCCTCGACCCTGCCGTGGCCCGCCAGGATGGTACACTCCTCATCGACAACGATCGGCACCAAGAAGCCGAACTCCTTGATGCTGGCGGCGAGCTGCTGCACCTGCTTCTTGCTATGGGTGCGGGCGTTACGAGGATTTGCCGTCAGTTCTGCCAGAGCGTGGTTCTCGATAACCGTCTTAAGCGGCTTCAAGGCTCCGACGATTTGGGTCGGAATGGCGGCTGCAGCCTTCTCGAGCGGCTGGTTCTCATTGGCCACGTTGGCCGTGGCTCCCTTTTTCACTTTGATTGACATGAACTATCCCTGCGTTATTGCCGCGATGTGCGGTGCAGGGACATCTGCCAGCTGGAAGCGAGGAAATGAACGTAGCTGGGCCAGGGTGGGCCCCAGGAAGGCCCAGCGCTTTTCGTCGTGGGCCGCCGCCGGCGGAGGAAAGAACGGAGCCAGGATTCTTGCAGAGATTTGGCCTGTCAAGTGCCTCCAGCCGAATCTGGCTGGTATTGGTATGCCCGACGACCAGCCCGGCTGCCAGCGCGGTCCATGCTCCAAGTCGTCGCCTTTCGACTGGAAAAGTAGGCCTACGGCTTGACTTCGGCGGCTATGGCCCCAGTTTGGTGTTGAGGTCAGGAATGGTGCCGACGCCGGCCTATCCTGGTCGGTTCGCTCGCAAAGGCGGGCGCCGCTTCAGCGCTACCTTCGGCCCTCCATCATGGGCGAGGTGGTTATATCCCCCTGCAAGATGCGGCGACCAAGGCCGCCGGTTCGAGGACCCGATGAGTGACGGGTGGAAAATCTCGTCACGCTGCTTCGGCACAAATGAAAAAGGAGGTAGAGACAATGTCGAACAGCCCACCTAATTCCAGCGCTGAGGACCGTAGGAGCAGTTCGTTACGGGGCAAGAAAAAGAAAAAGGCCTCGGACTACGGCCAGCTAACCGTAGACGCTCTGAACCGCCACATGAGCACCCCGGAGTTCTCCGCACGCTACAAGGCGTGGCTTGAGCATATTGGGCCAGCCCAATGGACCCCAATCGCTAGGCAGGACTACGAAACGATGACCAAGGAAAACATTGATCCGGACCTGGTGGCCAAATACCGAGCCGAGTTGGAGTCCAACCGGAGGTAAGCGGCATCCCGGCGGACCAATCGAGCGCCGCCCCAAAGTTCGGCCTCTCTATTTGAAGCTATGGAGTTCACCGAGGTCGATCCTTCGTTTGCTCAATCGGGGCGAGAATGGTGCCGCTTCTCACTGGCCTGATTCCGCAATGACTGCCTGTTCAGCCTCTGGCTGCTCCCTGTTCCCTGATCCGAATGTCCCTGTTCAGCGGCCAGAAATTCCCTGATCTCTCCCACCTCGATTTGGCGCAAGGATGCGTACAGTTCAGCGTTTGCGGGCTCTTCTTGCGCTTGGCGCAGC
>NZ_BKAJ01000324.1 GCF_007992495.1 Reyranella soli
AGCTCAGGCTCGACAGCAGGAAGGGATAGAGCTCGTTGACCGAGGCGAAGGTGCCGGAAAGCCCGCCGGTCGCATTGAGGATCCGGTAGGTCGTGCGCGGCGCGAAGGTCGAACCCGGCTGGGCATAGACGCTGACCGATCCGCCCTGCAGCGCCGCCGTGCCGCCGACAGTGATCAGGTCGCTCTGGCCCGCGCCGTTGACCTCGGCGCTGTAGACGCCGCTGCTGCTGAGATTGCCGGTGACGGTCATCGTGCCGATCGAATTGCCCGGTGCCATGACGCCGCTGTTGATCACGTTGCCGGCCACGGTGCCGCTGCCGCCCATCGTGCCGTAGTTCGCGACAGTGCCGGCGATCGTCCCGTTGTTGGTGAGCGATCCGTAATTCTGCAGCGGGACACCGACCGACTGTACGGTGCCGGCATTGCCGAGATACGACGTCGGCGACACCGTATAGCCGCCGCCGGTCACGAACGTGGCGCCGGGCAGCACCGAGAGATTGCCGATCATCGTGCCGCTGAGCGCCAGCGTGCCGCCGGCCACGATCGTGCCGCCGATGTAGGTGTTGTTGCCGCCCAGCACCAAGGTGCCCGTTCCCGCCAGGGTGAGGCCGCCCGTCCCACTGATGTTGTTGCTCCAGAAGTCGAAGGCGCTGAAGCCGACGGCGCTGCCGTTCATGGTCACCGTGACCATGCCGTTGTTGAACGCGCCGTAGCCGCCCGCCGCGGCATAGAGGTTGAGCCGCGCCCAGCCGCTGCCGTCGTCGAACGGCACGCCGGCTGGCAGCATGGTCGAGGTCAGCACGTCGAGCTGCTGCTGGCTGCTGAGATAGGGGAAGCGCGAGGCGATCAGGAAGTTCGAGTTTGCCGGCGCGGTGTTGGTGCTGTTGGACGGCAGCGGACCTTGCAGGCCGTAAGTCGCGAGCTGGAGGTAAGCCTGGTTGGCGGCAGTCAGCTGGCTGGCGCTCGGGAAGACGCCGTTGGCGATGCAGGCCGCCACGTTCGACGCGCAGCCCTGGTAAGGATAGAGGGACGCCGCATTGGTGGCCGCCTGCGCCTGGTTGTAGAGGTTACCGACATAGGTGGAGAAGCTCTGGCCCGCGGCGGCGCTGGGCGCGTAGGTGCTGAAGGCCGTGTTGTAGAGCTGGTTGGTGCCGGACAGCAGCTGGGCCAGCGTGTAGTAGGCGATGACGCGGCTGCCGATGATGTCGAGCGGGTGGTGCACGCCCATGACGTTGCGGCCGATGCCCCACTCCAGAGCCGACACCATCAGGCTTTGATAGGCCTGCGGCATCAAGATGGCGTTCAGCACGGCGGTGGTGTTGCCCGCCTGCGAATGACCGCTCGGGAAGGCCGGGCTGCCCTGATATTCGGGCCATTGGCCGTTTTGGGTCGACACGGCGAAGGCCCACGGCTGCTGCCCAGGCGACAGGCTGCTCCAGGGTATGGCGGAGATTTGCGAGGTGAGCTGGAAAGGGCGCAGGTCCTGGCTGGCGGGATTGGTCGCCGGCACGGGATTGTTGGGCGAGTAGGGCGAGGTCGCCCACGCCGTCGAGTATCCCAGCTGCTTCAGCAAGTACGTGTTGTAGCTGCCGAAGGAGTACTTCAGGTCGTTCGCCTGGGCGATGGCGCTGTAGACCGTGCCGGCAAGATCCAAGATCTGGCTGTTGAGCCCCGGCTGGTTCGTGACGTTGGTGGCGGGCGTCGCCGTCGAGGTGACGATGGGAGCGAACGGCCCGAAGGCGGCGCCGGCCGCGCCGGTCTGGAAGGACGAGGCGTTGAGCGCGGTATAGCTGTTCAGCGCCGGCGGATTGGTGCCGACGGGCGGACCGGCAACGGATACCGGCATGTTCGAGATCGCGTTCCAGATCACGGCCTGCACGTCGCCGACGGCGACCAGCGCCGCGTTGTTGCGTTGGGCCGTCGTGGCGTTCTGGTAGAGGTTGACGACCTGGTTCAGGCTGTTGGTGAGCAGGGTCTGGCCCGGGGTCGAGCTGGGAAGGCTCGCGAACGAGCTGATGCGCGGGTACTGGTCCTGCAGCAGCGAGCACTGCAGGCTGCCGAGGTTGCCGCAGTTCTGGGCCGAGGCCGTGCCGGCCGGCAACAGCGGCAAGGCGAAGGCCAGCGCCGTGCTGCCCAGCAGGCCGAGCGTGAAACGCCGATACGCGTATTTCATTGTCTTCCCCATCTCCCCTTGCCGGCCGAGGGACCAAGCCTGCCCGCTCTGCAACCTCGACCTGCAACTTGGGGTTAAGCTACCCGGCCGGCCGTCGGTATCAATCGCGTGAGTGCCCAAAATGGGCCACAAGCGCCTTACGGGCGGGAAGGGGAGGTGCCAATGTCGGGACGAGGCGTGAGAAGACGAGCGAAGCCGCCGCCATCGCCGGCGGCCGGGAATGGGGATGCGATGCCACGACGACGCGCCACCGCCACGCCGACGGACGGGCGCCTGGCGCTGGTCGAGGGGCGGGTGAACTCGCGCATGTTCGTCTTCCTGGTGGGCAACTACCTGCACCGCATCGAGCAGGACCGGCGCGGCCTCTATGGCGGCGATCTCGACCTCGCGGTCGTCGCCGAGATGATCGGCACGGCGGGCGTCGAACCCGGCATGCGCGACGCCGCCTACCGCCAGAAGCACAGGGACTTCGAGCGCGCCATCCCGGTCGAGGAGCAGCGCGCGGTGAACGCGAGCTCGATCGCCGTCGCCGCCGGCATCCCGCGCGAGACGGTGCGGCGCAAGATCAGGAAGCTGCGCGAGCTCGGCATCGTCGTCGAGAAGGAGCCGGCGCAGTACGTGCTGCGGCCCGGCGTGCTGCTCGAGGCCAAGCACCAGGCGGCGTTCGCGCGCGCCATCGAGCAGACAGTGCGGTTCGTGAACGAGCTGCTGGAGAACGGGGTGGTGAAGTGGGTGCCGGCGAAGAAGGGCAAGGCCACGGCGCGCAAGTGATGACGGGACGGCTATCGCATATGGCTACAAAGTCCCGTCATCCCGACCGGAGCGCGAAGC
>NZ_BKAJ01000325.1 GCF_007992495.1 Reyranella soli
GAACGAATTTGCGCCCTTGAGTCGCGCGACGACGAAATCCTGATGCCGACGCTGCGCACGCACGAAGAGGTCCGGGATCTGAGCGAGATCGGGCCGGTTGATCTTCCGAAGGCCGATTCCCGCATGCTCGAAATTGCGGAAACGATTATCGAGCAACATAGCGGCCAGTTCGACCCCGCCCAATTTGTCGACCGCTACGAGGAAGCTTTGCGTGAGGTTATGGAGCGCAAGATGAAAGGGCGCCCCATCAAAGTGCTCCTGCCGAAGTTGGCGAAACGAACGTGGTCAATCTCATGGACGCCCTGAAGCGCAGCCTGGGCGACGCCGGAAAGGCTCCCTTACAAAAGCGGCCAAGAGCGGCAAACAAGCCTTCACCCAGGCCGGCCTCAGGCCGTCGCAAGAAGGTGGCGTGAGGGGTATCCAGCTCCGTCTACCGCATCTCTACCGTTGGATCACGTCAATGCGGGACCCCGCTTTGCAGCTCGCGGAATTGCGCGCCGACGTAAGCGATGCCAAGGCCGAGATCCGAAAGGTACTGGACCGGCTGGCCGAGAAGCATGCCATCCGGACCAATGATGTCGAATACGCTCGTACGGTTAGGGGTGGGACCCTCCGCGCGAGGCCCTTTCTCGCCGCGGTCATCAGTAGGTCCTACCCACTACCGAGGCCAGCTCCTCCAGGCCAAACAGGAAAAGCCTCATGCGCTACCTAGCCAATATTCGTCCCACTGCAACGAACGCGCCAAGGAGCCCAAACCGTGTCGTGAATATGGGCTTGCCGGAGTCCATTGCTCCGTACCAAAGCCTGCTCACCGGCTCCTGGATGAGCGGTCGGAACACGAACGAGCTTAAAAACACCAGCGCGAAAGCAATTCGAAGACCGTCGCAATGATATCCAACAAGAGCATAGAGCAGGCAGCTACAGTTGAGGCGATTGGTGCATCAGGATTGGTCCGACTGAATAGCCACGACCATGCCGACAACTCTCCCAAGATAAGATCCGTCACATAGGTACTGAAGGCTCCGCTGTCTAACCGCAAGGAGAAGAGGCTGAGACAGAACCGAGGCCGAGAAAAAGACCGGCTGCTACAGACACCTGCAAGCTGAACAAAAGGAGTCTCCAGACCAAAAGCAGAAAGACATGAGCCGCTAATAGGAAGCTAAATGCGCAAGTTGCCATAAAAGCCCCTGTGCTGAAGCGGATGACCAACCTTGCAACGATTCGTGTGACGCTCAGGGAAAGTGCAAAGGTCGCAACGTTCAAAAGAAGGGCTGCCACGCCAACAGCAGCATAAGAAACGGGTGTGTTGCCACTAAAGATGGTAAAGCGGACTGAACTCCAGACTGCTCGTGCGCCAATTAACAAAAAGTAAGCGCAAACGTTCCTGCTGCAACGGCCACAGAGAATTGCCAGCGCTTCCTCGACCACAACCGCGGTCCGGCCCATCGGTCGAGAATCTGAACAGCCAGCTCGGATTCTTTGCGTCCAAAGTTGCTCCATTTCACATCGGTGAAGCGCAGCCACCAGTCTTCGAGCTTGGCTTTAAGCTTGGCCTTCTCGGAATTGTACATGGCGAGATCTATTAGAATGCCAATGGCTGCGAACCCGCCGAACGCCGCCAGCGCTTCCAGCCACTTGTCCACGCGGTCTCCCCGAAACATTTCAGAGTCGCCCGACAATACCGCAGTCGGGTGGCCTGTTAATGGCCGCCAGAGTCAAAATCTGACTGTCGACCGGTGAGTCCTGGAGCGTAGCCAGAGGCCAAACCGCTGTACGAGTCAAAAACAGTATCTAGCGGCGATTCTGATATTGCCGGTTGTGCGCCAGCACCGGAAACTGACCCCATGCCGCTTCAATGGACAATCTCTCACCCGAAACGACTCGTCGCGGTCGCTAAAGGCGAGATGCGTCCTCACGCATGGTCGACTTCCTGGCTGGGCTTGATGCGGCGGGTGCCCGCCCCTATGCCAAGCTTGTGTCCCTGGAGCGGCTTGTCACCACATTCAGCGAGGACAGCGTTGTTGCCCTTGCCAACCTGGTACGCCAGCGGGAGCGGGAAAGCGAACATCGCCGAATTGGTCCGGCCCATTCGGGTGTTCCGCGAATGGCACGAAGGACGCCGCTGGATCGATTCCGTCACTACTGACCGCGCCAACGCCGCCGGACTGAAGGAATGGACGGCTTCGCCTCTTCAAGGAGATGGCGATCGCTTATAGGCCCCCTTAAGGATGCCTCTTTGTGACGGCTGGCGTACCCCGTTTGACCCATGCGGAGGCGCGGCACGGCCACTTATCGTGGGTCTATGGCTAGGCATCCTCAAATCAGTGACGAGAACAATCGGAATCATCCCGCCGACAATCTCGACGTATCCGCTCGTTATCTCGTCTATAACATTTTCATCGCCATGAGCGGGATGCCGGAAGCGTCGAGGCTGCTACAAAACCTTGGAGAAAACGAACAGATTCTAGCGCGGGCAGTGGAGCGCGGGTGGGTTGAGGTGATCGAGCGCCGACGAAAAAGCGGTGCCATGGCGCGGCTTGTTGCGCTTACTGACGAAGGACGACGGATGGCTCGGAAGAGCCTTCATTAGACTGACGTGCCGGCCAACGGCGACTTTATCCAATAAGGGATAGGTAGAAGTCGTTGGATCTCAATCATGGCGATAGCGTCTGCCTGACCGATGCCGGCCGAGAATTGGTCAGGCACCGCCACGAGGGCCTCTCCGCCCGGGTCAGGCATGATCAAGAGCGGTCACGGGGAAAGCCCAAGACTCGCTCAAGCCTCAAAGTAGCAGGATCGACGCCACT
>NZ_BKAJ01000326.1 GCF_007992495.1 Reyranella soli
CATGGTGACCCACCTCCGTCATCCCGAGCGGAGCCGCTCCGCCTCGCGGAGCCTGTCCCTAGCGAAACCGAGGGGCTCGGCTCCGGTCGGGATGACGGGGTTTTGCAGTCATATGCGATCGCCCGCCTCGAGAAACCCATTTTGGGCACTCGGCCGGTTGATGCCGCCGAACCGCCGGCTAGCTTCCGCGGAAAGTTTTGGACAGGGGAGATCAAGTCTTGGGACATCCGGTCGGTGATCGCGCGTCGGCCACAGGGTCGACGCTGCGCTGGAGCGCGCGGCTCGGTGCGGCGCTGGTGCTCGCGCTGGCGGGCGTGCCGGCGCACGGCCAGAGCTGGAACCTCTACGGCAACGGCAGCCAGTTCTTCGTGCCGATCACCGTCGTGCCGAAGTCGAGCCCGGACAGCGGCCCGCCGGTCTACACCGTCTCGCTGACGCTCAACGGCAACCAGACCAACCCCTTCATCCTGGATACCGGCTCACTCGGCCTCGTCGCCAGCTCGGGCTACTACACCGTGCCCAACGGCCTGAAGCCGCTCGCCGACTACGCGACCATCACCTACAGCACCAGCGGCTCCAATCCGGTGGGCGCGCTCTACATGACGGAGGTGCGGATCAACGGCGAGAACGGCCAGTATGTGACCGCGCGCGTGCCGATCCTGGCGGCCACCCAGAACAAGCCGGACTCGTTCCACCAGCTGGGCATCGGCTTCGACCGCGGCGGCGTCATGATCGGGCCGAACTCGAATCCCGCCACCCTCACGCCGGCCAACAACAGCTACAACATGAATCCGTTCCTGGCGCTGACGGGGAGCAGCAGCAACAGCGGCGTGAATGTCGGCACCATGCAGGCGGGCTACATCATCGGCGTGAACGGCTTCGAGTATCTCGGCCTCGGCAGGAAACCCGGCATCCTGCTGGGCCTCAACAGCCAGAACACGAGCGGCTTTGCGTTCCAGCAGCTGGCGTCGAACGGCGGCCTGCCGTCCTACTGCAACACCCCCGGCATGGGCTGCCCGCTCAGCTGGAGCTCGCAGAACGCGTCGATCACGATCAAGACCGACGGCCGGACGTACGATCTCGGCCCCGCCAGCGTGCTGCCCGACAGCGGCATCTCCTACATGATCGTCAACTCGCCAGGCAACGACGTCCCCACCGAAAGGTCCCTGGCCTGCACGGCCGGCGACAAGAAGGTCGACTGCCTCAAGCCCGGCTCGACGGTGGAGGTCTACCTGCCGGGCCAGACCCAGGCGGCCTACAGCTTCAAGGTGGACGAGTTCGGCAATCCCAGCACCCCGTACGGCGTGGAGGTCACGAAGAACGACCCGCCTCCCAGCAACCTCGGGCGCACGTTCTTCGAGAACATCACGTACGTCTACGATCCGATCAACGGCTTCGTCGGCTATCGGGCGACCAACAAGGACGGCACGAACGCCGTGATCGTCCCCATGCTGGCGCTGCAGGGCAGCCTGACCTTGCCCAACGGATTCCTGTCGAGCTTCACCACGTTCCTCATGAGCGGCCTGACGGTGAACCAGACCGGTTCGGGCACGCTCGGCGGCCCGATCATCGGGCCGGGCGGCCTGACCTTGCAGAGCGGCAACCTGACCTTGGGTGGTGCCAACTCCTACGGCGGCGGCACGGTGGTGAACGGCGGCATGCTCACCCTCGGCAACAATGGCACGCTCCTGGGCAACGTCACGGTCAACGGCGGCGGCTTCACCAACAACGGCACGATCAATGGCAACGGCCTGCTCACCGTCTATGCCGGCGGCAGTTTCGTGAACAACGGCACGGTCAATACGCCCAACCAGTGGCAGGTGAACCAGGGCAGCTTCACCAACAACAGCACGTTCAACGGCAGCCTCGCCAACACCGGCACGGCGACCAACGGCGGCACGCTCGCGGGCTCGGTGATCAACACCGCGACCGGCACGTTCGGCAACACCGGCACGATCACCGGCAGCGTCTCCAACCTGGGGACCTTCACCAACAACGGCACGATCGGCGGCAGCTTCGGCAATTCCGGCGTGCTCGGCGGCACAGGCACGATCAGCGGGAACCTGGCCAACAGCGGCATGCTGGCGCCCGGCAACTCGATCGGCACGATGACGGTCAGCGGCAACTACGTGCAGGGGTCAAATGCGGTGTTCGCGACGGAGGTCGGCGGCGTGGGGCTGAGCGACCGCCTCAATGTCGGCGGCACGGCCAACCTGCAGGGCGGCGTCGTCACGGTGACGACACTGCCCGGCATGGCCTTCGCACCCAGCACCACCTACACCCTGGTCAATGCCGCCGGCGGCCTTACGGGCACCTTCGCCTCGGTCAACGAGCTCTACCCCTTCCTGCTGTCGAACCTGAGCTACGACGCCAACAACGCCTATCTCAACCTGCAGATCGGCGGCTTCGCCGCCGCCGGCGCGACGCCGACGCAGATTGCCGTCGGCAATGTGCTCGACGCCAACGTCAACACCGCCACCGGCGACTTCGCCACCGTGCTGGGCGCCATGGCCTTCAACACGACCTCGAACGCCCAGGCACAGGCGACCCTGCAGGCGATCAGCGGCAACAACTACGCCGGTTTCTCGACCTCCATGGTCCAGGGCATGCAGCTCTTCATGAACAACTTCGCCAACCAGAGCGGCGGTGGCGGCTCGCCGATGTCCAACCGCGTGGCCCTGGCCGAAGCCTGCGACGTCGCCTGTGATGCCACCACCCCGCCGAAGTGGGGCGCCTGGGGCGGCGCGCT
>NZ_BKAJ01000327.1 GCF_007992495.1 Reyranella soli
CTCGTTCTTGGCGAATTGATAGCCCTTCACCAGCGCGCTCCGAGACACGTCTTCGGCGGTGCCGGCATCGACGGTTTTCATCTTAATGCGGTTATTGGTCTGCGGATTGATCAGGTGGATGCGAACGGTTTCCGCTTCGGATGTCGCCGAGAACAGGACGACAGGACAAGTTACCAGAGAAAGGCGTAAAAGCCCTTCCCACGACGGACGCGCGGCCACCCCTCTCGTGGACCCCTCCACACTAGGAGTAACACTGCAAAACCCGCTACGTTGCTCCTGGCCTGGGTTCAAGCCCTAGCGACGAGTTCCTGATTCGCCCTCGTAGATCTAGTGCTTCTGGGCATACTCGGCCTAGGATCGGCTTTATCGGGCGAGGCCCGGCGCCTGGTTGTTCGGCCACTTTCAATTTAGGGCCAAGGGTGAAGCAACCTGCATCGACGCTTGGTTTCCGAATAGGGTAGTACCTTTGGGTAATGAAAACTTCCTCCTGCTGCCGTTTTCGGAGTAGCGCTGTTTGTTAAAATCTGCGGACCAACGAGGATTTAACAATAAAGCCGCCGTAACGTGGGAGGGAGCCGATGGCAATGAGACCGATACACCCGCATCTGCAAATACGGATGATCGGCCGCGCTGCTGGCGTTGCGGCAATCGCGATTTCACGCTCATGTACGAAAGGCCGCACCCGCAGTTTGGCAGCCTTGGAATGACGCAGTGGTGGCTCCGCTGCACGGATACTTCATGCGCGAAGCTCACGCTCGATGGATGATCATTTGTAAGTAGTGCTTGCGAGCATGCCGGCCTGAACTCGTCATCGCGGTACTCAAGTTTGAGTTCGGGCGGTGGCCGCTTCGCTAGGGAGATGCGCCGTAGCCCGCGACCAAACGGGCGGATCTCGCGGGCTATGGAGGTCACTGATTCTACTCGGCTGCCTGCAATTCCACGTCGCCGATCAGGTCAGACTGGACAGCGTCTAGGCCATCCGCACGTTCAACAACAAACGCGAGCCAGGAATCCCACGCCGAGCGCCCAACGACGCGGCCATCACCGAATGGCTCAGGGTTGATGAAACGCACCCGCCTCATCGCTCTAACATCCTCACTCACGGCTTTGGCGAGCGCGCTTTCGTAGAAGTCGCCGAGCGACCAACCATCCTCGTCACCCGTCACCAACTCGAGAAAGCGGGCTCTTGCGCTGACGCACTCGGGCCCCGACGCGCGGGCGCGGCTGGCGAACTTTTCGAGCAGCCAGCAGACGCCGATTACTATGTCACCGGCAGTCCCGTCCTCGTCCTCACTGGTCAGTTCTCGCAGACGCTGCCGTTTCACGATCACTTCGTCGAACTGCATTTTCATGGCTTCCTCTGTGACAACCTCAATCCGGCTTGATACCGGCGCTGCGGATCACCTTCGCCCACCGGTGGGTTTCCTCGGCAACGAGCGCGCCGAAGTCAGCGGGCAAGCCCACAAGCGGGTTGCCGCCCAACTCCGCTAGTCGCGCTCTGATCCTCGGGTCGACGAGCCCTGCATTGATCTCGGCGTTGAGCTTCTCGACGATCGCAACCGGCGTGTTTTTGGGGACGCCAATGCCGACCCAGCCACTCGACTCGTAGCCCGGCACGGCCTCGCCCACAGCCCCCGCACCCGGCCGGTTCTCGACTACAAAGGGCTGGCCGAGGCGCTCCGAGAGCCACTGCCCCATGAGCCGCGCGCTAATGTCGGCGGCGCCACCGGACGCTTGGGGTACAACCAGGCGTACTGGCCGCTCGGGATACGTTGTCGCCGCTGCGACACGCGACATGGAGGGGAGCGCAGCGCCAACCAAGGCTAACTTTAGGAAGCGACGGCGCGGAGATTTCATGACGCTTCCTCCCGGCGATTTTCTCGACCACCAGGACGGTGACACGACGATTGCTCCCGCGCCTCACAACCGGCATACATTTTCCTTACCGGCTTCTTAAATTATCGCCGGCAAGGGCCGGTGCGCTGGAAGAGGGGCAGCTTGCTCTATCTGTTTGAAAATTTCGCGCTGGATACAGACCGGCGTGAGTTGCGTCGCGGGAGCGTGCTTATTCCCCTCACGCCCCAAGTGTTCGATCTGCTCGCCTATATCATCAGGAATCGCGAAACGGTGGTGAGCAAGGATGCCCTGATTGCCGCAATCTGGAACGGCCGCATCGTCTCGGAGTCGGCGCTGACCACCCGCATAAACGCCGTCCGAATGGCCATCGGCGACAGCGGCGAGCAGCAGCGCCTCATCAGGACCTTTCCGCGCAAAGGCATTCGCTTGTGGGCAGCGTGCGTGAGACAGCGGCCTCGAGGACGATCACCTCAAGTCACACTACAGGAGGCCCCAACCTCTGCCTGCCGGACAAGCCTTCGATCGCGGTTCTTCCTTTCGCCAACCTCAGCGATGGCGCCCTGCAGGAGTACTTTACCGATGGCGTGGTGGACGACATCATCACCGAACTGTCTCGCTTCTCCGAACTGTTCGTCATCGCGCGAAACTCGAGCTTCACCTACAAGGCGCGGCCGGTCGATGCCCGCGATGTCGGACGCGACCTCGGGGTTCGCTATGTCCTGGAAGGCAGCATCCGCAAGGTTGAAAATCGTGTGCGCATGACGGGACAGCTCATCGATGCCGCGAGTGGAGCCTGTATCTGGGCAGACCGCTTCGAAAGCGCGCTCGATGACATCTTCGCACTCCAGGATCGGTTGGCCGAGAGTGTGGTGGGAGCCATTGCCCTC
>NZ_BKAJ01000328.1 GCF_007992495.1 Reyranella soli
GTAACCGTCCATTCCTCGCACCTAGATCAGGCCGGCGGCATCCAGTTCCAAGGCAGAAGGTCGTCGATACGGTTGGCGGGATGACCGTTAGTCATCCGGTCAAGGACGTCCTTGAGGTATGTGTAGGGCTCGCGGTCGTTGAGTTTGGCGGTGGTGATCAGCGAGCAGACTATGGCCCAGCGGTCGGCGCCGCCGTCGGAGCCAGCGAACAGGTGATTCTTTCGGCCCAGGGCAATCGGCCGGATGGCCCGTTCGACGGTGTTGGTATCGAGCTCGACCCGACCATCCTCGATGTATCGGCAGAGGGCAGGCCAGCGAACCAGGGCGTAGCGGATGGCGTCAGCGAGCGGGCTGCGCGGCGGTACCCGATGTAGCTCGGCCTCCAGCCAGTGTTTCAGTCTATCGACCAGAGGCAGGGCCAACTCTCGGCGGATCGTGCGGCGCAACTCGGCTGACCTGCCGCGGATCCTATCCTCGACGGCATAGAGTTCGCCGATCCGACGCAGGGCCTCGGCCGCAATCGGCGAGCCAGTCGCCTGATGCACTTCGTAGAACTTGCGCCGGGTGTGGGACCAGCACGCCGCCAACACGATGCCCGTGGGGACCAGCTGCTCGAAGCCGACATAGCCATCGACCTGCAAGGTGCCTTTGAACCGGCCGAGATGGGCGACTGGACGCTCGGCCCTGCGATCGGGGCTGTAGAAGTAGACGGCCGCCGGCGGGTCAGACCCGCTCCACGGTCGATCGTCGCGGGCATAGACCCACAGCCGGCCGGTCTTGGTGCGGCCACGGCCCGGATCGAGCACCGGGATCGGCGTGTCATCGGCGAACAGCTTCTGTGAGGCGAACACATGCTCTGCCAACCGATCCCTTAGCGGCTCCAGCCACCAGGCGGCGCCCCCGACCCAGTTGGCCAAGGTCGACCGATCCAGCTCCACGCCCTGCCGGGCGAAGATCTGCGACTGCCGATAGAGAGGTAGGTGGTCGCAGTATTTGCTGATCAGCACCTGGGCGAGCAGCCCTGGCGTTGCCAGGCCCTTGGCGATCGGCCGTTCCGGTGCAGATGCTTGATGGATGCTACCGCAAGCCCGGCAGCCGTACTTGGGACGGCGGATACGGATGACGCGCAGCCGCGCCGGCACCCAGTCCAGCATCTCGCTCACCGTCTCGCCGATCGCATGCAGGGCACCGCCGCAACACGGACAGGCCTTCATCTCGAGGTCGAGGCTCACATCCTCGCGTTCCAGATGCTCGGGCAGGCTCGGCCGATCGGAACGACCTCGCCCTGCGGGTTCCTGTTCGGCCGGCAATGTCGGCAGCAGTTCCTCGGCCCGGCCGATGTCTGCCCCCAGATCCTCCAGGCCCAGCTCGAGCTGATTGCCATCGAGCCGCTCGGTCCGTCGGCCGAACTGCAGGCGTTGCAGCTTCTGCACGATCAGTCGCAGCCGCTCGATCTCGGCTTGAGCGTCCGACAGCGCTCTGCGTTCGCCAGCCCGCTCCGCCGCCAACTGCCGGACTAGCTGATGCAGGGCATCAACATCATCCGGCAGAGCAGCAAGATTGAGCTCCATGAGCACACGGTACGCGCGCTCGAGCTGTGTCGCACGGCATTCGAGATTCCCGAGTCAATCGGCCGCAGATTACCCGGCCACTGAAGGCCGCCATCGCTTCTCGGGCGAGCGCCAGTCGATCCCCTCGATCAGCATCGACAGCTGCGCCGAAGTCAGCATCACCGAGCCGGGAGCCTCGTCCGCCGCCGGCCAGAAGAAGCGGCTCTGTTCCAGCCGCTTGGTGAACAGGCACAGCCCCGTACCGTCCCAGAACACGATCTTGAGTAGGTCAGCCTTACGACCGCGGAACAGGAACAGGTGTCCCGAGAACGGATCCTGCTTCAGCGTGCCCTGCACCAGCATCGCCAGCCCATCGAGGCCCTTCCTCATATCGGTGACGCCCAGTGCCACGTGGATCTTCATGCCGGACGGAAGCAAGGTCACGACGCGCCTCCCTCGAGCAAAGCGATCAGCCGCCGGACCGTTTCGGGATCGGCGTCGCGCTCGAACCGTACCCGGCGTCCGCCAACCAGCTCGACCTCGATCCCGGGCGCCGAGCGCTCCACGATCACGGTGGACGCAGTCGTGCTGGGCACCTCGACCACCGAGGCAGCATCCGTGATCTGAACCGGCGCAAAGACGGGATCGGCCGGAGCTATCGGTTGCTTCGGCCTTAGTTCCTCCTTCCAACGGAACAGAAGGCGACGATAGATCCCGTACCGTCGGGCGATTTGGGACAACGTCACGCCCGGCTGCGACGCCTCATCGAGGATGCGCTGCTTCTCGGCCTCGCTGAAGGTGCGGCGGCCCGCCACGGTCTTCGCGGGATCCGGCGTCGGGGGACCCACCTCGTTAGACATATGTCTTGCCCACTTAGACATATGTCTAAGCCCGCCACCTCGGCGGTACAGCACCTTCTGCGGGGCCTCCGGCTCCTGCTTAAACTTGGCCCGCCAGTTCCCGAAGCGTTTCAACGGCACCCCGTGCGCCTCGCAATATTCTCGCTGGTTCAGATCGCTACGGCGCCACGCTTCATGATGCGATCGCCAGAACGCCTCAAGCTCGACCCGGTAGTCTGATGGCCACCTCGACACTGCTGTCCTCCTCGGCATACCTCGCCGTGGAACACAGATCGCAATCAGTCCGCCGCCGCCAAGTGTGCGAAGAATGGACGCTTAC
>NZ_BKAJ01000329.1 GCF_007992495.1 Reyranella soli
ACCAATCCTGTTCGTCGAAATCCTCGAACTGCTTCATGTCCTCGTCGCCTTCCTTGGCGACAGGATCGGTCTCGTTGGCCGGGATCGAGTCCACATTGATCCTCGTCTCCGGCCCGATCAGCGTCACCAGCTCCAGCAGGTCCTCGCGCTTGAAGGCGACACAGCCCTGGGTCGGCGAATAGTCATCCTTCGCTATGTGCAGGAAGATCGCGCTGCCCCATTCGCCTTCCGGCGGGTCGTCGTTGTAGCCGACCACGACGACGAGATCGTACAGCCCATCGTCGCGCCACATCTTCTCGTGGCTCCAGTCGTTGGGGATGCGGACCAGCCGGTTGTAGGTCGGTGCGCGCGGGTCGTCGCACCAGCCGTCATGCTCGTTGATCGCCCGCGCCGGCAGCTGGACCTTGGGCAGCACCAGCCGGTCGTTGCGGAAATAGATCCTGCGCAGCGGAAAGCGGCCCGCTGGCGTCGCGGCATCGCCCTCGACCTTGTCCTCCCGTACGCCCCCTGCACCCAACGTGCAGCGCCAGCGCTTGTCGCCCAGCGTCGCCCAGCCGAGCGAGGTCTCGCCGGAATCGGCCTGCACGTTAAGGATTTGAGGGTCGGACATTGCCTAAAACTCCGCTGATCTTCATAAAGGCTCGCTCTTTTGGGAGAAAGCGATGGCTTATGTCGTGACGCCGCCCGCCACGGTCGGCGTGCCCGTCAACGGGACCGGCGATCTGTTCCCGGTCCGCCGCATCTTCTGTGTCGGCCGCAACTACGCCGCTCATGCCCGCGAGATGGGTCACGACCCCGACCGCGAGCCGCCGTTCTTCTTCACCAAGCCGGCCGACGCCATCGTCATCTGCGCCGACCCCAAGAACCCGACCAAGGTCGCCTATCCCTCGGCCACCAAGAACCTGCACCACGAGATGGAGCTGGTGGTGGCCCTGAAGTCGGGAGGCACCAACATCCCGGTCGACAAGGCACTCGACCATGTCTTCGGCTATGGCGTCGGCTTGGACATGACGCGCCGCGACCTGCAGAACCAAGCCAAGGACATGGGCCGGCCGTGGGACATGGGCAAGGGCTTCGACCAGTCCGCGCCGATCGGCGAGATCTTCCCGGCCTCGAGGATCGGCCATCCGTCGAAGGGCACCATCCAGCTCGACGTCAACGGCAAGACCCGCCAGAAGTCCGACCTCAACGCGCTGATCTGGAGCGTGCCCGAGACGATCTCCTATCTCTCCGGCCTGGTGGCGCTGGCCGCCGGCGACCTGATCTACACCGGCACGCCCGACGGCGTCGCTGCCGTGGTCAAGGGCGACACGCTGGCGGGCTTTGTAGACGGGTGTGGCACGGTGACCTGCACGCTGGTGTGAGTCGCCGAAAGAACAAGCTTCAAGGGGGAGAGCGTCGCGATGAAGGTGAATTCAAAAATCCGCTCCATCGAGACGCTCGCCGCTGACGCCGGATTTCGCAACTACTACTTCGTCAAGATAACGACCGAAGACGGCATCGTCGGCTGGAGCGAGTACGACGAAGGTTTCGGCGCGCCGGGCGTTGGCACGGCGATCGCCAAGCTCTCGGACCGCCTGATCGGCCAGCCGGTCGGCGACCACGAGCGCCTCTACGCCGAGCTTTATTCGATCACACGGCCGGCCGCCGGTGGCGTCGTTGCCCTGGCGCTGGGCGCCATCGAGAACGCGCTTCTGGACGCCAAGGCCAAGGCGCTGGGCGTGCCCTGCTACGAGCTCTTGGGCGGCAAGATCCGCGATCGCATCCGGGTCTACTGGTCGCACTGCGCGACCTGGCGCATCAATCATCCGAGCTATTTCAAGCCCGCGATCACCGACCTCGACGGCGTGAAGGCGATCGGCCGCGAGGTGCGCGAAAAGGGTTTTACGGCGATGAAGACCAACATCTTCATCTACGACAACGACAAGAAGAACCCGAAGGGCTGGCGCCCCGGCTTCGGCGCGCCGAACTACCCCGAGCGCAACGTCGACCGCCATGTGCTGCGCAATCTGCGCATGCATCTCGAGGCGATCCGCGAGGGTGCGGGCCCCGACGTCGACCTGCTGCTGGACTTGAACTTCAACGCCAGCACCGAGGGCTACCTGAAAATCCTGCGCGCCATCCGCGACCTCGACATGTTCTGGGTCGAGATCGACAGCTACAACCCCGAGGCGCTGGGCCTGATCCGCCGCCAGAGCCCGCATCCGATCTCCTCCTGCGAGACGCTTCTGGGTATCCGCGATTTCCTGCCCTATTTCCGCGAGCAGTCGATGGACGTGGCGATCATCGACACGCCGTGGAACGGCGTCTGGCAGTCGATGAAGATCGCCAACTTGGCCGAAGCGCACGAGGTCAACGTCGCGCCGCATAATTTTTACGGCCATCTCTGCACCATGATGAATGCGCACTTTGCGGCCTCGGTGCCCAACCTGCGCATCATGGAAACCGATATCGATCGCCTGGAATGGGACCACGAGCTCTTCACGCACGTGCCCGAGTTCAAGGACGGCCATCTCATCATGCCGTCGCGCCCCGGCTGGGGCACCGAGCCGGTCGAGGAAGCGATCAAGGCGCACCCGCCCAAGCAAGCCACCGGTGGCCTGGCGAGCTACGGCCGCAAGGCTTAGGTCTCTTGCCGGACCGCGGGCCTCCAGGCCCGCTCATGCTCTTTCGGACC
>NZ_BKAJ01000330.1 GCF_007992495.1 Reyranella soli
GGTCCGGAAGACTAAGACGTCCGCTCAAACCGCATCTTCTTGATGCGGCCGGTCGAGACCTCGATCGCTTCGACTTTGCCGGCGCCGTCGCGCACCAGATGGGCGAGCTGGCTGACCGAGATCCAGTTGCCCGGCGTGTCGATCTCGATCATGTCGGCGTCGAGGCCGCGCACCGGCCAGGCCGGGCCACCGGCGATCAGCGGGCCGCTCACCGCGCCTTCCCACTTGTCGCCCTTGCCCTTGATGTCCCAGACGGCGCCGGAGTCGGCCGAAACATAGGTTCCGGCCACGGCGGCCGGCACGGCCTTGCGCTTGCCGAGCTTCTTGAACGACACGACACGGCCCGCGCCGAGATCGACGCGCAGCCCGTCCTTGCCGGGCTTCAGCATGAACTCGAACGAGCCGCGCTCGGCGCCGAACCAGCCGCCGGGACGGCGGCCCAGCACGAAGGGCATGCCATTCTGGGTCACGACGGCTTCACCGTTCTTCCACGCCAGGTCGAACAGCGCGGGCTCCTCGGCATTGAACCAGGTGCCGGCGATCGGCTTGATCTCGGCCTCGGTGATGGGGTCCAGCCTGGCCTTCAGCCGCTTGTCGCCCTCCAGCGCGTCGGCCGCGATGGCATGCGCCAGCCGCCAGGGATCGATGGTCGCGAGATTGGCGATCACGATCACGGTGAGGTCCGCCGCCGGCACCCGCAGGAACTCCGTGCGATAGCCCGGCCACAGGCCGCCATGGCCCACCGTCTCCATCCCGCGCACCTCGCCGATGCCGACGCCGCGGCGATAGTGGTTGGCATGTCCGCCCGTCAGCGGCGCGACGGCGGCAAGTTGCGCCGGCAGCGTCTTGCCCAGCACGGGATTGTCGTAGTGCCGGCTCCAGATCAGCAGATCCTCGACCGAGGAGGTGAGCCCGCCCTCGCCGCCCTGCGGATAGGCGTGGCCGGCGCGGCGGAAGCCCGTCTTGTCGTCGCCGAGATAGCCGGTGGCGAGGTTGGGGATCACCGTATCGATGGCATCGGCCAGCATGGTGCTGGTCATGCCGAGCGGCTTGAAGATGCGCTCCTCCATCACCTCGCCCAGCTTCTTCTTGGTGAGGCGCTCGATGATGAAGCCCAGCAGCAGGAAGTTGGAGTTGCTGTAAAGGAAGCGGCTGCCCGGCGCGAAGTTGAGATGGTTGTTGCGGCTGCAGGCGGCGAGGAGGTCCTGGGCGCGCACCGGCTTCTCGAGCGCATGGCCGCCCAGCCGCAGCAATTCCAGGAAGTCGGGCAGGCCGCTGGAGTTGCGCATCATCTGGTCGATGGTGACCGGCAGCGGCTTCAGCTCCTTCAGGTACTGGTGCGGCGGGTCGCTGAGCTTGAGCTTGCCCTCGGCCGCCAGCAGCAGCGCCGTGGTGACGGTGAACTGCTTGCTCACCGAGGCGATGCGAAAGCGGGTCTGCGGCGTGATCGGCACGTTGTGCTCGACGCTGGCGAGCCCGTAGCCCTTGCAGATCTCGACCTCGCCGCCCTGCATCACGGCGACGACGGCGCCCGGCGAGCCGGGCTTGGTGTAGCGGGAGAACATCGCGTCGATGCGGCGTTCGAGCGAAAGGAAAGCGATCGATTTCGACATGAGGGCCATCCAATCCAAGCCGCTCGCGCTTGTAAAGCCGAGCCGCTACGTTGCCGCGAACACAGGAGGAACGTGAGATGGCCCAAGGAGCCGAGCGCCGATTCGTCAAAGTCGAGAAGGGGCTGGGCCCGCAGGGCCGCATCGCGGTCGTGCGCTTCGACCGCGGCGACAACGTCAATGCCTTCTCCTACCAGGCGATGCGCGAGCTGCGCGACGTCACGCGTGACTTCGAGGACGATCTCGACACGTCGGTGGTGATCCTGACCGGCTCGGCGAAGGCCTTCTCGGCGGGCTTCGACCTCAAGGATCCCGAAGGCCGGCTGCGGGACACCGCCACGATCGCCGAGAAGATCCATCGCCAGCGGCTCGGTCCAAAGATGTCGCGTGCCTGGCAGGAGATGGACCAGGTGACCATCGCCGCCATCGAAGGCCATTGCATCGGCGGCGGCGCGGCGCTGGTCGTGTCGCTCGACTTCCGCTTCTGCGGCAAGGGTGCGCATTTCCGCATCCCCGAGGTCGAGCTCGGCATGAACATGAGCTGGGGGTCGATCCCGCGCATGATTGCGCTGATGGGACCGGCGCGCACCAAGCAGGCGGTGATCCTGGCGTCCGACCGCATCCCGGCGGCCGATGCGCTCGAGTGGGGCCTGGTCGAGAAGGTGGTCGATGACGGCCAGGCGCTCGCCGCCGCCATGGAGTTTGCCGAGCGCATCGCCAAGCAGCCGCCGATTCCTGTGCGCATGACCAAGACCACGGTCAACCGCGTGACGTTCGCCCTGCACGACCTCGGCTCGCACATGGACGCCGAGCAGAACGTGCTGACGGGCCTGACGGAAGACTACAAGGAGGGCACCTCAGCCTTCCGCGAGAAGCGCAAGCCGACGTTCAAGGGGCGTTAGGGGAGCGCGGGCCTCTGGCCCGCTCATGATGCGGGCCAGA
>NZ_BKAJ01000331.1 GCF_007992495.1 Reyranella soli
CCCCTGGCGCCTGCAGTGCATGCACCCCGCGGCAGAACCGAGAGGCGGCGGCGCGCGCCGGCACATACGGAACCTTGCCGGCAAAACCTCTGTGCAGAGCTACTAGCCGTTATCTCAACGGAATGTTGATGTTGACGCTCGGGCTCGACGGATAGCGGTCGTAGTTATCGTAGCGCTGATACATCGGCTCGTAATAGGTGGGCGCCGGGGCATAGACGACAGGCGGCGGTCGCATGACATAGACCGGCGACCGCTGCACGATCACAGGCTGCTCGACGATATAGACCGGCGAGCCGCGATAGCGCTTGCCGTGCCCGCCTTCGCCGCCCTCGGCCGTCGTCGCTACCGTCGCGGCGGCGCCGATCACACCGATGAGCAAGCTAGCCTTTTTGGCTATCGACATTGCAGCCTCCTGTTTGATCGCCGGGTCACTAACGCACACGACGTCTGCGGTGTTCCATTCGCTTCACACGTAATGATGCGGTGGAACGACTTCGTCGGGTGGTGGCTTTGCTGTGACCGGCGCAAGCCGGAATCATTCTCAAGCGCCGGCGACTTTACGCCGCCGCAATCAGCGGCATGCTGCAGCGATGATCATGCCGTTCGAGAGCGCGCTTCCCGACATCGCCTGGCCCGCTGCCGTGTCGGGCCGCGGCATGGCCACTCTCTCGCTGCTCTTCCAGCTCGAACGCACACAATGGTGGCCGGCCGATCGCCTGCGCGAAGCCCAGCAGGCTCAGCTCAAACGCCTGCTCGATCACGCCGCGCGTCACGTGCCGTTCTATCGCCGCCGCCTCGGCAAGGTGGCTGACGCCGACGGCGAGATGTTCTGGCAGCGCTGGTGTGAGCTGCCGCTGCTGACACGCCAGGACGTGCAGCGGGCCGGCGACGACCTGTTCAGCCGCTCCCTGCCCGACGGCCATGGCGAGCTTACCGAAGTCTACACTTCGGGCTCGACCGGAAAGCCGGTCCATGCCGTGCGCAGCGACCTCTGGCTCCTGATGTGGAGCGCGGCGACGGTGCGCGAGCATCTCTGGCACGGCCGCGACTTCTCGGGAAAGCTCGCGGCGATCCGCGAATCGGGAACGGGCAAGGCGCTCTATCCCGACGGCGAGCGGCTCGACAACTGGGGCTTCTCCACTGCGGACATCTTCCGGACCGGCCCCAGCGTCAGCCTCAACATCACGACGCCTGTCGACGACCAGCTGGATTGGCTCTCGCGCGAGGAGCCCGACTATCTGCTGACGCATCCGACGATGCTCGACCGCCTGGTCCGGCGCAGCGCCGAAACCGGCCGTCGTCCCAAGCGGCTGAAGCAGGTGCTGACGATCTCGGAGATCCTGGCGCCCGGCCTGCGCGAGCTCTGCCGCACCGAGTGGGGTGCGCGCGTCGTCGACACCTACAGCACCCGCGAGGCCGGCTACCTCGCCCTGCAGTGTCCGGATACCGACCACTATCATCTGCAGTCGGAGACGGCGCTGGTCGAGATCCTCGATTCTGACGGCCAACCCTGCGCGCCCGGCGAAGTCGGCCGCGTGATCGTGACGCCACTGCACAATCTCGCGATGCCGCTGGTGCGCTACGACGTCGGCGATCATGCCGAAGCGGGCGGCCCCTGCTCCTGCGGCCGCGGCCTGCCGGTGATCCGGCGCATCCTCGGCCGGCGGCAGAACATGCTGCGCACGGCCGAAGGCGAGCGTTGGCCGCTCTTGTCGTCGGACGATATCGGCAAGCTTCTGGCCCTGGCACCGATCCGGCAATACCAGTTCGCTCAGACCCATCCCGACCGCATCGAGGTGCGCCTGCAGACCGAGCGGACGCTCACCGACGAGGAGGCGCGGGGCGTCCTGGGCTGGGCCCGGGCCAAATTCGGCCAGGGATTCCGCATCGACCTCGCATTCCCAGCCGAGCTTTCCCGCACGGCATCGGGTAAGTTCGAGGACTTCGTCTGCCTGCTGTGAGGAAGAGGAGAAGCCCGATGAGCAATCCTGCCTTGCCGTTGCGACTGCATCACAACGCCTATGTCTGCGCCGACCAGGAGCGCACGCGCCACTTCTACGAGGACATCGTCGGCATGCCACTGCTGGCGGCCTGGATCGAGGAGGCCGAGTTCCCGGAATTCCCCGGTCGGCGCATGAGCTATAGCCACGCCTTCTACGGCATCGGCGACGGCGGCGCGCTCGCCTTCTTCAACTTCGCCGATCCCGAGGCGGCCGCCGCCTACCAGGCCAAGAAGCAGCCGACGTTCATCCATATCGCGCTCGCCGTCACCGGCGAGACGCAGGACCGCATCAAGCAGCGGCTCGAGACCGCGAACCTCAAGGTGCGCGAAGTCGACCATGGCTATTGCAAGTCGATCTACGTCCAGGATCCCGACGGGCTCCTGGTCGAGTTCACGTCGGACCCGCCCGACGCCGGCGAGATCGCCGCCCATCAACGCACCACGGCGCACGAGACGCTGCGCCGCTGGGCGGCGGGCGACCGCAAGGTCAACAACGACATCCGGCCGCATCGCTGACGGAGCGC
>NZ_BKAJ01000332.1 GCF_007992495.1 Reyranella soli
CCGCCAGCCACTCCGTCATGTCGCGGCGGGCGAACTCGGAGCCGACCGCGTAGCCCGCGGCGATGGCGATCACGACATGCAGGACCATCGGCAGGATGGCGCGCAGCAGGAACTGGGCATAGTTCATCGCCGGGTTGGTGAGGACATACTGCTCGACCACCAGCGGGCCGGGCGCATAGCCGCCGCCACGCGGGCCCGCGGGAAGATCGGCGATGCCCGCCGACAGTGCTGCCGTCAGCGACCCCGAGGCGATGTTGCCCGGCGTGAAGTATTGCTTGTTGTGGAAGATCACGATCTGCGGCCGCTTGCCCGCCTGGACGTCGCGCTCGAGGTTGCGCGGGATATAGACCGCGGCGATGGCATCGCCCGATCGCACGGCTTGCATGGCGCCATTGAGATCCGTCGACCGGCGCGTCACCGCCACGCCGGGCGCGGCGTTCACCGCCTGGACGAAGATCGCCGACGTCTGGCTGTTGTCGGCGTCGACGACGTCGACCCTGAGATCGCGCACCACGGCATTGCTGAAGGTGAGCGACAGC
The DNA here is from genome assembly GCF_007992495.1 of Reyranella soli. GTDB lineage: Bacteria > Pseudomonadota > Alphaproteobacteria > Reyranellales > Reyranellaceae > Reyranella > Reyranella soli. The sequence continues at coordinate 540 of NZ_BKAJ01000332.1, forward strand.
AAGGCGAAGGCAAGCAGCGGCACGCCCACCACCAGGAACAGGGCGACGCGGTCGCGCCAGATCCACTGGACCTCGCGCCAGGCGACGGCGATCAGCCCGGACGGCAGACGCTCCATGTCAGCGCTTCTTCCAATCGGCATAGACGCTCATGCCTGGCCGCAGTCCGGCCACCGGCTCGGTCGGATAGGCGCGGATCTCGAAGGTGCGCAGGTCGAAGTCACCCGTGGCACGGGTCGCGCGCCAGCCGGCATATTCGCCGCGCGTGGCGATCTTGCGCACCTCGACGGCGATCGGCTTGTCGCCCAGGGCCGGCGCGCGCACATCGAAGCGATCGCCGACCTTGAGGTCCTTGACCAGATCCTCGCGCAGGTCGAAGCGCAGCCAGATATCGCTGAGGTCGACCAGCGTCAGCAGCGGCACGCCGGGCGAGACGTATTCGCCCGGATCCGCGCCGGTATGATAGACCTGCGCGGCCATCGGCGACTTCACCGTGAGCTCGGCGACCTGCGCCTGCAAGGTGGTGATCGCGGCCTCGGCCTTGGCGAGGGCGGCCTGTGCGACACCGCGCTCCTCGGCCGTGTAGCCGTTGACGGCTTCGTCGAGCGCAAGCTTGGCCTGTTGCTGGCTGCGCCGGGTGACATCGAGCGTCGCCGTCGCCTCGTCGAGCTTCTGCACCGAGGCGAACTCGCGTGCGGTCAGCTGCTTGGTGCGATCGTAGTTCTGCTCGGCAAGCTTGGCGCTGGCCTCGGCCGCCGCGAGAGCCGCGCGACGGGCATCGACGACCTCGGCGCGCGTGCCGACCTGGATGCGCTTGAGGTCGGCGGCGGCCACGGCGCGCGCCGCCTCGGCTTCCCTCAGCCGGGTCAGCAGCTCGGGATTGTCGATCGTGACCAGGATCTGCCCCGCCTTGACGTCCTGGCCGCGATGCGCCGACCGGGTCGCCACACGACCGTCGACGCGGGCCGCGATGTCGACTCGCGTGGCGTCCGCCTCGCCCTGGACGATCAGCGGCTGCGGCCGCGCGAGGTACCACAGCGAAACCACCAGGATGACGGCAATGGAAACCGCCACGATGATTGTCGCCGCCCGTGGGGCGCCGGGGTTGGTCTTGACGGTCATGCGCGCGGCCCTCGCAATTTCACAAATTTCTTTGACCAGGATGCATAGCCTGCGCCAGCTATACCTTCGTACCGCGCGGCGACCAGGCGCCCAAATGGGAAAGCGCCGGACGTCGCCGCCGCTCCTTCGATTTCCGAGGCGGCCGCAGGGTTAGGTCAGACGACGATTCGGATGAAGGCTTGGATCGGCCAAAAGCCGGTCAGTTTCGGACAGAATGCCGCCCGCCGCGGAACTCACGCGGGCCCGTGTTGGTCCAACGTTTGAGAGCCCGCCGCAAGATCGCAGCCTCACTGAATCCCAAGGAGTGAGCGATGTCGTCCATGGGCAACTCGGTATCGCGCAGGTACTTGATGGCGACTTGCATCTTGAGCTCGTCGCCCAGCTTGCGGAACGACGTGTTCTCCTGATCGAGCTTGCGCCGCAAGGTCCGAATCGTCATGTGCAGCCGACTCGCCACCACGTCGAAGCTGGTCGGCCTCATGAGATTCAACAGAAGGATCTCGCGCACCTTGCCCGCCGTGCCCGCGCTCAGCTCAAGGTCCGCCATCAGCGATTCGCAGAGCTCTATCACCGACGAATGCGAGATTTCGTTGCCATACTCGGGCCTTTGGTCGAGGTGGGTGGAATCGAAGACCAGTCATTGCGCGGCGAAGTACAGGCACCGACCGATTTCACCCACCCGATTCGTCGACATCACTGTGCTGCACAACTAATAGCTCTGCACAG
>NZ_BKAJ01000333.1 GCF_007992495.1 Reyranella soli
CAAGCTCATGAGCGAGCCGGAGGCTCGCGGTCCGGAAGATCATGATGTATGCAGCCCCAGCACCTCGGCCGTGTCCTTGCGGACGCGCTCGACCAGGGCGGCGTCGGTCTTGAGGTCGCCGCCGTAGGACGGGATCATCTCCTTGATCTTGGGCACCCAGTGGCCGACCAGCTGCTCGTGGAAGCAGTTCTCCAGCATGTGCACCATGATCCACACGGCCGTCGAGGCGCCCGGCGAGGCGCCCAGCAAGGCGACCAGCGAGGAATCGGCCGAGTGCACGATCTCGGTGCCGAACTCCAGCGTTCCCGTCTTCAGCTTGCTGTGCTTGATGATCTGCACGCGCTGGCCGGCGACGTCGAGCTCCCAGTCACTCTCCTGCAGGTGGGGATAGAACTCGCGCAGCGCCTTGTAGCGGTCCTCCTTGGTCTGGAAGACCTGCCCGACCAGGTATTCCTCGAGTGCGAAGTTGTCCCGCCCCACCGCGAGCAGCGGCAGGATGTTGTCGGGCCGGATCGACAGCGCCAGGTCGAACAGCGAGCCGTGCTTCAGGAACTTGGTCGAGAAGCCGGCATAGGGGCCGAACAGCAACCAGCGCTTGCCGTCGATGATGCGCGTGTCGAGATGCGGCACCGACATCGGCGGCGAGCCGGCGGCGGCCATGCCGTAGACCTTGGCATCGTGGCGGTCGGCAATCTCGGGCTTGCCGCAGCGCAGCCAGATGCCGCTGACCGGGAAGCCGGCAAAGCCCTTGGCCTCCGGGATGCCGGACTTCTGCAGCAAGGTGATCGCGGCACCACCGGCGCCCAGAAAGACGTAGCGTGCACCGATGCGGCGGGTCTCGCCGGTCTTCTCGTCCCTGACGTCCAGCCACCAGCCGTCGCCGGTCGGACGGCGCTGCAGGTCGGTGACCTCGTGCTGGAAATGGACGCTGAACCTGTCCTGCGTCTTCAGGTAGTTCATCAGGTTGGTGGTGAGCGCGCCGTAGTTGACGTCGGCGCCGCTCACGATGCGGGTGGCGGCGACGACCTGGCCGGGGTCACGGCCCTCCATGATCAGCGGTGCCCATTCGGCGATCTGCTTGTGGTCCTGGCTGAACTCCATGCCATGATAGCAGTGATGGGCGCTCATCGCGGCGTGGCGCTTCTTCAGGAAGGCCGCGCGATCCTCGCCGATCACGAAGCTCATGTGCGGCACGGGATGGATGAAGGAATCGGGCGAGGCGATGGCGCCCTTGCGGATCAGGTACGACCAGAACTGGCGCGACATGTCGAACTCGACATTGACCTCGAGCGCCTTGGCGATGTCGACCGTACCGTCCGGGCGCATCGGCGTGTAGTTCAGCTCGCAGTTGGCGGCGTGGCCGGTGCCGGCATTGTTCCAGGGGCCCGAGCTCTCCTGGGCCTCGCCGGGCAGGCGCTCGATCATCTCGATGCGCAGGTGCGGCTGCAGCTCCTTCAGGAACACCGCGAGCGTGGTGCTCATGATGCCGGCGCCGACCAGGACGATGTCCGCGCTGTCGGCTTCGTTGCTCTGGGTCATGCATTCTCTCCGAAAACTATTGCGCGCGCTTGAAGGGCACCGTCGTGCCGGGATCGAGCACGACATAGAGGCGCCGCCACGGCTCGTCATTGACCAGCTTCCAGCTATGGCCGCCGCCCGTCGTATCCTCGGCCAGCAGGATCTCGCCCGGCTCCAGGCTGAAGTGCTGGCCGCCGCGCGTCTGGAAATCGAGCTTGCCGCTCAGGGTGATCACCAGCTGGCGGACCGGCGCAGTGTGCCATTCGAACGTGCCGCCCGACCGCGTCTCCTGGAAGGAGGCGTGCGAGGTCCCGAGCTTGCCGGTGAGAAAATCGCCGCGCGCGCCGGGCGCGAGATCAATGAAGCCCTCCTCGGCATGCGAATTCTGGTCCTCGCCGGTCCACAGACGCACACACCGGATCATCGAATTCGCCTCCGCCGACGGCAGTTACTGCGGCAGTATGCTGTGCTGCCGTGGCGGGGTGAAGGGGGCAGACGTCTCAGCTATACGATGGTATATCCGCTGCCACGTCCCCGTAGCTCAGCTGGATAGAGCAGCGGTTTCCTAAACCGGAGGTCGGAGGTTCGAATCCTCTCGGGGACGCCAATCTATCCCGCAAGGCTGTCGACGAATTGCCTGACGCTGGCCAGTACGGGTTGCTGATCGCCCGCGAAGGCCCAGTGATCGGCGCCGTCGAGCTCGACGAAGCGCGCCTGGGCGATGTGGCTGGCGAGATGCCGGCCGGCGCCGATGCGAACGGCGTTGTCGCCGCGACGGTGCAGCACCAGGGTCGGCACGGAAATGCGCGCCAGAAGATGTCGCACATCGGTGTCGCGCAGCGCCTCGAGCACG
>NZ_BKAJ01000334.1 GCF_007992495.1 Reyranella soli
TCGAAAATGGTTACGGCGCTGATTACCCGCATCCCGAGCTACCGCCGCTTGAAGCTAGCCTTCAACCGTTAGAGGCGACGCAACAACAAGCATACTGATGCGCACCATTGCCAAGCCTGACCGTGGAGCGCATCGGAGGTAGCCCCGCGTTCTCGATTGGCGGCTTGCTGGCCGGCATATGCTTGTCGCCAGCCGCTGACCGCTCTCCAGTCGGTCGACCGCCTCCTCGTCGTCGACTGTCATCACTGCGCCAACTGATCGGTGACCGATGCTCGCTGCGTCATACTTGCGATCGCAACCGGGATTGGCTGGGCGGCCCCCCGCCAGCGTTGATGCTCAGGGCCGGTGACGACGCATAGGTGCTGTTGTCTTGATGGCTAGGCTGACCTGGCGATCGGCAAAATCCGCCAGCCGGTTACTCACGCGTGCCGCCTCCAGTATCGCCCACCGGGCATTTTCCTGTCTCACGGCGTATGTGCCAGCACGCATTTGGGTGGCGAGGTACCGATACCCGCTGCGCCCGCTCTTCTGGGGTGCTCATCGTCAAGCCTCGTCGACGCTCACCTAGGCTCAAAGGCCGACCCAGCAGCGCACCTAAGGGGCACGGGCCTGCACGACTCAGGCAAGGAGGCGAACGGGCAAAGGCCCGACCTTCGTGCACCAGCGCCGCTGCCTTGCCTCGCCCTCGGGTCGCTTGAAAGCGACTAGACGGCTATGCCGCCCGCGCAAAGCGGTGCCCGCGCTCCTCCAGTTTGTCGCGAATGATGTCAATTGGCTGACGCCGATCGACTACGGCTGACGCCACGCTACGCAAGCGCGACCGAAGCTGGCTGCGGCCACCAGTGAAGCGTAATAGCGGCGCACAGCGTTCAGTTTCCGCTCTGTACAGCGACTCGCAGAATGCGCCCTGCACATCCAGGATGTCGTGGCTGTCGAGTTCGATATTGAAGAAGTCGAGCGCATCCCGACCAGCCGCCGCCTCGAAGATGATGCTGGTCCCGTTAACCAACTCGCCGACTGGCATCAGGAAACCATCAACGAAGACGGGATGCAGAGCCGTGAGGCAAAGATCGGCATTAGGCGAGTTCTCGCCCAGAGCACCGCGCCGCACGAAGACCGGCAGGTTGGACTCGTCAACCCATTTGCCCGACACGCTTTTCAAGGTGTGGCTGACCATTGCCTTGATCGGCACGAAGCCGCCAAAACGCACCGCAACCTCGTCACCCGCTGCCAAGGATTCAATCCGCCGATAGCCTTCGCGTGTCCGGATCTGCGTGCCGCGCGCAAAACACTGGCCGCCGCCACTTCCAGGATTGGAGGTTCTGCCAGGAAGGAGATCGCGAAGAAGGTCCTGAATGATGTCTCGGATAGGTTGAGACTGCGCAGAGGCCTGTCTATGCGGAACGCTAGTTGCCAAAAGCGTACCCAAGACCAAACTTCCAGCTTTCAGTGCATTGCGTCGCGCACGATCAATCTTCGGAGTCCTGCTCATACGACCTCCAACTCACGGCATCAGGTGACCTAACAGAGTTTGAGCGTTTGCATTGCCTCCCAGCTAGAGGCGAATGAAAAAACATACGCAGAGCAGTGGTGGTACCCCGGAAGAGACTCACACCGAATGAGCACACATGCTACCTGCCTTGTCCTGAGCCGCGTATGACCGTTAGGAACCAGATGGAACCTACCTACTATCCATGTGGGGGAAGCCAGAAGCATGTAACCGCAACGGTGACCCAGCGCTTTGAATGTCTGCACATTGTCCGTGTACGAGGCGCCTTTGTTGCGCTCGTCCCAGGCCGGCTAGCAATCATCGGCATGCACTCCGAGTCCATCGGCCTTGCCCTCCCCTCCTGGCCGACAAACGGCGGCAAACCGCTTTACGTCGCCCGTCTCCTCCCTTCAGGCTCGATACGTTTCGTAATGCTCTCGCAATTGGCAACGCATCACGATGATCATGTTGGCCGAATTGTCTTGGTTGACAGTGAACTCAAGGCTCAAGCAGCCATCCTTCGAGCGGGTTGTCGGCAACGCTGCTCGCAGCCCAGTCAGGAGATCGGGGCCAAAGCCCTTCTTTGCAGTGAACTCCAGCATTTACGTAGCACGTCATTCGGGCCCCCCAGTTTGGTCAGCGGCTGACCAGCCACACGCAGTCGGCTTCTGGAGTCAAAATCTGACCCGCTGAAGCGTTTTGTCGGGCGGGCGGGTCCCCCCCGGAATCCACCAGAGGTCGAAAACCGTACGAGTCAAAAACCGCCCTAGCGTCGATCTCGCTGGTGCTCGCATATTTCCGGCCCGACTGATATGGATCTCTCATAGCCATCACGACAATCAGAACAACTAGCGGGACGATGGCCT
>NZ_BKAJ01000335.1 GCF_007992495.1 Reyranella soli
TTCATGAGCGCGCAAGGATGCGCGCGGTCCGGAAGACGAAAAGACATGAGCGGGCCTGGAGGCCCGCGGTCCGGCAAGACTAAAGCTGCTTCGCGCTGAACGTATCGCACTTCCTGGGATCGCCGCTCTCCAGACCGATGCGGAACCAGCGCATGCGCTGGGCGCTCGAGCCGTGGGTGAAGCTGTCGGGCACCACGCGGCCCTGCGCCTGGCGCTGCAGACGGTCGTCGCCGATCGCCGAGGCGGCGGCCAGCGCCTGCTCGACGTCCTTGTCGTCGATCATCTTGCCGCCGCGCGCGGCATCGGCGCGGTTCGCCCAGACGCCGGCGAAGCAGTCGGCCTGCAGCTCGACCCGCACCGATAGCGCATTGGCGTCGCGCTTGCTCATGCGCTCCTTCATCTGCTCGGTCTTGGCGCTGATGCCCAAAAGGTTCTGCACGTGATGGCCGACCTCGTGGGCGATCACGTAGGCCTGCGGGAACTGGCCAGGCGAGTGGAAGCGCCGCGCCAGGTCGTCGAAGAAGGCGAGGTCGAGATAGACCCGCTGGTCGGCCGGGCAATAGAACGGCCCCATCGCCGACTGGCCGACGCCGCATTCGGTGCGCGTTGCGTCGCGGTAGAGCACCAGCTTGGGCTCGCGATATTGCCGGCCGAGCTCCCGGAAGGCGGTCGTCCAGACATCCTCGGTGCTTTTGAGCACGCGCGACACGAACTGGGTCTCGGCATCGCCCGCCGGCTGCTGCCGCGGGGTGGTCCGGCTGGTCTGGGTTGGGGCGGGCTCATAGCTCGAAGTCCCGCCGCCGCCCAGCAGGGCAAAGGGATCGGCGCCGAAGATCAGGGCGATGACGATGAAAGCCACGAAACCCAGGCCACCCTTGAAGATGCCGCCTCCGCCGCCCGTCGGGATGGGGATGCCACCCATTCCGCCGTAGCCGCCGCCACCACCACCGAAATAGCCGCCATCACCGCGGCGATCCTCGATGTTGCTGCTTTCGTCGCCTTCCATCTGCATGACGGGTCTCCTGGGTCGAGATCGGCCCGAGATCGACTATATTGGGGGTGAGATGAGCCTTTCCATCGCCACCTGGAACATCAATTCGGTCCGTCTGCGGATCAATAACGTCAAACGCTATCTCAGGCTGCGCAAGCCCGATGTGCTGTGCCTGCAGGAGACCAAGTGCCCGGACGAGTTCTTCCCGCACAAGGCCTTCGAGGGGCTGGGCTACACGCACCGGCTGGTCCAGGGCATGAAGTCCTACAACGGCGTGGCGATCCTCTCCAAGGTGCCGTTCACCGCTAAAAACATTCACCATCGTTGCGGCAAGGAGGATTGCCGGCACATCGAGGTCGCGCTCGAAACCGGCGCCGATCCCATCCTGCTCGACAATCTCTACATCCCGGCCGGCGGCGACATTCCCGATCCGGCGGTGAACGACAAGTTCGCGCACAAGCTCGATTTCTACCGCGAGATGGCCCAGTGGTTCGCCGACCGCAAGCCCAAGGCGGGCGCCGCCAAGGGCCAGCGCCGCATCGCCGTCGGCGACCTCAACGTGGCGCCGCTGGAGCACGACGTGTGGAGCCACAAGCAGCTCCTCAAGATCGTGTCGCACACGCCGGTCGAGGTCGAGCTGTTCGGCCGCCTAAAAGCCTCGATCGACTGGATCGACGTGCCGCGCCGCTTCGTGCCCGAGGACAAGAAGCTCTATTCGTGGTGGAGCTACCGCAACAACGACTGGAGCGCCTCCAACCGCGGCCGGCGGCTGGATCATATCCTCGCCTCGCCGGCCCTGTCGGGCGCCATCAGAAGTCATCGCATCGACGTCGACCTGCGCGACTGGAAGCAGGCGTCCGACCACGTGCCGGTGATGGCGACGTTCGAGGTCTGAAGGGAGAAGCACATGACGTTCGGCGGTTTCATCGTGGTCCTGCTCATCGGCCTGGTCGTAGGCTTGCTGGCCCGCTTCATCACGCCGGGGCCCAACCCGCGCGGCATCATCGTCACCATCGTCATCGGCATCGTCGGGGCGTTCATCGCCACCGTGGGCGGCCAGGTGCTGCACCTCTATGCGCCAGGCGAGCCGGCCGGCTTCGTCGGCTCGGTCGTCGGCGCCGTCGTTCTGCTGGTGCTGCTGCGGCTGTTCAGCCGCTAGTGGCTCCGCACAGGGTTTTGACGAGCCGGCGCGGGGCCGACGAGATTGCCAGCACTGCCGGCACCGATGCCCGACCGCGAGTAATTCTGGCGCTCCATGGTCCGCAAAAATAGAACCGTAGTTGACTAGATTGAGCACTTAAGTTATATTGGTCTCGCGCCCGCCTCCCGGCGTGCTCCGCTCTATGCATCGTTC
>NZ_BKAJ01000336.1 GCF_007992495.1 Reyranella soli
GGTCCGGAAGACCATGACAACCCGCGTTCACGCGACGTGCGTGGCGCTGCGGCAGGGCAGGACATGGCGCGCCGTGCTGCTGCGCGGGCCGTCGGGCGCCGGCAAGTCCGATCTCGCGCTGCGCCTGATCGAGACCGGCTGGCGTCTCGTGGCTGATGACCAGACCGAGCTCAGCCGCCAGGGCAAGCAGCTGATCGCCACCGCACCAGCGCGCATAGCCGGCATGATCGAAGCGCGCGGGCTCGGCATCGTGAAGGTCGGCCGTGACCAATTGGTGAGACGCGCCGCCGTCGCGCTGCTGGTCGATCTCGCTCATCCCGACCGAATCGAACGATTGCCGGAGCCTGCGAGCGAGACTGTCCTGGGAATCGAGCTGCCGGTTGTTTCACTGGCGCCGTTCGAAGCGTCCGCCTCTGCAAAGTTGCGTCTTGCCTTGGCGCAAATCGCCAACGCATGATCGGCAGGCTTCAACCATGCCCGACAGCCCGGCGACCTCGACCACCATCGACCAGCGCGACACGCGACGCCCGTTCGTCCTCGTGACGGGCCTGAGCGGCGCCGGCCGCGGCACCGCGCTGGCCGCCCTCGAGGACATGGGCTATGTCGCCGTCGACAACGTGCCCTTGCCACTGCTCGGCGACCTGATGCGCTCGACCGCCGGCAGCCCCGGCGAGATGGCGGCGCCCCTCGCCTTCGGCGTCGATACCCGCACCTACGGCTTCGAGCCGCAAGACCTGGTGCGGCGCGTCCACGAGCTTCGCCTGCGGTCCGATATCGACACGCGCCTGCTGTTCCTCGACTGCGACAGCGAGACGCTGCAGCGGCGCTACACCGAATCGCGGCGGCCGCATCCGCTGGCGCCCGACCGGCCAGTGAAGGACGGCATCGGCGAGGAGCGCAAGCAGCTCGGCTGGGTGCGCGATTCAGCCGACGTCGTGGTCGATACCTCGGCGCTGTCGCCGCACCAGTTCAAGCAGCTCCTGGTCGGCCACTTCGCGCTGGGCCGCAGCCTCGGCACGCGGCTTTCCGTGATGTCGTTCTCCTATCGCCGCGGGCTGCCACGCGAGGCCGACCTGGTGTTCGACGTGCGGTTCCTCAAGAACCCGCACTACGAGCCGACGCTGAAGCCATTGACCGGACGCAACCAGGCAGTCGCCGCCTTCGTCGCCAGCGACCCCGGCTACCGGCCGTTCATCGATTCGCTCAAGGGCTTGGTCGGGCCGCTGCTGCCCCGTTTCGACGCCGAGGGCAAGAGCTATCTGACCATCGCCATCGGTTGTACGGGCGGCCGGCACCGGTCGGTGGCGGTGGCCGAGGAGCTGGCAGGGTGGTTGCGCGGCGCGGGCCGCTCGGTCACTCTCTCACACCGGGACGCCGAGGCAGCCGGGGAGGCTGGGGCTGGCGGTGCAGGGTAGAGCATACGAATGATTGGCATCGTACTGGTGACCCACGGCAATCTGGCGCGTGAATTCATCGCCGCCTTGGAGCACGTCGTGGGTCCACAGCAATACGTCGCGGCAGTCTGCATCGGCGCCGACGACGACATGGAAAAGCGGCGCGCCGAGATCCTGGAGAGCGCCAAGGCCTGCGACACCGGCGATGGCGTGATCGTGCTGACCGACATGTTCGGCGGCACGCCGTCGAACCTCGCGATCTCGATCATGGAACAGGCGCACATCGAGGTGCTGGCCGGCGTCAACCTGCCGATGCTGGTGAAGCTCGCCTCGGTGCGCACCCGGCCGATCGCCGAGGCCGTGCGCATGGCGCAGGAAGCCGGCCGCAAGTACATCACCGTCGCCTCGCGCATCCTGGCCAAGGAAGCTTCGTGACGGATGCCGGGTCCGAAGGGGCCGCGGACGCGAGCATCGGCGCGCTCCGGCGCACTCTACCCATCGCCAACAAGCGCGGCCTGCATGCGCGCGCCGCCGCCAAGTTCGTGCGCACCGCCGGCCAGTTCGACGCCCTGGTGCGCGTCTCCTTCAAGGGCCAGGAAGTCTCCGGCCTCTCCATCATGGGCCTGATGATGCTGTCCGCCGGCATCGGCAGCGAGATCGAGGTCTCCTGCTCGGGGAAGCAGGCGACGGACGCCATGGCGGCCTTGTCGGCCCTCGTCGAAGGCAAGTTCGGCGAGGAGTAAATAGCCTCCGCGGCGATTCTCACTTCACCTCCCCCGTCATACGGGGGAGGCCGGAGGGGGAAGGCCACAGTGCCGCCGGCTTGTTTCAGATCATGATCTTCGCCTTGCACTGATCTCCTCTGATGCCTTCCCCCTCCCCGCCTCCCCCGTATGAC
>NZ_BKAJ01000337.1 GCF_007992495.1 Reyranella soli
GACAAATTCCGCGGATCTCGCATGCTCGGTAAGGTGCAATGGACTGGCGATGATGAGGCATGGGAGGCGATCTGCGCCCTGCACGCTGATAGCGAGCTCGTCGCCTTCCGGGAGAGTAACGGCACGGTCTCAGTCGAGACCCCGGACGGGCGGCGGGTGGCCGCCCAGGTCGGTGACTGGATCGTCAGGAGCGAGGCCGCCTGATCGAGCGGGGAGGCCAGGATGACCTCACTCGGCCAGCAACGCCATACCTCTTGTCGTCGTTCCGGACGGTCGTCGGTAGCGTGAGTGGCCGGCTCAGAAGATCGACTTACGCCGAAAGGGCATTCGCCGGCCGCGCCGGTCTACAGCGACTTCGGCCTGCAGACGCGCCTTCATGGGTAACACTCAGCGGCTTCTGGCCTGCCAAGCGCCGTCCCTCAGCCGCAGATGCGAGGATAACGATACGGCTTCGCCATTCGTCAGCTTGCGAAGCATGTCGAGTTCGAGATTGCTCAGGTTGGGCCGCATATGGCCAGAAAACGCTCGGCGCTCGATCGCGTTCCGGGCCGACGACTGGTCCGCTTGCTACCTATGCGGAAAAGTGGCCCGCCATCTACGGTCTCCCCCGGCGGGCGATTCTGCACCCGACCATGTAGCCGGCCTGCCGAAGGTCGGCGGCGCGCGCCGAAGCAGCAGCGGGTGTTGAGTACAACTCCGCAATGCCGCCCAGACGCTTGGGATGTGTCACCCAAAGCGACCACTTGCCAGGGATGCCTTCCGGGACCATCGCGCACGGTACGCCAAAGCAACCGGAGGCGATGTGCAATTTCGCACATTGTGCCTTGAGGGGCATATGCCGGTCGCTGATCTTGCGACGATGCGCTGCTATTTTTTGCGCGACGACAAAATTCAGAACGTGGAGCTGCTGCGAGACGGCTCCGACGAGGACCTGATCGAGCAGGCCAGGCGCCTGTTCCAAGAGCACAACGGCGACCAGAAGTACGACGGTTTTGAAGTCTGGAGCGGGTCGCGGTTCGTTCATCGAGAATCGATGGGACCACCTCTGCACGGATCGACACGGGAACCGACTTCCGGGAAGCGCGTTCGTCGCCAAAAATGGGTGATGCTGCTCGAAACGCTGGCCAGTTTCAAAGCTGTCCCGCTCGCCTCATTCCCTCACGAGGTTCTCTACCTGGTCAGTCGGTCGCGGGATCAAGCCGACGCCGGTGGACGCCTGCATTTACTCCGGGGGTGTCTGCCGGTCTCCCGGCTTGCTTAGTTTTTCGAGCTTGAGAACGGGAAGATTACGGAGTCTGCCTCCAGATCTTGTAGGACGGCGAGCTTGTCCGGTTGGATTGTTGATACCGCTTCCGCAGACGGCCTGATGGCGTTGGCCAGTCGGCGCCACACAGCAGCAGACGCCAGCATCCCGGCCCTCTTGTCGGGAAGGTCGGTGATGCCCGCCGTGTGCTCGCACGCTTGCGCGAGGTGCAAATAGAGTTCTTTGACTCTCATTCTGGCCTCTCTACGGTAAGGATTGCCGCTGAGCCAGAGACGTTGTGCGACCCATCGGGGGTCATGAAAGTCTTGTTGGTAGTCGACTAGGCAGGATTTCAGCGAGGAAAGCGCTCTCGCGGGGAAGGCGCTTAGGGCACCCAAGGCCATGTCGAAGTCTCGGCGGCAGATACACACCGCCGGCTTCACCGTCTTGGTTTCCTCGAATCGATGAACACCGTCGGGAACTTAGGGTGTGTGGGATGAGCAGTGGGAAGCTGCTCGCAAGTGCCCGACGGTGGTGGGCGAGCATGTACATGCCAAGCAGCAATCACGGAAGGCGCGCGCTGTGGCAAATCGGTGGTAGTAAAATTGCACTAAACATCGCTCATGTCCCGGTAGCATAGATAGGACTGCAATCTCTTTGGCGTAGAAACGAGTTTATTGCATTGAGTGATGATAGTGCGCCAAGTCTTCGACGTAGATCGAGTGCGGATGCAGGCTAGGACATGTTCTCACACCCGCTTTCGACCAAACTCCATAATCTTAGCCGATTGAGCGGCCCGGCGGTGAACAACAAGCGGCCGATTACATCGATCCATACGTCACGCGCTGCTTCAATTGACAGGCCGTGGTCTTCACGCATCCGGCCCCAACGCTCGAAGGCAGTCAAAATGTCCAAGCCAATTAGAAGCTGAGCGCGCTCCGGCTCAAGCAAGATCGACAGCTCGGGCCCGTACACT
>NZ_BKAJ01000338.1 GCF_007992495.1 Reyranella soli
AGTGGAGCAGATCGGCTCTAGCGTTGTCGAAACCCCTGCGGCTCGGCGGCGGCGGAGTCGCGAGCAGGTCATTTTCTCTGCAGGGCCAGCCAGGCGCGCGCCGACCGCAGGCTGTTGAATAGCTTGATGGGCCGGTCGGCAGCAGCGAGTGCGCCCAATAGGCGGGAAAATCTCACGGTCTGTTCGGCAGTGCCCACCAGCGCAAGGGCCCCGACAGGCCCTTCTTCGTGATACGCCCTGATCTTGGCGCAGATCGCCAGCAGTTCCTCGCCAGTCATCGTGGACTGCACTGCTCGTCCATCAAACAGCTTGCGATAAGACAGCGCCTTTGCGCCCGCTAGCGCCTCTAACAGCGACATAGCGTCAGCCAAGGTGACTTCACCCTCGCCAACCCCGGTGAAAAGGCGCTCCTTGGAATCGATCGTCCAGTACAAAGGCATGAGGGCCGCGTCTAGCGAGATTGCAGGCAGCGGTTATTGATGACGACCGCCCAAAACGTTGACGGCAGACGCAGGCAGACGGTCGACCGACCCGGAGAGCAGGCAATAGCTGGCTACAAGCCTATGCCGGCCAGCAAGCTGCCAACCTAAGAACGCGGGGCTACCTCCAATGCGCTCCACGGTCAGGCAGGACAGCGGTGCGAATCAGAGTGCCTGTCGTGGCGCCTCTAACGGCTGGAGGGTGGCTTCAAGCCGCGGCAGCTCGGGATGCGGGTTATCAGCGCCGTAACCATTTTCGAGTGCCCAGATGGCTGCCTGCGTTCGGTTCGCCACCCGTATCTTCCGCAGAATCGACTTCATATGAACCTTGATGGTGGCTTCGGCGATGTCGAGCTTACGGGCGATTGACTTGTTGGGAAGCCCCTTTACCAAGTCCCTGAGAATCTGCTCTTCACGCTCCGACAGGCCATGACGAATTCGAAGTGAAAAAGCGCCGTCGAAGGCTTCAGTCCTCGCTTCCACGTTTGTCACGACTGGCGCAATCGGCAGCCGAGCGGATGGCAATGCAGTCGCCGAACGCGATACAGCCTCCTGGACCAGGATCTTGAGATCGCTGTCGAGAATTCGCCGAAGAGTGCCGACAAGCACATCGGGCGACCCAGACAATGGAATGCATCCATCGATCTCCGACGCCTGCCACTTCTGGTAATCGGCGGATGACGCATCCTCAAAAAGAAGAACGATCTTGGTGTCCGACCACAGCTCGCGAATGCAGCTCGCCGCAGCAGTAACATCGTCGGCCTGCACCGCGCCAAGGACTACAAGCTTGGGCTCATCTGCGACAAGCAAAGAGTTGCTGATGTCGGCTGATGAAGCGACACCTCCAATCACGTGATAAGCATGACTCGCCATCAGTGATGCCAGCCCCTCGCGCACAAGCGAGCGCGGCTCAACGATGAGTGTCGTTACAAGCTTTCCCATTTTGTAGTTCCCATCCACCAGTCCCACACCTCTGCACGCTAGCGGAACATTGAGGTCCGCGAATTAACACACGTTAAGTTGGCGGCAATATCGGATTATTGCCTGCGCCGCTCGCCCTGCAGTGTGAATTACCCCGATGCGCCGGTGAGGAACTGCGCTCCAACACGTAGTCTCTTGGAAGCGCCTGCAAGGCTCTGTTGGTGAACCCATCCAACGAACAGATCGCAGCGTCAGGGACCAAAGCCGGATCGGCCCACACAGCCCACTATCCGGCTTTGGTCTCGCCCTGACGGCCGACCGAGCGTGCAATTACCTCTCATCGAACTCTCGTCGGCATCTTGATGAACCGTGCTAACGAAGAAGCTCGACGCGCTGTACTTGCTGGATCGAGCGGTGCAGCCCCAACCGCACCGCTCCACCTGGAATGCACTCTGCTAGGCACCCACATGACTAGCGATGCCTCCGCTTCCCATGAGGCCAACCCCTAATCGAAAAGGTGGGGGCACACATGCCGGTAAGTCACACGGTCGAAGAATTCCATGTGAATACTCGGCGATTCCTACTGAGCCCTCAATGAGCGGGATCAATGGCGGCGGCCGAATTTGTTGCCGTCGGGCACGCCCCTTGTTGGGTTGTGTGGGAGTGGGCGCGTAATGCACTACC
>NZ_BKAJ01000339.1 GCF_007992495.1 Reyranella soli
TCACCGTCAGCACCCGTCCGTCGTCGGCCGCTTCACCGGGGCCTGTGCCGCGGACCAGTCGCGTCAATCCTGTCCAGCCGGCATCGCCGCCGCTCGCCAGGGCGGCATCGAGCGCGCGGTCGCTCTGGCCGTTCCACCAGAAGGCGTCGGCCTGGTCGTCGATCGGCCGCGTGGCGTCGACGCCAGCCGCCGACAGCAGCGTCGTGCCGTCGGCGCTGAGCGCGGCACGCGTCAGGGAGTTCAGGAGCTCGGCGTGGCCGGGGTGCGCCATCTGCGCCTGGCGCAGGCCGACGGTCCAGCGCGCGATGGCGGTTGCACCGCCGCGGCAGGCGATGCGGCCTTCCTCGACGCTGCCGCCATAGGCCTGCACGATTGCCGCGAGCCCCCGTCCCAGCATCCAGTCGAGCACCGACAGCGGCGACATGGCGAACTGCAGGCTGAGCAGCTTGTGCCACATCTCCTCCTGGGCGCCGCGCAGGAAGAAGACGTCGCAGGCGAGGTTGGTCGCCAGCACCCGGCGGCGCAGCAGCAGCAGCAGGTCCAGGGTGCGGCCGGGATCGCCGTCGCCGCCCAGCATGTTGCCCAGCACCACGAGCTTGTCGCCGCGCTGCCAGCGCTGCAGCAGCGCGCCGGCCAGCGCCTCGAGCGCCCGGTCGTTGCCCTGTTGGGCGCCGAGGGCCCAGATGCGGCCGCCGTCGCTGAGGCGGGCAATGGTGGGGGCAGTCACGGGCAGGTCATTTGGGGGCGGCTCATGAAAAAGGCGGCGCGACGTTTCCGTCGGCCGCCTTTCAGCTCATTCCTGCCAGGTCCGCCGTTCAGGCGACCTTCTGCAGAACGCTGTTCAGCTTCTGCGTGGCAACGTCCTTGTCGATGCGCTCGACTGCCGCCAGCTCGCGCGCCAGCCGATCCAGGGCGGCTTCGTAGATCTGCCGCTCGCTGTAGGACTGGTCGGGCTGGCCGGCATTGCGATGCAGGTCGCGCACGACTTCGGCGATCGACACCGGGTCACCGGAGTTGATCTTGGCTTCGTATTCCTGCGCCCGGCGGTTCCACATGGCGCGGCTGACGCGGCTGCGGCCCTTCAGGGTTACCAGCGCGTTCTCCATGATCTTGCGTGAGCTGAGCTTGCGCAGGCCGGAAATCTTGGCCTTCGCCACCGGCACGCGCAGCATCATGCGCTCCTGCTCGAACGAGATGACGAACAGGTCGAGCTTGTGCCCGGCGATCTCCTTCGCCTCGATATCGATCACGCGACCGACACCGTGCGTCGGATAGACCACGAAATCGCCCTTCTCGAAGGCATACTCCTTCGGCTTGGCCGCAATCTTCTTCGGCTTGGCCATGTCTTCAGATCCCTTCACGTCCACGTCCTACCCCGCGCTGAAGCGATACCGCGACCCACCGCTCACGCCCCCTTGCGTGTCGGCCCGATGCCGGGTATCCGTGAGTTGTTTTCGGATACCTACCAGGACACCGAGCCAGCGGCGGTCCGACCTTGGGACCGCTTCCGACGGCCCCCTTATATCAGAGATTCGCGCCAGAGTCGCGGGCGATGTTGCATTTCGGCAACGGTCTGCCCATGCAACAGTTGCATGACTGTCGCAAAAAATGCGTTAGGGGCGCGAAAAGTGGCGGAATCTAACGCGCCGCCGGCTTGTCCGAGAAATACTTCTCAAACTTGTCTTTTTCGTCTTTAAAATTTTCTGCGTCGGCCGGCGCCTCACCCTTGCGGGTGATGTTCGGCCAGGTGGTCGACAGGCTGCGATTGAGCTCCAGCCACTTCTCCAGACCCTTCTCGGTGTCGGGCAGGATGGCGTTGGGCGGGCATTCAGGCTCGCAGACCCCGCAGTCGATACATTCA
>NZ_BKAJ01000340.1 GCF_007992495.1 Reyranella soli
GGGCGGTTGAACACGAGCTTCATGAACAGAAGCTTAGAGCGCGTTGCCATTCAACGCCAAGGGCTGCCAAAGTGTCGATGCGGCAATGCTCGGGAGGGCCTGTGACGCTGCCGGCCGATGTCGGCGGTTGACACGGAATGCCACGCAAAAGTGGGTACTTCGGCGGGTACGGGGGTGGATCCACCATGACACGCAGTCGTTGTGCCTCCTTATAGGCGCTCTGGCAGAGGCAATGCGCCCACCAAGCGCCATCAACGCCCGTGACGGTGAGGAGTAGCCCGTGCCGGCTTGTCTTCTCCCTGGCCTTGATAGGAGACCTACCGCAGCAGGTTCTTCTCCGCCACGTCAGATACGTGACTTGGACCACTGCGGGATTCACCAGTGCACCCTGGGCAGCTCGTGAGCCGGCGCTTAGCCCAGCCTTCATGTAGGAGCAGGCGTCGGCGATGCCGGTTATTCGTACCTACTGGCGGCGCTCGGTCTGCTGGTAGGCTTGGATCATATGGCCAATTGCCGGAAAGCCTCTTTTCGCAGGCCGCAGGAGCAAGACATCCGAACGCGACGAGGAGAAACAGGTTTCTTATGTACGTCTCTAAATAAGGAGGCCCATCCGGCCGCGGGCGGTTAGAGTCGGGCTAGGAGGATAAGGACACCCGGCCATTATTGACGACCTCGCCGCCAAGAAGGGCGCCGATTTCGACAGATTTTATGTCGACGCCCAGCGTTCACTCTCCAGGCTCTTGCAGAGAATTCGAGGCCGTCGTCGAAGTTGTTTCAGCAAGACGGCTGCGGGGGGCGGAACACGGCGTTAGCGTGTGTAGACTGTCGTGGAAGCCGCAGGGGCGGGCGTCGTGACCGTCGTAGCATTGCCCGATGGGCCCACGTAGGTGGTAGACGAGGCGGGCGCGGTCCGCGATGCTCATTGCGGCTCGCTCCTCGCGAGTGGTCGCCGTGCTGAGAAGGCTACGGCAAGGTTGAGGAGCGGCTTTTCTATAGGTCACATCGATACGTCAACGCGCGCCTGGCTGCGATCAGCACCGCGGTGCGGTGCGGGTACGGTAGCCGTCGTAGTACTGGCTTCCGCAGACGACCTGCTGCTGAACGACGTCGTCCCGATACCCGTTCTGGCCGCGGTTCGTCACGGCCACTGTGGTGTAGCGACGGCCGTCAGCTTGGTTGTATTGGCCGTAATTCCCTTGCTGATTGCCGTAGTAGTTCGGCGCAGGCACCGAATAGCCATACTGTGATGGAGCAGGGGCGGGATTGTTGTAGCCGCTGTTGTAATACGGGTTGCCGTAGCCCGTCGGTGCTGGCTGGCATGCCGCACCGGCCATGCCGATGCCCACAACCAGCATTAGTCTCGGAAAGAGCCTCAACATCTCTATGCCTCCAGGCGTTTGAACGTCCCCACTGCTCGATGATTCCATCGTTTTAAGAACAGGAAACGGTCTGAGCATTGAATAGGTTGCCGGCTGCCACTTCGGCGCAGCCAAGCTTGGAAGGCCCGCTAACGCCTTCTCGGGGGATGCGGAACCAATCGCACCACCTGCCTCGCTGGCTTGTCCTCTCGCTGCGATTGGTATGAGACCTGCCGCAGTAGGTTGTCCTCG
The DNA here is from genome assembly GCF_007992495.1 of Reyranella soli. Classification (GTDB taxonomy): domain Bacteria; phylum Pseudomonadota; class Alphaproteobacteria; order Reyranellales; family Reyranellaceae; genus Reyranella; species Reyranella soli. Next base: position 1,611 of record NZ_BKAJ01000340.1, read on the forward strand.
GTCCAGGTGAGATACGTCACCTCGACGATCAGTTCAGGCTTCACCCAGTGCACCTTGGATAGCTTTAGCGGCGAGCCGAATCGGCTGTCGCGTGGCGGCGGCTCGGCAAGGGGCATCTTCGGCACTGCCAGCGGCTTCAGCGCGCCCGCATGCCGACAACCATCTGTTAGATAAGCGCAACGCGCTCCAGTAGCTCGGGCTTGTTGTTGCGCACGTTGCCGACATCCTTTCCGACTT
>NZ_BKAJ01000341.1 GCF_007992495.1 Reyranella soli
GATATGCTGAGGCGCCTGCAGGATCATCCGGCCAAGCGCATCGACCAACTGCTGCCGTGGAACTGGAAGACGGAACAGCTGCAAAAGGCCGCCGCCTAGTCAACGACAACCGCCGCGCCCTTCACCGGACGCTTACGCTGGAGGCGGCTCGGGCGCCGCACGGCGCTGCGCCTGAACGGCTGACGCGCTGACCGACGGCTAGCTCCTGGCAGCAGCCACGCGCCCGCTCACGGCCGGGCTCCAGGCGGCTGGTGGCGTTTCCGCGTTTCCCGCCTACTGGAGAGATCTGGCCAATGTCGAGAACGCAAGAACGCGCTAGATGCGAGAGTTTTGCGCACTCCCTGCTGCAATGACTTCATTCGCCTGAACTGAAGAAGCCGGGCGCCGACCTCGGAGATCAGCGGCCGCGGAACGCCCGGTCTAGCTGCTCGCGCAGAGGCTTCGTCAGATAGGACACCACCGTACGTGGTGAGGTCTTGATGAAGACTTCGACCGGCATGCCGGCCATCGGCTGCAGGCCCTCCAGGCGCGCCAGCTCCTTGTCGGAAATGCGGATGCGCACGGCGTAGAAGGCTT
>NZ_BKAJ01000342.1 GCF_007992495.1 Reyranella soli
CAGCGCTCCGCGCTCACCATGCAGGCGCGCCGAGTCGCGCTCCAGCGTCGTAACACGGTTGAACGGCACCAGGTTCTGCTTCCACAGGCCGCGAATGCCGCCCAGCTCCTGCTGGTTCCACTCCATCTCTGTGGACTTGGCCGCAACCTGTTCGTCGTTGCCGGCGATCTGCTGGCGGAGCTGGTCGACCTGCTCGAGGAGCTGCGCCTTCTGGCCTTCGCGCGCCGAGCGGCGCAGCTCGAACAGGCGCTGCTCACTCTTCATCGCCTGCACGACCTCGGGCTCCTTGTCGCGGGCGATCAGCTCGGCCGGGAAGGTGACCTTGTCGGCGCCGTCGCGCTCGGCCTCGAGGCGGGCCTGGCGCGCATCCATCTCGTCGAGCGCCTTGGTGACGATGGCGAGGCTGGTGCGGGCCTGCGTCTCGTCGAGCCGCACCACGATGTCGCCCTTCTTGACGCGATCGCCGTCCTTGACGTTGAGGGTGCCGACCACGCCGCCTGTCGGGTGCTGTACCTTCTTGACGTTGCTGTCGACCACCAGCTTGCCGGGGGCGATGACCGCGCCCGAGATCTCGCTGAGCGTACCCCAGCCGAAGATGAAGAACCCCAGGATGGCGACGGCGCTAACGCCCACTACGAGATGGCTGCGGATGGATTTCTGGGCGGTCACGACGCCTTCTCCTGCGGACGGCCGCCGGCGTGCACCGTCATCGGTTGCGGTATCCGAGCGCCGGCCGGCATGGCGGCGGGCTGCTGTGGCTGGAGCACCTGGTCCTTCGGACCGTACGCCTGCTGGCGGCCGGCCTGCATGACCAGCACCGTGTCGACGCCGGCCAGGGCCGACGGCCGGTGGCAGACGACGACGACGATGCCGCCGCGCGCGCGGACGCCGAGGAGGGCCTTGGTCA
>NZ_BKAJ01000343.1 GCF_007992495.1 Reyranella soli
GGGCTCGCTGCCAAGCCGCGCCTCGAGGTTCACGAGCTTGCCCTCGGCGCGGCGGCGCTCGATGTGGCCGTTGACCAGGGTGGCCACCCCCGCCGAGTCGTAGCCGCGATATTCCAGGCGCTTCAGCGCCTCGACCAGCAAGGGCGTGACTGGTGCCTTGCCGATGCTTCCGATGATGCCGCACATGTAATGTTTCCCGTTAAGCTGGAAATCTAGCGGCTGGCGCCAACTGGGTGCCACATCTCGATAGGGGTACCCACGGTTAGCAGACCATGGCTTTAACACAGAGAGGGGATTGGAGGGACTAAAGACCGGCTTCACTGACCGGCGTTGTTGGCAGGACGCGCTCGCGTGCTGATTGCATTTTCGTTTCGCTTGCGCTTCATCACCAATGGTGCCTGCGCCGATCGCATGTACGTCGTTTGGACCGCTCCTTTTGCCCAGCGCCACTAAAGACGTAAGGGCTTGTCAGTTCAAGTTCTCGCTCGCGCCCGAAGACCTCGCCGATAGATGACCGGCAAACAGCTACAGCCCACCTAGCGCGATCTAAACGCCGCGCATCATTCGAGCGGCAAAGCGCGCAACCGAACATGTTGCCATGGTTAGTCGGCACTGCGCGCCGCTTGCTCGGCCAAGGTCTTCCTGAGGTTGCCAGCCAGGCAACCCCGAATAGGCGCCGCTCTCTAGATGTTTGATCCCAGGTTTTGATGGTGCACTGCTTTCCAGGAAATGGAAGGATGCGCTATGGGCCAGATTTTCACGGCTGCGCCACAATGACGGAGGCGGTCTGTCGAGTGATACAATATAGTTAAGTGAGCCTAAGAGCGCTGGCCAGGCGCCACTGCGTCAATCAGAAGACCGTTGCCAAGTGTAGCGCAGTGCGGGGCGGATCTTCCGACCAGCCCCAAAGACCCGAAGTCGACGTCCCTGTCATTCGAGGACGAAGCCGTCGTTGTCGCGTTCGTCGACATACGCTGCTGCCTCTCGATGATTGCCTGTATGCCCTCCAGGCGACAATCCCGCACCTGATGCGCTCGTCCCTGCACCGCTGCCTGCAACGGCGCGGCATCTCACGGCTCGCGGACGCCGATGACGGCAAGGGCGTAGAGCGCCAGTTCAAGTCCTACCCCATCGGCTCCTTCCACCTTGACATTGCCGAAGTACGCACCGCGGAGGGCCGTCTCTACCTCTTTGTCGCCGCGTCAATCGGATCTCGAAGTTCGGCTCCACCGAGCTGCATGAGAAGGCCACACAGCGGGTCGCTGCCGACTTCCTGCTGCACCTCATCAGAGCGGTCCCCTACAAGATCCATACCGTGCTCACCGACAATGGGATTCACTTCACCGCCCCCAAGGGCAGGAGTTGGTCGGTCGCTAATATCAAAGGCACGCTCGAGGATCGCCTCGGCTTTTGCGCTCTTGTGGCTGACGAGATTGTCGAGGATCACCACGTAGCCGGGCTGCAGCGTCGGGGCGAGCTGGGTCTCGAAATAGGTGTCGAAGATCTCGCGGTTCATGGATTGATCGACGACCAAGGGTGCGGTCAGGCCATCGCATCGTACTCCGGCGTGTGTCGCCCAGTGCCCGAACGGTGCCGTAGCCTTCAAGCGGGCACCGCGGCGAGCCCCGGCCCCGCAGACGGGTCATCTTCGTCGTCGTGCCGGTTTCGTCGAGGAAGACCAGGCGGTGGACCTGCTGGCCCATGCGCGGCTAGCGGTGCGCTTTCCACTCCTCACGC
>NZ_BKAJ01000344.1 GCF_007992495.1 Reyranella soli
TTGACCTGGTCAGCGGCACGGATACGCTGAACGTTGTCGCCAGCGGGAACATCTCGTCGCTTGCGCTTGCCACGATGAGCAACATCGATACGGGGAACCTCACGGGCACCTCGGGCAGCGACTCGATCACCCTCTCCGGCGCTCAGCTCGATGCAATCCTGATCGGGTCAGGCACCATCAATCTCGGCTCCGGCAGCAGCGACACGATCAACCTGACGTCGACGTCGTCCGACCTCAACATCCTGGGCTCTAACTCGAACACATCGATCCAGGGGGTGGAGGCAATCTCCGCGGCGACCGCCGCGGCCGGCGTCACGATCAACCTGTCGGGCCAGACCGAAGGCTTCTCGATCACTGGCAGCGCCAACACCGATACCATCGTGGCTGGGGCCGGCAACGACTCGATCGCGGCGGGCGGCGGCAACGATATTCTCACGGGCGGGAGCGGGAGCGACCAATTCGTGTTCAACACCGCCCTCAATGCGGCGACCAACATCGACCAGATCACCGACTTCAATGTCGTCGCCGACACCATTGTCCTGGACAACGCGATCTTCACGGCGATCACGGGCACGGGCACACTGACATCGGCGCAGTTCGTCGCCAATACATCCGGCACCGCCCAGGACGCCAGCGACCGCATCGTCTACGAAACCGATACAGGTAAGCTGTTCTACGACAACAACGGCAATGCCGCCGGCGGGGCGACGCAGTTCGCCCAGCTCGCCGCCGGCCTTGCACTCACCAACAACGACTTCCTGATCGTGTGAGGCCTCGGTCCCAGCGCCGAGAGCAAGCTTGCAATGGCAGTCCCGATGAAACACCCGATAGATCTTGCGGGTGTTTCGCTGGATGTGATCTCACTTGAGGACGAAGCCGTCGTTGTCGCGTTTCGTCGACATATGCTGCTGCCGCTCGATGACTGCCTGTATGCCTACAGACGACGATCCCGCACCTGACGCGCTCGTCCTTACACCGCCGCGAACAGCGGCAGGGCATCTCACGGCTGCCCGATGTCGAGGATGGCAAAGACCAAAAGCGCAAGTTCAAGACCTACCCGATCGGCTACTTCCAGCATCGAGATATGCGCTTTTGATGGTCGTGTCCCCAGTGGTGGTGTAACTGACGGAGACAAGACCGCTAGCGAGCGCGCTATCCACTAGCGCCGTAGCGAGGGAGCGGCGTTGCGCCGGTCATCGGCGATTGCGGGCTTAGGGTCGGATTCCGAAGACCAACCCAAGACCTGAGGACACGACCGATGACCGCCCCAATGGTGAACCTGCGGCGCCGATCTTTTGCGCAAGATGATCGTCTTTGCCGCCGAGCGCCCCAGGGACATGATCTTTTTGATAACTTGGCTGGCACATCCCACAACCGGGCCTTCTCGCGTTTGCGGATTCCTGGCGGTTTAGCTAGGAAAAAGATGTGCTGGCGTACGGCGCCTCCAGCGTTTCCACGGACGTAAGAAGGGTGCCGATGTGCGGAGTGGGGTAGCGCTAAAATTGGGTTCGCATCGCCTTACACCGCGGCACAGCGAAAGGGCCTTGGGCCTGGAAGCCGCGCCCGCCGGCCACACCGCCTCGATAGGATTTGGCGTTCCGGCACATCGCCTCTGATGTTCCTCTCTCCCGCGAAGAAAGCTCGAACAGCGATCACTCGGGTTGACGCCGAATACGGTCGAGCCCGGTTTGCGGTATCAAGGGCTCAAATGCGTTGATGCTGGGCTGCATT
>NZ_BKAJ01000345.1 GCF_007992495.1 Reyranella soli
GAGGGTCATGGTGCCCGCGCCCTGCTTGACGAAGCTGCCGGTACCGGTGATGGCCGCGGCAACGGTAGTGTTGCTGGCATCGCCCGCAGTGAGCACGCCGGCGCCGAGCAGCAGCAAGCCGCCGCCGCTCGACAGCGCGCCGACCGTCTGGATGTTGCCATTGAGGTCGAAGATGCCGCCGTCCACGCTGAGGGCGCTACCCGCCGCCAGCGATGCGCCGGCGCCCAGCCTCAGCGTGCCGCCATTCACGGCAGTTCCTCCAGTGTAGGTGTTCGCGCCCAAAAGTGTCAGCGTTCCAATGCCCACCTTCACCAGCGACCCTCTCGAGCCACCGAAGGCCCCCCCGTCGGAAATGACACCACTGACCGTGGTGCTGAGATTGTTGAATCCGGTGGTCAGCGTGTTACCGCCCAACATGTAGCTGCCGCTACCCTCGATCGAGCCGGCCCACATGCCGGACGAAACGCCGGACATGTCGACCGTGCCACCGGCGTTAGTGATCAACCGGGCGAAACCGGCCGATCCGTTGCCCGTGAACTGTGTAAGAGCGCCATTGGTCGTGGTGATCGTTGCAACGTTGCCGCTGCTTGAACCGGTGAAGTACAATTGGCCATTGTTCGTCAAGTTCGTGTGATCAGCGTTACTGGTGTCCTGGAAGGTCATCACGCCGTTGTTGATGATCACGCCGCTACCGGCAAATGCCCGCGCGCCAAAGAAAGCCGAGCCCGCGTTCGTTATGCTGGTGACATCCGACATGTCCGCATTGAGGACGTTGAGCCCACCTCCGCTGTTCACCGTTATGGTGCCGCCAAGCTCACGAGTCAGCACACCGCCGCTACCGAGGGAGAGGAAGCCTCCGTCGATCGTCGTGCTGCCTGTGAAGGTGTTGCCAATGCCGGTAAGGCTGAGGACACCTGTACCAACCTTGATGAGGTTGCCGGCGCCGTTCAGATTGCTCTCGAAGTTACCTTCGCCGACGGTCAATGTACCGCCCCCGAGGGTAAGGGCGCCGCCGCCGCCTGAAAGCGAGCCCAGGGTTTGGGAGTTGCCGTTGAGGTCGAAGGTGCCGCCGTTCACCGTCAACGCGCTGCCAGAGGCCAACGACGCTCCCGCGCCAAGCCGGAGCGTGCCACTGGAGACAGTCGTGCCACCCGTATAGGTGTTGTTGCCAGACAGAATAACAGTGCCCGGAGCGACCTTGGTCATTGAGCCCGTGCCTGAAATGCTTCCAGCATATGTCCCGTCGCCCCGCAGATTGAGACTCGCGTTGTTGACGACGTCGCCAGGCAGACTTGTCACGACAGCCGTAAGGCTGCCGCCGAGGATGGTCGTGACACCGGCGTAAGTGTTGGCACCACTAAGCGTGAGGTCCCCGGTACCCGTCTTGGTCAGACCTCCGCTTCCGACGAAGGAATTTTGGGCGAGAACACCGAAACCGTTGGTATCGATCGTCCCACCGCCCGCATTGAGGGTGGCGACGCCCGGCAGACTCGAAAAATTGCTTAGCAATTTCAGCGTACCACCGTTGAAGCTGAGACCTCCGCCTCCCAAGCTGTTGGGAGCGATCGCCGCCAGCGTGCCGCCGTTGATGGCGGTGCCGCCAGAGTGGCTGTTTGCAGCCATCAAGGTCAGCGTTCCAGCACCGATCTTGGTCAAGCCGCCGGTGCCGGAGATCACGTTGTTGAAGGTCAACGTATTGGCCTGCGTGTCGACCGTGTTGGTACCG
>NZ_BKAJ01000346.1 GCF_007992495.1 Reyranella soli
AACCCTGGAGAGCGTGGCCAGCGCGGCGACGACGACGGTGGCCAATGTCAATGATGTGCCGGCCGGGTCGGTGAGCATCGCCGGGACGGCGATCGAGGACCAGGTGCTCACGGCGGTGAACACACTCAGCGATGCCGACGGTATGAGGACGGTGAGCTACCAGTGGCAGCGCAACGGCTCAAACATCACTGATGCGACCGGCTCGACCTATACGCTGGGCGATGCCGATGTCGGCGCCAGCGTCACTGTTGTGGCGAGCTATACCGATGAGCACGGCACGGCAGAGAGCGTAGCCAGCGCAGCAGTGGGCCCGGTGGGAAACGTCAATGATGCGCCGGTAGTGGACACAGGAGGCGGGTTCGCGCCAGCGACGTTTGTCGACGATGGATATCCGATTGGTTGGCTTGCAGTTGTCAATGTCAATGGCGATGGCAAGGTAGATCTGATTACCGAGACGTATGGTGGCGATGAAGTCAATGTTTATCGTGGAAATGGCGACGGTACTTTCCTGCCTCGCGTGAGCTATGCGGAAGCCGCCGCTGGCGGCAACTACATCTTTATGGCGGTCGGAGATCTCAATGGCGATGGCAAGCCCGACATTGCCATTCCGAACGGGGGACCGCTGAATGTGCTGCTCAACAACGGTGACGGGTCATTTGGACCACCTGCCGTGTACTCATCCGCCGCGGGTGTCGTGATCGCCGACTTCAATGGCGACGGCAAGAACGATATCGCCATTACAAATGATGGTGTCGCAGTACTGCTGGGGAATGGCGATGGCACGTTCGGCGCACCCACCCAGTACGCGACGGCATACTACCCGCTCCCGCTGGCCGCGGTTGATGTTAATGGCGACGGCAAGCTGGACCTCATTATTGGGGACAACGGCGGTTCGAACGCGGTTTCCGTATTGATAAACACAGGCAACGGAACCTTCAATCCCCGGTCCGATTACATGGCGTTCACTGATGGCGGTGGCGTGTTGGCGCTCGCCGTGCAGGATCTGAACGGGGACGGCAGGCCGGATATCGTGGTGGGCAACCAGCAGGGCGGGACAAACGAACTGTCAGTCCTGCTCAACAATGGGAACGGCACATTTGCGGCGCCGCTACGCCAGTCACTGCTAGGGTACCCTGGTGACTCGCTTGGCATTACCGATGCCAATGGCGATCGGATTCCGGACATTATCGTGCCGACTGATGCTGGCTTGGATGTTCTTCTTGGCGACGGCACCGGTAACTTCAGTCAAGGACCGCTCTATACGGCGACAGGAGCAGTGCAGGGAGTGACGGTTTCGGAAGTTAATGGAGACGGCGTGTCTGACATCGTCTTCAAGTCCAATAACAATCTTTACCTGATGCTAGGAAAACCGCCGACGGGGCATGCGGCCGCGACCGAAGACGGCCCAGCTTCGACGATTGATGGCTTGGCGAATGCTTCCGATGTTGACGCCGGTAGCGCGCTGTCTGTCGTTAATGTGCCGGTCAACCTGCCGGCTGGTGTGAGCTACAACGCGGCCACGCACAGCTTCACGCTCGATCCATCGAACGTGGCGTACCAGCACCTGGCGGCCGGCGAGACGACCACTGTAACTGTGAACTATGGCGTGTCCGACGGCATCGCCACTACGCCTGACCGTGTGAGTTGGACGGTAATCGGCACCAATGACGTGCCGACCGGCATGGTGTCGATCAGCGGGCCGGCGACCGA
>NZ_BKAJ01000347.1 GCF_007992495.1 Reyranella soli
ACCGTCACGCTCTTGGCGAGGTTGCGCGGCTGGTCGACGTCGGTGCCCTTGGCGACCGCCGTGTGATAGGCCAGCAACTGCACGGGCACGCTGTAGAGGATCGGCGCCACCGCCGGATCGACCTTGGGCAGGGTGATCGCCGCCGCCGCCTGGCTGGCCAGCCGGGCGCAACCGGCCGGATCGCTCAGCAGCACCAGCTTGCCGCCACGCGCCTTCACCTGCTCGAAGTTCGAGGCGATCTTGTCGAACAAGGCGTCGCTCGGCGCCACCACGACGACCGGCACCGCCTCGTCGATCAGGGCGATCGGCCCGTGCTTCATCTCGCCGCCGGCATAACCTTCGGCGTGGATGTAGGAGATCTCCTTGAGCTTCAGCGCCCCTTCCAGGGCGATCGGGAAGGACAGGCCGCGGCCGAGATAGAGCACGTCGCGCGCCGGGGCCAAGACATCCTCGGCGATGCGCTTGTAGTGCTCCTCCATGTTCAGTGCTTCGTTGATATGCGCCGGCAGCTCGATCAGCGCATTGGCGAGCCTCGCCTCCTCGTCCTTGGACAGCACGCCGCGCGCGCGGCCGGCATCCATCGCCGCGGCGAGCAGCACGGTGAGCTGCGTGGTGAAGGCCTTCGTCGAGGCGACGCCGATCTCCGGCCCGGCCAGTGTCGGCAGCACGACGTGGGACTCACGCGCGATGGCGCTTTCCGGAACGTTGACTACCGACAGGATGGTCTGCTTCTGCGCCTTGGCGTAGCGCAGCGCCGCCAGGGTATCGATGGTCTCGCCTGACTGCGAGATAGCGATGCAGACACCGCCTTCAGGCAGCGGCGGCTCGCGATAGCGGAACTCCGAAGCGACCTCGACCTCGACCGGCAGGCGCGCCAGCTTCTCGAACCAGTACTTGGCCACCATGCCGGCAAAGCAGGCCGTGCCGCAGGCAGTGATGGTGAGCCGCGAGACACGGGCCCAGTCGAACGGCAAGGCCGGCAGGCTGACCGAGCGCGTGGTGGGGTCGAGGTAGGTGTGCAGCGTGTCGCCGATGACGGCAGGCTGCTCGTAGATCTCCTTCAGCATGAAGTGGCGATGGTTGCCCTTGCCCATCATGGCGCCCGAGATGCTGCTCTGGCGGATCTCGCGCTGCACTTGCTTGTCGCCCTGGAAGACCTTGGCGCCCTGGGCGTCCAGCACCACCCAGTCGTCATCCTCGAGATAGGTGACGCGCTTGGTGAAGGGCGCCAGCGCCAGCGCGTCGGTGCCGATATACATCTCGCCGTCGCCGTAGCCGACCGCCAGCGAGCTGCCGCGCCGGGCGCCCATCAGGATGTCATGACGGCCGCTGAACAGGGCGACCAGGGCGAAGGCGCCGCGCAGGCGCGCCATCGCCAGGCCCATCGCCTCCTCGGGCGAGCGCTGGCGCTCGAGATACGAGGTGAGGAGCTGGGCCACGACCTCGGTGTCGGTGTCGCTGTCGAAACGGCGGCCTTCGGCCAAAAGCTCGTCCTTCAGCTCCTGGAAGTTCTCGATGATGCCGTTGTGTACGATCGCCACGCGGTCGGTGGCGATGGGATGGGCGTTGCGCTCGGAGGGCTTGCCGTGGGTCGCCCAGCGCGTGTGGCCAATGCCGATCGTGCCGGGCAA
>NZ_BKAJ01000348.1 GCF_007992495.1 Reyranella soli
GCCGCCTGCTTGACCTTGCCGTCGACGTGGCTCTCGAACTGCTGGAAGTTGGCCTCGAAGCGCTTGGCGACGTCGCGCGCGGCGGTGTCGTAGGCCTTCTTGTCCTTCCAGGTGTTCTTGGGGTTCAGCACCTCGCCCGGCACGTCGGGGCAGGCGCTGGGCACCTGCATGCCGAAGTGCGGGTCGGTCGAGCTCGCCGCCGCGGCCAGCGTGCCGTCGAGCGCGGCCCGCACCATGGCGCGGGTGTGCCGGATCGACATGCGCTCGCCGACGCCGAAGCCGCCGCCCGACCAGCCGGTGTTGACCAGCCAGCACTTGACGTGCTGGCGGGCCATCTTCTCGCCCAGCATCTTGGCGTAGACGGTGGGATGACGCGGCATGAACGGTGCGCCGAAGCAGGTCGAGAAGGTCGCCTGCGGCTCGGTCACGCCCTTCTCGGTGCCGGCCACGCGCGCGGTATAGCCCGACAGGAAGTGATACATCGCCTGCTCGGGGCTGAGCCGCGAGATCGGCGGCAGCACGCCGAAGGCATCGGCCGTCAGCATGACGATGTTCTCAGGGATGCCGGCCACGCCCGTAGCCGATGCGTTCGGAATGAACTCCAGCGGATAGCAGGCGCGCGTGTTCTCGGTGTAGCGGCCGTCGTCGAGGTCGAGCGCGCCGGTCGCCGGATCGATCACCACGTTCTCGAGCACCGTGCCGAAGCGCTCGGTGGTGGCGTAGATCTCGGGCTCGGCCTCTCGGGAAAGCTTGATCACCTTGGCGTAGCAGCCGCCCTCGAAGTTGAACAGGCTCTTCTCGCCCCAGCCGTGCTCGTCGTCGCCCAGCAGCGTGCGCGAGGGATCGGCCGACAGCGTGGTCTTGCCGGTGCCCGACAGGCCGAAGAAGATCGCCACGTCGCCCTTGGGCCCGACATTGGCCGACGCGTGCATGGGCAGCACGTTCTTGTCGGGCAGCAGGTAGTTCAGGATGGTGAACACCGACTTCTTGATCTCGCCTGCATACCAGGTGCCGCAGATCGCCACGACGCGCTCGCTGAAGTTCACCAGGATGGCGCAGTCCGACGCCGTGCCATCGCTCTCGGGATCGGCCTGGAAGCCCGGCAGGTTCAGGATGGTGAATTCCGGCTTGAAGCGCTCAAGCTCTTCGCGGCGCGGCCGGAGGAACATGTTGCGGGCAAAGAGGTTGTGCCAGGCGGTCTCGGTCAGCACGCGCACGCCGATGCGATGCGCGGGATCGGCGCCGGCCCAGCAGTCACGCACGAACAGGTCGCGGCGCTGGGCATAGCCCAGCATGCGGTTGTAGAGCCTGCGATAGCGTTCCGGCGAGATCGGCTTGTTGGTCTTGCCCCAGTCGATGCGGCCCTTGGTCTCCGAATCCTCGACGAAGAACTTGTCGTTGGGCGAGCGGCCGGTATGCACGCCGGTGCGCACCACCAGCGCGCCGCCATCCGCCACCTGGCCCTCGCCGCGGCGCACCGCCTCTTCGTAGAGAGCGGGAACCGACAGGTTCCAATGGACGTTACCGAGGTTCTTCAACCCCAGTGTCTCGAGCCCGAATTTGGGGACGACGAAGCCC
>NZ_BKAJ01000349.1 GCF_007992495.1 Reyranella soli
CGGAGCGGACAACGACAGTCTCACCGGCGGACCGGGTGACGACCAGCTCGAGGGCGGCGATGGCGATGATTCCCTCTCCGGCGAGGCCGGAAACGATACATTGCGAGGGGGAGCCGGCGCCGATCAGCTTCGGGGTGACGACGGTATCGACACGGCGACATACCTCACTTCAACATCTGGGCTGATTGCAGATCTTGGCTCAGCGGCGAATAACACTGGCGAGGCGGCAGGCGACACCTACTTCAACGTTGAAAATCTCACTGGATCCGCGTACGCCGACACGTTGCGCGGAAACGACGGCGACAATATCCTGACCGGCGGGGTGGGGGCCGACAGTCTCGCGGGCGGACTGGGCAGCGACACTGCGAGCTATGCCGACGCCGATTCCGGCGTAACTGCCGATCTTCAGGTGCCGGACAACAACGCCGGTGAAGCGGCTGGGGACAGCTTCGATTCGATCGAGAACCTTCGTGGTTCGTCCTATGCTGATGTGCTTCGCGGCAACGCGGACAACAACGTTCTTGGCGGAGCCGAGGGCGCCGACACGCTGGAAGGGCGCGGCAGCAACGATGAGCTCTTGGGTTATCTCGGCAACGACACTTTGGACGGCGGCGCTGGCAATGATTCAATCGATGGCGGCGCCGACACCGATACGGCAGTCTATGCCGGCAATCGTGCTGACTATACCGTCACCGGCAGCGCAGCCAGCCTGACGATCGCTGATGGTACTGCGGATCGTGACGACACCGATTCTGTAACCAACGTCGAGTTCTTCCAGTTCGCCGACGGTACCGTTGCGGCCGCTGACCTCTTTAAGGTACCGACGATTTCCATCTCGACCATCAGCGGCGACGACGTAGTCAATGCCGGCGAAAGGGCGGCGGGCTTCACCATCAGCGGCACGGCGACCGATGCCGACGGTGAGAGCGCGACCATCACGATCCGCGATGCATTCGACTCAGTCGTAGCCACCTTCATCGTGCCGGTGTCGGGTGGTAGCTGGTCGGCCATCGTGCAGGGTAGCCTGTCTGACGGCAGCTACACCGTCACCGCCGATGTCCATGATGCGGCTGGCGTTGCGGCGGCCCGGGCGACGCGGCCGCTCGCAATTGACCAGACGCCCCCGACGATTGCCATCTCGACCATTGCTGGAGACGACGTGGTCAATGCCGGCGAGGCAGCGGCGGGCTTCACTATCAGCGGCACGGCGGTGGGTGCCGACGGCGAGAACGCGACCATCACGATTCGCGATACCTCCAATGCCGTGGTCGCAAACTACACGGCGCTGGTGGTAAGTGGTGCCTGGTCAGCGAGTGTGCCAGGCAGCTTGTCGGGCGGGCTTGCTGACGGCAGCTACAGTATCACCGCCGCTGTCAACGACGGGGCTGGTAACCCGGCAAGCCCTGCAACGCGGTCGATCTCTGTCGATCAAAACGCGGGTGCGCCAACCGGGCTGGTAAGCATCGCCGGGACGGCGGTCGAGGATCAGGTGCTGACGGCGTCGAACACGCTGGCGGACGCCGATGGCCTTGGGCCGATCGGCTACCAGTGGCAGCGCGACGCGGGG
>NZ_BKAJ01000350.1 GCF_007992495.1 Reyranella soli
TGGTGTCGTCATTGGATCCGGTCTGGGCGAACGCAACTGTTGCAATAACCGCGCAGGAAACCGCTCCGACGATCAGTGGGGTAATACGCATTCTTTTCTCCACGACATTGAGTGATCCAGTCGTCACCCTAGAGGCTCTCTGCGATCTCTGGTTCCTGAAGACGTGTCCGATCATCCGCCTTGCAGCGCACCTGCCGGCTGAAGGCGACTGCTGCTCAGGCGTGAGAACCTGATCGCGGATGACGCGCAGTCCTTCGATCGACCCAGGCTTGGTACAGTTGGCGAAAAGGTTTTCGCCCATGAGCTGGCGCAAAGCAGCGCCGATGATCTCCGCCCTGATATTCGCGCACTAGACGATGGTGCCGTGTGTTACCTGCGTAAGCCAATGGATGAGGAGCGTCTCACGCGCTGTGTTCGCGAGGCTCTCAAATCCGCTCGCTCGCCTGAAGAGGATTCGTGAACTCTGCGTCGGTGCCAGGCAACGTGAACTGGAATACGGCACCGCGCGGCTTGTTCGCCTCCGCCCACAGCCTACCGCCATGAGCATCGATGATGGACCGACATATCGACAGCCCCATCCCTGTTCCACTGGGCTTCGTGGTGTAGAAGGCGTCGAAGACCCGTTCGAGATGCTCCGGATCAATGCCCGGCCCGGAATCGCGCACCGCCACGACGACGCCTGTTTGATCCTCCTTTGTGCTGATCAACAGCTCCCTTGCTCCCTCCTCAACCGGGCTCATTGCTTCAGCCGCATTCAGAATGAGGTTCAGCAAGACCTGTTGGAGTTGAACGCGATCCCCCTCCACAGAGGACAAGCCCTCCGCAAGCCGAGTCTGGACCGAGACGCCATTCCGGTTGGTGACGCTGCGCGCCAATGCGACCACTTCGTTGATTGCCGCATTCAGATCGAAACGCTCTTTTCGCGGTGGCGCTTTCTTCACTTGCTCTCGAATGCGATCGATGATGTCTCCGACTCGATCAGCATCGCCAACGACACAGGCGAGCGCTTCCCTCACCTCGCCCAGGTCTGGCGGCTGCATCTTCAGAAAATTCTCCGCCGCCCGGGCGTTGTTGCGCGCGCTGGCAATCGGCTGCGTGATTTCGTGGGACAGCGAGGCGGCCAACTCTCCCATCACGCTCACCCGGTTCATGTGGGCGAAATCCGATTGCATCTGCTGCACTCGCGCCAGCGCTTGCGTGCGATCCTCGATGTCAGTTAGTAGTACGTACCAGCGGACAATATGCCCGGAAGCATCGCGGATCGGCACGCCGCGGTTGTCAAACCATCGATATCGGCCGTCGAAGCGCCGCAGGCGATGTTCGAGCTGGTAGGGAATCCCGGATGCGATAGATCTTGTGAAAACTTCAGCGAGATGAGGAAGATCCTCCTGATGCACTGTTCCGTTTGTTCGCCAATCCCTCAATTCTTCCAGTGACTGGCCGCAATACTCAAGAATTTGCCGATTCACAGTTTCGACGTCACCGTTCGGGGCCAGGATGCCGACCAGACCTGGTATCCCGTCAATTGCCGAACGCAGGCTTCGCTCGCT
>NZ_BKAJ01000351.1 GCF_007992495.1 Reyranella soli
GGCCCACACACTGTTTGATCGGATCTACCAGGTTGGGGACAGCTGGGTGGACAACGGGTTGCACTTCGCGCTGAGCAGCGAGGTGCTCGCGATCGCCGCCGCCGCTGGCGTCGACACGACCGGGCTGCAGCCCATCCCGTACCCGCCGTACGCTCAGCACTATTCCAACGGACCGGTGTTCGCCCAGATCACCGCGGATCTGCTCGGCGCCGACCTGACCGATTTTGCGGGCGGCGGCGCCCATGCGCTCGGCACGTTCCCGTTCGGTGTGATCGCAGGCTTTATCTATCCTCCCGAGGTGATAGCGGCCGTCGCCGCATCCCCGGAGGGCCAGGCCGTCCTTAATCACGATCTCAACCTTGCGGGCCAGGTCGCTGACCTCGTCGCGGTGACCTCGGCGGACCCGCCTTCGAAGCATTCGGCGCTCGTGAGCACCTCGATGGGGATGAACGACATCATCGATCTTGAAGCCACTCCTGGTAGCTCGCTCGGCGATGCTTTGCACCTGGCGGGGCAGATCGTTCAGGCCAATCTTGACCTCGCCCACACCGCCTTCGACCAAGGGATTGGCACGGTCATCTTCGACACGTTCCCCGCAACCACTTTCCTTCCGCTCGTGAGCCAGTTCCCGCCTGGATCCCAGGCGATCGGCGATGCGGCGGTCGACGCCGTCAATCTAGGGCTCAAGGCCGCGGCGCTCGAGCTGCGTCACGAGGGCCACGACGTCCGCATCGTCGATATTGCAAGGATGGCGGACGAGGTCAGGGCTGACTATCGAACGTTCGGATTCCTGGGTATCGATCAGCCGGTGCTGCTCGGGGACGGTCACGGTGTCGTGTTCAGCCCCAACCCGGATGCCCCGCCGATTGAGCAAGCCGCCTTTTGGGATGTTGGTCATCCGACCGCAAACCTGCACGGCATCTTCGGTGCGTTCTCGGCGGCGTCGCTGACCTCTCACACCGACTTCCGCGGCGCGGGAAACGACTTCATCGATGGGAGTTCCCACGACGACCTCGTCCTGGCCGGCGCCGGCAACGATCGGGCAGAGCTCGGTGCGGGCAACGACATCATGTTCGGCGGGCTGGGCAACGATGTCGCCGATGGCGGGGCGGGCTCCGACCTCATCGCCGGCGGTGCGGGCAACGATCGACTTTCGGGCGGCGCTGGAACGGACGTGCTGGCCGGCAATGCCGGCAACGACTGGCTGGATGGCGGTGCCGGCCATGATGCTCTGATCGACGGGCTGGGCAGCGACAGGCTGTTCGGCGGCACCGGCAACGACTGGTTCTTCGCGACCCAGGCCCAGATACTGGGCGGAAGCGGCGGCGACAGGGACCATTTCGATGGCGGCGCCGGCGTCGACACACTCGCGGTCCTGGTCGATTCGGCGACGCTCGCCGTCGAACAGGCCAACATCGACGCGCACTTCGTTCCGGGCCATGCCTTCACCTTCAGCACCATGGACCTCACGATCACCGGGATCGAGCGGATCGTGCTCACGACCGAGTTCGGCTTCGCCGATGTGTCGCTG
>NZ_BKAJ01000352.1 GCF_007992495.1 Reyranella soli
CTGAGTCACAGGGCCGTCGTCTTCCCCCTGAACGTGCACAGGTCGTTCACCACGCACTTCGGGCACTCCGGCGTGCGCGCCTTGCAGGTGTAGCGGCCGTGCAGGATCAGCCAGTGGTGCGCGTGCAGGCGGTACTCCTCGGGCACGCGCTTCAATAGCTTGAGCTCGACCTCGAGCGGGTTCTTGCCCGGGGCGAGCCCGGTCCGGTTGCCGACGCGGAAGATGTGGGTGTCGACGGCGATGGTCGCCTCGCCGAAGGCCACGTTCATCACCACGTTGGCGGTCTTGCGGCCGACGCCGGGCAGGGCCTGCAGCTCCTCGTGCGTATGCGGCACCTCGCCGCCGTGGCGCTCGATCAGCAACTTCGACAGCGCGATCACGTTCTTGGCCTTCGTACGGAACAGGCCGATGGTCTTGATGTAGCCGATCAGCTTCCTCTCGCCCAAGGCCACCATCTCGGCCGGCGTCTTGATGATCTTGAACAAGGGCGTCGTGGCGCGATTGACGCCGGCATCGGTCGCCTGGGCCGACAGCACGACTGCGACCAGCAGGTGATAGACGTTGTCGTATTCCAGCTCGGTCTCGGGTTCCGGGATCGCCTTCTTGAGGCGGGCGAAGAATTCCGGGATGACGGCTTGCTTCATCAGGGCCATATAGGTTTCTAGCATGACTGAAACGCCAGTCCCTGCAGCCGAGGCCCCGGCGGTCCATTTCGCGACCTCGCTGGTGCCCCATCGCAGCCTGTCGCCCCAGGGTTTCCGCTGGCTGATCTGGGCCGCCATCGCCGCCAACCTGGCGATCGGCCTGCCCATGCTGATCCTGGGCGCCTGGCCGGTCATGGGCTTCATGGGCCTCGACATCTGGCTGCTGTGGTTCCTGTTCAAGCGCAGCTATCTCGATGCCCGGCGCAGCGAGACCCTGGTGCTGACCGACCGCGAGTTGATCATCGACCGCGTGGCGCCTGACGGCGAGCGCGAGCAGCACCGGCTCGACGCCTACTGGCTGCGCGTCGAGCTTTTGGGCGAGGCCGAGCGCCTGGTCCTGACCTCGCGCGGCAACCGGACGGTGATCGGGCGCTTCTTGGCGCCGGCCGAGCGCGAGCGCGTTGCCGACCAGCTGAAGGCTGCGTTGGCCGAGATGCGCGCTCCCCGCTACGAGCACGAGTGGGACGAGTAACCGTCACGAAGATTTCCAAGCCGCGCGACTAGGTATCGGCGTGAAAGCACTGCTGGCACTCGCGTCCGGCGACACAAGGTGTGGCGTTATTGCGCGTCAGACCCCTCTACGGGGCGCAAAAACTCGCGAAAACGAAATCGAGAATTGCAACTAAGGTTATTGACTGGACTGTACTTTGGTTATATAGATGCTTCGTTGCACTGCTTCCCGGTGTTCCCGCTCTATGCATCGTTTATCCGATCGTGTGCCGACGGCTCCTGCCCGGGCGCTGGTCATCCCGTCCGGCTGCGTTCGGTCGGACGGGAGCAATGATCTTCCCTAAGGGGTGCA
>NZ_BKAJ01000353.1 GCF_007992495.1 Reyranella soli
CGTTCGTCGCGCCCAGAGTGTTGAGGTCGGACGACGTCGACGTCAGGTTGATCGTGTCGCCGGTGCCGGAACCGAGATCAATGGTGCCCGTGCCGATCAGGATCGCATCGAGCTGCGCGCCAGTGAGGGTGATCGAGTCGCTGCCCGAGGTACCCGTTAGGTTTCCGCTATCGATGTTGCTCATCGTGGCAAGCGCAAGCGACGAGATGTTCCCGCCGGCGACAACGTTCAGCGTATCCGTGCCGCTGACCAGGTCGATGGTCCCGAAGCCGGCCAGCTGCGACGCCGACAGAGTGACGGTGTCGCTGCTGGTGCTGCCCGTCAGGGTCTCGACGTTCGTCACCGTGCCAACGCTAAAGTCCACCGTCGTGCCGTTGGTAAGGACGATGCTGTCGCTGTTGGCGCCGCCATCGATCGACTCACCCGCGATGAAGTCACCGTTGGCCAGGTTGATCGTGTCGTTGCCGCCGCCGGCCGCTATCGTGTCGGCGCCCGTGCCGCCGAAGATGAAGTCTGCTGCCGTGCTGCCCGTCAGGATGTCGTTGCCGCCGAATCCGTATATGGCGGTAGAAGCAGAACCGGCCGCGAAGCTATCGCCGCTGCCTGTTCCAAGGTAGAGAGCGATCACATCTGCGGTGGCGCTGCCATCCGTCACCTGTAGGGTACCCGAAACAGCCGCCGCTTGCGATACGGGCGTCAGATTCGTTGTCGCTCCGCTGGCGATTACCGGGTTGCCAAATGCCGCGCCAAACGAACTCGCCAATGCCAGCGTCCCATTGTCGGGATCGGCGGCAATGAAGCTGATCTGTGTCCCGGTTATAGCCAAACTGGAAACAACCATCGTGTCGTTGCTGCCCAGAATGTTCACCGTCACCGACGTCGTCGTGCCGTCGGCACTCGCCACCTGGAACGTGTCGCTGTAGGTCGTCCCGGCAACGAACTCGTCGTGGGCGGAGCTCGCCGTGTAGTTCCACACTCCCGACGCATCGATCGAGAAGGTGCCGTAGCTCCCTACGGTTCCGACCTGCGCCACGAAGGTTGCCGGATTGTCGACGTCGCTGATCGTCAGCGTCCCTCCCGTCGTCAGCACCACATCGGTCTCGCTGAGGCCAACCGTCGCCGATGACAGCACCGCTGCGTCGTTGGTACCCAGAATGTTCACCGTCACCGACGTCGTCGTGCCGTCTGCACTCCTTACCTGGAATGTGTCGGTGTAGGTCGTCCCGGCAACGAACGCGTCGTGAGCCGAAATCGCCGTGTAGCTCCACACCCCTGCCGCATTGATCGTGAAGGTGCCGTAACTCCCTGCAGTCCCGGCCTGCATCAGGAAGAATTCCGGACTGTCGACGTCGCTGATCGTCAGCGTCCCGCCCGTCGTCAGCACCGCGTTGGTCTCGCTGAGGTCAACCGTCGCCGACGACAGCACCGCCGGTTCGGAAACAGGGATGAAGGTGACGTCGA
>NZ_BKAJ01000354.1 GCF_007992495.1 Reyranella soli
CTAGTGGCTCTGCACAGTGATTATGACGGGTCTATGTTGAGCCATTCGAGGATGGGCAGTTCGTCAGGTGGGACGAGGATAGCGATGCTTCTGGCGACGCCGGGCAGTCGTGAGATGAGGCCGTCGCGCTCGAGGCCAAGGACCATCTGATGGACCGAGGGAGGGCTGACGCGGAAGTGCCGCTGCATGTCGGCTTCGGCGGGCGGCTGGTGGAACATGTGGGCATAGACATGGATGAAGGCCAGATACTGGCCTTGTTTTTGGGTGAAGCGATGCGAGCCGGTGGGCCGCGCGGTGCCTGATTTCTGACTCATCGCTCGATTCGTCTGGTCTCCCCCTCAAGGAGATCAGAATGAATGTACGGTACCGGGTCGAACTGAGCCAAGCGGAACGCGGCGAGCTCGGAGCCTTGCTGAATGGTGGCAGGCAATCGGCGCGCAAGTTGAAGCGGGCGCAGATCCTGCTGGCGGCCGATGCGGGGCTGGGCGACGAGGAGATCGGCCGTAGCATCGGCGTGAGCGGCTCGACGGTGTACCGCATCAAACGGCGCTTCGTGCTGCGTAATCTGGAGGCGGCGCTGAACGAGGAGCCGCGGCCCGGCGCGCCGCGCAAGCTGAGCGGCAAGGAGGAGGCGCTGCTGGTGGCGACCGCCTGCTCCAAGCCGCCGGCAGGGCGGGGACGCTGGACCTTGGAACTGCTGGCCGGCGAGATGGTCAAGCTGACCGACCATGGCGAGCTATCGCGCGAGACGGCGCGCCGGCGCCTGACGGAGAACGACCTGAAGCCCTGGCGCCGGGACATGTGGTGCATCCCCCAGGTCGATGGCACCTATGTCGCCCGCATGGAGGACGTGCTCGATCTGTATGTCGAGGCCGCCGATCCCAAGCGGCCGGTGGTGTGCTTCGACGAGAGCCCGACCCAGCTGATCGGCGACGTGCGTCAGCCTATCCCGGCCATGCCGGGCCAGCTCGAGCGCTACGACTGCGAGTATCGCCGCAACGGCACCGCCAACCTGTTCGTCTTCCTCGATGCCCACCGGCCCTGGCGCACAGTCAAGATCACCGACCGGCGCACCATCCGCGACTTCGCCGAATGCATGCGCGATCTCGTCGATGTTCATTACCCCAAGGCCGAGCGGATCCGCGTCGTGCTCGACAATCTGTCGACCCATTCGTCGGGCGCCCTCTACGAGGCCTTCGCGGCGCCTGAGGCACACCGCATCCTGCGCCGTCTGGAGTTCCATTTCACTCCAAAGCACGCCTCCTGGCTCAACATGGTCGAGATCGAGATCGGCGTGCTGCGCAGCCAGTGCCTCGACCGCCGCATCGGCGATCGCAAAACCCTCGAGGCCGAGATCGCTGCCTGGCAGGATCAGCGCAACGCCCAGGCTGACCCCATCAAATGGATGTTCACCACTCACCACGCCCGCAGCAAACTACGGCGAGCTTATCCAGACCCC
>NZ_BKAJ01000355.1 GCF_007992495.1 Reyranella soli
CGCGGCTATCCGAAAAGCTATCGTACGAGCCCGACGTCTGTCAGTGCAGATTGTTGCGCTTGGACGATGCGGCTTCGATCTCAAGCGCGATGACGTAGCCGTGGAAGAAAGTTCATTGGGACGCCTTGCGCTCCACTATCGCGCGGCCAAGGTCGGTAAGCAGCACCAGGGCGCCGTCGTCGACGCGGCGATCGACTAGGCCGGCGCCCACAGCATCGCCGATAGCCTGTTCGAGCCGCTGGCCCACGATGCCGCAAGTCCGGCCGACGGCATCGGCCCGGCGCCAAGCCCGTGGCGAGCTGCGGCTAAGGTCGTACAGCGCGGCCACGAACGCCGTTGCGGCCGCGAGGCGGAGGTCCGTGTGGTCACGGGGCATGTGGCTTCGTAGCGCCCAAACAGCCGGCGTTGCACTGTCCAGATCGCCGCTCAACGATCCGGAGCCTCAATACTGGCCCTCAAGTCATTGGATTCATACGTAGAACAGAAATGTCGACAGCCTGTGGAAAGCGGGACTTGGCAGCGCCAAGTTATCTCGATGCACAAGCAAAAGACTTGGAAATGCTCGGCCTGCGGCGTCGAGGTACCCGACCCATGCCGGTCCTGCGGCACCAGCTCAGCCACGTCGAGCGCCGTGGCCACGCGGTCGACCGGATCGAGCCCGACGGTCCGCCCACCGACGACCCGCACCAGCGCCAATGACCACAACGGCACCGCACTTCTTCAGGCAGGTGACGGCATGTTGGCCGAGCCAGTAAGGGCTGACCTCGACTTTGTCCACAGTCACACGAGTAGGTACCCCAGCCGTGCTGATGAAGACGTCGAATGCAGGCCCGATGAAGGGGCCATGGTCAAAGAAGGAACGCCTGGAAAGTACAAACTGCGGGCCCTCCAGGAGGGAAGCCGCCAGCCCCTGATCGAAGCCTACGCCAGCCGCGACGAGGTCGACGCGCGCAAAGCAGCCCTTGAACGTGCCGGATACACCGTCATCGTGAGGCTGGCAGAGACGGTGCGGGAGGTGCTCGCCTCTCGAGTCCAACTCTCCCGGCAAGGAGATCTGTCGGCCTAGCGACCGCGCCGCTGACACTCCTACAGAGCTGATGGAGGCAAGTGAATGAACGCTACCCGGAAGTGTCCGAAGTGCGAGAAGGACATCGCGGAGTTCGCACTCCAGCACTTGCCGTGGGAAAGAAGGCCACGACCGGACCAGGCTTCTACGCCGCCGTGGTGAGTTGCCCCCACTGCCAGGTGGTCATCAACGTGATAGCGGAGCCGAACGCGATCGCCGCCGATGTGGTGCGACGCCTCCTCACCAACAAACCGATGCCGGCGCAGACGCACGTGGGCAATGGCTAAGGCGTTCATCCGGTTCAGTATCGACTGCGTCGACCAGCAGGAAGAAGCCCTCATCGCCAATCGTGGCGTCCATGAGCACGATTGCC
>NZ_BKAJ01000356.1 GCF_007992495.1 Reyranella soli
GCGCAGCCACGGTTCGAGGTCTTCGACCAGAGGCCGGCTGCGCTCCTGGCGGACCGCACGACGTTGGTCGGCGGATCGGCCACGGATCTCGTCCTCGATCCGGTAGAGCGCTGCAATGCGCGTCAGCGCCTCAGCGGCGATCGGCGCTGGGCCAGCGTTGGCCAGCTCGTAGAAGTGACGACGCACGTGGCTCCAGCAGAAGGCAAGCCGCACGTCGCCCCGCTTGGCCAGCACCTTGTAGCCGCCGTAGCCGTCGACCTGCAGGATACCCTTGAAGCCGCTCAGGTGTGCGATCGGCCGCTCGGCCTTGCGATCCGGCGCGTAGACGTAGGCAACGCCCGGCGGATCCGTGCCGCCCCATGGACGGTCGTCCCTGGCATAGGCAAAGAGCTGACCGGTCTTGGTCCGGCCGCGCCCCGGATCGAGCACTGGCGCCGTCGTCTCGTCGGCGAACAGCTTCGGCGAGGCCTTCAGCTTGTCGAGCAGCCGCTCGTGCACGGGCCGCAGCAGGAAGGCCGCGCGCCCCACCCAGTCGGCCAGGGTCGAGCGATCCAGGGCAATGCCCTGGCGGGCATAGATCTGGGCCTGTCGATAGAGCGGAAGATGATCGGCGAACTTCGAGACCAGCACCTGGGCGACGGTCGCCTCGGTGGGCAGCCCGCCTTCGATCAGTCGGGCCGGAGCCGGCGCCTGCACCACCACATCCGTGCAAGCCCGGCAGGCATACTTCGGTCGGAGCACCACCAGCACTCGGAACTGGGCCGGCACGATGTCTAGGCGCTCCGAGACGTCCTCGCCGATGCGGTGCAATGTCCCCGCGCAGCATGGACAGACGGTGCTCGTCACATCGACCACCGTCTCGACCCGCGGCAGGTGTGCCGGCAGCGCGCCGCGGTTGGTGCGGCGCCGGGCAGCGCGCGCTTTGCGCTCGGCTGGGGTCTTCTGCTCGGACCCGGCCTGGCCCGACGCCGCTTCCTGCTCGGTATCCTCCAGCGCAAGCTGAAGCTGATCCTCGGACAGGCTTTCGGACCGCCGCCCGAAGCGATGACGTTGGAACTCCCGGACGATCTGGCGCAGCCGCTCGCTCTCCATCCGCTCAGCGATCAGCATCGCCTTGAGCAGGCCGGGATCGTCAGGCAGGGTATCGGCTTGCACGCTCACAAGCGCAGTGAATCATAGACGCCCGCAGCTTGCGACTGGTTTGCGCCAAGCGAGTCAACTCGTCGCCGTCGGCACGGCAGTGTGGCGGGGCTCGTGAACGCGCCGCCAGTCGAGCCCCTCGAGCAAGGCCTGTAGCTCCGCCGCGCTCAGTCGCAGGATCGTGTCCTGCACGCCGGGCCAACGGAACTTGCCATCCTCCAGCCGCTTGGCCACCAGCACCATGCCCGTGCCGTCCCAGAAGATCAGCTTGACCCGATCGGCACGC
>NZ_BKAJ01000357.1 GCF_007992495.1 Reyranella soli
TCATGATCATGAGCGGGCCAGAGGCCCGCGCCTCCCATCACTCCTCGAAGATCGCCACAGCGCGGGTCCAGCCGGCGGAGGCGCCGCGGATCTTGTGCGGGAAGCAGGCGATGGTGAAGCCGTCGCCCGGCAGCGCCTCGAGATTGTGCAGCTTCTCGAGATGGCAGTAGCCGATGTCGCGGCCGGCCTTGTGGCCTTCCCAGATGATCGAGGGATCGTGGTCCTTGGCCCATTTCTGGGCCGTCCAGTAGAACGGCGCGTCCCAGCTCCAGGCGTCGGTGCCGGTCAGCCGGATGCCCTTCTCGAGCAGGAAAATGGTGGCGTCGTAGCCCATGCCGCAGCCGGCATTCACGTAGTCGTTATTGCCGTAACGCGAGCCCGCGCGCGTGTTGACCACGACGATCTCGAGCGGCTTGAGCTCGTGGCCGATCCGCGAGAGTTCGTCCTCGACCTCCTTGGCGGTGATGACGTGGCCGTCCGGCTTGTCGCGGAAGTCGAGCTTCACGCCGGGCTGGAAGCACCATTCGAGCGGTACCTCGTCGATGGTGATGGCGCGCTCGCCCTTGTTCATCGTCGGATGGAAGTGATAGGGCGCATCGAGATGTGTGCCGTTGTGGGTCGAGAGGTTGACGTTCTCGACCGCCCAGCCCTGGCCGTCGGGCAGGTCTTCCTTCTTCAAGCCGGGAAAGAAGCCGGCGATCTGGCCGGCCGTGTCGGCGTGCTTGTGGTACTGGATCTTGGGGCCGAACGGCGGCGGATCGGAGATGACGTCGTTCTCGAGATAGATCGACAGATCGACAAACCGACGCGGCATGACGGGACCCTCAAGGACCGTTGAGCGAATTCAGGATCGACCGGGTCAAGAGTTTGCCGATGCACTTCTGGCCGAAGTCGTTGAGGTGCAGGCCGTCGAGCTGGACGAACTGCGCATAGGGCATGCCGTCCTGGTACCAGCCGCGCATGATGTCGAAGCGGCGGAACAGGCCCGCGTCATACTCCTTGGCCGCCGCGGCCATGATCTTCTCGTAGGCTTCCTTGTCGGGCGCGGCGACGACCGCCGGCACGTACTGCAGGTTCATCAGCACGAAATCCGCGCCCAGCGACTTGCCGAGCGCCAGCCCGTTGCGCAGCCAGCGCTCGAACTTCGCCAGCGGCATCTGTCGGATGGCGGCGTTGGTGCCGGTCTGCCAGACCACCAGCGACGCCGGATTCTCCTTCATCTCGGCCTGCATGCGGGCGGCCATTTCCTCGACATCCTGCCCGCCGATGCCGCGATTGATGACGTCGACGTCGACGCCGGGCAGCGCCTTGTCGAGGCCCATCTTGAGCTGGGCGGGATAGGCATAGGCCGGGTTCGACACGCCGTAACCCGACGTCGACGACGAGCCGAGCGCGATGATGCGCAATTGCTTGCG
>NZ_BKAJ01000358.1 GCF_007992495.1 Reyranella soli
TTCACCGGCTGGGCGATCAACAACGCGGCGAAGAGGGGACGAAACATAAGGCGAGAACGGCTGCCGCCTCACTGTGTTCCGCAGATCAAGCCGCTAGGGCGCTTGGGAACTATCCGCCGATCGGCGCGTTTTAGTCCTCTCTCAAGGCCAGCCATATCCAGCAATGATCCTTGCACCCCGAGTCGCGGTAACAGCCCTGATCGCCCTCGCGTCGTGCACGGGCGATCTGCCCAGCACGGCTTGGCGCGGCGGTCCGGGGGAGCGAGGTTACAGCGCCGACAGTTCGGCAGCGCCGCTGGTCGATGTTGACGTGCTCCCCGGAATTGTCCCCGGTTAGAGGTTAGAGTCCGTTCCAGACAGGGAGACGGACGATGTCGACTTCAATGCGGCAGCCAGACAACATGATTGCGCGAGAATGCATGCTGCCAACGACAATATTGTGGAGGCCAAGTTTGACGCTCTGATACGTCGCGCGGAAGCCGCGGCGGCAATTGTCCAATCCCCCGTACAGACATCCGAAATGCAGGCCGAGGCAATTGCCGAACTCAACGCTGTGTGTGCCGAGCTCGGTCAAATTCTGCTAGGCACCCAAACCGAGAACGCTGCCCTGACGCGCTTGCTCCTCAAGCTCGGCGGCCGCACCATCCGACGGGTCGTCACCGACGCCAAGGGCAACACCGTTCTGTTCTAGGAGGCGAGCATGCCGTCAGACCTAAGCGCCCAAAGGGTCGAGCTCGACTGCCGCCGTGCCGAACTGCACTGCCGATCGAAGGCGCTCAAGGCACCCAGGCGAGACGCGACTGAGGCGCAAGAACGGGCCTTCGTCGCCGAGCTGGACCGGCTCGAGGTCGCATCCGACGAGCTTGAGCAGGAAATCAGCGACTTGAAGACCCGCGCTGGCCAGCCGTTGGCCTAGGCGTAGGGAGCGGCCTGTCGACATGGTGGCGATCGACGAGCCGCAATGTCGCCGCTCTTGATACATACCAACCTCGTAAGCCGTTTGCCTATGTCTCCCCCGAGACGCGTTCTGCGATCGGTGAGGCTTCGCACAGGCTAACACTCCGTGCGGGGCCGCCTTTCGGGCCCCGGCGGCAAATCGCGTCCAGGCGGGCAAATTTCCGGCCCTGGCAGCGATGGCCACGGGATTCTGGCAATCAGGGAAAGCGTTGGCGAGTGCAATCCCAGGGGCATGGTTCTGGCGGACCGCAGGCAGCCAACGGAGCCAATAGAAGCACCACCAGAAGAAGTCGTATCGCCATCCCTTTGTCCTCGCGACGCCTCTACCGCGTCTTTCCCTTCGCCACCCCTATCTCGACCAGCCGCCGCCTGAACTCCGTCAGCGCCTCGGCGGGCGCGGAGCTTGAGCGTGAGATCGCGGCACGGGCCGGAGTCGCTCTTGAAAGAGCCCACCGG
>NZ_BKAJ01000359.1 GCF_007992495.1 Reyranella soli
GAGGACTACCCGTGACGCTGTGAGCGACCTACTTTTTCTGGGTGACCCAACCAACGCCCGTTGCCGACATCGCTCCAGTCGAGCCATTCATCACCGGCTACGACATGGCCCACTTAGTCACGTATCTGCGGCTCCTAGATGCCGAGGAGGAAGGCGTGGACTGGCGGGAAGTGGCCAGGATTGTACCGGACCTTGATGCCGATAACGATCCGGAGCGTAGCAAGCGGGTCTGGGAGAGCCATCTCGTGCGAGCGAAATGGATGACTGAGACCGGGTATCGCCATCTTCTACGAGGCGGCGCGGCTCACTAGGCCGACGTTCCTTGAGATGCTCTCCGTTAACAGGCTACCCTTGCCTGCTGGGAGTGCAAGGGGAGGGTAGAAATGTTCAAACTTGTAGTGTTGGCCATTGCTCTTGCGCTGCATGCGGCATCTGCGGAAGCGCAGGAATGGACACCGATCCCGGGAACGCCACCGGTGTATGTGCAGCCAATCAAACCTGCCGCGACGCCAGCACCAATCGTCATCATGCTTCACGGCGGCTCAGGTCTCGATACGGATCAAGTCAATGCGTTTGCCAAGTGGTCCAGCTGGTTATCAAGCCAAGGCGTCGGCGCACTGATAGTCGACAGTTACCGTGGGCGGAACCTTCGTCAGTTTCAGTCGACTGGCGACCGAACCGCGTACATGGCTATGCTTCGGCAGCGCGTTGGCGACCTCCAGCGCGTTGTAGATTGGGCGCGGAGCCAACCCTGGATTGACCAGCAGCGTATAGCGACGTTCGGACAGTCCCAAGGGGCCATTGTTGCGACCCTGGCGGCGCTGGAAACCACGCTAAGGCTGCCGGAAATCGGCTTCTACAACGGATGCGATGCGCGATACTTTGATAGCAAGCCTGTGCCGACCAGCTATCCGCCAAGCCTGTCGCTGCTCGGAGCCGATGACAAAGTGACTCCCGCGGCAAATTGTGAAGCTTTGAGAGCAAGAATGGGAACGGCAGGCCAAGCCATTCGGCTGATCGTTTTTCCCGGCGCGACACATACGTTCGACTGGTACGCTGCAGAGCGCACTTGGAATGGAAATACAGTGAGATACAGCACATCGGCGGATCAAGGCGCGCAAGCTGCCATCGCTGATTTCCTACGGTCGCGACGCTTCATTCGATAGTCGGCCCAGTCAGCGAGGAAGGGGAAAGGTCAATCGGCGCGCTCAGCGACTTGACCCAGGTCTTTCTCCTGACAGACGATCGATCGGCCCGCAGTCAGGGCCTGCAGCCTAGTCGCCGCCATTCGCACCCTTCAGGGCGAGGCTAGGTTCTGCAGTGCCCAAGGATCGGGTCAATTAGCGCGCTGGAACGTGACAGGAAAAGATTTGTTCTGAGTTGTGCGGAAAGTGCCTC
>NZ_BKAJ01000360.1 GCF_007992495.1 Reyranella soli
AAGCCACGGTCTCCCGCAAGGGCTACAACACCCTCATCCAATTCGCGCAGCCGGGTTCGGCCCGTGATTTGAAATCTAACCCGCACTCGCGCCGAGTAGGCGGGCGCCTAAACGACATTGCCCCGAGGAGTGCGGATGCCACGGGCCTGCCGAGTGCGGCAATGTCTTGAGCTTGGTGACGCTTGCCTGCACGCCCCGCACGACGGCGCGGGCGCTCTCGCTGCTCGTGGAATAGATTTGGCCCGCGGCAGGTAGGTGGACTGATTGATGACATCAGCTTTGGGTGTGGCGAATATCACATCGACCCGGCTTTCACAGGCCTACACCCGTCTCGCCGGCAACGATCTGTACGAAGGGTAGGCCCCTATGAATGCATATTCAGTACTGGCCAATCTGCTTCGTTCCGCGAACGAGCCAGTGGCCGCGATTGAGGTTGGGCAGCCAGTCTTGCTGCCCAGGACGGCAGCCGACGAGTTGCCTCCATACCGCGAGCAACCTTGGATCATCGACAGGCGCGGATATCGCAAGATCGATCCACGCATGACCCTTGTTCCTGTGGGCAGGCTATAGCTCAAACCACCACGACTAGGTGGGATCGACGCCAGGGCCGTTTTCTGACTCGTACAGAGGCTCCGGCGAGGGACAGGAAAAACATCGTTCCAGCCCGAAAAACGCTCCAGTGAGTCAGATTTTGACTCTGGCAGGCGGTTAAACCCCAACCGGTGGGCCGGCCGCGAGGAAGACTAGTCCTGCAGCCTACGCACCATGAACTTGGCGGCGGCGCGCTCATCCGAGCTGTAGCAGCCAGAGTCCTGCATCTGGGCCTTCACGAGTTCGACGTAGTGTTCGTCATTCAGTGTCGGACCCGCGAGCCGTTCGGCTACGACGGGGTATGAAGCAACAATCCGGTCCGTCACGAAGACATCAACGATCTTCCTCATTGGCAATCGTCCATCGCGCCTAGGGCGGAGAGCCCTCGCGAAGAGCCGCCCGGCGGACGGGCCGGTCGCGAAAGGAAGATGTCGACCAAGTAGCCGGCTTGCCTGAGGTCAGCAGCCCTGGCGGCGACAGAGTCTTCAGTGGCGTACAATTCCGCAATGCCGCCCAGACGCTTGGGGTGCGTAGCCCAAATCGACCACTTGCCAGAGGTGCCTTCTGGAACCATTGCGCACGGATACATCGCCGCGCTCAGGGACGCTGTGCAATTTCGCACGTTCCGCGATCTATTTGGGGTTAGAGCTACCCCCGACGAACACCCGGCGCCCGCTCCGATGCGAGCAGGCGCCTGAACTCCGCCAGCGCCTCGGCGGGCGCGGAGCTTGAGCGTGAGATCGCGGCACGAGCCGGAGTCGCTCTTGAAAGAGCCCACCGGCCCGCGGG
>NZ_BKAJ01000361.1 GCF_007992495.1 Reyranella soli
CCCGAGCCGGCGGCTTAAAGGGCATAGGCGACCGGCATGTCGTGAAGCTCCTGAAGTCGCCCAAGTGGAGCGCGCCGCCCGCCTAGTAGATGGGTCCGGCGAAGAAAAGGCGAGAGGACGCCGGAAGCAAGGCGTAGCCCGACATCACGACTTACCCCTACCGCGTGTTGGTGTTGGAACGAGTGGGCGAGGCAAGACAGGGGGTGATGGCTGCATGGAACAAAGAGCAGGCCGACCTGCTGCGCCGCATCGCTTTGGCCGATGGAAGCTTTCCCATTGAGGAGTGCCTCGGCTCTGCCCTTGACGCTTTGATCGAGGCGGGTTTCGTCCGGTTGCAGGGCGCCGACCGAGTTGCCTTGACGGATAATGGACTGGCGCGTTCTCGCCAGCTGCGCCGCAGAAAGCCGTTCTGATCGGAGGCTACGCCGCGCAGGCGCGGGCCGGCTAGACATATGTCCCAGAGACGTTACCGGCCCGCGGGGTAGCATTCGTTACCACCCTGGCGCTTCCTCGAACTTGAAACGACACCAAGCTTGGGCGGCGCTGTTGGCCAGCCCCCAATTTTCTCCACCCAAGCATGGCGAAGGTATCGCGGGAATTGGCTAGGTAGGACGAGCGATTGAGAAGTACCTCTCGCGGTGCCCCCTCGCTGACGGGCTAGCCGCTGCCAAGGCGTACCTCCGCCCTGGGGTGCCTTAGCGTGCGGCCAGGGCGTAGGCGCTTGCGGGGTAACAACGGAGAGCCATCGCCGCCGATCGCGCTCAGCGGGCATGTTTGCCTCGGTGCTCGAGCATGCAAATTGCGCAGTTAATCCGTGCCCGCCATGCTCGGGCGTTGCCGTGTGAGTGCCCAAGATGCTTTGGCTCAGCAGGATAACCATATATGGCATAGCGGCTGTACTCGACGTGGCACTCCAAGGCGGCGAGCGTTGGGTGCGCAAAGTCGAGATCACCGAGCGGCAGCGCGTTCCCGTGCGATACCTCGAGGAGGTCCTGCAGTCCCTGGTGCGGGCCGGCATTCTGGACGGCAAGCGTGGGCGCTACGGCGGCTATCGTTTGGGACGCGAGCAGCGATGCATAACTCTGGGCGAAATTGTGCGGGTCGTGTGGGCGTTGGAGGTCGAGCTCGATCCCTTTAACCCCGACACTGCCTCACCCCTTGCCCGTGAGGTGGTGTGGCCAGCTTTGATGGCGCAGCTCGATAGCCTGACCATCGGCGATCTCTGCAAGCGGGTACGTTCGAAGAGCCCCGATCAGACTGCGAGGGAGTCGGCGGCAGTGTAAGGACACGAGCGGCGGGCCGGTTCAAGATCGGCCCGGCGGGTGTCAGAAGCACCTGCCGGACCTGACCGCGAACCCGGGTTCCGCAGGATCCTGGAT
>NZ_BKAJ01000362.1 GCF_007992495.1 Reyranella soli
GCTTGCTGACGCGGGCGCCACCTTGGCCGGGCTGTCAGCCGCAGACATCGGCGGGCTGGCGGCCAAGGGTATCGACAGGATAGACGCCACGGACAATGTGCTGACGCTCTCGGTTGCCCAATATCTGGCGCTGGGAACGGTCACCCTGCCGGCTGCCGACACCGTTACGCTTGCCGACACGGGAGTAACCTTGGCTGGGCTGTCAGCCGCAAACATGAGTGGGCTGGTGGCTAAGGGCGTTGACAGGCTGGACTCCCTCGACAGCGTACTGACGCTCTCGGTTGCCCAATACCTGGCGCTGGGGACTGTCGCCCTGACGGCTGCCGACACCGTGATGCTTGCCGATACGGGAGCTACCCTGACCGGGCTGTCAGCCGCAGACATTGGCGGGCTGGCGGCCAAGGGGGTCGACGGGATAGACGTCACGGATAATGCGCTGACGCTCTCGGTCGCCCAATACTTGGCGCTGGGGACTGTCACGCTGACGGCTGCTGACACCGTGACGCTTGCCGACACGGGAAGCAACCTTGCTGCCCTGACTGCGGCGCAGATTGGCGCTCTTGCCGGCAAAGGCATCGATCGCATCGATGCCATCAACGACGCTCTCACCCTTTCGGTCGCCAAGTACCAGGCGCTTGGCGTGGTCGCCCTGACGTCGGGGGATCTCGTAACACTGGCCGACGCGGGAGCCACTCTGGCCGGGCTTTCAGCCGCAGACATTGGCGGGCTGGCGGCTAAGGGCGTCGACAGGCTGGACTGCACGAACAACGTACTGTCGCTGAGTGTTGCCCAGTTCCAGGCGCTGGGAGCTGTCACCCTGACGGCTACCGACACCGTGACGCTTGCCGACACGGGAGCCACCGTGGCTGGCCTGTCATCCGCAGACATTGGCGGGCTGGCGGCCAAGGGGATCGACAAGATAGACGCCACGGACAATGTGCTGACGCTCTCGGTTGCCCAATACCTAGCGCTGGGAACGGTCACCCTGACGGCTGCCGACACCGTGACGCTTGCCGACACAGGAGCAACCCTAACGGGGCTGACTGTGGCTCAAATCACGGCGTTGACGGGCAATGGCATCGACAGGATCGACGCCACGGACAATGTGCTGACGCTCTCGGCCGCTCAACACCTGGCGCTGGGATCGGTCACGCTGACGGCGGCAGACGTTGTGACGCTTGCCGATACGGGAGCTAACCTTGCCGCCCTGTCAGCGGCACAGTTTGGCGCGCTGGCTGGCAAAGGTATCGACAGCATCGATGCCACGGACAACGTGCTGTCGTTGAACCTGGCCCGCTATAATGCGCTTGGCACCGTGCTCCTGACTGCCACGGACAACGTGACGCTTGCCGACACGGGAGCCAACCTTG
>NZ_BKAJ01000363.1 GCF_007992495.1 Reyranella soli
ACTGGTGCGCGACATGTACCTGTTCGAGGTGAAGTCGCCGGCCGAATCCAAGAGCAAGGACGACATCTACAAGCTCGTCGCCACCGTGCCGGGCGACCAGGCCTATCGTCCGCTCAAGGACGGCAAGTGCCCGTTCGTGAAGTAGCCGAATCCAAAGACAACGGGGAAAGGGCGCCTGCGGGCGCCCTTTCCTTTGGCCACGAGTCAGCTAGATTTGCACCACGGGGGCACAAATGTGGGAGGCTAATCGTATGGCATCTAAAAATTCGTTTCTTCGCGCCGGCGCGGCCGCTTCGGTCGTCGGCCTGGCCGTCGCAGGGCTTGTCGCCATGGCGCAGGCCCAGGCGCCGGCGCCGCTCAAGATCGGCATTACCGAAGGCTTTTCCGGCGTCTACGCCGACCTGAACCTCGGCGAGGTCGAGGCCGCGCAGATGGCGATCGACGATTTTGGCGGCAAGGTGCTCGGCCGCCCGATCGAGCTTCTGTCGGCGGACCATCAGACCAAGCCCGACGTCGGCGCCCAGATCGCGCGTCGCTGGTACGACGTCGACGGCGTCAGCATGATCACCGGCATCGGCACCTCGTCGGTGGCGCTGGCCGTCCGCAAGATTGCCCAGGAAAAGGGCAAGATCGACATCAACACCGGCGCGGCCTCGGCCGACCTGACCGGCCCGGCCTGCTCGGAGACCGGCGCGCACTGGGTCTACGACACCTATGCCCTCGCCAAGGTGACGGGCGGCGCCATCGTCAAGGGCGGCGGCGACTCCTGGTACTTCCTGACCGCCGACTACGCCTTCGGCCACGCGCTCGAGCGCGACGTGACCGCCGTGGTGCAAGCGTCGGGCGGCAAGGTGCTGGGCGGCGTGAAACATCCGCTCAGCACGCAGGACTTCTCTTCCTTCCTGCTGCAGGCCCAGGCTTCCAAGGCCAAGATCATCGGGCTGGCCAATGCCGGCCAGGACACGATCAACTCGATCAAGCAGGCCGGCGAGTTCGGCATCGTCAAGGGTGGCCAGCGCCTGGCCGGCCTCCTGGTCTTCTCGACCGACGTGAACTCGCTGACCCTGCCGGTCGCGCAGGGCCTGGTGCTCACCGAGGCGTTCTACTGGGACATGAACGACGAGACCCGTGAGTGGACCAAGCGCTTCCGCGCCAAGCGCGACAAGATCCCGAGCATGCTGACGGCCGGCGCCTACAGCTCGGTCAACCACTACCTCAAGGCCGTGCAGGCCGCCGGCACCGACGATGCCAAGGCGGTCATGGCCAAGATGCGCGAGATCCCGGTCAAC
>NZ_BKAJ01000364.1 GCF_007992495.1 Reyranella soli
GACCTGCCCTGATTCTTCGGACCACGGTTAACTTGAGAGAGCTGGCACCTCCTGGTTGTTGTCTTGTCCCGTCAAGGACGATGTTGCAACGGGCCGGGGCGCGAAGCCCTTCGTATCGCGCAGCGTCCCGGCCCGTTGCGGAAGCGGGAGCTGTTCGTTGAGCTTTGCGGCAAAGGCCCGCTGGCGTCAAATAACTGAGGCTCGAATGCGGACGAACCTCGTTGTAGTGCTGACGCCAGGCCTCGATCACGACTTTGGCCTCGGTGCGTGACAGGAACCATTCCAGGCTCAAGCATTCGTCACGGAACTTGCCGTTGAAGCTCTCGCCCACGCCGTTCTGCCAGGGCTTGCCGGGATCGATCAGCGCGATCTCGATCTTCTGGTCGGCCATCCACTTCAGCAGCGCCCGGGCGACGAACTCAGGGCCGTTGTCGGACCGCAGATAGAGCGGCGCACCACGCTCACTGATCAGGCGCGACAGCACCTCGATGACGCGGCCCGAGCGGATCCGGCCGTCGACCTCGATCGCCAGGCCCTCCTTGGTCCATTCGTCGGTCACCGTCAGGCACTTGAGCTGCTGGCCGTTGGCGCACCAGTCGAACACGAAGTCGTACGACCAGACCTGGTTGGCGCCGGTCGGCACCCGAGGCCGCGGCCGACCGCTGGCGAGCCGCTTGCGCGGTCGCCGGCGCGGCACCTGCAGCCTGGCCCGCTGCCACAGTCGATAGCAGCGGCCCCAGCTCATGGCGTGGCCCTCGCGATCGAGGAAGATGCGGATGCGCCGGTAGCCGAAGCGCGGGTACTGCGCGCTCAGCGCCGCCATGCACGCCAGCACCGGCGCATCTTTCGCCGCCTTCACCGAGCGGTAGCCCAGCGAAGCCCGCGCCACTCCCAACAGCGTGCACGACCGGCGCTGCGACAGTCCGCGGCGCATGGCGTAGGCCACCTGCTCTCGACGAGCCGGCACGCTCACCATTTTTTTGCAGCGATCTCCTTCATCACCTCGATCTCGAGATCTCGCTCCGCCACCAGCTTCTTCAGCCGCGCGTTCTCCTGCTCGAGCTGCTTCAGCCGCCGAACGTCGTCCGGCTGGAACGACCCGAACCGCTTCTTCCAGGTATAGATCGATTGCTCGCTCACACCGTGCCGCCACCACAGGCACCGTGTCCCGATCCGTCTCTCGTAGGATCGACACGACCTGCTCGTCCGTCAACCTCGACTTCTTCATCCTGCCTCCTCGCGGAGGCC
>NZ_BKAJ01000365.1 GCF_007992495.1 Reyranella soli
ATGACGTAGAGAATCTTTCGCAGATTTGGGCGGTGGCTCCCGCTCTGGCTAAGTTGGCGTTGCGAGACGACCGACGAAGCCATCTGAACAAGGAGCCACCATGGAAGAGGATAACAGAGGGACTGCCCTCGGCAACGTGATCCGGATCGATGACGATCGGGTGCGCGAGCATCTGGGCCGGATCGTGCGGGGAACGGTCGAGGAGACGCTGAACGCCATGCTGGAAGCGGAGGCGGATCGTCTATGCAATGCCGGTCGCTACGAGCGCACGGCGGCCAGGCGCGACCAGCGGTCGGGCAGTTACGACCGCAAGCTGCAGACCACGGCCGGCGAGGTGACGCTGAAGGTGCCGAAGCTGCGGATGCAGACCTTCGAGACCGCGATCATCGAACGCTATCGGCGGAGGGAGAGCTCGGTGGAGGAAGCGCTGATCGAGATGTACCTGGCCGGCGTGTCAGTCCGTCGCGTTGAGGACATCACAGAGGCGCTGTGGGGGACGAGGGTCAGCCCCGGCACGGTGTCCAACCTCAACAAGAAGATCTACGGCCAGATCGAGGCCTGGCGGCACCAGCCGATCGAGGGCGAGCAGCCCTACCTGTACCTCGACGGCATCGTGCTCAAGCGAACCTGGGCTGGCGAGGTGCGCAACGTTTCGTTGCTGGTGGCGATCTCGGTCAATGCCGACGGCTACCGGCAGATTCTTGGTATCGTCGAGGGCGCCAAGGAGGACAGGGCGGGCTGGAGCGCCTTCCTCGCGCACCTCAAGGGACGCGGGCTCAGCGGCGTCGAGCTGATCGTCTCCGATGCCTGCATGGGCCTGGTCGAGAGCGCCGCCGAGTTCTTCCCCATGGCGCGCTGGCAAAGATGCATGGTGCATTTTTACCGCAACGTCTTCAGCCACGTCCCGGCCGGCAAGTTGCGCGAAGTAGCCTTGATGCTCAAGGCCATCCATGCCCAGGAAGACCTCGCGGCAGCCCAGCGCAAGACGGGCGAGGTGGTTGCTCGGCTCCACAACATGAGGCTCGGCAAGGCGGCCGAGCTGGTCGAGATCGCCGGCCCCGAGACGCTGGCGTACTACGCGTTTCCGGAAGAGCACTGGCGGCGCATCAGGACCAACAATCCCCTCGAGCGCATCATGCGCGAGATCAGGCGGCGAACTCGCGTGGTCGGCGCCTTCCCGGACGGCAACTCCGCCCTTAACTTGGCCGCTGCTAGATT
>NZ_BKAJ01000366.1 GCF_007992495.1 Reyranella soli
GTTACACGCAGCAGTCATCGTCAAACCGGACACCATTGTCCGGTGTGTATACACACTGGAGTGCAGTACGGCGGCCTCATTTGTCAAAGCACTACCGGCGACCATTTCCGACATAAATTCCTTGTCGAACAGCCGAGGCATGCTTTGCAGCGTAGGTCACCGGCCGAGCCGCAACCAAAGACTATCCGGTTCTACGATCGGCTTCAGCCTCAACATCAGCACGAACCGCAGGTAGTCCTCGATCGTCGAGATGAGGCCCGCCCCGCCTTCCTCGAACGCTTCTCGGTCGGGTCGAAGAACGGCTCCATCTTTGGCTGGACGATGCGCGCCGCCTTCTCCGCTGGCACGTAGAATGCCGTGTCGGCCATGCCGAGGGACTCAGGATGCGCGCCGCGACCACCTCGCTGAGGGACTTGCTACCTCGATGCGGCGTCCCAGCACGTCGGTCGAGCGGCCGTACTCCCACCTGGTATCGGGCAAGAAGCGCAACGGCATCTTCGACAGCGTCGCCACGAACTGTGCGTTGGTCCACGCACGATTCGGTATTCCTGCTTCCTTGTGCGCCTGGTGGACCAGCGAGTTGCCGAACCCTTCGTGGCCGACTCGGCGGCAGGGCGCTCGACACGGGAAAAAATACAACCAACCGATATAGGTGCGCGGGACAAAGCTGTGGTCGCCGTTGGGCTGTCGTCAAGGGTACGAAGGGATGAGACGCGCCCGCAACCGCAGGTCGCGATGCAAGGACAGCTGAGTTGGGCTCCGGTTTGCGGAGATGTTTGCATTAGGCATCAGGCCGGAGAGGTCTAAACGTAAGATTGGCCGACATGAACGAAGGACATCTTGCATTCCAAGCCGCTCGTGCTCGCGTACGCACCTTGACGAAAATCAAGGAACGAGGATGACACCCCGATAACTTGTGTTTGCCTGTTGTCAGAGTCCGCGTCGCGTGTGCGTCCATCGACAGCTGCAAAAGACACATCAATGAGATCCAGGCTCACCGCGGCAGTCGCACTTACGGCGACGTTCGCGGCTTCGTCCCTCGCAACTGGCGACGGCCCATGTGCAGATGGGGCAGGCGCGAGTGATCACTCCGATGGAAACGTCGCGCGCACTTTTCCAGTGCGGTAGCGATCGACAACGAAGGGGAGGGCACAATGGCCACTACCAGGAACGCCGAAGTGACGAGCCACGACCCGGGTTGGAA
>NZ_BKAJ01000367.1 GCF_007992495.1 Reyranella soli
ACCATGTCGAAGGCGAAGTTTGAGCGGAACAAGCCGCACTGCAACATCGGGACGATCGGCCACGTGGACCATGGCAAGACGTCGCTGACGGCGGCGATCACGAAGATCCTGGCGAAGACGGGTGGTGCGACGTTCACGGCGTACGACCAGATCGACAAGGCGCCGGAGGAGCGCGAGCGCGGCATCACGATCTCGACGGCGCATGTCGAGTACGAGACGACGAACCGCCACTACGCCCACGTCGACTGCCCGGGCCATGCCGACTACGTGAAGAACATGATCACGGGTGCGGCGCAGATGGACGGGGCGATCCTGGTCGTGTCGGCGGCCGACGGCCCGATGCCGCAGACCCGCGAGCACATCCTGCTGGCCCGCCAGGTCGGCGTTCCGGCGCTGGTCGTGTACATGAACAAGGTCGACATGGTTGACGACCCGGAGCTGTTGGACCTGGTCGAGCTCGAGGTTCGTGAGCTTCTGAAGAGCTACCAGTTCCCGGGCGACGACATTCCGGTGGTGCGTGGCTCGGCGCTGATGGCGCTCGAGGACAAGAACCCTGAGCAGGGCGAGCAGTCGATCCTGAAGCTGATGGAAGAGGTCGACCGCTACATCCCGCAGCCGACGCGCGACAAGGACAAGCCGTTCCTGATGCCGATCGAGGACGTGTTCTCGATCTCGGGGCGCGGCACGGTTGTGACGGGCCGCGTCGAGCGGGGCATTGTGAAGGTCGGCGAGGAAATCGAGATCGTGGGCCTGAAGGCCACGACCAAGACCGTGGTGACGGGCGTCGAGATGTTCCGCAAGCTCTTGGACCAGGGCGAGGCAGGCGACAACATCGGCGCGCTGCTGCGCGGCGTTGGCCGTGAGGACGTGGAGCGCGGCCAGGTCCTGGCCAAGCCGGGCTCGATCACGCCGCACACGAACTTCGAGGCCGAGGCCTACATCCTGACCAAGGAGGAGGGAGGCCGCCACACGCCGTTCTTCACGAACTACCGTCCGCAGTTCTACTTCCGGACGACGGACGTGACCGGTGTGGTGTCGCTGCCCGAGGGCACGGAGATGGTGATGCCGGGCGACAACGCCCGCATGGTGGTCGAGCTGATCCAGCCGATCGCCATGGACGAGGGCCTGCGCTTCGCCATCCGCGAGGGCGGCCGTACCGTCGGCGCCGGCGTCGTCACCAAAATCGTC
>NZ_BKAJ01000368.1 GCF_007992495.1 Reyranella soli
GGTGACCTTGACCGAATCGGCCAGGATATCGACGCCGCGGATCATGCGGGCGCGGGCGTCGCCGCCAAAACGTACATCTTTTGCAGCCATGTTCTTGTTCCTTGTTCGAGTGTGTGGCGAGGCGGACCGACGGGCTGGCCTATGCCGCCTTCTTGGCGATGGCGACATCTCGGTCTTCGATGACGCCCATCACGTCGGACTCCTTCATTATGAGGAGATCCTCACCCTCAAGCTTTATCTCGCTGCCCGACCATTTGCCGAACAGGATCCGGTCACCTTTCTTGACTTCGAGCGGAACGAGCGTGCCCTTCTCATCGCGGGCGCCCGGACCGACGGCGACGATCTCGCCTTCCATCGGCTTTTCCTTGGCGGTGTCCGGAATGATGATGCCGCCCTTGGTCTTGCCTTCTTCCTCGACACGCTTGACCACGACGCGGTCGTGAAGCGGACGGAACTTCATGGTTCTTCCTCCAATTTTTCGGATTTTGGTGTGAGCGCCTAGCGCGCGCTGCAACAACTGGTAGAGAGATGGTGCGTTTTTATCAACTCACAAGCGATATCTGCCCGAAATGATCCAAGTCCTCGCTTTTTCAGCTCGTCGCGGCCAAAACCGACCCCAGCCCCGCCGCGGCCCGATTTTGCGGGATCGACGCCGATGACCTGATGCGTGTCGCTTGTCGCCGAGAGAGCGGCTCTGCTCAGGCTACGTTATGATCAGTAAAGACGCTGTCCGGCGGATCGGCATCGAATGGTGTTAATCGAGGATCGAAGCGGAACCGCGTGCCGCAATAGGGACAGAGGATGGAGTCCGCCTCGCGCATATTGAGGTAGATGTGCGGATGGTCGTGCGGCGGGGACACGCCGATGCAGTTGAATTCCCTCACCCCGATGCAGATTTCCGGGACGCCGCGGTCGTTCCTGAACTTCGGATAACCGCTGCCGAACATAGACTAAAGCCGTTGTGAATGGTGGAGGTCTGCAGGTGGCAGTAAGACGCGAGATAAAAGGCGACAGAATTAGTTTTGGCGGCCACGATGAGCACCGGGCGGCCCTCGCAAAGACCCCCTTCATGCCGTGACACCCGGCTCTGCACCGACATCGGCGCTGGCGGTCGGCCGCTCGGCCGCCTCGAGGCGGTCGAAGGCCATGAGCAGGTTGCCCACCCGGCTGGCCG
>NZ_BKAJ01000369.1 GCF_007992495.1 Reyranella soli
CGTGGGTGCGGGCATCCGGGTGGTGGCGAACTACACCGATGGTCACGGCGCCTTGGAGAGCATGGCCAGTGCGGCGACGACGACGGTGACCAACGTCAATGACGTGCCTGAGCTTTCACCGATGTCGCCTTTGGTGGTTGGCCCGTTGGCGGGACCGGTGCCAAGCAACGATGGGATTGCTATCGGCGATGTGAATGGGGATGGCTATGCCGACGTGGTGGCTGAAGTTTACGACAGCGATAAGGTCGCTGTGTATGTCAGTCGTGGCGATGGGACGTTCGATGCGCCTGCCCTCTATTCCAATGGGGCGTCGAACTACCTGTTCGTCGCGGTTGGAGATCTCAACAAGGATGGAAAGCCGGATATCGCCGATCCCAGTGGAAGTGGCCTCGCCATCCTCCTGAACAACGGAGACGGGACCTTCGGGGCTGCGACAACCGTGCCAGACGTATTTCCAGCGGGTGTCGCGATCGGCGATCTAAACGGTGATGGCAACGCGGACATCGCTGTAGCGAACCAAGCCATCAGCGTTCTGCTGGGCCACGGCGATGGCACCTTTGGCGTGCGACAGGACTATGCAACGACGTACGGTCCGTTTTCCATCGAGATTGCCGACCTGAACAACGACGGCAATACCGACCTAATAGTCAGCGGGTACTACGCGAACACCGTTTCCGTAATGTTGGGCGATGGCAGCGGGGCATTTAACAGCCACACCGACTACGCCGCGCTTACCGGCAATCCTAGCGCATTGGCGATTGCCGACTTCAATCGTGATGGCCTGCTCGACATAGTGGCCAGCGACATCCACAGCAATGAGATAGCAGTTTTCGTGAATCAGGGTGCCGGTGTTTTCGGAACGCCCACGGTGGTTTCGACGACGACCGGAGGCTGGAACATTGGCGCCGCGGATATCAACGGCGACGGCAGGCTCGACTTGGCGTTGCCTTCGTCTTCCGGCTTAAACGTCATGCTGGGCAACGGCGACGGCACCTTTCAGAATGGAACGATCTATGGACAATCGGGATATGCTGCGAGCGCCCTTACCGCTGATGTAAACGGTGACGGGGTAGCCGATGTCGTTTTCACCAGCGGTGCCGGCCTTTCCGTCCTGTTGGGGCAGCGGTCAGTTAGCATCGCAGGGTCACCGGTTGAA
>NZ_BKAJ01000370.1 GCF_007992495.1 Reyranella soli
CGGCCCTGGTTCGTCTCCTCAGGTCAGTCATCCGCGAGCAGCCCCTGCTTATTGGCTACTACCTCAGGGCGCTTTATGCCTGCGCCCGCAATAATCGCGGCGCGCTCCAGGCTGTTGCAACAATGGCTGCCTTCTACCTTCACCTCGGACCTTTTTCCCGCGTCGTATCGCAGGCCATGGCGAGACAGATCGAAGAGATCGACAGTGGCAGATGGAATTCCCCCGCGGCTCCGGTCGATTCGACGATGAGCGGGGAGGAATTTCTCAAGCGCCTCAAGAACGGTGCGCCGAGGAGCCATGCAGGACGCTCAGCGCACGCTTAGCTCCAGCGACCATCAGCGGCGCACTGTGACAGGCTGCTCTCGGACACGCTTCGGCGCGAGGCGTTCTCGGTCCACCACTTTGATGGTGCTCCCCTTTTTCGAGAGGATATTCAGCCTGCGAAGCTCCCGGAAGGTGCGACTGACATGGACGATCGACAGGCCCGGCGCGTCTGCCAGGTCCATCTGGGTCAGCGGAATGGTTGCGCTGTTGATGCCGACCGCTTCCCGCCGGGCCAGCTGCTCGAGGCGAAGACATTATCGTCCCCGGCTGGTCGCCGAGACATTCAACGGTGATGCCGGAGGGGGTCGCCTGCAGGTATCGAAAGCTTGCCAGAACGCCCTTCCGCCGCTAAACCAGCCCCGGCTTTCTGCTATGAGTGTGTCCGGCGATATGCCGGCCTACTGCCCAATTGGGGGATAGTTTAACGGTAGAACAACCGGCTCTGACCCGGTTAGTCTAGGTTCGAATCCTGGTCCCCCAGCAACAGAGATTCGAACCACAACCAATCACCTCCGGACGCCGAACAAGTCGCGCAAATGCGCGAGATTTGCGTGCCAGGTGATACTTCGGCTCAGGCACCGAGTGCTGATCTCGGCAAAATGGGACGGTTTACCT
Source organism: Reyranella soli (assembly GCF_007992495.1). Lineage (GTDB taxonomy): Bacteria > Pseudomonadota > Alphaproteobacteria > Reyranellales > Reyranellaceae > Reyranella > Reyranella soli. The sequence goes on from NZ_BKAJ01000370.1 coordinate 940, forward strand.
CAAACCCTCTCCGCACAGCGGTGATGTAGTGTCAGTACGGAGCAAATCACTGGTGATTTGACTCCCTGCTAGGAGGATGAACCGTGGGCGGGGCGATTCCCTGCTAACAGGGAAATTAACAGGGAGTTTGCTCGGAGCAGCGGCTGCGCC
>NZ_BKAJ01000371.1 GCF_007992495.1 Reyranella soli
CCTAGAGCGGGATGAGATGAATCCGAATCGGAAGGGGATTCCCAAGAGGGTCGAGAAGTGATTCAAGATGCTGGCTGGGCAGGAGGCCAGCATGGATGGCTCGACCCTATTCGATGGACCTTCGTGAACGGGTAGTGCAGGCGGTAGAAGAAGAAGGGCTGTCGCGCCGGCAGGCCGCGGATCGCTTTGGGATAGGCATCAAGACGGCGATCGACTGGGTTCGCCGGTTCCGCGAGACGGGCAACATGGCGGCCAAGCCGATGGGAGGCTGTCGGCCGAAGAAGATCGTTGGTCGGTACCGCGACTGGCTGCTCAAGCGCTGCCGGGGGCAGGACTTTACCCTGCGCGGCCTGGTCGACGAGCTGGCCGAGCGTGGCCTGGAGGTCGATTACCGGACGGTCTGGGACTTCGTTCACAGCGAGAAGCTGACGTACAAAAAAAGACGCTGGTCGCCAGCGAGCGCGACCGGCCGGATGTAGCGCGCCGCCGCCTGCAGTGGATGGCCTATCAGGGGCGCATCGACCCCACGCGCCTGGTCTTCATCGACGAGACCTGGACCAAGACCAACATGGCGCCTCTTCGCGGCTGGGCGCCCTGCGGACAACGGCTGCCGGGCAAGGCGCCGCACGGGCGCTGGAAAACCATGACCTTCCTGGCCGCTCTACGTCACGATCGGGTCACCGCACCGTGGCTCATCGACGGACCGATCGATGGCCAGAGCTTCCTCCAGTACGTCGAGGAGGTCCTCGGGCCCACGCTCAAGCCGGGCGACATCGTCATCATCGACAATCTCGGCTCTCACAAGGGCAAGGCCGTTCGCCGAGCCATCCGCGCCGCTGGCGCCAAGCTCTTCTTCCTGCCCAAGTACTCTCCGGATCTCAATCCAATCGAAAAGTTCTTCGCCAAGCTCAAACACTGGCTGCGAAAGGCCGCCAGACGCACCGTCGATGCCGTCTACAACGCCATCGCCGACATCCTGCCCCTCACTTCCTCGGCAGAATGCTCAAACTACTTTGCAGAGGCCGGATATGCCCCACCTCAAACCATCACGCTCTAG
>NZ_BKAJ01000372.1 GCF_007992495.1 Reyranella soli
CCGCATCGCGGTTCCGTACGCATCCCCCAATACCGTGAAGCATGCTAGTGTCGTGCGCCGTTAAGCCGGTGGCGACCCAGGCCGTCATTGCCCTTTGACAGGAGCCAATGCCGATGAGTCCCTGCAATGTCCTCCTGGTGTCGCCGCAATACCCGGTGGCCACGTTCTGGAACAACAAGGCCCTCTGTAAAGTTGGCGGCGCGCGCCATACCGCCATCCCTCTCGGCCTCTTGACGGTCGCGGCCCTGCTGCCGGACGCGTGGACGTGCCGGCTGGTCGACAGGAACGTCGCCGACGTCACCGAGGCCGACCTCGCCTGGGCTGACATGGTCATGACAGGGGGCATGAATGTCCAACGTCCCGATTGCCTGAGCGTGATCGCCCTGGCGCAAGGCCGGGGTAAGGTCGTGGTCGTCGGCGGGCCAGACGTCACCTCGGAACCGAATTTCTATGCCCATGCCGATTTCGTCGTGATCGGTGAAGCCGAGACTGTCATCCACGACTTCATCGCCGCCTGGGAGGCCGGCCGACGGCGCGGCGCGTTCACGGCAGAGAAATTCAGTGTCGACATCACCACAACTCCCGTCCCCCGCTACGATCTCCTGCAGCGCAGCGATTATCTCTACCTCGCCATCCAGTTCTCGCGCGGCTGTCCGTTCAATTGCGAGTTCTGCGACATCATCGAGCTCTACGGCCGCAGGCCGCGCGTGAAGACGGTCGCACAGATGCTGGCCGAGCTGGAGGCGATCTGGCGCGGCGGATATCGCGGACACATCGATTTCGTCGATGACAATTTCATCGGCAACAAGAAGGCCGTGAAGAAGTTCCTGCCCGAGCTCATCGCCTGGCAGAAGGAACACGATTACCCCTTCGTCTTCTCGACCGAAGCCTCGGTCAACCTTGCCGACGACGATGCGCTGCTTACGCTCATGCGCAAGGCGGGCTTCTTCGTCGTGTTCGTCGGCATCGAAAGCCCGGACAGCGACACGCTTGTGGCCATGCAGAAGAAGCAGAACACGCGCCGAAGCCTGACAACGAGCATTCAC
>NZ_BKAJ01000373.1 GCF_007992495.1 Reyranella soli
CTTAGGGCGATGTTAGATCGCGGTTCTCGGGGTGATTTATGTTCCAGACTGCTCAAGATGCCATCGCGAGGATCGGTGCGGGGCAGGGGGCGGAAATGGATTGGGCGCGCATGCTGGCCTATGTGACGGGGACGGTGGACCAGGAACTGCTGGCGCGGAACGAATACCTGGCTGCAGAGAACCGCGTCCTCAAGGCGCAATTGAATAGTCGGCTGCGGCTCTCGGACGCCGAGCGAAAGATGCTCGGCGAGATCGGCCATCGCCTGGGCCGCAGGGTTCTTGCCGACGTTGCCACCGTAGCCCGACCGGACACCATCCTGGGCTGGTATCGCAAGTTGGTCACCCGCAAGTTCGATGGCTCGGCGCGTCGCGGCCCGGGCAGACCGCGCATCAAGCGAGAAATCGAGCAGCTGATCATTCGGATGGCCAGGGAGAACCGGGACTGGGGCTATGACCGGATTGTGGGGGCGTTGGCCAATCTGGGACACGAGATATCCGATCAAACGGTTGGCAATGTCTTGCGGCGCCACGGTTTGCCGCCAGCGCCGGAGCGCAAGCGCACGACCACGTGGGCGGCCTTTATCCGGACCCACCTGGCACTGTTGGCGGGAACCGACTTCTTCACCGCCGAGGTGCTGACGCTGCGCGGGCTAGTGACCTACTACGTGCTGTTCTTCATTCATCTTGAGAGCCGTAGAATATACCTCGCCGGGCTCACCGTTCACCCCAATGAGGCGTGGATGAAGCAAATCGCCCGGAACGCGACCATGGACGATTGTGGTGCGCTGCGGGATTGCCGCTATCTCCTGCACGACCGCGACACCAAGTTCACGCGGTCGTTCCGAGCCATCATTGCATCAGGCAGGGTCGAACCGCTCGCGCTGCCGACGCACAGCCCCAACCTGAATGCCTATGCGGAGCGCTGGGTGATGTCGGTCAAGGAGGAGTGTTTGTCGAAGGTAATCCTGTTCGGCGAGCGCTCGTTGCGGCGGGCGTTGAACGACTATGTTGAGCATTTCCATGCCGAGCGAAA
>NZ_BKAJ01000374.1 GCF_007992495.1 Reyranella soli
GCGCTCCGGTCACCGCAAATGGCAGGACACCTGATGCCCCGGCGCGATTTCGCGCAGCGGTGGTGATTCGACCCGGCAGCGGTCGACCGCGTAGGGGCAGCGGGTGTGGAAATGACAGCCCGGCGGCGGCCGGACGGGGCTGGGCACATCGCCCTGCAGGACCATCTTCTTGCGGCGGATGGCAGGGTCCGGCACCGGCACCGCCGACAGCAGCGCCTCGGTGTAGGGATGCTGTGGCCGGGTGAAGATCGAGCGCGTGTCGGCGTACTCGACGATGCGGCCGAGATACATGACGGCGATGTAGTGGCTGATGTGCTCCACCACCGCGAGATTGTGCGAGATGAAGAGGTAGGAGAGCTGGCGCTCGCGCTGCAGGTCCTGCAGCAGGTTGATGACCTGCGCCTGGATCGAGACATCGAGCGCCGAGACGGGCTCGTCGCCCACGATCAGCTTGGGCCCCAGCGCAAGCGCGCGGGCGATGCCGATGCGCTGACGCTGGCCGCCCGAGAACTGGTGCGGGTAGTTGCTCATCTGCGCGGGCCTGAGGCCAACGCGGGCGAACAGGGCCGCGACCTGCGCGTCGCGCTCCTTCCGGCTGCCGGTGCCGTGCACCAGCAGCGGCTCGGCCACGATCTCGCCTGCCGTCATGCGCGGATTGAGCGAGGAGAACGGGTCCTGGAAGATGATCTGCATCTGCGCCCGGTAGGGGCGCATCTCGGATTTGCTGAGGCCGGTGATCTCGGTGCCGCCGACCTGCACCGAGCCCGAGGTCGGCTCGATCAGGCGCAGCACGGCGCGGCCGGCCGTGGTCTTGCCGCAGCCGCTCTCGCCCACCAGGCCCAAGGTCTCGCCGACGCCGATCGAGAAGCTGATGCCGTCGACGGCATAGACCTGGCCAACGGTGCGGCGCAGCAGGCCCTTGCGCACCGGGAAGTGCTTCTTGAGGTCCTTGACCTCGAGCACGGGCATGTTGGCGGCGGGGCTCATGTCATGTCTTCCGGACCGCGCGCATCCTGCGCGCTCATGA
>NZ_BKAJ01000375.1 GCF_007992495.1 Reyranella soli
TCGAACCAGGACCAGCCCCAGCCGTTGCCCCAAAGCTTGTTTCCTGGAAATCGGCCAACCTTGTCTTTTACCATGACGAACCAGCCAGCGAGCGTGCCGGCACTGCTGACGGTTCCGGTTGTCATACTTCCAGTAGTCGTTTTGAACACTTCCTTCACGAGAACGGTGCCGTCGGGAAAGTGTCCGTCCTTGCGATACGCGGCGATGGTTCCAGGCGATGCATAGACCATGTGCATCTCCTTTGAGCCCGGGCCGTCGTCTTTGGCCACGGCCCAGCTACCCAGTGCCTCATAGGTGGTCCGATAGTCGGCAGGCACCCGCAGACTTCCCTTGTCGTCGACAACGGCCGCCGTCGTTGCGCCGTACTGTGAGCGAGTATCGATCTGCCCGTAGGCTGTGGCGGCGCCGATCACAGACAATCCTGCCAGGGCGACGCCCAAGACACCGACGATTCTCATGGCGCTGTTCCCTGTGTTGGCGACCGGTAGCGTTCGGTGACGACCTATTTGTCCAGCAGCGGATAGAACTGGGTCCAGACGTCATCCTTCTTGGCGCTCGCGATGTGGCAGTAAGCGCATTCGGATTTGGGCAGCAACTTGGCCGTCGCTGCCTTCGGCTCGTGGTGATTGAAGTTGTAGTAACCCCAACCTCCGGACTCGGCATAGCGCTTGGTGTCCTTGACCGTAACGTCGGCGCCGTTCAGCTTTCCGGGGAAGAAGCCTCGCCCAGAAGGTTCGGTGCGTGATCCATCCGGGTTCTCGGCGGGCAGCGTCAGCTGCAGTTCCTTGAAGAAGATCGTGCCCTCCGGGAACTTGCCTGTCTTCTTGTAGATCTCGTAAGAGCCTGGTTCGATGTAGACGTTGTGAAACTCAGGAAAATTGGCCTTGCCGCCGTTGAGCGCGTTGGGAGTGAGGGGTGAGCCGACGTACACCCACTCATTGAAATTCTTCGGCAGCAGCAGGTCGCCCGCGGCGTCATACTCGGGGAGATAGCGCTTCCTTGTCAGTG
>NZ_BKAJ01000376.1 GCF_007992495.1 Reyranella soli
CCTATCCGATCTCGATCACCGCCTTGCCGACGACCTTGCGGTCGATCAGGACGCGGAAGGCGTCGGCGGCGCGCTCCATCGGGAAGCGATGGGAGATGTGCGGGCGCATGACGCCGAGCGCCGCCAGGCGCGGGAGCTCGACGGCGTAGTCCTTGGCGTAGTCCGATCCGGCGCGCCGTGCGGTCTCGCCGGCGCGGACGCCGAGGATCGACAGCCCTTTGATCAGCACGTGGTTGGACATGATCTTGGTCGGGCCGCCCGAAGTGAAGCCGACGACCAGCAGGCGCGCACCATAGGCCGCCGCGCGCATGGATTTCTCCAGCACCTCGCCGCCCACCGGATCGTAGACCACGTTGGCGCCGCGCCCGTCGGTCAGGCCCTTCACGATCGCCACGAAATCGGCTGTCCGCAGGTTGACGACCAGATCGGCGCCCTGCTCACGCACCACGCTGAGCCGCTGATCGTCGCTGCCGGTGGCAATCACCTGAGCGCCGAGATGCTTGCCGAGCTGGACGGCGGCCATGCCGACCCCGCCCGAGGCGCCATGAACCAGCAGCACCTCGCGCGGCTTCAACGCCGCGCGATGGACCAGGGAGTGATAGGCCGTGGTCGCACCGACGCGGAACGCCGAGCCTTCGGCATCCGACCAGCCTTGCGGCAGGCGCATCAGGTTGCCGGATGCCGGCACCGTCACGTACTCGGCGAAGGCGCCGGGCCGTACGCCGAAGATCACGCGGTCGCCGACTTTCCAGGTCTTCACTTCGGCGCCAATGGCCGAGATCGTGCCCGCGCCTTCCATGCCGGGAATGAACGGCAGGTCGGGCTTGTGCTGGTAGTCCGCCGTCAGCATCAGCACGTCGGGGAAGTTCACCGACGCCGCGCCGACCTTGATCAGCACGTCGGCCGGGCCGATCTCCGGGACCGGCACGTCCTTGATCTGGAGGACAGAGGGATCGCCCAGGCGATCGCAGACAACGGCTCTCATG
>NZ_BKAJ01000377.1 GCF_007992495.1 Reyranella soli
TCATGATTCATGATGCGGGCCTGGAGGCCCGCGGTCCGGCAAGATTACCTCGCCACCCACTTCTCGTAGTCGGCCGCCACTTCATCGACGGCGGTGTCGTAGAAGCGCTTGCCGTGCTCAGGCGTCGCCTGGTTGGGATCGGAGCCGATGCGGCCGTCGGGGAACACCCGGCGATAGTCCTCGGCGTCGGCGAAGGAGCCGTTGGGGGCGATCCGGGGCTCCATGTCCTTGCGCTGCATCGTCTCCGGATACTTGTACCAGGTGAGCGCCACCTCCGAGGCGGTGGCGTGGCTGCCTTCGCCGCTGGGATAGAGCTCCTTCTGCAGCGCCCGGATGCCCGGCCCGTCCCACCAATTGCGCAGCGCGCACTTGATCGAGGGCTGGTTGGACATGCGCTCCATCGAGCGCTCGGCATAGATCTCGGAGAAGGCCGCCGTCACGGTGGCGATGTTGCCGCCATGGCCGTTGACGAAGAAGAAGCGGGTGAAGCCGTGCCGCGCCAGCGACACCACGGTGTCGCGCACCACGGCGATCAGGGTGGTCGGCCGCAAGGTCACCGAGCCGGCGAAGGCCAGGTGATGCTGCGCCATGCCGACCGAGATGGTCGGCGCCACCAGCGCGCCGACCTTCTCGCCGGCGCCGCGCGCGATCATCTCGGCGGTGAGCGCGTCGGTGCCGATCAGGCCGGTCGGGCCATGCTGCTCGGTCGAACCGATCGGGATCATGATCCCGGTCTTGCTCTTGAGATAGTCGTCGACGAACTGCCAAGTCTTGAGCTGAAGCTGCACGAAACGAAACTCCTCGGGTTTGGCGGAGGATGCGTCGGCGGCGGAGATCAGTCCAGCCGGCAGATCGCCTGGCACACCGTATATCTGGATCATCACGGTGGGTGCGGCCGATACGAGAGTTGCGCAAAGGCGTGCACGCGCGATTTGCAACTCGCGGCGCGGGGCCGATAAGATTGCCAG
>NZ_BKAJ01000378.1 GCF_007992495.1 Reyranella soli
TTTTTCAGCAAACTGCTAGGCTTGTTGTGCGGATAACGAGGGGGCGTCACATGATCACAAGGGAATGGCTCGCCGCGAGCCTGGGTGCGTCCGCGTTGCTTTGCGTTTCAGTTCCATCGAGCGCGCAATCGGCGTTGCCAAAGGAAGGCAACATCGCCGCAAGGGCATCTATCAGGGCACGCTCAAGTCCGTGTCCATGGGACAAGACCTTGTCCAATGGATTGCTGAAAGCACGGTAGGGTTAGTTTCGGACAAGCCCAAAAGCTTCGGAGACCGTGTAACTGGGCGATGCATAGGGTGCGGTCGGACAGCAAAGGGTAAGGTTGAATTCGAATATGGCACCTGCGAACTTGCTGACCTCGTCGGTGAGAAGTTTTACACGACTTTGTCTCTTGTTTCGGCGAATGCCGGCACGGTTGCGACCAAGCAGACCATAGTTGGCGGTACCGGAAAATATACTGGCGTCACCGGAGGATGGGATGTCGTGCGTCGCTCCCACCGAGGTCCGCCAGAAGGCGTGGTCGTCGGAAGCACAAAACTAACCGGCACTTACAAGCTGCCCTGATACGGCCGCAGATTTCGACCTAGGAGAACGTGGAGGCAAGTATGGCTGTCATGAAAGCTGGGTTTGCTTTTGCATGCGCGTTGCTTTTCATGATCGTCGCTCTTGTGCCAGCACTCGCTCAAGATGCAGACGTCAAGAACCAGTTGGACCAGTTCGTCTCCGCATACGTGAAGAGCTTCAACAAGCAGGATGCGGCCGGTTTAGGTGCGCTGTATGCGACTGGCGGCATCCTCGTCAATCCGACGGGGCCACAGCCGGATCCTGTGAAGTACTACGAGGGCGCATTTAAGGCGGGAATGAATCGCGTAGAGGTTAGTGTCGATCAGGCTTGGCCCTTAGGATCGGACGCGGCACTCGGGATGGGCAAGTACCGGTGACGTTGCCCCTGCT
>NZ_BKAJ01000379.1 GCF_007992495.1 Reyranella soli
GTTGATCTCTTGGATGGGAGAAACCTTGTTGGGCTTGAAGGCGCCCCAGGCACGCACAATGTGCGGGCGCTCCGAGCGCCGCGTCACGGTCAGCGTTACACGCTTCCGGCTCTCGCCTACACGGACATAGGTAGGTTCCATCCTGGCCGTATTGTGCCCCGAGGAGCGCCGTGGCGACGTTCAAAGTTGTACACCGCGCCCGATTTAGGGTCCCCCCAGGGCTGATGGTCCTTTGATTTCAGGACCCAGAAGTTTGGCGTGGATACGTGTAGGGTGGAAGACCGGTACCGGCTGTTACGTTCCCATGAGTGACCCGGTGCCGGTCTTCCTGACTGCGTGGCGGGAGTGTAAGAGCAGAGCGGGGGCCAAGCTCTCGCGTCCAAGCAGCCGTACGTTTGAATGCCGATTGGAACCTGCGGTTGCCGCCGAGTTCCGTGAGCCGGCGCCGCCCCAGCGCGGCGCGACCGCTTCAGGAAGCGCCATGATGTGCATTAGCGAACAGCGCGCACTCTGAAAATCTCTAGTGTCGTGGCATCGCTGGTTTCAGCCCACATCGAGCGCCGGCGGCAGAGAGAGCCCACGATGCACTCCCGCTCGCATGGAGCATCAACCGGTGGAGACCGCCGTGGGCTGGCTGCGTTTGCTAACGGGAATGCGTAACGGTTTGCGCGGCGCGAGAAGCGGTGGCGGGATGTTGCTCGTCATGATGGCCTTGGCCGGTCTGCTGCCCCAAAAGCCCACAAAAGGCACTGACAGCAAACGCCTGTAGCAACACACCATGCACCCGCCAAGCACCAGCGGCTCAGCGGCCGCCCTGGATCGGCGCGCCAAGGAAGATGGCTGGCGTGCAGCGGCAAGCGTCACGACGGCACGAATGCCAAGCCACCGGCATGCCGTTATCAGGCAGGTGCCCGTCGGACGATTTACTCGCGGATGATCACGTTC
>NZ_BKAJ01000380.1 GCF_007992495.1 Reyranella soli
CAGCGAGCCGACGTTCTACAACTGGAAGAGCAAGTACGGTGGGTTGGAGGTGTCGGAGGCGAAGCGGCTGAAGGCGCTGGAGAGCGAGAACGGCAGGCTGAAGAAGCTGCTGGCGGATGCCATGCTGGACAATGCGGCGTTGAAGGATCTGCTGACAAAAAAATGGTGACGCCCGCTGCCAAGCGAGAGGCCGTGGCTCACCTCAAGAGCGTCCATGAGATGAGCGAGCGGCGGGCGTGCCGGGTGATCGGCTGCCAGCGCATGACAGTGCGCTATCACCGGCGTCGGCCCGACGATCCCAGGCTGCGAGATCGGCTTGTGGCGCTGGCCCGGGAACGTCGCCGCTTCGGCTACCGCCGCTTGCTGATTTTCCTGCGCCGCGAGGGCTTTGTGGTAAACCACAAGCGGCTGTTCCCGCCTCTATCGCGAGGAACGGCTGATGGTGCGCAAACGGGGCGGCCGCAAGCGAGCGTTGGGCCCGCGCGCACCGATGCCGGTACCGTCCCTGCCGAACGATCTGTGGGCGCTGGACTTCGTCTCCGATCAGCTGGTCAGCGGGCGACGGTTCCGCATTCTGGTGATCTACGACGTGTGCACGCGGCGCTGCCTGGCCGCGATCGCCGACTTCTCGCTGTCGGGCAAGAGGGTGGCGCGCGAGCTCGACTTGCTGATCGCTGCCCACGGCAAGCCCAGGGCGATCGGCAGCGACAACGGCACGGAGCTGACCAGCAACGCCATCCTGGCTTGGACCGGCCAGACCGGCATCGACTGGCACTACATTGCTCTAGGCAAGCCCGTACAGAACGCCTTCATCGAGAGCTTCAATGGCCGCCTGCGCGACGAGTTCTTGAACGAGACGCTGTTCACCTCGCTCGCCCAAGTACGCATCTCACTCGAGGAATGGCGGCGGGACTACAACACCGTGCGTCCTCATT
>NZ_BKAJ01000381.1 GCF_007992495.1 Reyranella soli
GCCGGCCTCCGGCCGGCTCAAGATCATGATGCCGGCCAGAGGCCGGCGGTCCGGAAGAGGAAGACTGGAGTGGCGCGCCCCCAGCGTCTATTTTTAGTCCATGAGCAAAAGACGCATTCCGGCCGGCGCAGTCGTGCGCGGCACCGACAAAGGCTATGACCACTCGCCCTCGACGCCGGTGCTGAAGGCCGGCAGCGAGCGGCCGGTCGAGAAGGTCGACCAGAAATACCCCTACCTGCGGCCGCGCGATGCGGCGACGCTGATCCTGGTGCGCCAGCGCGGCAAGATCCCCGAAGTGCTGCTGGGCTGCCGCGACGCCAAGCACGCCTTCATGCCCAACCGCTATGTCTTCCCGGGTGGCCGCGTCGATCCGGCCGATGCCCGCGTGCCGGTGGCGACGCCGCTCGACCGCTTCGTCGATGAGCGCCTGCGCAAGGCCGCGACCGCGCAGCGTGCGCGGGCGCTTGCCGTCGCCGCCGTGCGCGAGACCTTCGAGGAGACCGGCCTGATGCTGGCCAAGCCGTTCAAGGGCGGCGCGCCTGAGGAGGATTTCGGCGAGCACTGGCACGGCTTTCTGGACAAGGGCATGGGGCCCGCGCTCGATTGCCTCGACCTGATCGCCCGCGCGGTCACGCCGCCTGGCCGGCCGCGCCGCTTCAACGCGCGCTTCTTCATGGCGCGCGCCGAGGATGCGACCGGCGACATCCGCCATTCCAGCGAGCTCGGCGATATCCGCTGGGTCAAGCTCGACGAGGCGCGCGAGCTGCCGTTGCCCACCATCACCGGGCTCATTCTCGGCGAGATCGGCCGCCTCGTTAAGGAGCCGCCCAACCGCAAGCGGCAGCGCAAGATCCCCTTGTTCACCACGGTGCATCGCAAGCACCTGATGCTCGAGGAGTAGCGGTATGGCGGGGTCGAACGCGGCCTCGACGCCC
>NZ_BKAJ01000382.1 GCF_007992495.1 Reyranella soli
AGGTGGGATTGACCATCTTGGCCCTCTCGTTCCGGTTTGAGTGGCACCGCATCGAGCTGCAGTGACTGCTTAGAGAAGGAGGGAGCGGGCCTCGCATGGGTGTATGACCCACACGAGCGATGCCTGATCTTGGTACCGAGGTTGGTCCCCAAGGATTCCAACCAGCCCGCTACCGTGTTTATCGTGCCGGGCCGCTGTATCGCTGAGGTGTTACGGACCGGGAAAATTGTGTCGTGCGTGTTGTTTGCACGGGCATGGCGCGCACTCGCAGTATTGCAAGCAGGGGCGGGCCAGTGGCTTGCCTTTGCCGCAATCGGCTGCCACGTCATGCCTTATGTGCGGACGTTACACCCATCTTCTCACCTGGTCGCAGATCGTCGAGCTCTATCGGCTGACGTTGCCGGACGAGCCCAAAGAACTGAGGCCCAGTTACAATGTGGCGCCGACCCACGTCATGCCGATCATCCGGCCATCCGGTAACGGCCGAGAGCTGATCATGGCTCGCTGGGGCCTGGTGCCGTTCTGGCTGAAGCCGGACCAACTCGGGAAGCAGCCTTACAGCACGATCAACGCCCGTGACGATCGGATCCAGACTGCTCCGACGTATCGCGAGCCATTCAAAAAGCGCCGCTGCCTCGTGCCGGCGAGCGGCTGGTACGAGTGGCAGAAAATCGACGCCAAGACGAAGAAGCCGCATCACTTCCAACCAGTGGCCAAGCCTTTCGCCTTCGCTGGCGTCTGGGATGTCTGGAAGGGTGACGGAAAAGAGCCAGCTTCTCGATTGTGACCACCTCACCGACACCTAGCACGGCCAAGTATCACGCCCGCATGCCGGTTGTTTTGGAAGAGAACCAGTTCGAGGACTGGATGCGCGGACCGCCGGAGCTGGCTGCCGAGATGATGAGACCCTACGGCGGTGCAATCGACATCTGGG
>NZ_BKAJ01000383.1 GCF_007992495.1 Reyranella soli
GGTGTGAATTCAGCCTGCTCGCCCCGCGCCGGCTGAGGCTCTTGCAGTCTGGGAGACTGGAGCGGGAAACGGAGGTTGCGCCCCCCCCCGCTGCCTCCGTTCTTTCTGATTGCCGGGTGGGGCCAGGGTCACCGCTTTGCCACTTTAGACCTCTTCCAAAATTGGATACCGAGCGCCAAATCCACAGCGCGCGTCGGGCACAAAGCGAGCAGCTTCCCACTGCTCAATCCCACACACCCCAGTGCCCGGCGGCTCTCGTCCATTCGAGGAAACCAAGACGGTGAAGCCGGCGGTGTGTATGTGCCGCCGAGACTTCGACATGGCCTTGGGTGCCCTAAACGCCTTCCCCGCGAGAGCGCTTTCCTCGCTAAAATCTGCCTAGTCGACTACCAACAAGACTTTCATGACCCACGATGGGTCACACAACGTCTCTGGCTGGAGCGCAATCCTTACCGTAGAGAGTGGGTACGGGGGCCACTCTTAGGTGGCATTGGGGCGATGTCTCTCATCAGGCGCAAACCTTCGTCATTTGAAGAGTACTGGCTGGCGTCGAAGACGTGGCAGAGCAAGGGCCTGCCACTCGGCACTGCTCGAGCTTTGGCGAACGCAGGTTTCCTCAAAGTGGATGACCTGCACTCAGCGCATCCTTCCGAACTGGCAGCCATCTCGAGGGTAGGCCCCAAGAGCCTCGCCATTTTGAATGGTTTGTTGGGCCGCTCGCGATGAGGGAGGCCGGAATGAAATCCAAAGAACTCTATTTGCACCTCGCGGAAGCGTGTGAGCGCACAGCGGGCATCACCGACCTTCCCGATAAAAGGGCCGGGATGTTGGCGTCTGCTGCTGTGTGGCGCCGGTTGGCTGCCGCCTCCAAGCCTTCGGGAAAAGCGGGATCAGATGCCCGACGGGACAAGCTAGCCGTCCCA
>NZ_BKAJ01000384.1 GCF_007992495.1 Reyranella soli
GAGAAGAATGATTCGATTCCTCGACGCAATTGGAGGGATCGATGGGCAAGCCGTATAGCCTTGATTTGCGCGAACGAGTTGTGGCGGCGCTCGAAAGCGGGATGTCGACGGGTCAGGCGGCAGCCCGCTTTTCGATCGGGAAGGCGACAGCGGGGACCTGGGGTCGGCTGAAGCGCTCTCAAGGCGACGTCCAGCCGGCCAAGCAGGGTAAGCCCAAGGGGTCGGTGCTGGACGCCCATGAGGCCTTCATCCTGGGGGTGCTGCGGGACAAGCCCGATACGACACTTGAGGAGATGGCGGAGCGGCTCGCCGCCGAGCGCGGCGTGCGGGTGGTCTGGACGGCGGTCTGGAAGTTCCTCGATCGGCGCGGCCAGACGCACAAAAAAAGACTGCGCACGCCAGCGAGCAGGAGCGTCCCGACGTAAAGGCGGCGCGCCAGCGCTGGTCCGACAGTCAGCCCGAGCTCGCCCCCGAGAAGCTGATCTTCATCGACGAGAGCGGGCTTTCGACCAAGATGGCCCGCTTGCGTGGCTGGGCGCCGAGGGGCCAACGCTGCCACGCCGCGATCCCGCACGGGCACTGGAAGACCGTCACCTTCGTCGGCGGCCTGACGCTGGGCGGCTTCATCGCCCCCATGCTGCTCGACGGTCCGATGGACGGCGAGGTCTTCCGGGCATGGTGCGAGCAGATGCTGGCACCGCTGCTCAGGCCGGGCCACATCGTGGTCATGGACAATCTCGCTGCTCACAAGGTCGAGGGCGTTCGGCTGGCCATCGAAGCGCGTGGCGCAATCCTTCTCTATCTGCCGCCCTACAGTCCTGATCTCAATCCCATCGAGAATGCCTTCGCCAAGATGAAGGCACACGTCCGAAAGGACGCCGCGAGAACTATTGATGCTCTCGAAACCGCCGCCGCCAATG
>NZ_BKAJ01000385.1 GCF_007992495.1 Reyranella soli
AGCCAGCGTGGGAGTGGCGGGCGCAGCAACTCGGCGGCCGTAAGTAGCAGAGCGTGATGAGGGCATCCGAATTAACTCGACACTGTGAGCGATTGTGGGAAAATTTCCCAAGGTACCACGGGAGATCACATGCGACGCGTACTTTCAGCCATTGCGTTGATCATCGTCGCCCTGATAGTCGATATCTCCACCGCCGCCTCGCAACAACCCGGCAGGGTCTATAGGATTGGCTGGCTGTGGGTCGGCGAGGCTGGCAAAGCGGACGCTCCCATTGAAAAATGGCTTGGAAACTTCGGTACCTTTCGTGACGAGTTAAAGGACAGAGGCTACGTCGTCGGCAAGAACCTTGTCGTGGACGCACGCAGTGCCCAAGGCGATATGTCCCGTCTCCCGGCTTTGGCTGGAGCTCTCATCGCCACCCAACCCGATGTGCTCGACTCCTGGAACAGCGCCTACGGTTGCGGCCATGCGAGCGACCAAGACCATTCCCATTGTATTTCCCGGCGTTGGCAGTCCGGTCGAAAGGGGCATCGTCAAAAGTCTCGTCAATCACGGCGGCAACGCAACAGGCCAAGCGGTCAACATAGGCAATCCGAAAATGTGGGAAATGCTGCGCGACGCAGCTCCAACAGTGCGACATGCGGGAATTGTGGCTTATGCGCCCAACTCTCTTGCAACAGACAGGTCGCCAGAATATCGCGCAAGGAGGTTACAAAGCCTCTACGGCGAGAGTGCCCAGGCTGGCTTCGCGCTCGCCGACTTGATGGTGGATAGCCTCGACGAGTTGGACGCCAAAGTCGCCGTGCTAGCCAGCGGCGGGCAGGCAGCCCTTTATATGGCTACCGACGTAACGCTGTTCTCGTGGCGCGTCCAGATTATGGAAATTGCGATGCGCCATCGTTTGCCGACC
>NZ_BKAJ01000386.1 GCF_007992495.1 Reyranella soli
TTACCAAAGCCATCCTCGGCGTCCGCGCGCGCGGCGGCATCGTCGTCGTGGTCTGCCACCGGCCGTCGGCCCTGGCCGGCGTCGACACGGTGCTGGTCATGCTGGCCGGCCGCCAGCAGGCGTACGGTCCGAAGGAGCAGGTGCTCCAGGCGCCGCAGCAACCGCAACAACCCGCCGCAATGCCGGCCGCCCGCATGATGCAGCCGATGACGGTGCATGCCGGCGGCCGTCCGCAGGAGAAGGCGCCGTGACCGCCCAGAAATCCATTCGCAGCCACCTCGTGGTGGGCGTCGCCGCCGTCGCCATCCTGGGGTTCTTCATCTTCGGCTGGGGCTCGCTCAGCGAGATATCGGGCGCGGTCATCGCCCCCGGCAAGCTGGTGGTCGACACCAACTCCAAGAAGGTGCAGCACCCGACCGGCGGCGTGGTCGGCGACCTCAGGGTCAAGGACGGCGATCGCGTCAAGAAGGGCGAGATCGTGGTGCGCCTCGACGAGACGCAGGCCCGCACCAGCCTCGCCATCGTCACCAAGGCGCTCGACGAGATGGAAGCGCGACAGGCGCGCCTCGAGGCCGAGCGCGATGGCGCCGACAAGGTCACCTTCCCGGCCGATCTCATCGCCCGCGACAAGGAGCCGGAAGTCGTGCAGGCGATGAAGAGCGAGCAGCGGCTGTACGAGCTACGCCGCTCAGCGCGCGAGGGCCAGAAGGCGCAGCTCCTCGAGCAGGTCGACCAGCTCCGCCAGCAGATCGTCGGCAACGACGAGCAGGTCGCCTCCAAGTCCAAGGAGATCGATTGGAACCAGCAGGAGCTGGGCGGCATCCGCGGCCTGTGGAAGCAGAACCTGGTGCCGTTCAACCGCGTGACCACGCTGGAGCGCGACTCGGCGCGCCTGCACGGCGAGCGCGG
>NZ_BKAJ01000387.1 GCF_007992495.1 Reyranella soli
GAACTCTATTGGGGTAACTCCAATGGGCCGGCGGAGGCCCTAACAGGCTGATACGGGCCGCGAAGGGTATTGCCTACCCGACAACGGTTGCCGCTTGCACGGCGACGAGGCAATACCCTGAAGGTCGACATGCAGACGAACACAACGCGTATAGGGCGCGCACGATGACGATCGCCGTCACAGGACGGCGCTCCAACAAACGGGTGACCATGGATATCGAGCAGCTTCGCGGGTGGGCGACGTTCATGGACAGGGCCACGGTCGCGAGCCTCATCGCCACCCTCATGGCCGGCACGGCGCTCGGCATCACGACGGGGCTGTCGTTCCGCTTCAGCGACGCGGTGCGTGCGCACGAGTCCGCCGCTATCCATCTCTACAAAGTCGAGGTGGGCCAGCACATTGCCAAGCTCGAGCAGGAAGTCTCGCGGGCGCGCGAGCGGGCGTTCGAGTTCGAGCAGGCGGCCGCCGAAGCCAGCGCACGGGCTGCGCAAGCGGCGCGTGAAAGCGCAACCGCCGACGAGAAGGCGCGGACGGCAAAGGTCGGCGCGGAGGAAGCGCGCAAACGCGTTGTTGCCGAGGTGCTAAGGAAGGTAAGGGCACGCGCGCCGGACCCGGCCAGGCTCATCATTGCGGCGGAACCCCCGCCGCCGGTGACCAAGGACGAGCTGGCATCCGACAGTGACACGCCAATTGCTGCGGCGCCGCCTTTGCCGACGCCATCGTCGGCTCTCGTCGCAAGCCTGAAGAAGTATGCGGGCACCAAAGCGGCCGTTTACGTGCTCGACGAAGCCTCCGATGCGCCCGCGGTCGGCGCCGCGATCTCAGGCTATCTGGGCGACGCCGGCTGGGCACCGTTGACATGGACCTGGACGGGCGTGAGCGG
>NZ_BKAJ01000388.1 GCF_007992495.1 Reyranella soli
AGCCGGGCCTTCTTCACGTTTGCGAAGCGTGTGCCGCGCAGAGTTGGGATTCCATGTCGCCATGCACCGCGGCATGACGGACGTTTGTCTACCAAGCCGGACAAGGCGCACGGGAATTCTCTCGGGCAGCCCGGAGGCCAGCCTAACGTTGGCCGTTTGTCGCAGGCCTAGTCGCCATCAATTTGCTCCTAGAGAAGCCTGAACGCCCGTTCGTCAATACGGGTGCAATACGATTCCCGTATCGCTCGTCAACGCACCGTTTCCTGTCCCCCATTGATCCGCGCAGCTCAGAAGATTAGCTCAGATGATGCCACTGCAATTTGGGAGGCCAGACCACCAAACGACAGCCACGCGTTAGTCACAGTTGATCGATTTCATATTCCGAATTTGCTGTTAATAACGCGCAACACCGTCGGGCAGCGAGCATCCCAATCTCGCATTGCCCATTCCCACACAGCCCACCAATGGGCATGCCCGACGGCAACAAATCCCGCTGCCACCAGTGCCCCCGCTCATCGAGGCAGTAGGATTCGCCGAGTATTCACACGAAGTTTTTCGACAGTGTGACTAACCGGCGCGTATGCCCCCGGATTTTGGACTAAGGGTTGGCCTCATGGAAAGGCATCGCTAGTCATGTGGGTGTCTAGCTGAGTGCATTCCTACTTTGGGTGGAGCGGTGCGGTTGGGGCTGCACCGCTCAATCCAGCAAGGACAGCGCATTGACCGTCCTCGCTAGCGCGCTTCATCAAGATGCCGCCGAGAGTTTCGATAGAGTTAGTTGCACGCTCGGCCGGCCGTCAGGGCGAGACCAAAACCGGATTGTGGGCTGTGTGGGCTGATCCGGCTTTGGTCCCTGACGCTGCGATCTGTTCGTTTGACGTT
>NZ_BKAJ01000389.1 GCF_007992495.1 Reyranella soli
CGTGGACAATTACTTTGTCGAGATGACGACGGAGACGAGTTGGATCATTGAGAGGAAGGCTCTGGCAGTCTGCTCGTATCGGGTTGCGATGCGGCGGAAGTGTTTGAGGTTGTTGAAGAAGCGCTCGATGAGGTTACGCTCTTTGTAGAGATCGGGGTCGTGGGTGGAAACGCCGGCGCGAGACCGATTGAATGGAATGACAGGCTGAGCGTTGGCATGGGCGATGGCGCTGCGGAAGTGATCGGCGTCATAGGCCTATCGGCAAGGACATGCTGGGCGGGCAGACCATCGATCAACGATTGGGCCTGGGTGATATCGTTGCGCTGCCCGGGCGTTAGGATGAAGCGGACTGGGTTGCCCAGAGCATCGACGGTGGCGTGCAGCTTGGTGGTCAGGCCGCCGCGCGAGCGGCCGATCGCACGATCTTCAAGCCCCCCTTTTTGCCGGTGGCGTGTTGATGCGCCCGGACGATGGTCTAGTCGATGATCACGTACTCGAAGTCCGGGTCATCGGCCAAGGCGTTGAAAAGACTCTCCCAGACACCGCCCTCCGACCAGCGCGAGAAACGCCGGAAGGTGCTGTTCCAGTTACCGAACACCGGCGGCAGATCGCGCCACGGCGAGGAGGTTCGGGCGATCCAAAGCACGGCTTCCACAAACAGACGATTGTTGCTGGCCGTGACGCCGCGGTCTGCCGCCTTGCCTCGCAGGTGCGGCGCGATCCGCCCCCACTGACGGTCGCTCAGCAACAGACGAACGCCCTTCACCATTCAAGCCGCCTTCCGAAAAGCAGCTTGAATCACAAAACCAACGCCGCGTGAATCCCCTAATTGTCCACGCTACCTAG
>NZ_BKAJ01000390.1 GCF_007992495.1 Reyranella soli
GTTGGTGCCCGCTGTCGGGCTTCGTCTTGCCGGCCATCTTGAGCCTGCTAGGAGCGCAGCGAGAGTGTCCTGCCCTGCTGCGGCGATCCTTGTCTTTCGAACAGCTGCACCACTGTCAGTGGCACGATGGTCGAGATCGTGTGCTTATAAACGATCTGCGAGTGGCGGTCGCGGCGCAGCACAAGCGAGAACTTGTCGAAAGAATCGATCGTTCCCAGCAGCCTGATCCCGTTCATCAAGAACACCGTGACGGGCGTCCTTTTTGTGTGCAGGTGGCTCAGAAAAACGTCTTGAACGTTGTGACTGTCCATCGCTCTACCTCGCCAGCCTCTCGACCTCGGCCTGTTGGAGTAAACTCGGGATGCACCAGCCGTGCCATCAGCTCGGCGCCCTCGATGCTTCGCACCTGGACCTCTCGCCCGGGTCGGGCCACCTAATCCAGGCCCTCGTAGTTGCGGTGCCTCATTCGCGGGGTCGCATGCACGCCCCATTCCATCGACGTGTGGCCGGGGTGGCATGGGTCGACCGTAGCATGGTCGCACCTCTGTTATTTCCCCTGTTACCAGCCGGGCCGGGGGCGAACGCAGTCATTGCTCTGCATTGCTAAGCAATGGCTGCGGGACCGCGTCTGCCCGATCGCGCCGCGCGCCACGCTGCCCAGCGCTGGCTTACCGCCGCCGAGATCCGCGCTCGCCCTTCCTGGGAGGTCGGGCCAGTCGATAGGCCGCCGTGAAGCCTACAGCGCCAGGCGAGACGACGGCCAGACGCCTCTCTATGGCTCCCTTACGCGTGGAATGGTCGGTCTCCCGGCTGCTAGCCTGACTGTCCGCTGGGC
>NZ_BKAJ01000391.1 GCF_007992495.1 Reyranella soli
GCGCCTCGTCGCCCTCGCGGTCGATGTTGGAGTTGGGCTCGTCGAGCACGACCAGGAAGGGATCGCCGTAGAGCGCACGCGCCAGGCCGATGCGCTGGCGCTGGCCGGCCGACAAGGCGTTGCCGGCGTCGCCCACCGGGGTCTCGTAGCCGTTGGGCAGCGCCAGGATCAGCTCATGGACGCTGGCCGCCCTGGCCGCGGCGATCACCGCTTCCGATGGGGCATTGGGCTCGAAGCGCGCGATGTTCTCGGCGACGGTGCCGGAGAACAGTTCCATGTCCTGCGGCAGGTAGCCGATGTGCGGGCCGAGCGCGTCGGGCGTCCACTGGTCGAGGGCGGCGCCGTCGATGCGGATCTTGCCCTGGATGGCCGGCCAGACGCCGACGATCGCCCGCACCAGCGACGACTTGCCCGAAGCGCTGGGGCCGATGACGCCCAGGCCCTGGCCCGCCTTGAGCTGGAAGGCGACGCCCTGAACGACCAGGCGATTGGTGCCCGGCGGATTGACGCTCACCGCTTCGAGCGTCAGCGTTTCCTTGGGCCGCGGCAGTTCCATGCGCTGCTGCTCGGCCGGTATCGTGCCGAGCAGGCCGTTCAGCCGGCGCCAGCTCTGGCGCGCTGCGATGAAGCTGCGCCAATGGGCGAGGGTGACCTCGACCGGCGCCAGCGCGCGCGAGGTCAGGATCGAGCTTGCGATGATGATGCCGGCGGTGGCCTGCTGGTTGATCACCAGCCAGGCGCCGATTCCGAGCACAGCCGACTGCAGGATCATGCGCAGGATCCTGGAAAGGGCGGCCATGCCGCCGGAGATGTCGGCGACGCGCTGCTGGGCGG
>NZ_BKAJ01000392.1 GCF_007992495.1 Reyranella soli
TCGCGCAGCGCCGTCCCCGCCCGGCAACCCGGAGGCTCGATGGTAGGCCTCGAACTCGGCGGGCGGACGATAACCCAAGGCCGAGTGCAGGCGCTGCTTGTTGTAGACCTCGTCGATGAAGGTGCCGATGCAGTGCTTGGCCTCCTCGAGGTTGAAGTACAGCCTGCCATCGACCTCCTCGGCCTTGAGCGTCTTCATGAAGCTCTCGGCCTTGGCATTGTCGTAGGGATTGCCGACCCGGCTCATGCTGGCGGCAATGCCGTGCGCCTCGAGCACCTTGGTGTAGTCGCCACAGGCATACTGCACGCCGCGATCGGAGTGATGGATCAGGCTGCCCCAGGCGGGCCGGCGCTCCGCCAGGGCCATCTTGAGGGCGTCGATCGCCAGGCTGGCCCGCAGATGGTCAGCCATCGCCCAGCCGACGACGCGCCGGCTGAAGGCATCGATGATGACCGCCAGGTAGACGAACTCCTCCTGCAGGCGGATGTAGGTGATGTCGGCCACCCACAGCTGATCGAGACCGCTCAGCCGCAGGCCTCGCACCAGGTTCGGGACGATCTCCCAGTCGTGCCGAGTATCGGTCGTCTGCGGCACAAAAGGCTTGCGGCGCAGGCACAAAAGATTGTCCTGGCGCATCAGCCGCAGCACCCGCTTGTGGTTGACGACGATGCCGTCACGTCTGAGCTGATGGGTGATGTAGCGGTAGCCACGCCGTCGGCTGTTGGCCAAGGCCACCCGCTGGATGGCGTCGCCCATCGCCGTGTCGTGCGCACGCGGCGCGCTCTTCTGCCAGAACCGGTAGTAGCCGGCCCGGCTC
>NZ_BKAJ01000393.1 GCF_007992495.1 Reyranella soli
TTGTATGACGCAGCTGTAACTCCCTGCGTCCAACAGCTCGGCGCGCTGGTCGGCATCATCGACAAGGCTGCGGCCCATTGCGCCGCCAACAAAATTGAAGAATCGGCGCTGCTGCAGGATCGGTTGTACCCAGACATGTTCTGCCTCGCCCGCCAGATTCGTCAGTCGGCGGATTTTGGCATGAACACCGGCGCCCGGCTGGCCGGCGTCACCCCGCCCGCCACGCCGGCAGTGGACGACACCAGCTTCGCCGCCGCCAAAGCCCGCGTCGAAACCGCTCTTGGCTTCGCGAAGTCCTTGACTCGCGCGCAGGTCGATGGCGCGGAGGGCAAGACCATCGCCTGGACCGCCGGCGGCAATGAACGGAAGTTGAAGGGCAACGACTATGTACAGCAGTTCGCCCTGCCGAATTTCTACTTCTTCGTGACGACAACCTACGACATCCTTCGTCATCGCGGCGTACCGATCGGCAAGCGGGACTTCCTCGGCCCAATCAACTGGCTCTAGGCAACTGGCTCTAGGACAAGCGATGCTGAGTTACTTGACGATCGGCGCGAACGATATTCCGCGCTCGGAGCGCTTCTATACGGCGGTCCTTGGGCCGCTTGGCTATGAAAAGGCCGAGCAAAAGGACGGAGTGGCCTACACACTCCCCGACAGTCCGATCGCTTCAACGGTCCCTGTGCCGTTTATGTCAGGAAGCCTTACGATGGTCTGGCGGCCACGGTCGGCAACGGCTCGATGATCGCTTTTCGTGTGCCGAGTCATTCCCAAGTTCACGCCCTGCACAGCGCCGGCGTTGCGGCTGG
>NZ_BKAJ01000394.1 GCF_007992495.1 Reyranella soli
TTGTCGGTGTGACCCACGACATGAAGCCGCAGGTTCGGGCTCGCCTGCAACAATCGGGCGATCTCCTCGAGTTGCGGCCTGCTCTCCGGCTTGATGTCGGCTTTGTCGAAGTCGAACAGGATGTTGTAGAGCACGATGCGGCCGTCGCGGCCGAGCGCCGCGTTCATCTCGGTGGCAGCCGCCGTCACCATGCGCTGCTCGCGCGCCCTGGGCTCGACCAGAGCGACCACCACGATGGTGCGCTCTTTCAGCGCCTCGCAATATGTGCCACCACGCAGGGAGTAGACGGCAATCGCGGCGTGCGCATTGCCGCCGGACGTAGGCAGGCGCATCGTGGCATAGCGCAGGCCGTTGATGTAGTCGGTAACGGCGCAATAGCCATTGCTCTTGTAGGATGCCTTGACGTCGGCGGGGGGATAGATCCTCATCAGCAGGCTTTGCTGGCCGCCGCCGCCATCGGTGCTCCGGCTGTTGTCCCCACCACAGGCCTCGTCGCGGCAACTGAATAATATCGTCCCGCCTTTGCCAGTGATCTCCTCCTGGTAGTTCCTCATCACCTCCAGCGGGCTGCGATTGGCCGGAGCCACATAAACGATGCGCGTGAACCGACCTTCGAGAGCCTCGGCCGTGGTCGGCGCGAAGACGTCATTGTTCTTTGCGTCCTTCTTGCCGGGCACCTGCTTCAGTTCGGCGGTCGGCAGCTCGAACTCTTCGAAGGCCCGCTGTGCATAGTCGACGATGAAGCTGCCGTCGTAGCGACGGAGCAGCGGGTTATCGCGGGCGTTTGGGATGTCCTGTGTCGGTGCCG
>NZ_BKAJ01000395.1 GCF_007992495.1 Reyranella soli
ATAGGCGCTAACTTAAGACGAATGTCGGGAATGGCCTGCGCTTTCGTTTGCGGCGAGGAGGCTCGAAGAGCAGTCGTGTGAGGCGACAGGCACTGTCGATAATACGCTCGGGCAGAAGGGTGCCGGTGACGGCGATGCAGATGGCATCGCGGAGGATCTTGAAGAGGCGCCAGCAGTGGCGCGGCAGGTCAGGCAGCGTAGCCGAGTGCAGAGGGGGAAGAGTCCAGCGCTTCGTCGGCGTGGTCTTCGATGAGCAGCGCAGCGATGATGTGGGCGAGCAGCCAAGTTCGTACGAGGTCGGGATCCTTGGCCTCGAGGCGATCGATGTGCAGCAGGCTCTTCAGCCGCTTGAAGGCAATCTCGATCTGCCATCGCAAGCGATAGAGTTCGAAGATCTGGTCGGCCGGCTTGTCGAGCGAGGTGGCGAGAATGGTGTACTGGGCGGCGATCAGGCTGCGCGGATCGGGCTTGCCGCTGCGCCGGGTACGGCCGCGCCGTGCGGCTTTTTCGGTGATACGCTTGATCTCGCGCTCGATCGCCTCGGGCGGCTTGCGCTGGACCAGGAGACGGACCGGCATCGTCTTGTCGTCGGCCGTATGGATGATCGCTTTCCATTCGGCGTGCTCGGCCTTGTCCAGCCGCTCAAGCCGCCGGGCCAGATCGAAGGGCTGCTCGCGGGCGGTCTGCAACGACAGGGAGTTCCAGCTGATGCGCACCACGAAGTCGGCGCCAGCTTGGACGACGTGATGCAAGCCC
>NZ_BKAJ01000396.1 GCF_007992495.1 Reyranella soli
CGCCGTGATGCGGGCGTTGCCCTTGCTCTTGAACGCAGCAGCTGCCTGCTTGATCGTGTTCAGCGCCTGCTGGCTCAGGTTCGAGCGGTCCCAGTCGAAGAACACCATGAACGACGGCGGCGCAACGGCCGGCGGCGGCGGCGGCGGCGGCGGCGGAGCCGAGCCGAACTTCAGCTGCAGACCCAGCATCACGCTGAAGTTGTTGTTGGTCCACTGCTGCCCGTTGATCGTCGGGTTCGACGTGCCGTAGTAGCGGCCGTCGAGGTTCACGCGGAAGTTCGTGTCGACGTTCCAGCCCAGACCGACGATGCCCTGGTAGGCAAACACCGTGCTGCCCAGCGAGGTGTTGCTGTCGACCAGGCCAAGACCCGCGCCAGCGCCGATGTACGGCGTGATCACCGAAGCCGGCATGAAGTCGTAGTACAGGTTCGCCATGATACCGAGCTGGCCGATCTGGTTGTTCAGAGCGGTGCCCGGGAGGCCGACGTTCGTGCCGTTCCAGCGATAGATGCCTTCCAACTCGACGCGCGGGCCGACAAAGTCGTAGCCGATCACGCCACCGGCCATCCAGCCCGTCGTCGGCGTCACGCCGACAACCGGCGCGATCGGCAGGTTGGTGTTCGCGTTGAAGTTCAGAAGCCAGTTGATACCGCCTTCCGCACCGATGTACACGCCCGGCGACGGTGACTGCGCCTGAGCCATGACCGGCAGCGCAACCAGCGCGGCAGCAGCCATCAAAGCCTTCTTCA
>NZ_BKAJ01000397.1 GCF_007992495.1 Reyranella soli
TTGAAAATGGTTACGGCGCTGATTACCCGCATCCCGAGCTACCGCCGCTTGAAGCTGCGCCTCAGTCGCTAGAGGTGTCGCAACACGCATACTGATGCACACCGCCGCGACGACGCCACCGTCATAGATCATCTATTTGGGCGGTGCGGTTGGGCTGCACCGATCCCGGCCAGCAAGCTCGCGAAAGCCAAGACAACGCCGGAGGGCGCTTGCTCTCACCTTGCGCTCTGATGGGCGGGCGTGTTTCCGTCGGCTCCGTGAGAACAACATCTCGATTACCAAAGTGGATCAAGCCGCAGCTCACGCGCCTGGTGGACGCGGCGCCGGCGAGCAAGGAGTGGGGTCACGAGATCAAGTACGATGGCTATCGCATGCACGCCCGAATCGACGGCGGTAGGCGGGGTTGCTCGGTCGCCTGCTCAGCCTGCGGAGCGCGGACGGGCATCAAGGGCGACCAGCTCGACCAAGTGGTCGCCGACGTCGTCACCGCCGGACTGGCGGAGCGGCGCGTCGATGACGCCAGCCTCGTCATGCTAACCAGCAAGGGCTGGACGATCGCCAGGAACTAAAGAAAGCTTGCATTCGATCGTGGCTCCGACAAGCACAAACGAAAGCGCCGCCCGGCTTGGGGTAGGGGCGGGGCTACGCTTCTCGTACGGCAATCCGCCCGTCCAAGGGGAGATGGAAGCGCTGAACGAACGGGCGGACCCTGGCAAAAGCTGCCCCCGCATCAGACTGAAAGC
>NZ_BKAJ01000398.1 GCF_007992495.1 Reyranella soli
AATCCGATATTGCCGCCAACTTAACGTGTGTTAATTCGCCGAGCCCAAGAGTCCCGTACGGTACAGAGGTGTGTGGGACTGTGGGATGGGAAGAATCAAATGGGAAAGCTTGAAACTACGCTCATCGTTGAGCCGCGCTCGCTTGTATGCCAGGCGCTGGTTTCACTGATGGAGAGTCATTCTTATCATGTAGTCGGTGGTGTCTCCTCAACGGCCGACATCGACGGCTCCCTGCTTGTCGCTGACGCGCCCAAACTCGTCATCCTGGGTGCACTGCCGGGTGAGAGAGCTACTGCTGCCGCGAGTTGCATTCGCAAGCTGTGGCCGGAAACCAAGATCGTTCATCTTTTCGAGGATGAATCGTCAGTCGATTTTCAGGCGCTGCTGGCCTCGGCGATCGATGGGTGCATTCCATTGTCCGCGTCGCCCGATACGCTGATTGGCACGCTCCAGCAGATCATCGCTGCGGATTTTAAGATGTTTGTCCTCAGGAAAGCCTTAACCGGTTGTGAGGCTGCATCGCGCTCGATGGACGCCTTGCCATCTGCTCGGCTACAGATCGCGCCGGCTGTGACCAGTGAGGAGCCGCGGAAGGGTGCCTTGGATGGCACTTTTTCGAACAGAGTTCGTCACGGCCTGTCGGAGCGCGAGGAGCAAATCCTCAAGGACTTGGT
>NZ_BKAJ01000399.1 GCF_007992495.1 Reyranella soli
GAGCTGTCGCCCCGATCGGTTCAGCAAACTGATCATGTGCAAATCCCCGCTAGCTCATCGCATTGTCGAGACGAGCATCCCCGATCCCGGCCGGCACTATTGCCGCCCCAGCGGACGATGATGCTGATGGCAGTGTCGAGGCGACGCGGCAGTTGCCGCCGAGCCTCTGGTCAAGCAGGGCTAGTCGGGCGGTCTGAACCGGCCCGCCTGTTCGCTACCAAGCAGCGTCTGATCAAAGGAAACCAACGGTCGTGCACATGCACGCTTCCCACGCACGCCATTCAGGCGTGCTCCAACGTCGTCAGTCATCAACGACTCCCACACACAGCGCTGGTCTTGCTGAAGCAGTACCCCTACCGCTTACGTCCAACGCGTCCCACACACATGCATTCTATACGACAAAGTCCTGAGTAATTGTCGTGCCAATGCAGATGGTTTTGGTGGCGAGATGTCGCAGCGTGCAGGCTTCTTGCATTCACAACCTGCTTTGCAACATATGCAGAATCGCAGGGCTGAACGTGGCTGCTCCAACACGACAGCATTGAGATATGCGCTTTTGGTCCTTCATGGGGACTGCCAAGTTCAGTATTCTACGGCCACACACACGGACTGAGCGTGTTCCCACCACGCGCGCTATTCAGAAGGCTCGGCTCCC
>NZ_BKAJ01000400.1 GCF_007992495.1 Reyranella soli
TGAGATAGCGGCGCACGGCTTCCAGCCTGTTGATGAAGGAGCCCTTGTGGCCGAGAACCAGCGAACTCGCCCCGGCACCGACGCGTGTGACCTGATAAGTGCTCCATTGATCAGTCGCTATCCCTCGGACAAAAGTTGCCGTCTGCAGCGAGCCCGGCTCGAAGGCGGTGATAATTGCGATCTTGATCGGGGTGACATTCTCTGTAGTGACGACCAGATGCTCCTGATCGTGCCTGAGAATGCGCAGGCGATAGACACTATCCCCGCCGTTCTCGTCCCGCTCCGTGAACTGATAGATCTGGTCGGCAGAGAGAATGGAGCCCACAGGGAGACTCTGCGCACCCGCTGTGGTCAAGGCGGAAACCGACACTGCGAGCGGTTGCCAGCCTTGCTTGCTCACGGACCAGTAGTGGAGCGGGGCCAAGCAGCAATATCAAGCAGGCGCTGGAACACATCGCTGCCCGAGCGAAAGCGGCTGGCGACAGCCGCGACGAGCCGCGTGTCGCCCACCCACCCCAGGCAAGCCGCCGGTTGCCAGCCCTCCGCCCTCAGCTCGTCCGCAGACCAAGTTCGCCATTGCGGTGGCCCATTGACTTCGCCGAAAGACGGCGTGGGAGCTTCCGCGCAGGGAGGTACTGGTCCTGCTTTTGCG
>NZ_BKAJ01000401.1 GCF_007992495.1 Reyranella soli
CCCAGTAGTTCGAGGCGTTGTAGGTGGCGGTCGGGAAGACACCGGGCGTGCCTTCGGCGAAGACGCCGCCGGCGACACCGGCGGTTAACACACCGTCGGGTCCGCTGTGGGCGGCGGTGAAGTAGTTGCCGGTGGCGACATAATTCTGCGTGGTGCCGTAGGAGACGACGTAGGTCGCGCCGCCCTGGATCGCGATCGGCGCCGAGAGGGTGCCGATCTGCCAGCCCGATTCGCCCGCGGCGGAGGTAACGGTGACGGACCCCAGCAGGACGCCTGCGGCGTCCCACAGGTGCAGGACGCGCGTGTCAGTGTCGTTCGCGTCTGCCGCGCCACGGAAGTAGCGCAGCTCGGTGATGTTGCCAGCAATGTTCGCCGTGAATCTCATGCCGAGCTCGTAGTCGACCGGGTCGGTTGTCTCGGTTGTCGTCGGCGCGTCGGTCAGGCCGAACACGGTCGAGCCGGTGCCGTTCTCAGCCCGGTCGGTAACGTTGACGGTGATCGCCTGGGTCACCGCCGGCGTGATGCCGTCGCTGACGCTGACGGTCAGGTCGTAGACGTTGTTGGCGCCTGCGTCGGCCGGGGCCTCGTAGTTCGGGTTACTGACGAAGCGCAGCACGCCGGTCTGGGCGTCGATGGTGAAGAG
>NZ_BKAJ01000402.1 GCF_007992495.1 Reyranella soli
ACCCTTCAGTCGCGACTCGCGCGCGACTTGGCCTCTGCGCCACAGAGGTATCGCCGTCGCCGGGCAGTAACGGGCGTTTCGCATCCAACCGGCCGCACAGGTGGGCTCGCAGCATGTGCTACTGAGCAAATCCTGATGTGCGCCCGACTATGCCCCCGTTGAATTACGACATCGACGCCCCTGGTCCGAGAAAGCCTCGGCCGATCGCATCGTCGCCATTCTGGATGGGGTCGTGCGACGCGAATGCCACGCCTGGCTTCAGCATCGCCCCACCGTCTGATCAGGGCTTCAAGATCCCCACGCCAATGGGCTGGCTCTCACCCGAGATGCTTAGGAACTACGCGAACGGCATGGCGCCAAATCGCGAAGCGATTGCCGACACCCTGGGCATACCCATGGACGGCGTAGCTTGGGCCGCTCGCCAGCTCGGCGCAAAGGGCATCTCAGGCGGCTACGGTAAACCCGACCCACTCACGCAGTTGTTCGCTGTGACCGCGGCCATGACCAACGCGCCACCACTTCCTGACTACTCCCGCCTCCTGCGGCACAACCGGGTTGCGCTCATGTACAGCGGCGGCAAGGACAGCGACGTACTGCTGAGCCTGTTTGCGCCATTCCTCGAGGGAATTA
>NZ_BKAJ01000403.1 GCF_007992495.1 Reyranella soli
AAGCGCCTGCGGCGCGCCCTCGCCCATGTGGACCCAGCGACCAGGGCCGGCCCGCTCCATGACGCGGTAGGCCTCGGCCTTGACCTTGTGCTTGAAGTCCTGGTCCTCGGGCACATTCGGCATGTCGAGGCAGTTGCCGGCAACATCGAACTTCCAGCCGTGATAGATGCAGCGCAGCCCGCCCTGCTCGTTGCGGCCGAGGAACAGCGAGGCGCAGCGGTGCGGGCAGCGATGGTCCATCACGCCGACGCGGCCGGCGCTGTCGCGGAAGGCCAGAAGCTTCTCGCCCAGCAGCATGAAGCGGGTCGGCGGGCCGTCGCGCTCCAGTTCCGACGACTTGAGGGCCGGTAGCCAGTAGTGCCGCATCACGCGGCCCATCGGCGTGCCGGGGCCGACCTGGGTGAGTTCCTGGCCTTCGCTCGCCGTGGTCATGTCGTCACCTGTGGCTGTTGGGCTGGCGAAGGATAGCGGCGGCGCCAAGCCCGCGCCACGGCGGCGCGCGGCCTAGCGGAACGGGTCGTCAGCCGCCAGTAAGGACGGCGGGGCGCCGATCGCGCCGTCGCCGTTGAGATCCTGGTGGAAGACGGTCTCGACCGACCGCAACGCCGCGGAACTTCCCGACAGG
>NZ_BKAJ01000404.1 GCF_007992495.1 Reyranella soli
TTGGCCCGGAACACATAGACCGTCCCGCAGAACGGATCGCTCCCCATGGCATCGCGCACCAGCGCCGCCAGCCCCTCCATGCCCTTGCGGAAGTCGACCGGCTTGGTCGCCACCATGACGCGGACCGTCCCGGTCGGTCCGATCACAAGGCCTCCTTCAACGCGCGAATCACCGCCGATACGATCGAGACCTTGGCGCCCGCCCCGATCCGCACCCTCACCCCGCCCATATCGAGCTCGATCGCCGCCATAAGTGCGGCTTGCGGCCGTCGCCGGCCATGCGCCGCTGGCAGATCCATTACCGCCGGCACGAAGCTCGGCCCCCCATCGTCGCTCGCCTCGCTCCGCTTGCGCGCTTCGCGCCGCCAACCAAACAACTGCTGTGGTGTCAGCCCATGGCGGCGCGCAACAACCGACACCGCCGCTCCAGGCTCCAGCGTCTCCGCAACGATCCGCGCCTTGTCGTCTACCGTCCAACGACGACGTCCGCCGGCGCCAGTGATCACTTCGATGCGCCGGACCTGGCGCTCGGGCTCAAGCGTAGGTTCAAGTCTAGACACAAGCCGATCCCAACCTCACAGCAGGATCAGCACCATCACAGATC
>NZ_BKAJ01000405.1 GCF_007992495.1 Reyranella soli
CATGCATTTGGCCGACGCTCGCGCTATGCCGCTGCAATCACCATCTTCAGCTGGTCGACCAAACGCTGCCGCTCGATCGGTTCCTTGGCCAGATACGCGCCAGGCTCATAGAGGTCAGGTCGCTCGGCCTCCGACATCGTGCGTT
Organism: Reyranella soli; assembly: GCF_007992495.1. Classification (GTDB taxonomy): domain Bacteria; phylum Pseudomonadota; class Alphaproteobacteria; order Reyranellales; family Reyranellaceae; genus Reyranella; species Reyranella soli. The sequence goes on from NZ_BKAJ01000405.1 coordinate 146, forward strand.
CGCCCTCGGCAAAGCGCTCTTCCTCGAGCTGCTCGATTGCGCCCTGCACCTGTCGCAGCTGCCAGGACGTCAGGCTGGTCTCGCCTCCCTTGAGCAGCAGTTTGCTGATCCTCTGGGCCAGATTACGGCGTGCCGTAACGATCGGGGTCGACATGATCCCTTGTTAGCATAGGCGTCACGAGGCATGCAGTTCGATGACTAGATGCGCGGGCCACCGGAGATGGCTGCAGGCGGGCGCGATCGACCTGTGGGAGGTCAGCCGGGGCGTGGGCAACGTGAGGAACAACAGGCCGGAGCTGGTGGAGGAGGTGAATTAGCCACGCCTAGAGTAGCTCTTTCACTTGGCGCGCTTCCAAATTACTTCGACAACCTCTCCAGCTGGAGGGCG
>NZ_BKAJ01000406.1 GCF_007992495.1 Reyranella soli
ACTTGCCGACACGGGAGCCACCCTGGCCGGGCTGTCAGCCACAGACATTGGCGGGCTGGCGGCCAAAGGGATCGACAGGATAGACGCCACGGACAATGTGCTGACGCTCTCGGTCGCTCAATACCTGGCGCTGGGAACGGTCACCTTGACGGCTGCCGACACCGTGACCCTTGCCGACGTGGAAGCCAACTTTGCCGTCCTGTCGGCGGCTCAGTTTGGTGCGCTGGCCGGCAAGGGGGTCGACAGGCTGGACTCCACCGACAACGTACTGACGCTCTCGGCCGCCCAGTACCTGGCGCTGGGAACGGTCACGCTGACGGCGGCAGACGTCGTGACGCTTGCCGATACGGGAGTCAACTTGGCCACGCTGTCAGCGGCACAGTTTGGCGCGCTGGCCGGCAAGGGTATCGACAGCATCGATGCCACGGACAACGTGCTGTCGCTGAACCTGGCCCGGTACAATGTGCTTGGCGCCGTGCTCCTGACTGCCACGGATGTCGTGACGCTTGCCGACACGGGAGCCAACCTCG
>NZ_BKAJ01000407.1 GCF_007992495.1 Reyranella soli
TCGCCCTCGCGAGCTGTCGTCAGCTGGCAGTCGCTTGTTCGCCCAGCGCGCGGATCGTAGCTGTAGTGCAGTCGCCAATCGGCCCGGTCGCTGCCGCGCTCGGAGATCGTCGTGCCATCGACCAGCCGGATCGTCCGACCACTGCTCACCGCAGCTGAACTCTCCAGACGCCGACCCAGCAGGCTGCCAACGAGCTCCTGCAGCCAGTCGCCGCAGGCGCGCAGCCGTTTGAGCGCTGCCACGTCCGACAGATCGCCTATGCCGATGGTCGACGACCACGCTGCTACCCCACGCAGCGACATACCGCACGGGCCATAGGCCAGCGCCAGGCGCAACAGATCTTCCGCGCTTTTGATCTCGCGACGCCGAACCAGCGCTCCGCTAGCCTTCGCCGTCGCTTCCAGCTCTTCACTCGAGCCGATCCGCCTCAACAGCTCTGCCCAGCCGTAATCCAACTGTGATGCTTCCAGCATCTCCACTATGAATCACAGGCCGATTCACAGCGTCAACCCTTAAGTTAGCGCCTATG
>NZ_BKAJ01000408.1 GCF_007992495.1 Reyranella soli
CAAGATTGGCTCCCGTGTCGGCTAGCGTCACGTTGTCCGTGGCAGTCAGGAGCACGGCGCCAAGCGCATTGTACCGGGCCAAGTTCAGCGACAACACGTTGTCCGTGGCATCGATGCTGTCGATACCCTTGCCAGCCAGCCCGCCAAACTGTGCCGCCGACAAGGCGGCAAGATTGGCTCCCGTGTCGGCAAGCGTCACGATGTACGCCGCCGGCAGCGTGACCGTTCCCAGCGCCAGATATTGAGCGACTGAGAGCGTCAGCACATTGTTGGTCACCGTCGTCGTCGCCGCACTGGCCACGTTCTCCAGGGTGCCGTGACCATCGGTGTAACTCGCCACCACCCGGATGCTGGCACCCACATCGGCATCGCCCAGCGTGTAAGTTATGGCCGTCGCACCGGCGATGTCGGCAAAGCCCGATCCCGTGTTGCGCTGCCACTGGTAAGCGATCAGCGTCAGGCCATCGGCGTCCGCCAGTGTGTTCGACGCCGTCAGGACCTGGTCCTTGGTCGCCGTCCCGGCG
>NZ_BKAJ01000409.1 GCF_007992495.1 Reyranella soli
CCAAGAACCGCGAGCGCCTTCAGCAGGGCCAAGTGTTCGACAAGTTCATGGCCAAGCTGCTGGAGCAGCCCGAGGTCAAGCCGCTGCTATCGGACGAGCACTTCTCGGTCGACGGCACGCTGATCGAGGCGTGGGCCTCGCACAAGAGCTTCAAGCCGAAGGATGGCGACAAGGACGACGACGGCTCCAACTTCCATGGTCAGAAACGCAAGAACGACACCCATGCCTCGACCAGCGACGCCGACGCCAAGCTCTATCGCAAGGCAGCCGGCCGCGAGGCCAGGCTGAGCTACATGGTCACGTCATCATGGAGAACCGCAATGGCTTGGCGGTCGCCGGCCAGGTCAGCCAAGCCGACGGCACAGCCGAACGTCGTGCCTCAGAGGCGATGCTCAAGCGCAAAGCCAGACGACGAGGCCGGCGCATCACGGTCGGCGAGGACAAAGCCTATGACAGCCGAGACCACGTCACCGCCCTGCGCCGCCTCAACGTCACGCCACA